>SVHD01000012.1 GCA_015056015.1 Clostridiales bacterium
CTGAAAATCGAGGGCCGGATGAAAACGGAATATTATGTTTCCACGGTGGTGGGGGCGTATCGCCGGGCGCTGGATGCACTGGCAATCAGCGAAGAAAGTTATCGTGCGCTGCTTCCTGAATTGGAAAAGGAATTATTAAAGGCCAGCCATCGCCCCTTCAATACCGGCTTTTATTTCGGCGCGCCCCAGCCGGCCGCCGGGGCCGGCGGATTTTCCCAGGAAATGGAATATGTGGCCCGGGTGGAAAAATGGGAAAACGGCCTGGCCACGCTGCATCTGAAAAATCGCTTCTATGTGGGCGATACCCTGGAATTGCTCTCCCCCGCCGGGGTTTTCCCCATTCCGGTAGAGAGTATTCAAAATGCAGAAACCGGGGAATATCTTTCCACCGTATCCGTGGCCGGTCAGCGGGTGATCATCCCCATGGCCCATCCGGCGGGGGAGGGAGATTTCCTCCGGGGCCCCAACCGCAATCATCAGGGCGGCTAAGCGCCGGTGAAAGGAGGCCTGTTCCATGCCCTTTCAGATCATCCGCCAGGATATTACAAAAATGCAGGTGGACGCCATCGTCAATGCCGCCAATACGGCCCTGAAGCCGGGCGGCGGGGTTTGCGGCGCCATTTTTTCGGCGGCCGGGGCGGAAAAGCTGAAAAAGGAATGTGAAAAAATCGGCCATTGCCCCACCGGGCATGCGGTGATCACCAAGGGCTATGCCCTGCCCGCCCGCTATATCATCCATACCGCCGGGCCCGTATGGCAGGGCGGCGGCAACAGCGAATCCGCCCTTTTGTATGCCTGCTATCGCAATTGCCTGGATATTGCCCGGAAAAAGAAGCTGAAAAGCATCGCCTTTCCCCTGATTTCCAGCGGCATATACGGCTATCCCAAGGATCAGGCCATCGAAATCGCCCATCGCGCCATATCGGATTTTCTTCTGATGGAGGAAATGGAAATTTATCTGGCGGTGTTTTCCAGCGACGCCTTCCATTTCAGCACCAAACGCTTTGCCGATGTGGCCGCCTATATCGACGATCATTATGTGGATGCGCATCTGTATTCCCGGCAGGCAGAGCGCATGCGCACCAATGAATTTGCGCAGGCCGCCCCCATGCCGGCTTTTAGGGAAATGGCAAAAAGGCCCGGCCGGCCGGAAATCTGCGATCTGCCTGCGCCCGCCCCTGCGCCCTGCCTGCAGGACGCCGTGAAAAACCTGGATGAATCCTTTTCCCAGGCGCTTTTCCGCATCATTGATGAAAAAGGATTGAAGGATCCGCAGGTATATAAAAAGGCCAACCTGAGCCGGAAATTATTTTCCAAAATCCGCGTTGATTCCCAATACCGCCCCAAGAAAACCACCGCCCTGGCCCTGGCCATTGCCCTGGAGCTGAATCTGGAGGAAACCAATCTGTTTCTTTCCCGGGCGGGGTATATTCTTTCCCACAGCCATATCGGCGATATCATTGTGGAATATTTTATTCAGCAGAAGCATTACAATATTTTCGATATCAATGCCGCCCTCTTTGATTTTGATCAGGCCCTGCTGGGCGGCTGAAAAAAGGAATCCGAAAACGGGGGAGCTGCCCTTTGGATGAAAAGGACGGTTTCCCCGTTTTTTCGCATATGTCCTGCGTGTAAATTTTTGTGAGTGGCTTTTATATAGAAGGTTTCTGTGCTATAATAGAAGCTGGACCGAAAGGAGGAATGGCCCATGGCGAAATCAAGACGCTCTTCGCGGCGCTTCAAGCGGGATGTGCGCATGCCGCTTTTATTGGCGATGGCCGCCGTGCTGCTTTTATTTATTATTATCATGCCCAAGGAAAAAACGATTCAGGCCTTCAATGCATCCAATACGGGGCTCACATCCACCCACGGGGGATTGCAGATCAGCGAAATCATGACGGATAATGCCGCCGCCCTTCCGGATGAAGAAGGCAAATTCGGCGATTGGGTGGAAATCGAAAATACCCTGGATACCCCCATGAATATCAAGGGCGTGGGGCTTTCGGATCGCTCCGACCGGATTATTTTCCTCTTCCCGGATATTACGCTGGCGGCCGGGGAAAAGATCATCGTTTTCTGCGATGACGTAAACCGGGATGATCCCCAAGATACCCTGCATGCCAAATTCAAGCTTTCTTCCCTGGGCGAATCCGTATATTTATTTGACGCCTCCGGCCTGGCCATCGATGCGGTGGATGTGCCCACCCTCAACAGCGATGAATGCTATGCCCGGAATGCGGAAGGATATTTTGAAAAGCATTACGATTATTCCCCCGGCTTTGAAAACGGCGAAGAGGGCCACCGGGATTATCTGGATCATTATTCCATCACCCCCGGCGTGCTGATGATCAACGAGGTCATGCCCTCCCCCCGCTCCGGCCTCCGGGATGAGGATGACGAGCTTTCCGACTGGGTGGAGCTTTATAATATCAGCGATCAGGATATTTCCCTGGCCAATCTGGCCCTTTCCGATGATGAACTCAAGCCCATTAAATGGACCTTCCCCAAGGATGCGGTGATTCCCGCCCGGGGCTATTATCTGGTTTTCTGCTCCGGCAAGGATAAGGTGGAAGAAAGTACCCGCTATCCCCACACCAATTTCTCCATCAACGCCGAAGAGGAAACCCTGGTGCTTTCCACCCTGTCCGGCGAACTGGTGGATCGGGTGGTGGTTTACGGCGTAGGCCGGGATCAGAGCTATGGCCGGGATCCCGACAGCCTGGGCTGGAAGCATTATACCATGGCCACCCCCGGCGCTCCCAATAATCAGATGGGCGCCAACCGGGCGGATGATTATCTGCGGGCCATCAACCACACCGGCGTTTATATTTCGGAAGTCATGTCCTCCGCCAGCGTGATCAAGGCCGTTTCCGATCTGCCGGCCGGGGATTATGTGGAAATCTATAATTCATCCACGCAACGCTGGGATCTTTCCGGCTGGGGACTGAGCGATAATATCAGCTGGCCCAGAAAATGGACGTTCCCCCAGGGAACGTCCATTTCTCCCGGGGAATATAAAATTATCATGCTGGATGGATCGGATGAATCCCAGAGTAATGCCTCCCGGCTGCGCGCCTCCTATTCCCTGACGCGCACAGGCGGCGAAATCATGACTTTATCCGACCCCACCGGCCGGGTGCTGGACCGGCTGTATCTTCCCCAGATTCCGTCCGATGTATCCTATGGCAGGACGCTGGGGGCGAGCGGCCTTTTTTATTATGACGCCCCTACCCCCGGCGCGGCCAACGGCACCGGCTTTCACGGCTACAGCGCAACCCCGGTTTTTGAAACCGCCAGCGGCCTGTATGAAGGCGTGATCACGGTAAGCATCACGGTGCCTGAGGGCACCACGGTGCGCTATACCACCGACGGCGCCATCCCCACCCTGGATAACAGCACGATCTATACCGGCCCCATGGAAGTGGGGCAAACGGTGGTCATCCGGGCCCGGGCCTTTGAAAGCGGCTTGCAGCCCTCGGAAACGGTCACTGCCAGCTATATCATGAATACCTATCATACCATTGACGTGGTATCCATGGTATGCGATCCCTATGAGCTTTGGGATGATCAGACCGGCCTGCTTTCCGAAGCCCCCGATCTGCGTTATTGCACGGTGGTGGATAAGAGCGAGCTGCCCTTTGAAACCCCGGTCTACCGCAACTGGGGCAAGATCGACCGGCCCGGCTATGTGGAATTTTTCCATGTGGATACCGGCGAAAGCTATATTTCCCAGGGGGTCAAGATGGATCTGCTGGGGGCCTATTCCCTGGATATGCCCCAGAAATCCTTTAAGGTTCGCGCCCAGGCCTCCCTGGGGGAAAAATACTTCAATTATCCCCTCTTTGAGGGCGACCGGGATTACGAATACTATAAATCCTTCACCCTGCGCAATTCGGGCAACGATAACGTATGGACCCGGGTGGCCGATGGGGTGCAGACCAAATTGATCGATAATTATCTGGATTCGGATATTCTTACCCTGGCCTGGCGGCCGGTGGTGGTTTATCTCAACGGGCAATACTGGGGCCATTATAACCTGCGGGAGCGGAAGGATCGTTTTTCCATTGCCCAGCACGAAGGGCTGGATCTGGAAAAGGATATGGATATTTACGAAAATATCACCATCGCCCGGGGCAATTGGTCCCTGGTGCAGGGCAGCAGCGCTGAATACAGCAGCATGCTGAAAAAATTCAAAACCCTCTCCCCCGGCGCCAACGCCGAAGATCTTCAGTATCTCTACGATAACATCGATGTGGACAGCTTCATCGAATGGTTCGCCATCAAGATGTATTTCGGGGATTCCGACCCCGGTAATATCATGTATTACAAGCTGCCCGGGGGCAAATGGAAATGCCTGATCTTTGACCTGGATTACGGCCTGTATAATTCCGGGTTCAACAGCCCCTGGTCCTATCAGAAGGAAGTGGGCATGGGCCAGCAGGAAATCAATAACGTGATTTTCCGCAAAATGCTGGAAGTGCCCGAAATCCGGGATCAATTCCTTACCCGCCTGGGCGTGATTTTCCAGACCCTGACCACCGAAGTGATGATCGGCCAATTGGATGAATGCACAGAAATGATCAAGGCGGAATTGCCCATGCATTACGCCCGCTGGGCCCCCTACAAGGAGCCCACCATCAACAGCGATTCCCCCACCTCCGCCGATGGCTATCTGCGCTATTGGCAGGTGCGCGTGGATCGTATGAAGGAAACCATGCGGTATCGCCCCTATAAATTCTACGGCCTGGTGCAGGAGGCCTTTTCCCTGAATAAAGCGGAAATGCTGCATTATTTCGGGGAAATGCCGGAAAATCCGGATGAAGATTGACTTGAAGAAAAAAATCGTGTACTATGAACAAAGGGAAAAAACAGGGAGGAAATCAAGATGAACGCAATTTCTCTTCTCACCGGGAATATCACCTTTAATGACGTGGCCCATGGCTCCAGCTTTTCCGATTGGTTTGCCAGCCAGCTTTCCAGCTTCACCCCCATCAATGTGGCCATCGCGCTGGTGGCGGCGCTGGTGGCGGGCCTGATCATTTCCACTGTTTATAAAAAGACCTTCCGGGGCGTTCTGTATTCCCCCTCCTTTACCATGACGCTGATTTTGCTCTGCCTGGTTACCACCCCCGTGGTTATGGCCATCGGCAGCAATGTGGCGCTTTCCATGGGCATGGTGGGCGCCCTGTCCATCGTGCGTTTCCGTACTGCCGTCAAGGATCCCCTGGATACCGCCTATATGTTCTGGGCCATCACCATGGGCATCCTGCTGGGCTCCAATGCCTATATCATTGCCATTGTGGCGCTGCTTGGCATTTCCATCATCCTGCTGGTGCTTTCCTATGTGCGGCTGCGCAATCCCAACGGCTATCTGCTGGTGCTGCATTATGATGAATTTGCCCAGGCCGATATTGAAAATGAGCTCAAGCGCAGCGTACGCTTTTATCGCATGCGTTCCAAGACCGTTACCCGCTCCGGCGCGGAAATGACTGTGGAAATCCGCCTGGATCACCGGGCCAATCTGGTTAGCCAGATGCTGGATATCAATGGCGTGCATGACGCCACCCTGGTGGCCTGCCAGACCGAAGCGGGGGCATAAAAGATGGCCCTGCCGCTTCGCCATGAATTAAAATTCTATATTTCCTGGTCTCAGTATGAGGTGCTTTCCCGATGCCTGAAGGGGATTTTGCATCTGGATCCCAATGCGGTGAAGAACGGCGGATCCTATCATATCCGTTCTTTGTATTTTGATACGATTTTTGATGATGCGCTGTATGATAAAATCAGTGGCGTCAAGGATCGCGATAAATACCGCATGCGCATTTACAATCTTTCCGATAAGGAAGTTTTCATGGAATGCAAAACGAAGGTGGGCTCCATGATTTCCAAGCGCTCGGCAAAGATTTCCCGGGATCTGGCGGAGCAATTGATCGCCTGCGATCCCACCGGCCTGGAAAATACCAAGAGCGGCCTTCTGCGCGACGTCTACCGGGAAATGCGCACCCGGCTTTTGCATCCCGTGGTGATCGTGGATTATGAACGGGAGGCCTATCTGCATCCGGCAGAGGAAGTGCGCATTACCTTTGATATGAAGCTGCGCTCCGGCCTTTTCAGCACCGATCTGTTCAATGCGCAATTGCCCACCGTGCCCGTTATGGATACGGAGGAAACCCTGATTCTGGAAATCAAATATAATCGTTTCCTGCCCCCCTATATCGCCGAAATGATTTCCTTCGCCTGCCCGGAGGCGGTGCAATCCGCCATTTCCAAATATACCATCTGCAGGCGCTATGAGGGCAAGGAATAATCGCCCGATTCTTCTTTGGGATGCAGATGAAAGGAGATGATCTGCATGATGGAAGCCCTTCATTATCGCTGCCCATGCTGTGGCTCTTCCCTGACCTTTGGCGCGGAAAGCCAGCAATTGGATTGCCCCTCCTGCGGCAATTCCTTTCCCCTGGAGGGATTGGAGCAGGCGGCGCAAATCAACGTAAAAAATACCACGGATGCGGATATGCATTGGGAGCAGGCGGAAAACGCCGGCTTTGACAACATGGAAAATCAGCATCTGCGGGCATACCGCTGCCAGAGCTGCGGCGCGGAAATCCTGGCGGATGACGTCACCGCCGCCACCGAATGCGTCTATTGCGGCAATCCCTCCATTATGCCGGGGGTGCTGGAAGGCGCCTATCGCCCGGATGGGCTGATTCCCTTCAAAAAGACAAAAGAAGAAGCCCAGGAGGCCTTCCGCAATCATTGCAAGGGCAAAAAGCTGCTGCCTAATGGCTTCTTTGATGAAAGCCGGGTGGAAAAAATCACCGGCGTTTATGTGCCCTTCTGGCTTTTCCAGTGCGACGCAGAGGCGGATGTGACCTATAACGCCCAGAAGGTGAGCATTCGCCGGGAAGGGCAATATGAAGTGACCCGCACCTCCCATTTCCTGGTGCGCCGGGGCGGCCATATCGGCTTTAATCAGGTGCCGGTGGATGGCTCCAGCAAAATGGATGATACCATGATGGAATCCATCGAGCCTTTTGACAGCGAAAAGGCCGGCGAATTCCAGATCGCCTATTTAAGCGGCTATCAGGCCCAGCGCCATGATGTGGACGCAGAAAAATGCCAGCCCCGGGCCAATGAGCGCATCCGGGAAAGCGTGCGCAGCATGATGGCGGGCACCGTGCAGGGATATACCTCCTTCACCCCCGCCAATACCCAGATCGAACTGGAGCATGGCACCGTACGGCAGATTCTGATGCCCGTATGGATGCTCAATACCCGCTGGAGGGATCAGATCTATACCTTCGCCATGAACGGGCAGACCGGCCGCTTCATCGGGGATTTGCCCACCGATAAGGGCAAATTCTGGAAATGGCTGCTGGGGCTGTTCCTGGGCATTGGCGCAGGCGGATGCCTGATTGCCTGGCTGCTGTTTGCGTTGGGGGTGCTGTAAGATGAAGAAATTTTTACTGATTCTGCTGGCGCTTCTGTGCGTTTCCCTGCCCGCCCTGGCTTCCGACGCCCTGGTGGATACGGCGGATTTGCTGACCGCCTATGAGGAGCAATCCCTGCGGGAGGAAATTGCCGCCATCCGGAATGAATATGGCCTGGATGTGGCCATCGTGCTGAAAGACAGCTATTCCGGCTCCTCCATCATGCGCTATGCCGCGGATTATTACGAGGCGCAGGGCTACGGCGAGGATGGGCTTTTATTCCTGCTCACCATGTATGAACGGGAATATACCACCGATACCCATGGCCAGGCCATTTCCATCTTCACCGACTACGGCCTGGACCGGATCCATGACAAGATTACCCCCTATCTCAGCAGCGGCGATTATTATGGCGCCATGACCCGCTATCTGCGTTCTATCCGTCAGGAAATTGAGCAATATATTCAGCGGGCAGAAAATGGCGCAGCCTACGATCATGGCTATTCAGAATTGCCAATGTCCTGGTCGCTCGTTACCGTGCAGCTGACCCCCTGGCAGCAGATGGTGGAAATCGCGCCCATAATCCTGATTGCCGCTTTCGTCATCGCGCTGATTGTGGCGCTGGTGCTCAAGGGGCAGATGAAATCCGTCCGCCGGCAAAGCGGCGCATCCTCCTATGTGCGGGATGGCTCCTTCCAGCTCACCCGGGTGCAGGATATTTATCTGTATACCACCACCCACCGCAGAAAAATCGAAACCAATTCCGGCAATCGTTCCGGCGGGGGCGGCGGCAGTTCCACCTTCCGCAGCAGCTCCGGCGGCAGCTTTGGCGGCCGCAGCGGCAAGTTCTGACGGAGAGACATGTGGAAATTTGCGAGAGGGGATTTCTTTTAAAAAAGAAATCCCCTCTCGCGCTCTCCCAAAGAAAACGATCTCTGGGTTTCTGTGTACTTATCTGTCCAACTTGAGTGCCAGTGGCGCATAGGGGAATAGAGAGGATGCATTTATGAAGTATTTAGATTTTATATGCACCAAAGAAGATTTTTCCGGCTGCCCTGATGCGAAGATTCAGGAATTTGACGCCTATCGCTATTACGATTTACTCACAGAATTCTATGATAGCTGCCCGGAGTGTGAATCCTTTCCCAAAGAGGAATATTTCCCGGAAGGCCCCCGGCAGGATTGGGTGGATTATGTGATCTGGCGGGATGGAAGAATCGCTGCGCGGGCAGGCATATGGATGGCTGCTGATGAGGCGAGGGAGGTGGCAGGGGTGATTACCCGCCCGGAATATCGGAATCGTGGTTATTCTGCCCAGCTTGTTTCTCATTGCATAGCCAAAATTCTTGCCGAAGGAAAAATGGCCATTCTTTCCACTGCCGAAACCAATCTGCCCATGATTCGCGCTGCGCAAAAGGCCGGATTCAAACGAGTGGAAACGGAAAAATAATCCGGAAGAATCTTTCTTCCGGATTTTGATATTCTAAACACACATGGCACATAAAAAAAGCAGAGAACCTTCAGCGTTTGTTCTCTGCTTTATTTGCCTCACTGGCATGCAAGCCGATTGGATGGCGTTTTGATTCATCCAGAAGCAGTTTTCTTTGGGAGAGCGCGAGAGGGTCTTTCTTTTTCAAAAGAAAGACCCTCTCGCAATATATTATATATTAGTCTTCTTTCTCCATGTCGCCGATGTCCAGAATGGGCAGGGCTTCGGCGGCGGAGCCGGATACATACTGGGGCAGTTCGCCATTCCACTGCTGCACCTGGGTAAAATCGATCAATTCCTGGGTCAGGGATTCAGCGATTTTCTGGTTGGCCTGGGCTTCGGCTTCGGCCTTGGTGGTGATGGCATAGGCTTCGGCTTCGGCGGCGATTTTCTTCACTTCGGCTTCGGCTTCGGCTTCAATCTTCTGGCGCTGGGCCTGCTGCTCGGTTTCCATGGTCTTCTGTTCCTGTTCGATTTCGGCCTGCAGCTTCTTCTGGGCGGCCACCTGCTTGGCTTCAACGGCGTCGGTGAAGGCGTCGGTGAAATCCACATTTTCAATGGAGACAGAAATGATGGTGATGCCGTAGCGATTCATTTCCTGGCTCATGATATCGCGGATCTTGGTGGACAATTCTTCCCGGGCGCTGACCAGATTTTCAGCGGTATATTTGGAAAAGACGGCCTTGGTGTTTTCCATCATCCGGGGATTGATCAGCTTGGTGAAATAATCGGTGCCCACTTCCTTAAAGAGGGTCATGGCGGTGGATTTATTGATGGCATAGTTGATGGAGCCGGTAATATCCACCTGCTGGATATCGCTGGAGAAGGCCTGGGTAGCGAATTCCTTTTTCTGTTCCCGGTTATCCATCAGGATGATCTTCTGGAAGGGGCTCTTGAAATGGAAGCCGGCCTCCAGGGTATAATCCTCTACCTTACCAAAGGTGGTGATGATGGCGGTATTACCGGTAGGGATCTGGGTGGTGCAGACGTTAAAGAGAATAACGGCGACGATGAGGATCAAAACGGCAAGAACCAGACGCTTGATATTTTTTCCAGACATGATACATTCTTCCTTTCTTTTGTTCTGGGCTTCCTTGCGAAAAGAGTATAACACCCATGGGATTATTATACCATGGATCTTTGCTCAAAGATACAAAAATCTGTCTGAATTGTCAGGCGTAATTTTTCATCGATACAATTTTGCCGCAAATCCGTCAAAAATACAAAAGAAAGGTTGCGCGGGCGGGAAAAAAGGTGTAAAGTAGAAGAGAAATTGCAGGAAATAATCCGTTCCTGCCAATATGCCGAAAAATAACTGCGAAAATAAATTATGAGGAGTATTTCATCATGAGCGAAAAAATCATGCTCTGGCCCGGCGAGGCCCCCTACACCCAGTTCAGCCCGGAACAGGCCCAGCCCTCTCTCACCCCCTTCCCTGTGGAAAAGGCCCGCGGCGCGGTGGTGGTCTGCCCCGGCGGCGGATACAGCATGAAGGCTGCCCACGAAGGCGATCCCATCGCCCGGATGTTCAATGCCCAGGGCATTGCGGCCTATGTGCTGGATTACCGGGTGAAGCCCTGCCATCGGGAAGCGCCCCTTTCCGACGCCCTGCGCGCCATCCGCGTGGTGCGCTCCCTGGGCTATGAAAAGGTAGCCATTCTTGGCTTTTCCGCCGGCGGCAATCTTTGCTGCTGCGCCGCCACCCTTTATGACAAGGGCAATCCTGACAGCGATGATCCCATCGAACGGCTGTCCTCCCGGCCCGACGCCTTCATCCCCTGCTATCCCGTGGCCTCTTTCGGCAAATATACTCATCTGGGCTCCCGGAAAAATCTGCTGGGGGATGAATGGGAAAATGATGAATTGGCCAAGCGCTATTCCGCTGAACTGAATGTGACCGATGATACCCCCACCGCCTTTATCTGGCATACCGCTGCCGACGCCGGCGTGCCGGTTCAGAACAGCCTGAATCTGGCGGCGGCCCTGGCGGATCATCATGTGCTGTTTGAATTGCATGTGTATCCCGAAGGCCGCCACGGCCTGGGCCTGGCGCCGGAAAATCCCCCCGTTTCCGAATGGGCCAACGCCTGCTGCCGCTGGCTGCTGGAAAGGGGTTTCGGTAGATAATGCAGGGAAAGCAAAAGACGCTCTTTTCTCCCAAGTGGTGGAAGGATATGGGGATGCTGAATCTGGGCACGCTGCTGACGGCAGTGGGCGTATACTTTTTCAAATTCCCCAATCATTTCACCACCGGCGGCGTATCGGGCATTTCCATTATGCTGGCTCATTTTATGCCCCATCTGACCACGGCCACATTGAACCTGATTTTAAACATCCTGCTTTTGCTTGTGGGGCTGGTTTTTCTGGGGCGTGGTTTTGGCATCCGCACGGCATATTCCAGCATCATGTTTTCGCTGCTTACGCTGCTGTTTGAAAAAATCGTGCCCATGAATGCGCCCATGACCAATGAACCCCTGCTGGAATTGATTTTCGCGGTGGGCATTCCGGCGGTGGGCGCAGCCATCCTCTTTGACGTAAACGCCTCCTCCGGCGGCACGGATGTGATCGCCATGCTGTTGAAAAAATACTCCCGGATGAATATCGGCCTGGGCCTGGGCCTGGCGGATCTGATGGTGGCGGTGGGGGCCTGCTTTGTTTTCGGTATGGAAACGGGGCTCTTCTCCCTCTTTGGCCTCTTTGCCAAATCCATGCTGGTGGATACGGTGATGGATAATCTGCGCACCTGCAAGGTATTCCAGATTATCACCGCCAATCCCGATCCCATCAATCGCTTTATCATGGAAAAGCTGAATCACGGTGCCACCGTTACTGAGGCCGAAGGCGCCTTTACCGGGGAAAAACGCACGGTGATTATGACCGTGGTCAATCGATCCCAGGCCCTGCGGCTGCAATTATTCGTCCGCTCCACCGATCCCCACAGCTTTATTACCATCACTTCTTCCAGCGAAATCATCGGCAAGGGTTTCCGCGGCATGAGTGAATAAAAGGAGATTCTATATGAAGAAATTTATTTTCATTCCCGATTCCTTCAAGGGCAGCCTTTCTTCTGCCCGGGCCTGCCAATTGATGCAGCAGGCCGTGGAAAAGGAATGCCCCGGCGCTGATTGCATTTCCATTCCGGTGGCGGATGGCGGCGAAGGCACGGTGGACGCTTTCCTTGCCGCTGTGGGCGGCCAGAAAATGCCCATGGAAGTGACGGGCCCCTGGGGCGAAAAAACGCAGGCCTATTGGGGGCTGCTTTCCGAAAAGACTGGCGTGGTGGAAATGGCCGCTGCGGCCGGGCTGCCCCTGGTAGGGGATCAAAAGAATCCCGAAAAAACCACCACCTACGGCGTGGGCGAAATGATCGCCGATGCGCTGGATCATGGCGTTACGGAAATTATCCTGGGCCTGGGCGGCAGCGCCACCAATGACGGCGGCTGCGGCGCGGCTGCGGCCATGGGCGTAAAATTTCTGGATGAAAGCGGCAATGCCTTTATCCCTGTGGGCGAAACCCTGAAAAATATTGCGAAAATTGATGTGAGCGCCGCCCGGGAAAAGCTGGCGGGGAAAAAGCTGCGCATCATGTGCGATATTGATAATCCCCTGTGCGGCCCCCAGGGCGCGGCGGCTGTCTTTGGCCCGCAAAAGGGCGCGGATGCAGAAATGGTAAAGCGGCTGGATGAGGGCCTTTCCCATTTTGCCAAAATCGCTGCCCGGGATGCGGGAATCGATGTGCTGAATCTGCCCGGCGCCGGTGCGGCCGGCGGCATGGGCGGCGGCATGGCGGCGCTGCTGAAGGGCGAATTGCAGATGGGCATTGAAACGGTGCTGGATGTGACCGGCTTTGATGCGCTGCTGGATGGCGCTTCCGCCGTATTCACCGGGGAAGGCAAAATCGATGGCCAGAGCCTGCGGGGCAAGGTGGTCATCGGCGTGGCCCGGCGCACGAAAAAGCAGAATATCCTCTGCATCGCCCTGGTGGGCGGCGCTGAAGGCCCCATGGATGACGCCTATGCTCAGGGGGTAACCGCCATTGTGCCCGTCTGCCGCCGGCCGATGAGCCTGAAGGAAGCCATGGAAAACGCCGAAACCAATCTCTACTCCGCCATGCGCGATACCCTGCGCCTGCTGGGAGCAAAATAAATTATCTGGGGAAACCGTTCTTTGTGACCAAAGAATGGTTTCCCCAGTCCCCTTCCAAGAAAGTCATTCTGGATGTATCAAATCGTTTCAGGATCAGCTTGTGCGCCAGTGAAAAAATGCAGGAGACAGAAGGAATCTGTTTCCTGCATTTTCCGTATAGTTGCACTGGCGTTCAAGTTGGTTCCCCCACATCATGGAAATCCAGAATAGCTTTCTTGGGGTGGGTGCGGGAGGGGGATTCTTTGGCTCCAAAGAATCCCCCTCCCGCAATTCTCTTCCATTTCACCGCCCAATCGTCAGGGCGGCTACGGAGGCAGGTGGCAGGATAATCTGATCATTTTCGCCGGTCAGCATGATTTCCCGGGCGACGGGAACAACGGTATCGGGATTTTCAAAGGTATTGCAGGCATTCACATCCGGATGCGAAAGAATGGAAAGAACAGCCTTCCCCTGCAGCTTTCCGCCGATTGCGGAAAGGGCAATGATCTTTTCTTCGGTCATATGAAGATTGGAAAGAGTCAGCGTCAGCAGCCCATCCTTTTCCGATGCCGCGGCGGAAATTTCGGGCAGCGTATCGTATCCCTCCCGCTGCATGGAATCGCCATGATAGATAATAGGCCGCTGCTGACCGCCCTGATGACCCTTAAACAGATCAAATACATGATAGGTGGGGGTTTCCACCAGGTGATCCCCTGCGGCCAGATACAGGGAATGCAGATTATTGCAAAGCTGGGCCACATTGGCCATATCCACAATATCGCAGCGGTTATTAAAAATATTCAGCGTTAGCGCGGCAACGACGGCGTTTCGCATGGTGCTTTGCTGCTCGAAAAGATTGTATCCCTTGCTGGGGCCTGAGCCCTCCTTATGCCAGTTGCCCCATTCATCCACGATCAATTTAATTTTCCTCTCCGGATCAAATTCATCCATGGCGGCGCGATGATCGTCAATGATCCGCTGCATTTTCGCGGCGCGGAACATGCTGTCGTACCATTCCTCCTCGGTTTTCAGGAAACATTCCCCGCCCCCGCAGTAATAATGAATGCTCATGCCGTAGGAGGGGATGATATGGTATTTATGGCTGCTGTATTCCTGCATGATCCGGCGGGTCCAGGATACGTCATGCCCATTGGCGCCGCAGAAAATGAATTTCATTGCCGGATTCCAGATAGGACGGCAGATGGTGGAATAGCGGATATATTCCTGCATATACATTTCCGGGGTCATTTCCCCGCCGCCGCCCCAGTTTTCATTGCCAATGCCCCAGTATTTTACCTGAAACGGCGCTGCATCGCCGTTTGCTTCCCGCTCTTTTGCCAGGGTAGTGGATCCCTGGGGGAAATTGCAGTATTCCATCCAATCCCGGATGTGCAGGGGCGTCAGGCTGGTGATATTGGCGGCCACATAGGGCTCCGCCCCAACCAGACGGCAAAAATCCATGAATTCATGGGTGCCCACCTGATTTTTTTCCAGCCGCCCATCATGATAATACCACCAGTTCACCCGCACCGGCCGCTTTTCCCGGGGGCCGATGCCATCCCGCCAATCATAGGTTTCGGCAAAGCATCCGCCGGGCCAGCGCACAATGGGGGGATTTATTTTTTTGAAGCTTTCAATCAGCTTCTTCCGGAAGCCCCGGATATTTTCCACCGGGCTTTCTTCCCCTACCCATAATCCATCCTCCATCACACCGCCGATATGCTCGGCAAAATGGCCGTAAATATTGGGATGAATGATCCCGATAGAATTACCCAAATCGATGGTGATTTTCGTCATCGCGATCCCTCTTTTCATCTTTTTGTTTTTTCTATTATACACAGATTTCCTCTTCCCTGGAAAGAAAAAAATCGACTTGGATTGGTCAAAAACTGTTGAATTTCTTTTCCGCCGCATTGCAAAATGGGCGGATTGGCTTTATACTGGAATAGATCAAACCGCGCAAACGCAGCGCGCAGCAAGGATGATATTTGTGCAAACGCAGAAACAGCCGTTGATTCTGGGGCTATTGGCCCATGTGGACGCAGGGAAAACCACCCTTTCGGAAGCCATGCTCTATGCCGGGGGCGAATTGCGCCGGCTGGGCCGGGTGGACCATGGGGACGCCTTTCTGGATACCGACGCCCAGGAAAAGGAGCGGGGCATTACCATCTTTTCCAAGCAGGCCCTTTTGACGTGGAAAAAATGCGATATCACCCTGATGGATACTCCCGGCCATGTGGATTTTTCCAGCGAAATGGAGCGCACGCTGCAGGTATTGGATGGCGCGGTGCTTTTGATCAGCGGCGCGGACGGCGTGCAGGGCCATACCCTGACCCTCTGGCGGCTTTTGCAGCAATATAATGTGCCCACTTTCTTATTCATCAATAAAATGGATCGCCCCGATACTGATCGGGAAAGCCTGATGGCGGAAATCAAAAGCCGGCTTTCGGATAATTGCGTGGATTTTTCCCAGGAAGAATATATGGAGCAGATCGCCATGTGCTCCGAGGATGCGCTGACCCATTTTCTGCAATACGGCCTGGTGGCGGACGGGCTGATTTCCACCCTGATTGCCAAACGCCAGCTATTCCCCTGTTTTTTCGGCTCCGCCCTGAAAACGGAAGGGGTGGATACCCTGCTGGACGGACTGGTGCAATATGCGCCCCGGCCCCAGTATCCCGATCAATTCGGCGCGCGGGTATATAAAATCGCCCGGGATCCCCAGGGGGCCCGGCTCACCTATCTGAAAATCACCGGCGGGCAATTGAAGGTGCGGGATTTACTCACCAACCGAAGGGAAAATACCCCGGAGGAGCAGATCTGGGCTGAAAAAATCGGCCAGATCCGTCTGTATTCCGGGGCGCGCTTCCAGGCGGTGGATAGCGTTTCCGCCGGCAGCGTATGCGCCGTTACCGGCCTTTCCATGACAAAATCCGGGGATGGCCTGGGCCTGGAAAGCACGGATAACGCCCCCCTCCTTTCCCCCGTATTTACCTATCAAGTGCTTTTGCCCCAGGGCTTTGACGCCCATACCGCCCTGCAGTATATGCGCCAATTAGAGGAAGAGGATCCCCAATTGCATGTGGTATGGCATGAGCGGCTGCGGGAGATGCATGTGCAGCTCATGGGCGAAGTGCAATTGGAAATTCTGAAGCGTCAATTGCAGGATCGCTTCGGTCTTTCCGTATCCTTCGGCGCGGGCAGTATTCTCTACCGGGAAACCATCAAAAATACGGTGGAGGGCATGGGGCATTACGAGCCCCTGCGCCATTACGCCGAAGTGCATCTGCTGATGGAGCCTTTGCCCCTTGGCAGCGGCCTGAAAATCTTCACCCGCTGCCCGGAGGATGAACTGGATCGCAATTGGCAGCGGCTGATTCATACCCATTTAAAAGAGCGGGTGCATGTGGGGGTGCTCACCGGCTCCCCCATTACGGATATGAAAATTACATTGCTTGCGGGCCGCGCCCATTTAAAGCATACCGAGGGCGGGGATTTCCGCCAGGCCACCTATCGGGCCATTCGGCAGGGCTTGATGCAGGCGGAATCCGTGCTGCTGGAGCCCTGGTATCAATTGCAGCTGGAATTGCCCCAGGATTGCCTGGGCCGGGCCATGAATGATCTGCAGCAGATGGGCGGGGAATTTGATCCCCCGGAAACGAAGGGGGATTACGTGCTCCTTCGGGGCAGCGCGCCGGTAAGCAAAACCCGGCATTATGCCCGGGAGGTGGCCGCCTATACCAAGGGCCGGGGCAAGCTTTCCTGCGTTCTCAAGGGCTATGCGCCCTGCGCGGATCAGGAAAAGGTGCTTTCCGAAATCGGCTATGATCCCATCCGGGATCTGGATAATCCCGCCGATTCCATTTTCTGCGCCCATGGGGCGGGTTTTACGGTGAAATGGGATGAGGTCAAGGATTATATGCATATCCAGACCGGCTTTGGCCAGACGCGCATTTCTGCCGCGGCGGGCGCGGAAAGCGCCGCCCGCGCCTCCGGGCCTTACCGGGGATCCCTGGAAGAGGATCAGGAATTGCTGGCCATTTTTGAAAAGACCTATGGCCCGGTAAAAAATCGCGCCATGATGGACCGGCCCCGCTATTCCGCCGAAAAAAGCGCCCCTGCGCCCCAGATTGATCCCCAGAAGGAATATCTGCTGGTGGATGGATACAATATCATTTTCGCCTGGGATGAACTGAAGGAAGCGGCGAAATTGAATCTGGATCATGCCCGGGGCCTGCTTTGCGATCTTTTATGCAATTATCAGGGGGCCAAGAATTGCGAGGTAATTCTGGTTTTTGACGCATACAAGGTGGCTCATAACCCCGGCACGGTGGAAAAATACCATAATATTTACGTGGTTTATACCAAGGAAGCCGAAACGGCGGATAGCTACATCGAAAAGACCACCTATGAAATCAGCAAAAGGCATCGGGTGCGGGTGGCCACTTCCGATGGGCTGGAGCAGATTATCATCCTGGGCAACGGCGCGCTGCGGGTTTCCGCCCAGGAATTCCGCAAGGAAATGGAAATCGTGCAGGGGGAAATTGCCAAATTCCTGCAGGAAAATAATCGCCATCTCCCCTCCGATACCATGAGCCAGGCCATCCGCGCCGCCTGGCACAAAAAGCATGAGAAGTGAGCGGGGAGGCGTGGGTTTATGCGGGAGGATGCTTTTGAATCAAAAGCACCCTCCCGCACCCTCCCAAAAACCTGCTCCGGATATTTCCGGACTATTCTAATCGGCTTGAATGCCAGTGGAACAATGAAACGTATATCCCAATAAACCGGGACACATTGTTTTTTCAAAGAAAATGAAGAAATAATCCCTACAGCTTTCTTGGAGGGGTGCGGGGATGTGGTCTTAGGAACAAACCCCTTGCGGGTTTGTGACGCGTATTAAAAGGTCATTGACAGAGGGGAAAGCATGCGCAAGCAGCGCGCAGGGCATGCGATGAGGAGCAAACCCGGGGGGTTTGCGACGCGGTTAAAGCCAATCATGCAGATGCAGAGAGCGTGCGCAAGCGCAGCGCAGGGCATGCGATGATTGGACAAAGAATGGTTCCCCCCGCAATTTTTTATAATAAAAGAGGGCTGCGCTTTTCAGCGCAGCCCTTTTTGTCATACTGCCGAAGCTGCTGCTCGCTGCGGCCCGGAGGGACGCATAAGAGCTATACAGCCATTAAAGCAGATGACGGGAGCATAGCCCGTTCAAAACGGGATATGCGATGTTTTTTACATGGCGGGTTCAACGTCGGTGCCGTTCTTATCATTGTAAGCTTCGGCATAGGCAGCCAGGATATCGGAGCCGCCGGCATTCTTCCAGGCTTCCAGATAGTCAGCCCAGTTGGCGTCGTTGATTTCCAGTTCGCCGGTGATGAACTTCATGTTGTAGGAGGTGACGCAATTCTTCACGTCCACGCCGAAGTCCATGCTTTCCTGGGGCTGAGCCAGACCGTAAGCGGCGTCATGATACAGAGGAGCATCCAGGAACTGATGCACCAGCATGCCATAGCGGATCAGCATGATGGGATCGGTGGGAGGAATGGAGTTGGCTTCGTTTTCCAGATCGATGGCGTTGATCAGGGTGTAGAGGGTATCCATGGTCATGCCTTCGAAGAGCTTCTGGCCTTCAGCGGTACGGGTGCCGTTGTACTTGCCGTTTTCATCCACTTCGTAGTGTTCGCCGGCGATGCCGTAGCGGACCAGCCACCAGCATTCTTCGCTGTGGAGCTTATCCAGAACCTGCATGGCCAGTTCGGGGTTTTCGCAAGCGGTGGTGATGCAGATGGTGGTGGTGATACGGCCATTATCCTTGGCGCCCTTGTAGCCATCGGGACCAACGATCACGGCAGTGGCCCATTCGGTGGTGGGCTGCAGATCATACATACCGTCACGGATCATTTCGTAAGCGGTGGACCACCAGGACACGTAGGAACCATGCTTACCGGCCATGATGTTGGCCTTGGCCTGATCCTTCTGCAGGATGAAGAGTTCGGGGTCGATGACGCCCATGTTCCAGAGCTTGTTCAGTTCCACCAGCGCATTGCGGTATTCATCGGTGGTTTCATAAGCCCAGAGCGCTTCGTCCTTGACGTAGTACTGTTCGCGCACGCCGCCGAAAGCGCCGTAGATGCTCATGAAGGAAGTAGCGTCGTTGGCAGCGCCGTAGGTGGACAGACCATAGGTATCATCCTTGCCGTTGCCGTCGGGATCCTTCTTGGTCATGTCTTCCAGCATCTTTTCGTAGTCAGCCAGCGGGATTTCGTACACGTCGGAATCGGGCAGCTGGGGATAGACGCTCAGATCATAGCCCAGGGTCTTGAGCCAGTCAGCGCGCAGGGTGGTGAAATACTTCACGTTGTTGTTTTCATAGGGCAGGGCATACATGGTGCCGTTGACGGTCACGCAGCCCTTGGCGAAATCGTCCAGAGGCTTCTTGATGTTTTCGCCATACTTTTCTACCAGGTCATCCAGAGGAAGCAGGTAGCCGGTATCCACGAATTCGGAGAAGGTCAGGTTGGAGAAGGTGACGATGTCGGCCAGATCGCCGGAGGAGAAACTCAGGGTCATGGTTTCCGCGTCAACCAGGGTCACATCCAGGTTCACACCCAGGATTTCCATGATCTTCTTGTTGTTGGAAGTTTCAGGATCCCAGGTACGGCCGTTGTTGTTCATCATGATGGTGATGGTGGGCACATCTTCCGCCAGGGTCAGGGGAGCGATGGACGCCAGCATGATGAGGGCGAGGAACAGGGCAACGAGTCTGCACTTTTTCATGGGTCTACCTCCTAAAAAATTTTTATTGATCTACACTGCGGCGTGCACGCCCGCAGTGCAAAATCCATCTGGAGCATCAGCCTTTCACGCCGCCGACCATCAGGCCCTGGGCGAAATGCTTCTGCAGGAAGGGATATACGCAGAGGATCGGCACGGTGGAGAACATCACCGTGGCCGCGCGGATGGCCTCCAGCGGCGGGGTAATGGTTTCTTCCATATCGATCTGGGCAGCTTCATACATCCTGCGGATGATGACCTGCGTGGTCTGCATATCGGAGCGGGTATTCTGGATGATGACGTTGGAATAGGAATTCCAGTAGCCAACGCCGTAGAAGAGGGAAAGCGTGGCAATGATGGGCAGGGACAGGGGCAGCACGATGGAAATAACCAGGCGGCCCTCGTTTGCGCCGTCGATTCTGGCGGCCTCCATCAGATCCTGGGGAATGCCCATGATGAAATTGCGCATCAGCAGCATATTCCAGGTGGTAACCAGATGGGGCAGCATCAGGCCCCAGAGGGTGTTGAGCAGGCCGAAATCCCGCATGTTCAGATAACCGGGGATCATGCCGCCGGAAACGAACATGGTGATCACCACGTAGGTGGTCAGGACATTTCGGCCGGGCAGATCACGCCGGGAGAGCACATAGGCGCCCAGGGTGGTAACCAACATGCTCAGGGCCGTGCCCACAATGGTGATGAATACCGTATTTCCGTAGGATTTGAAAAGGTAGGGGTATCTCATCAGGTATTTGTAGGCGTCCAGCTGGAAGGACTTGGGATAGAGCATCAGGCCGTTGGCTTCAATGATTTCCGAGGCCTTGGAGAAAGATTGGATGGCCAGATTATAGAAGGGATAGAGCATGCTGAAGCAGATGATGGTCAGCACGATCAATATAATCACATAGCCAACGGTGGTCTTTTCATGGCGGCCGCTGTAACCAATGGTCTTATAGCGGTATTTTTTCTTCTTGCTTACCATAAGCCGCCCTCCTCATCAATCCATTTCGCAGCCTTATTCGTAATGATGACGATGACCAGGGACAGGGCGGAATTGAACAGGCCCATGGCGGTGGCATAGCTGAACTGATTGCGGCTGAGCAAACCGATCTGATAGATATAGTAGCTCAGCACATCGGCCACTTCTGCCACCATGGCGTTATTCATGACCAGCGTCTGATCGAAGCTGACCGCCAGAATACCGCCCATGGTACGCACGAACTGGATGGAGATGATGGGCCGGATGGCAGGCAGGGTGACATGGAAAATCTGCTTGAGCTTGCCGGCGCCATCGATTTCCGCCGCTTCATACAATTCGGGGCTCACCCGGGAAAGGGAGGCCAGATAGATGATGGCGCCCCAGCCCACTTCCTTCCACAGGGCCATGCCAACGAAGATCCAGCGGTAATGGGCCTTGCTGCCCAGATAGAGGATCTTTTCCAGCCCCAGGCTTTCGCGCAGGGTGTTGATCGCGCCGTCGTAGGAAAGGAAGCTGTAGAAAACAGCGTAAACGATTACGAAGGATACAAAGTGAGGCAGATAGGAAATGGTCTGCAGCACTTTCTTGTATTTCTGGCTGCGCACTTCATTGAAAAGCAGCGCCAGAATGATGGGAGCGGGGAAGGTAACCGCGATTCGCAGAGTGGCCAGGGTAACGGTATTCCGGAAAACGCGCCAGAATTCACCATTGCCCATGAATCGTTCAAAATGCTTCAGGCCCACCCAGGGACTGCCCCAAATACCGCCGGCAAAGGTATAACCTTTGAAGGCGATGACCACGCCCGTCAGGGGCTTGTAATGGAAGAGCAGATAGTAGATGATGACCGGGAGGAACATGAGGTATACAACGCCGTATTTACGCAGAATGACACTGATTTTACGGTGGCCATTGGGCGCTAATTTAGGCTGAACCATCAAGCATTTCTCCTTTCTACAAGTTTCTCAGGGTTATTTTTGAGCCGCTGCTTTTCCGGAGAAAACGATCAGGCCGCAGGCGGCGTCAAATCAATTTGGGTTAAAAGGCCCCCTTCCCCCCAGGGGATCCCTGGGGGGATTGAAAGGAGAATCAGACCCGCTGCTTGAGAGTAAGCAGAGAACGATGCAGCGTCAGATAATCGGAACCGGCCATGGCTTCGAAGCTGTAGGTGCCGTCATAGCCGCTCTTCTTGATTTCGCGCAGCACGGCGCACAACTCAGAAGAATACTTGAATTCAGGCAGCGCCCGGTTCCAGTCGGATACATGCACATGCTTGATGTAATCCTTGATTTCGTGCACATACTTGGGATCTTCGCCGGAGGTGATCATATGAATGGTATCCGCCAGCAGCTTCACCCAGGGGCTGTTCACGCCGTACACCACCCGCATGCCGTCAGCCAGGGTATTGATGAAATTGACGGGCTTGCGCAGGGGCTCGATCAGGATGGTGATTTCGTGCTTTTCGCAGGCGGGCACGATGGCTTCCTTGATCAGTTCAATGAATTCTTCATAGGCCTGATCCTGGTCATAGCCATCGGGGAGCTGGCGCGCCTTATCGCTGCCCAGCACCACATATTGAACCCCCAGCTTCTTGGCCCGGGTGAAGCCCTTTTCCACATATTCCTTCACGGCCTCGGGATCCCGGTCATCACCCGCGATGCGGATGGTGGCGCCGGGGAACATGCCATTGCAGACGGGAACGGGCATATCCGCTTCTTTGGCCAGGGCCACGGCCGCCTCAAATTCCTCTTCGGTGGCCGTGGTTAGGGCTGCAAAGCTGGCTTCCACAAAATCGAAACGCCATTTTTTCATATCATGGATAAACTGAGGACGGTTTTTCGCCGCTTCTACCAGATTGACGCAATTGCCGAATTTCATTTCATTCACCCCTTAATTTCAACCCAGTCGCCGCCGTTCTTGGCGCTTTCATAGATGGCATCCAGAATGATACGGGACTGACGGCTGGATTCGCCGCCGATATCCAAAGGCGCGCCGGTACGCAGGGAATTGGCGAAGTTATCGCTGCCCTGACGCCAGGGCTGTTTGACTTCCACAGGGCATTCTTCGGTCCACTGGTCATTCTTGCCCCACCAGGTGTGGTTGCCTTCGGGGCCGCCAATGGTGTAAACCAGCATGCCTTCGGTGCCGATGATTTCCAGCTTGGCATACCAGGCGCCGATGGGGCAGTTGGTGGTGGAGGCATAGCGGACGATGCAGCCATTTTCGTATTCCCATTCGGAAACGCCGATATCTTCCGCTTCGATGTTATGCTTCTGGGTATTGATGGTGGCACGAACGCGCTTGGGCAGGCCCAGATAATTGTAGGCACGGTCCACTTCGTGTACGCCCTGATTGGTCAGGGAGCCGCCGCCATCCATGGCCCAGGTGCCGCGCCAGCCGCCGTTTTCATCATAATAGGCCTGGCTGCGGTTGATGTAGAGGTTCTGATTGTAGGCGATGATCTTGCCGAAGAAGCCGCTTTCCACGGTGGCCTTGATTTCCAGCTGACGGATGCGGTGACGTTCGTCCCAGTCCACGCCGAAGAGCAGGCCCTTTTCTTCCGCCAGCTTGATGGCAGCCACGCACTTATCGGTGTTCACGTCCATGGGCTTGGTGGTGAGCACATGCTTGCCGGCGTTGAGGCACTGCATGGCAATATCCATATGCGTGCCGGTGGGAGTAACAACATACATAACTTCAACGGCGGGGTCATTGAGGAATACATTGATATCATCGGAATAGGGCACGCCATACTGTTCGCCGATGGTCTTGGCCTTTTCCAAATTGATATCGCATACGCCGTAGAGCTTGGTGCCGCAGGTTTCGGTCAGCTGACGGACGCGGTTCTTGCCCATGCCAAGGCCCACCACGACGAAGGTAACGGGGTTATCCTTGTAGGGACGATCGAATTCGGGTTCCACTTCCAGGGCGCTTTCCACGCTGGCGGGAGCGGCGGAGGGCCAATTCTTGCGGATCACTTCGATGCACTTTTCGGTGCATTCCACGGGGGTGTAGGGGCTGCCCACGGGATTATGGGTTTCGATGGAAACGGGCATATCAATGCTCCGGGCAGAAACGGCGCGCAGCACCCGGGCCCACGGCACATTGCGGAACTGGGTGAATACATCCAGGGTGGCACGGGCCTTGACGTGGATCATATTGGCGCGATAGATGCACTTGGTGAAATATTCGGTGGCGTCGCCCTTGGCTTCGGGCAGGATATCAAACATATTGGCGCAGTCGAAAGCCATGCCCCAGCCGGGAACCTTCACGGCGTCCAGGAAAGCGATGACTTCGTCGGGGGTCTGGCCGCAGTTTTCGAAGCTCAGGATCAGGCCGGCTTCCACGGCGCGCTTCTTGATGGGCTCAAACATTTCCAGCACGATATTCATCATGTCGGGACGGACGGCCAGTTCGCCCAGGCCTTCTTCCTTTTCCCCATGCTGCCAATAGTTGAAAGAACGAACCAGCTTGCAATCCAGGGCGTTGCAGGCGCGGATCAGGCCTTCCAGCTTTTCTTCTTCCTTCTTGCGGCGTTCTTCATCGGGCAGATGCACCTTGCACAGGGAAGACTGGATAGCGCCCACCTTCAGGCCGTTTTCATCCAGAACCTTTTTCAGTTCCTTGAGTTCTTCATCGGTCTGATTTTCGATGGCCTTGCCGTTGACGCGGCCGCGAAAATCCACATATTCCAGGCCCCATTCCTTGATCTTGGGAAGCGCCTCATAAAAATCCATATTCAGTTCATCAGTAAACAAAGATAAATACATGGTGTGTTCCTCCCTTTCATTTCATGATGTAAACGATTTATTCATCCATTTTCGGGCCTTCATAGCAAAGGATGGAAAGCTTTTCCCCTTCGCAATGAATGGCATAATTTCCGGCATTGGCGGGCACGAAATACTGTACCCCGGGGAAAAGGGATTCCGCCTTCTCCCCAAAGGCAATTTCGCCCTTGCCCTCCAGCACATAAAAGCCATGATAATGGGCGGAAGCGGGAATATCCATCTTCCCTTCGATTTCCCATTTTCCCAGCCGGAAGAAGGGGGTATCATCATAGCTCAGCAGGCTGATTTTCCGATATTGGCCGGGAATTTCTTCCTCCGTCCTCTGGGGAATCAGCCAGCGCTTTTTTGCTTCCTCCAGATTGCAGCCGTCATAGCTGAAGCAATCCAGCATATTTTCAAAGCCGGCGCCCTGATGGCAGCTCATATCCGGAAGGGGCGCGCCGGTGGGGCTGGTGCGCTCCACCCGCAGCGTCAGATCGGTGGGCTCCTGAATTTCCGCCAGGAAGCAGCCCGCGCCGATGGCATGGGGCACGCCCCCGCGAATCAGATAGGTTTCCCCACTCTGCACATTGATTTTATGCAGGCAGGAAAGCATGCCGGGGATATCCTGATCGTAGAAAAGCTTTGCCCATTTTTCCCGGGTCACATCTTCCTTGAAGCCAAAGTAGATGCAGGGGGGCTGGCCGTCAATTGCTCTTCCGCCCAGGATATGCCAGCATTCGGTTTTCCCGAAAGCGGAATGGAAAAGCCGCATGGCGTCATCCCGGGTGGGATGCACCTGCACGGAAAGCCTTTCCGCCGCATCAATCAGCTTCATCAGCATGCCGGTTTCTTTCCGGCCCCTGCCCAGCATTTCTTCCGGCTTTTCATCAATGAAATCCTTGAGGGACCGGCCGTTTTCCTCCAGGCAGCTCAGCCCTTCCACGATATGCTCCCTGCCCGGATTGCGGGCGGAAACGGTGGACATGAGCCATTCCTCCGGGAAGGAGGTATCTTCGGCTTCCCTGCCGTGGAGGGCGGCAATCAGCTTCCCGCCGCGGTAGGTGCGCCAGGCCTGGGCCGGGGCAATGCGTACAGGCTGCGTCATTTTATTTCAGGCCCTTCTGTTCGTCAGTGAAATCACGCATCACGCCGGTGGGGATATGGCTGGTATCCAGGCGCTTCATGGAGGTATCATCGATCAGGAAATCGATCCACATATAATGCAGATGCTTCTTTTCGGTTACGTCCACGCCGTGGTTGGCGCCCAGCGGGATATGGGTGATTTCGTTGCCCATCATGCGATAGGGTTCGTAATCGATGAGCAGGAACATATCATTTTCAGGGAAGGATACGAAGAACTGATCCAGCATGGGATGATCGTGGGATTTGACGAAGTCAGGGCCGTAGGATTCCACAGAACCCATGGCAAAGCGCGGAATATTTCGCTGTTCCAGCATGATGCGGCTGATGGTCTTATCGCTCTTGTTGCGATCGCGATACTGGATGGACTGGGCATAGCTCATCTGATAGGGGAATACGGTCTTGTATTCTTCGATGAGGGCATAGTCGCTTTCAATCATTTCCCAACGGATTTCCAGCAGCTGGGCATTGGTTTCGGCGGTGATGGAGAAATCCTTGTCCAGGGCGGGAACGAAGGTCACGCGTTCATCCCAGACGTAATCCTTGCCATCGGTATGGAAGGTTACCTTACCGGCGATGAGCACCATGATGTGATAGGCGCCGCAGGGAGGAAGTTCCAGGGTGCAGCCCTGCTTGATGGTATGGTTGATGGGGGTGGCGCCGGTGATGACGCCTTCGCACATGGGCTTGGATGCATTTTCGGTAAGATCGGCTTCCAGAGAGAAAATCTTGACTTCTTCCATGGTTAATTCCTCCTCAAAAATATAGTGTAAAGATTGCTTAGAACGAAACCTATATGCTATCAGGCCAGAGAGGCCACAGCATCACAGTTGACGGCGCGTACCCGCTCCATCACCAGTTCCCGGAATTCGGGGCTGAGCATGGAGAAGAATGCGGTAAAGCCCGTCACGCGCACCACCAGATCGGGATACTTGGAAGGATCCTTATGGGCTTCCAGAATCTTTTTCGTATCGATCAGGTTGATATTGAGCAGGGTATTGCCGGAATCCAGAATGGCCTTGATCATGGCGGCCATCTTTTCCACGCCCTCTTCATTTTCCGCCAGGGTGGGATCCAGTTCCAGCTGCACAGGGGCGGTATTGCCATAGCCCGGCTGGATGGCGGCGATGGAATTGCACATGGCGGTCACCGCGCCGTCGCCCCGGAAGCCGGCATTGGGATTGGCGCCGTGGTTGATGGCTTCCTGGGCCTTGCGGCCGTTGGGGGTGGCGCCCACCATCTTGCCCAGCATGATGGTATTGGACCAGGAGAAATAGCCGGGGATGAAATTGATGCCGGGATGCTGATTCACCAGATCGCGAACCAGGCGGGTCCAGGCTTCATTGACCCTGCGGGCCCAGTAATCGCCCCGGGTATCGCCGCCGCCAAAGCGCTGGGAATTCTGCATCAGCAGGCGCATCCGCTCCCCTTCCATGCCTTCCCAGTTGCTTTCCAGCAGGGCGTTGAGTTCATCAAAGGTAAGCTTCTTTTCCTTGTCTACCCGCTGCTCGCAGGCGGCGAAGCTATCCGCCACGATGGCAATGCCGCTGCCATCCACGCACATATTATAGTAGGTGGTGCCGCCCTGGGTAACATTCACGCCCTTTTCGATCAGGCCGTACTGGAACAAATTCAGGATCAGTTCGGGCTGGCTCATATGCTGGTATTTCAGGTGATGCATAATGCCGTTTCCGGTGGCGTCCACCGCCCGCTTGAGATGGCCCTCGAAAATGGAGAAGAGCTTTTCGGTATCCTTTTTCCCGGAAAGCCCGTTGAATTCCTGCCAGGCCACTTCAAATACCTTGGCCAGATTGATCTTCACCGTATCATTCATGGTATATTCCATGCCGGGGATGCACATCCAGTGGCAGCCGGCGGCCACCCGCTGGCGGGCCAGTTCCTTGGAATATCCGCAGCGCATGAAGCCTTCCATCAGCGTGGTATCGGAAGAATAGCGGGGCCAGCCCTGTTTATTGCGCAGCAGGCATTCCACGGATTTCTTGTAGAATACGGGGTCGATCTTATCATGCATGCGGATGGTCAGATTGCAGGCAATATTGATCTTATCCGCCGCATCCAGGGAAAGATAGCTGAGCCGGGAAATGGTATCATTGCCCTCGGCATCGGGGCCGCCCAGCTGGAAATAACGGCTGTCCTGCAGGAAGAGGCAGGCCAGATAGAAAACAGCCTCGTCATCGGTGAGCTTGCCCGCCGCCACATCCTTTTCATAATAGGGGCGCAGCATTTCATCCAGCTGGCCGCCGGCAGAGCCGCGGTTATAGGTGCGGGACAGCATGGAGAACCAGCACATCCACTGGATGGCGTCCTTGAAGGATTCGGGCTTGCCCGCCGCCAGGCGACGGTTCATTTCGCTCATTTCCTTCAGGTTGGCGCTGAGCTGGGGATTCTTTTCTTCCCCGGACAGGGCCAGGAGCTCATCGCTCATCCGGGTGAGGAAGCGGATAATGGCCTCCACCACCATGATTTCGCTTTCATAGAAAAGGGCATGGCTTTCATCATGCAGTTCTTTCTGTTCCTTCAGCTTTTCCAGAATGCCGCCCCAGCCCAGTTCAAAGCCGATTTCGATGGCGGGGGTGAAATGATGGCAGTTATCAATGCCGGAAATGACGCCGTAGCGATCGAATTCCTTCTGCAGATCATCAAAGGGAAAATCGGGATTCCATTTCTTCGTCTTGGGGCGAAGCCGCTCCAGGAAGAGAAAGCCCTTGCCCACAAAGGCGTCCAGGGGATTGACGTAGAGGGGATGGGAATCCAGAATGGCGATGTAATTTTCGCGCCAGGGCTTATAGCCGTAGATGGATCCGTTTTCATGGCTGGGCTTGAGCTTGTACTGGAATTCATCCTGGATGATCAGGCCGTAGTCATCTTCATCCGCGCCGCCGGCCCGGGATTTTTCGGCGGTCTGCTCCACCTTCAGTTCGCGAAGCAGCGCAATGCGTTCATCGTAGGAATACTGCTTTTCCGCATCATATGCGTTGATAAATTGAATCTTGCTCATGTTTTCTTCCTTTCGCATCAAAACACGAATTGGGGAAAATGATCAGCTGATTTTGATCTGCACGCCGCAATCCTTGAGCGCCGCTTCAATTTCGGCAAGCCGCGCCTTGGGCAGGGGCTTGGCGGAGCGGAAGGCGTTATCCATCCGCAGGGCGGTGTATTTATCCGCACCCAGGGGATTGAAATTCAACAGCTCGTAGTAAAGCACATTGGGGATCTGAGATACAAATTTCGCGGTGGCCATCAGGTTTTCTTCCGTATCCGTCACCCCGGGAATCAGAGGCGTGCGGAAGATGATGGGAATGCCCAGTTCACCCAGCCTCTTTGCATTTTCCAGAATCAAATCATTGGGCACGCCGGTCCATTTGATATGGGCGTCGCAATCCATCAATTTGATATCGGCCATGATCAGGGTCATCTTTTCCAGGGCGGGCCTGATTTCATCGAATTTGTGGAAAAGATTGGTTTCGATGGCGGTTTCCAGGCCCTCTGCCCGGCAGGCCGCCGCCACTTCCGCCACGAATTCCTTCTGGCAGAGGGCTTCCCCGCCGGAGAAGGTCACCCCGCCGCCGGAATAGCGGTAATAGAGCGCATCCTGGCGGATTTCATTCATCACTTCTTCCGCGCTCATCTTTTTGCTGGCCATCTTAATGGCTTCGGGATAGCATACATCCGCGCATTTGCCGCAGCCAATGCAGGGAGGGCGCTGGAAATTCAGCTTTCTTGCGCCGGTGGGGCAGGCCGTATAGCAATGCCCGCAGCCGATGCATTTCCGGGCATAGAACAGGGGCGTATTCTCTTCTTCCAGGGTTTCGGGGTTGTGACACCAGGCGCAGCGCATATTGCACCCCTTGAGGAAGACCGTGGTGCGAATGCCGTCGCCGTCATGCAGGGAAAAACGCTGAATGTTGGTAATCGTTCCGTTCATAATTTCTCTTTCCTGCCTTAAAAATAGATATGGATTTGGAATTTATCACAATACATTTATAACATGGTCAAAATATGGCCAACAACTCAAATCTCATTGTGGCAAATCAAAAAAATTTTTGGGTTGACATTTCTGTAACGTGCATGCTATAATTAAAAATTGATAAAAAGATTCATAAATAATCAGATTGCTTTTGCAGTTTGTATACACCTGTCTGTCCGCAAAAGGGAGGAATAGCCATGGCCAAGCCCACGATTTATTTATTGGTTGAGCCGGTGAATATTCTGCCCATCTGGTTTTCCCGGGTGCTGGATGGCCTGAAGCAAAACAGCGCCAAAAACCGGTATACGCTGCATCAGCTTTCGGATGTGACAGAGCTGGATGGATTGGAAAATCTGCCGGCCACGGTGATCGTGCTCTGCTCCCAGACGGGGTGGACCAGGCATATGGTGCAGGAATTGAAGGCCCGCCGGATTATGCCCCTTTTGCTGGGCGTTATTCCTGAGCAATTCGGCTATGGGGTCAGCGGCATTATGTTTGCGCGCCAGGGCCTGGTGGAAAAGCTGATGGATTATTTCGTGGATTGCGGCCGGAAAAAGATTGCCCTGACCGGGGTGAATCATGGCTCCAGCAATGATCGGGTAAAGGTGGACGCCTTTTTGAAAAAAGCCCAGGTGCTGGGGCTGCCGCTGACGGAAGACGATGTATATTATGTGGACACGGATATCGATAATTCCATTATTTCCTGCGTCAATAACGCCGAAAAATACGATGGGGTGATTTGCTCCAACGATTATATCGCCGCCGTATTGATGGCCCAGGCCCGGGAAAAGGGCATCCGGATTCCGGAGGATCTTTTCGTTGCGGGCGTCGGCGATACCCTGATCGGCCATTACACCCAGCCAACGCTTACCACCACCTCCAGCGATGAATTTTACGAAATGGGCTGCCAGGCGGTGAATATGTGGCGGATTATTACGGATAATCCCTATCTTTCCAATATGACCATCACCGTCAGCACCGATATCATCCCCCGGGGCACCACCGCCTTTATGGAACCCAGGAAGGATTATTATGCTTTCCCCCAGGAAGAGGAGCCGCCCATCAAAATCGGCGCCCAGAATCAGGTGATCCGCAGCCTGGAAAACTGTCTGCGGGGCTGCGATGAAATCGATATGCAGATTCTGCATGCAGTGCTGGAAGGAAAAAGCAATGAGCAGATTGAAATTGATCTTTTCCTGACCCGTAACAGCGTCTATTATCGCCTGAAAAAGCTCTATCAGGTGGCCAATGTTACCAACCGGACGGAATTGAAAGAATTATTCCGCCACTATCTGCCCAATTTCTGATATTGGTTTGGGACGGTCCCCGAGGGGCCGTTTTTTTTGTGCATGAAAATGGAAAAATGCCAGAGAATAAGCAAGGGAAGGAGGAAGCCATGATCGCAGGCATTTTCATTTTTCTCTATCTGCTTCTGATTACGCCCCTGCAATTGGGGGCGGTTATCGGACGGGAGGATGTTTTCCCCCGGGGCGCGGCGGGCATAATGATCTGGGGCATTCCCTATACCGTGCATTTCATCGGGCGGCGGGACGCCAGCGGGAAATTCTATCTGAAAACCTCCCTGCCCGGCAAACGCCCGGACAGGGAAAAGCCCTTTTCTCCTCCTTCCCCCGGGCTGCTGCATTTTTTCCGGTTCCTTCATGCCTCTGCCGCTGCCTGGCATATGCTGAAAAAAGGCGTTCGCATCAAAAGCGGCTCCCTTTTCATCGCCCTGGGCGGAGAAAACGCCGCCCTGCTGGCCTGCCTGACGGGCATTTTGCAGGCGGTATTTGCCCTGAGCCGGCGCTTTTCCCTGCATGTATATCCCCTTTTTCAGGGAAAAAGCCGCTTTCGCTTTCGCTGCATAGTTGAAACGCGGCTGGGAACGCTATTGGCAGCAGGCCTGCTGGGGGCGTTTCATGCCCTGAAGGCAGGCAAAAAGGAGGAAGCATCATGGATCATCCCATCGGAAACTTAATGCAGACCACCCTGGAAAATATCAAAGATATGGTGGATGTGAACACCGTCATCGGCGATCCCATTGCCGCCGGCAACGGATCCACCATCATTCCCATTTCCAGGGTCAGCTTTGGCTTTGTGGCCGGGGGCGGGGAATATGACGCCGCCCATCAGACCACCCAGGATTCTTTGCCCTTTGCCGGGGGCTCGGGGGCGGGGGTATCGGTGCAGCCGGTGGGCTTTCTGGTGGTAGGGGATGATGGGGTGAAGATGCTCCCCGCCCAGCATATCACCGCCTGGGAGCGGGCCATCAATTGCGCGCCCCAGCTGATGGAGGATATCCGTGCCCTCTTTGGCAAGAAGGATGAAAATGCCCTGCAGGAGGGCCCTATGGCATGAAAAGAATGCTGGCGGGGCTTTTCTTTGGGCTGATTCTCCTGTATAATAATAGTGCGCAGGCGGCGGATGCGGCCGCTGCCATTCTCATGGAAGCGGAAACAGGCCGGGTGCTGTATGCGCAAAATGCCCACGAGGCCCTGCCCATGGCCTCCACCACCAAGGTGATGACCGCGCTGCTGGCCCTGGAAATGGGCGATCTGAACGAAATCGTCACCACAGGGAAAAATGCCTTTGGGGTGCCGGGCACCAGCATGTATCTGGAAATGGGCGAGCAATTGACCCTGGAGCAGATGCTCTACGGCCTGATGCTGGCCAGCGGCAATGACGCCGCCGTGGCCATTGCGGAGCATATCGGCGGCACGGTTCCTGATTTCTGCGCCCTGATGACCCGGCGCGCGGAGGAAATCGGCTGCGAAAACACGATCTTTTCCACGCCCCATGGCCTGCCCGCGCAAAATCATCATACCACCGCCTGGGATCTGGCGCTGATTACCAGGGAAGCGCTGAAAAACCCCGTCTTCCGGGAAATTGTTTCCACCCAGCGGGCCACGCTGCCCTGGGCAGGGCACGATTATCACCGGGTGCTGACCAACAAAAACAAGCTGCTTTCTTCCTATCCCGGGGCCATTGGGGTGAAAACGGGCTATACCAAAGCAGCGGGGCGATGCCTGGTTTTTGCGGCGGAGCGGGATGGGATGTGCCTGATCGGGGTAGTGCTCAATTGCCCGGATTGGTTCAATGAATCTGCCGCCCTGCTGGATCGGGGCTTTGAAAACTGGCAGATGGTCACCATGCTTGAAGCCGGGGAAAGCGTGCGGGAAATCCCGGTGGAAAATGGAATCCGGGAAAGCGTGCAGGCCCGGGCGGCAGAAAATCTGGCCGCGCCTATGGAAATCAATGCCTGGCCCGATCTGATCATTGATCTGCCCGCTTCCCTTCCTGCCGGGGTGAAAAAGGGGGATATTATCGGCTCCGCCGCCCTGACCGATGGCGGCAAAACCCTGATCACCGTGCCCCTTTATGCCGGGGAAAGCGTGCCGGAAAGAACCTTTCGGGACGATCTTGCCCACCTCCTTATCGCCTGGCCCCTTGGAAACTGAGGAAAGGCCCCCGGGCTGGCCCTTTCTTTTGCCCCTGCTGCTGGGCGGAATGATATTCTGGTTTTTTCAATTCAAACGAGCATAGATTGCTAAAGGAGATACCATGCGACTGCAAAAATACATGGCCGAATGCGGCGTTGCCAGCCGTCGGCGGGCGGAAGAAATGATCCTGGAGGGCAAGGTTTCTGTCAACGGCCAGGTGATCACCCAGATGGGCGTGCAGGTGGAAGAAACGGATGAAGTGATGGTGGAGGGAAAGATCATTCGTCCCGAAGCCAAGAAGCATTATGTGATTTATCACAAGCCCGCCGGGGAAGTGACCACCGTTTCCGATCCCGAGGGCCGCGCCTGCGTACTGGATCATTTCCGGGATTATCCCGTGCGCCTTTATCCCGTTGGCCGCCTGGACTATGATTCCGAGGGCCTGCTGCTGCTTACCAATGACGGCGCCCTCACCGAAAAAATGCTGCATCCCAGCCATCAGGTGGATAAAACCTATCTGGCCCGGGTCACCGCCCATGTATCCCTGGATTCCGTGCGGAAATTGCGCGCCGGGGTCATGCTGGATGATCATAAGACCTCCCCGGCCAAGGTGCGCATCGTGAAGGAAGAAACCTTTGCCACCGTGGTGCTGGTCACCATTCATGAAGGCCGCAATCGCCAGGTGCGCCGCATGTTTGAAGAAGTGGGGCATCAGGTGCTGCAATTGCGCCGGGTGCGCTTTGGCCCCCTGGAGCTGGGCGATCTGCCCCGGGGCCAGTGGCGCGAACTGACCCCCGAAGAAACCCGCCGGCTGATGGCGTATCTTTGAGGCGATAGAGATGGGTTTTGCGAGAGGACCTTTCTTTTCAAAAAAAGAAAGGCCCTCTCGCGCTCTCCCAAAGAAAACCTGCTCTGGATTTTGCTGGTCGCCGCAGAATCGGCGTGCTCGCCAGTGCCAGAAAAATCAGCAGAATTGTTTCATGGGGAAAAATAATCATATACCACGCCAAAGAGAATCCCATACAGCTTTCTTGGAAGGGGGTACGGGGGAAACCGATTCTCAGGAACAAACCCTTGAGGGTTTGTGACGCGGCAAGCGTTAATTTGGCAAAAGCAGGAAGCATACGCAAGTGAAGTGCAGCGTATGCGATGCTATAACAAAGAATGGTTTCCCCCGCTCTATTCCGTGGACTACATTCTTCGTTCGGCGCGCTTTATTGCGGCGGGAGTATTTGAATCAGTGATTGAGCCCGGCGATACCGTGGTGGACGCCACCATGGGCAACGGCCATGACACGCTGACGCTGTGCCAATTGGTGGGCGAAAACGGAAAGGTATACGCCTTTGACGTGCAATCCCAGGCGGTGGAAAACACCCGGGCGCGCCTGCAGGAAGCGGGGGTGCTTTCCCGGGCGGAGTTATTTTGCCTGGGGCATGAACATATTCTGGAAAAGGTAAAAGGCCCCATTGCCCTTTCGGCCTTTAATCTGGGCTGGCTGCCCGGGGGCGATAAATCCGTCACCACCCACTGGGAAACCACGAAACAGGCGGTGGAGGGCGCCCTTTCCCTGCTCAAACCCCTGGGCGTATGCGTCATCTGCGCCTATCCGGGGCATGCGGAGGGCGATCGGGAGCGCAGCGAATTGATGGAATTGCTTGCGCAATTGCCCCCGCAGCAGTATAATGTATTGGAACACAGATTTCTCAATGCCGGCCCGGGTGCGCCGGAATGCTTTGTGATTCAACGTCAATAAACATACAAAAGGAGGAACCCCATTATGAAACTTTCTGTTCTGGCCGTTGCGCTGGCCGATCGGAGCCTGGATGAAGCCCTGAAATTCCTCAAGGACCGCGGTGTGCAGCAGGTGGAAGTGGGCTGCGGCGGCTATCCCGGCAAGGCCCATTGCGATCCTGCCGTGCTGCTGAATGATGAAAAGAAGCTGCAGGAATTCGTGGATACCTTCAAGAAATATGAGCTTTCCATCGCCGCCCTTTCCACCCATGGCAATCCCGTGCATCCCAAGGCCGAAATCGCCAAGGCTTATCATGATGATTTCGTCAATGCGGTTTTGCTGGCTGAAAAGCTGGGCGTGGATCGCGTAGTCACCTTCTCCGGCTGCCCCGGCGGCTCCCCCATGGATCAGCAGCCCAACTGGGTCACCTGCGCCTGGCCCCCGGAATATCAGGAAATCCTGGAATACCAGTGGAATGAAGTGCTGATTCCCTACTGGAAGAAGACCGCCGCTTTCGCCGCCGAGCATGGCATCAAGAAGATCGCCTTTGAAATGCATCCCGGCTTCTGCGTATACAATCCCGAAACCATGCTGAAGATCCGCGCCGCCGTGGGCGATATCCTGGGCGCGAATTTTGACCCCAGCCACCTCTTCTGGCAGGGCATCGATCCCGTCCGCGCCATCCGCGAACTGGGCGACGCCATCCATTTCTTCCATGCCAAGGATACCGCCATTGATGAATACAATGTGGCGACCAACGGCGTGCTGGATTCCAAGCATTTCTCCGATATCAAGAAGCGCGCCTGGGTATTCCGCACCATCGGCTACGGCCATGATACCAAGGTGTGGAAGGATATGATGAGCGCCCTGCGCGTTGTCGGCTATGACGGCCCCATCTCCATCGAGCATGAAGACGGCCTGATGAGCGGCGAAGAAGGCCTGTCCAAGGCCATCGAGTTCCTCAAGAGCGTGCTGATTTATGACGCTCCCGGCGAAATGTACTGGGCCTGATCTGAAATATTTTCCCTGCCTGCGGCGGAATTTCTGCCGCGGGCTTTTTTTATTTTTCATTGGAAAGAGGCGCAAAAAATCCCCAAAGAAAAAATTCCTTGGGGATGAATGACGCCTGCGCCGCCTGGCTTCAGGGCTTCAGCTGAATCCACATGGCAGGGCGAATGGCCAGGCCTTCCCGGCTGACGGCGTCGCCGATGGTGCGGATATTGCCGCCGCCAAGAACACATGCCGCCAGCAGCTGGCGATGACCCGGCGACCGCAGCCACCACCAGTAATAGCTGCCGTCCTTCCGGTCTGCACCCTGCTTTTTGGCATAGGCAGTGATCTTGCACTGCCGGGCGCTGTCGGAAGCAAAATATTGCTCAGCCTCCGAAATGCTCAGCAGGAAGATCTGATCCTGGGTGGGCTTGCCGGGGTCCGTGCCATGATCGGGATTTTTTTCGTCGGATACCGTCACCGTAAGAATCCGGGCCTGCTCATCACCGGTGAAGGCTTCATTCAGAAAATCATCATTCAGCCAGGTGCGCAGCGTGCAGTTTTCCCAGGTGACATTGGCGTTCATGCGGTTGTAGGGCTTGGCGTCCAGACCATAGCGGCTGATCACCAGCACGCGGTCATCCTGCTTATCCAGCACCAGCCATTCGATTGCTTCTTTGCCATTCCTGGTTTTTCCATCCTGCTCATAATGGCCAAAGGTGATGATATCGCCGATTTTCGCATCTGCGGGATTTTTTTCAGCAAAAGCAGCGGGAAGAATCAGCATCAAACAAATAAACATCAGCAAAAAGCGTTTCATGGATTATATCCCCCTATTCATTTCATTTAAAAAAGTATAACACCGGAATCCGGCGCTGTCAATGACGATACACGAATCAAAAAATGCTCCCTTACGCAGGGAGCATCCTAATTTTTCCGATCAGAATTCCTTCAGCTTCTGATAGATATACCAGTCGGTGCCGTCGCATTCCAGCACGATGGTGCCGTCGCCGGAAAATTTCGCCGGCAGCTTGCGGTTATTGATCTGGTTCCGGGCCTTGCGCACCTCATCGCTGGTTTTATTGGTGGCAAACAGGAATTCAGGATCCACGATATCCAGGAATTCGGTGACAAAAGGGGTCAGCCCGTGATGTGGGAATTTGGCCACATCGGCTTTCAGGGTCTCGGCAGGCAGGGTGGCCATGAAATGGCGCTGGGCCAGGCCGGTAATATCCGCCGTGAGCAGCATGGAGCAATCGCCGAATTCCACCCGGGTGAGGGTGGAAAGATCATTGATGGTGGATCCATCCTCCCAGCGGTAAATGGTCAGCGTCACATCGCCCAGGGTCAGCACATCCCCCACCTGCAATTGCCGGTAGGGAATGCCGGAGGCCGCCGCCTGCTTCACCGTGCGCTGATGCAGATCATTCCTGAAATTTTCCGCAAAAATGGATACGAATTCATCCGCCGTCACGCCGTACTGCATGATGCGATACAGGCCGTCAATATGATCGTCATGGGGATGGGTGTTATAGATATATTTCAGGTGAGAAATGCCTCTTTCCGCCAGCGCATCCCGCAGCTTTTCCCGCCAGGGATTGGCGCCGCCATCGATCATCATGGCTTCCCCGCCAGCTTCCATCAGCATGCAATCGCTTTCGCCGGTGCGGAATACCGTCAGCCGCATCAGATCCCGCTCGCTCCAGTCCGCAGGCGGGGTTTGATCCACATAAACTTCGCCCAAGGCGGATACGCAGGGCAGCATCAGCATCACACACAGAAAAAAGGCAAAAATTCTCTTCATCCTATTTCTCCTTCGTTGATCCGGGAAAATCATTGGAACCAATTCATTATACCGGATTTTTTTCCGCTTGGAAAGTACCCCTGCCTGTAAATTTTTCTTTGCGTTCCAAAGAAATATTGCGGGGGAAACCATTCTTTGTGGCCAAAGAACGGTTTCCCCCGCACCCCTTTCCAAGAAAGCCGTACCGGATATTTCTGATCTTTTCTAATCGACGATTTTCCCGGAAATCTTCTCTCCGCCCCCTCAGGCCTTGGTGATATTCTGGCCCTGGGGGGTATCCTTGACGATGTAGCCGGCGGCGGCCAGGGCGTCGCGGAGCTCATCGCTCTTTTTCCAGTTCTTGTCCTTGCGGGCCTGGGCGCGTTCATCCACCATCTGCTGGATTTCGGCGGGCAGCCCGTCATCGGCCTTCTTGGCCAGCAGCCCCAGCACGTCGGCCAGTTCCATCAGGGTATTCAAGGTCTTTTCCACGGCGGCCTTGCTGCTCTTTTCATTCAGGGCCACATTGGCGTCTTTCACGATTTCAAAGAGCGCGCCCAGGGCGTCGGCGGTATTCAGGTCATCATCCATGGCGGCGTCAAAGCGCTCCACAGAGGCTTGCACCTTATCCAGCAGCGCCTTTTCATCCGCGGTGATTTCGGTATCGGCGGCATTTTTCAGCAGGAACATCATATGATCCCGGGCGGTATAGAGCCGCTGCAGGGAGGCATGGGCCTGGGCCACCATATCCCGGCTGAAATTCACGGGGCTGCGATAATGGGCGGAAAGCATGAACATGCGCACGTCTTCGGGATTATATTCCTTCACGATGTCCCGCACGGTGAAGAAATTGCCCTTGGATTTGCTCATTTTTTCGTTATCGATATTGATGAAGCCGTTATGCATCCAATAGCGGGCAAAGGGCTTGCCGGTGGCGCATTCAGACTGGGCCACTTCATTTTCATGATGGGGGAAGAGCAGATCCTTGCCGCCCGCATGAATATCAAAGGTTTCGCCCAGGTATTTCATGCTCATGGCAGAGCATTCGATATGCCAGCCGGGACGGCCCAGACCCCAGGGGGATTCCCAGGCGGGTTCGCCGGGCTTCTGCGCCTTCCAGAGGGCAAAATCGGCGGGGTTCTTTTTCACGTCGTCCACGTCAATGCGGGCGCCGGCTTCCAAATCATCCATGTTCTGACCGGAAAGCTTGCCGTAGCCCTTGTCCTTTTCGGTATCGAAATAAACGTCGCCGTTCACTTCGTAGGCATAGCCCTTATCCTGCAGGGTTTTCACCAGATCAATGATTTCCTGCATATGCTCGGTGGCACGGGGATGCACCGTGGCGGGACGAATGCCCAGGGCGCCGGCGTCCTTATAATATTCCTGAATGAAGCGATCGCCCAGTTCCTTGACGGTGATGCCTTCTTCATTGGCGCGGCGGATCATCTTATCATCGATATCGGTGAAATTCTGCACGAAGGTGACTTCGTAGCCGCGATGGGCGAAATACCGGCGCAGCACGTCAAACACGATGAAGGGCCGGGCATTGCCGATGTGGAAATAATTGTAGACCGTGGGGCCGCAGGCGTAAATGCCTACCTTGCCGGGGGTGATGGGCACGAATTCTTCCTTTTTCCGGGTCTGGCTGTTGAAAATCTGCATATGAAACCTCCGATATTGTATTGTTTTTTGCGAGAGGGAGATTCTTTGGAGCCAAAGAATCCCCCTCTCGCGCTCTCCTCAAGAAAGCTGTATGGGATATTTCTTTAGCCTTTTTCAAACGGGTTTCCCCATGCAACACGGGGAGATTGCCTTCCGCAGCACTGGGAAACCGTTGATAGGGTATCGACCAGTAAAATCCAGAACCAGTTTTCTTTGGGTGGGTGCGGGAGGGCCTTTCTTTTTCAAAAGAAAGGTTCTCCCGCCAATAATTTTCTCGTTACTCCTCCGCCTTCTCCCGGCCAGGGCAATCCTCCACGGGGCAGGCGTCGCAGCCCAGCTTTTCGGCGCAGTCGGTGAGGGAGCGTTCCAGATGGATGAGGCGTTTGTAGAGCGCCTGCACCTTATCCAGCATGGGGTCGGGCAGATCGCCGTGATTCAGGTCAATATCCGGGCGATGGGCGGGACCGCGGACGATGCGCCCGGGATTGCCCACCACGGTGCATTGATCGGGCACATCCTTGAGCACAATGGAGCCTGCGCCCACCTTCACATGATTGCCGATATTGATGGGCCCCAGCACCTTCGCGCCTGCGCCCACGGTCACGCCGTCCCCCAGGGTGGGATGGCGCTTGCCGGTATCCTTGCCGGTACCGCCCAGGGTAACGCCCTGATAAAGGGTGACATTTTTGCCGATAACGGCAGTTTCGCCAATGACCACGCCGGTGCCATGATCGATGAAGAAGCCATCGCCAATCTGCGCGCCGGGGTGAATATCAATGCCCGTTTTCTTTTTCGTGCGGGCGGAAATCCACCGGGCGATGAAATAATGGCCCTTCTCATAGGCCTTGTGCGCCCTGCGATGGCGGCGGATGGCCTTGAACCCCGGATAGCAGAAGAATACCTCCGCCCGGGAATGCACGGCCGGGTCGCGCTGCATAACGGCATCCAGATCTTTTTTCAGGTTTTCGAACATCCCATTCCCCCTTTTTCATTCGGAAGGAAAAGAAAAACGGCGCCCGCTTCTCCTTTCAGAGAACGGCATGCCGTCAAAATCCACTCTTACTTCCCATGGAATCGCCTTAACGCGGCGCATACGGCGGGGCATACTCATCTTTCTGCCTCGCGGCTCCCGGGGGCACTGCTCGGGCCAGCCAAGCGCGCTTGCAGCCGGTGACGCGCTCTCTCTTCCGCTGGCGGATCGGGCTTTTTTCCCGTTCTTCACCACTATCATTATATGCGCCATGCCGGGAAAAGTCAAGAACGGGGAAGGGGAATTTTGCGGGAGGGGATTTCTTTTTCAAAAGAAATCCCCTCCCGCACCCACCCCAAAGAAAACTTCCTCTGGATATTTCCAAACGCCACAAAATCCACTTGTGTCCCAGTGAAACAATCAATAAAATGCCCCTATTGGTTCCCGGACAGACGCCGGGGAATCCCTTCCAAGAAAATCATTCCGGATATCCCAGGAAAACAACCGGAATCATTCACTTTCCGTTCAGTTCCTCCCAAAGCCGGGGATAGGGATCCGCGTCTTCGTCAACAGGCTCCGAAAGCTCCGCCCAGAGGCCGGGATAGGGGGATTCTTCCTCCGGCAGAGGCGTGGGCGAAGGGCTGGGCTCAGGTTTTCCTATCAAATTGGATATCAGATTCCCCAGGCCATTCAAAAGACCGCCGCTTTTCTCCTCCCCTTCCTTCTGCATGGCTTTTCCCAATTCCACCGCAAAAGAAGCGTAATCATCCATGCCGGCGATTTTCGGATAAATTTCCAGATAATCGGGATTCATTTCTATCGTGTGCCGGGGCAGGAACACAGAAAGCCCCGATGCCCGGTCCCGGGTGGCCAGCATGGTCTTATTATAGCAAACGGCATCGTTCAGCGCCTGGGAAAGCGCCTTGGTTTCCGTAGGCAAAAGCTTGGAAAAGGCATCGCACAGCATCTGAATATCCACAAGATCGGTGGGCTCCGCATCGGGCGTGAATTCGCCGAAGGATAACAGCCCCTGCCGGGCGGTCAGAATTCGACTGGCCTTTCTGCTTTTCAGGATATTTTCGGCCGAGCGGCCAAAGGCGTCCAGCGCCTCCGTCAGTGCCTGCATTTTCGAAAGATCCACCACAGAGAAGCACAGCCCCTCCTCCCAGTTTTTCACAAAGGAGGCGATCATGCTGTCGGCCTTCAGACGAAGCAGGGATTGAATATCCATACCGGGATCTTCCAGCAAGGCCTTGACCCAAACCGTGTAATCCAGCCCGGTGGACGTGATGCTTTCCTGGCTGGCCGCCATATAATCGGCGTAAGGCACGAGCGATTGGGCCACCTCCGCGCTGGCCATCAGGCAGCAATCGAATACGATGGCGTCCAGCTTCTTTCCAAAAAGGCCCGTTTTCAGGGCATGGGTCATTTCCGGCAGGGTCAGGGTATCATTTTGATGCATTTCATCGATACAACTGCCCTCCAGGGGCCCGCCGCCGTGATCCCAGATGATCAGAATGGTGCGCTCTGCCGGGGCATACATCATGCTCCACTGCAAAAAATCCGTCAGCGTGCCGCTTGCGCCCATGTTTTTTCGTCCCAGATAATCCACCCGGGGAATCAGCCCCTCCTGTGTCACCTGAAAGCGCTGATTTTTCTGATTGGAAACGGCGCTCATATGCCATTCCTTGGCGCCGCCCGTTTCCACCAGCACGGTAAGATGGGAATTTTCCGGGATCCCGGCCGCGATCATTTCCTGCAGATCCTGGCTTGCCAGGCTGCTTTCCGTTTCCAGATCGGAACCGCACATATAAATGAGAACGGTGGTGGTGATCTCATCCTGCGCCGAAACGGAAAGCGGCAGCAGCAGGAGCATCGCACAAAGGAGGCAAATTACTTTTTGTTTCATGGTTTTTCCCCTTTACAGGATGGGCTGGAAGTTTCTGAGGATATCATAGAGGCCATCGATTTCCGCTTCCTTGATCTGCGCATCGGAAAAATAATTATAATAATACATTTCAATCCACCAATCCTTGGAAACCGTATGGACATAGAAATAATTCCCTTGCTTCAGAGATTGCACATAAAAAATCATGAAGGGGATCTTTTTTTCGTTTTCATCAAACAGCCCTTTATATTGGACCGTCAAACCGTTTTTTTCAAGCGAATACTGAACGGCGGATTGATGTTCCAGCAGTTTGGTCTGTTTGGCGCCATAGAGGCTAAACTTTTTATCGGCGGAATCCTTCCAGATAGACCATTCCATGATTTTATCCCGATTATTGGCACTACCCAAAAAATAATAGCGATTCGGTTCATCGGAATAAAGGCTGTTATTGGAATAATCGCATTTCCAGCCATCCGGCAATTCCAGGGTAAATGCATGGGGCGCGATCAAGGTTTCGCCCAGGGCGGAGGGCATCAGCATAAATAATACCAACAGGGCAGCGATCCATTTTTTCATTAGAATATTCCTTCCGTTTTTTCTTCATTATATCATGCGCGCTATTTCATGACAATAAAAAAAGCGCTGTTTCCATAAAACAGCGCTTTTTTTACAATCAGATACAGGTCTTGATGACCTCATTCTTGGCGGAAGATTCAAAGGCCAGATCCACGATCTGCATATCGCGGCGCATATCGGCGTGGCTGACATAGGGCATTTCTTCACCCCGGACGGCCGCGGCCAGATTGCGATGATATTCATAGGGATCGGTTTCGGCAGTGGGCATATCCATGGTTTCCAGATATTCGGGCTTGAGGGGCGCCATGGTGCGGCTGGGGCCCAGATTCTTGCCGAATACGCTGTCAAAGCCCTGCACCTGGCCCTTGATGCGGGCCATACCGCCGGTCTTGCCGGAGAAATCATCAATCTTCAGGGTGCCGCGATCGCCATAGACGAACCACCGGGGCAGATCCTGGAGGCAGAAGGTGCCCACCTGCACCTTGGCGCAAACGCCGTTATCAAAAATCATCTGCAGTTCAAAGCTATCATCCACGGCAGGGGTCAGGATGCTCTGCAGCCGGGCATACACGCTGGTGACCTTATGGCCCTTGAACATGCCCAGATACTGGTCGATCAGATGGATGCCCCAGTCATAGAGCATGCCGCCGCCCGCCTTGGGATCGGCGCGCCAGCCAAAGCAAACGCCGCGCTGACCATACACACGGGACTGGATGGAGGTGATATTGCCGATTTCGCCGGAATCCACCACATTTTTCACCATCAGATAATCGATATCCCAGCGGCGATTCTGATGCACGGTAAAGATTTTGCCATTCTTTTCGGCAGCGGCGATGACCTGTTCCAATTCGGCGCTGTTCATGGTGACAGGCTTTTCGCACATGACATTTTTTCCCGCATTCAGGCAGGCGATGGATAATTCGGCATGCACATCATTGGGGGTGCAGACGAAAACCAGATTGATTTCTGGATTGGCCAGGAATTCATCCAGCTTGTCATAGGCGGCAAGGCCGCATTCTTTGGCGTCCGCCAGCTTTTCGCTATTAATATCATAAGCGGCGATGACCTTGATATCGCCCTGTTCCTGGGATTTTTTCAGATGGAAATGGCCCATATAGCCAAAACCGATAATACCGGCAGTAACCTGCATGATTTTTACCCTCCGCTTCTTTCGTCTTATTGACAGCATTAGGAACCCCCGTTTTTTCCCGAAGGCAAAGACAGTATACCACATATTTCCCGGAAAGGGAACGGAAAAAGCAGCAATATCTTCCTTTTTTCCATGGCAATTTTGAATGAAAGAATGACAAAATCGATTACCGGCACGGCGTCGCCCGGCCGCAAGCGGCAAAAAGCGCAATTATTTCCCTTCCTAATTTATGGAAAAATGCGCCCTTTTTCCCTTGCACGGCCCTGCTGCCCGTGCTATAATAAATTATCATGCTGTATGCAAAAGAAGGAGAGGAAATTTCATGAAAAAACTGCTGGGTGAATTCAAAAAATTTGCGCTCAAGGGCAATGTGATCGATATGGCGGTCGGCGTCATGATCGGCGGCGCCTTCAGCAAAATCGTCACTTCTCTGGTCAATGACGTCTTCATGCCCATTCTTTCCCTGATTACCGGCGGCCTGAATACCTCCGCCCTGTTCGTGGCCCTGGATGGCCAGGAATATGCCACCCTGGACGCCGCCAAGGAAGCCGGCGTTGCCACCCTCAATTACGGCACCTTTATCCAGACCGTGATCGATTTCGTGCTGATCGCCATCTGCATCTTCGCTTTCGTCAAGCTCATCTCCAAGCTGCATAAGAAGGAAGAGCCCGCTCCCGCCCCCGCTCCCCGCAAGTGCCCCTTCTGCTGCCAGGTCATTGACGATAAGGCCACCCGCTGCCCCCATTGCACCAGCGAACTGCCCGAGGAAAAGTAATCGTGATTTGCAAAAATTTCTTCTGGGATTTTGACGGAACCCTTTACGCCACCTACGGCCGCATCACCAGGGCCTGCTTAAAGGCCCTGGCGGACGCCGGCAAAGATATTCAGGATATTCCCTTTGAAGAGGCCTACCGGGCAGCCAAGCGATCCATCAAACACTTTTCCGATCGCTATGCCGCGCCCCGGGGCCTTTCGCATGAGGAATTCACCCTGGGTTACCGGGCCAACGCCAATCTGGAAGGGGAGGAAAGCATCCGCCCCTATCCCGGCGTCAAGGAAATGGTGGAAGCAGTGGTCAAAAACGGCGGCCGCAATTTCCTCTATACCCACCGGGGTGTGGATGCCATCTATTGGATGAAAAAGGATGGCCTCTGGCAATATTTCTTTGACAGCGTCACCAAGGAAGACGCTTTCCCCTTAAAGCCCGCCCCTGACGCCCTGATGCATCTGGCGAAAAAGCATGATCTGAATCCTGCGGACTGCATCATGCTGGGCGACCGGGAAATCGATATCCAGGCGGCGCTGGCCGCCGGGATGAATGGCGCGCTCTATGATGATGAAAATATCTTCCCGGATTTTAATCCGCCCTATCGCCTTGCCTCCTGGGAAGAAGGCAAACGGCTGCTGGTGGATGCTGAGTAAGGGAAAGGGATACGCGACATGACCTATATCATGAAAACCCGTCAGGAAATCAAAGCACAGGCAAAGGAACAACTGAATCTTCAGCGGGGCCTTTGTATCGGCATTTACCTGCTGGCCATGGCAGCCATGGCCATTCTTTCCGCCTGTACCCTGGGCCTTGGCACGCTGATGGTGGCCCCGGTGATCATGATTGCCACCAGCGGCTTTTTCGCCGCTGCCTATCTGGGGAAATTCGGTACGGCGTCCCAGTGGTTCAATTCCATGCTGGAAAATTTCACCCGGAAGCTGGGCGGTTATCTGTGGATGATGCTGTGGATTTTCCTGTGGATGATGCTTTTCTATATCCCCGGCTTTGTGAAGGCCATTTCCTATTCCATGACGCCCTATATCCTGGCTGAATGCCCCAACGTCAAGGCGAAGGACGCCCTGCGCCTTTCCATGCGCATGACCCAGGGCTACAAGATGGATATTTTCGTCACGCAGCTCAGCTTTATTGGCTGGCTTTTCCTTTGCGCCCTGACCTGCGGCGTGCTGCAGGTGGTTCATGTGGGCCCCTATATGAATCTGACCATGGGCGGCGTATACCAGGAGCTGAAGAAAAATGCCATTGAAAACGGCGTGATCCGTCCGGAGGAATTTGAGGGCGCGCCGGTTGTTTACTGATCCGTATCCAAAAGGGAGGATGCCGCAAAATGCATCCTCCCTTTTTTATTGTTCTTTTTTAAATGCAAAGGGCGTTTTGCCCTTATATTTTTTGAATACCCGGCAGAAATAGGAGCAATCCTTAAAGCCCACCGTTTCTGCGCAATCGCTGACGCTGATGGGGGTATTCATCAGCATTTCCGCCGCCCGATCCAGGCGGATCTGCAATTGGCAATGATAGGGGGATACCCCAAAGCGCGCCTTGAACAGATGCAAAAAACGATTGCGGCTCACATAGCACATGCCCGCATACAGCCCCAGATCAATGGGCTCCTGAAAATGCTGCTGCATATAGGCGCGCACCCGATCCAGCCCCTCATGATTGGGCCCCGGCAAAAAGGGCCGGCTGGCGCTTTGCATAATCATGGAAAGCAAAAGCAGCAATTGGCTTTCGCTGATCCGATCGCTGTAGGGCTCCTTGGCAAAATGGGCGTTTTGCAGCCTGTGGAATGCCCCTTCAAATTCCTGGGGCTGATGAATCCGGATCACCGCCACCCCGCTTTCATTCAGGGGATTGAGCATTTCGCAGGCGGTGCCTGAAAAATGGGTCCATAGCAATAATGTCTTATTTCCCTTCCGGAAATAGTAATGCTGGCGCACCCGGGGGAAATAAAGAATCAGGCTGCCCGGACCCACCGCATATTCCCGGCCGTTCTCTTCATAATAGCCCATGCCCTGGCTGATATACTGGATGGCATAATCCACCCGCCCCTTTTCCCGGAGGGTATCCGAATCCCGATCCAGCAGCCATTGGGCGCCGCAGCTGTTGACGCAGAGATACTCGCTGGATTCATATTCGGATGAATATTTTTCCGCCATGCATTTCTCCCTTTCCGCATTCTCTTTATGGATAGTATATCGGCTCTTTTTTCTTCTGTCAATAACAGCTTTGTCCTATTTTTCGCCATTCCTGTTGCTTTACGGATGCGCCTGCAGGGGATATAATGAAAATAAGAAATTGCCTATATAAGGAGCGATGATAGATGCTTGAAACCATTATTCTCAGTTCCCTGCATAAAATTTATCCTCAGGATTGCCCCCAAACGCCCCTGACCGCCCTATCCGGCATGCGCAATGAACCCCTTTCCTTCCAACTGGCCTACAAGCTGGAAGGCGGCGATAAGCGTTCCCTCCCCGTATGCCCCCGGATCGAATCCGAGCTGGAGTTGAATCTGTATTCCGTGGGCTATGTCCCCGTGGTGCATACCCATTGGGGCGGCCCCCGGGAGCCCCAGCCCGGCCTCATCGGCGATATTCTGCTGCCCAAGGCCGTCAACCCCGAATTGCAGCTGAAAACGGCCGGCGCCAGCGCCGATACCTTCTATTTTGAAAAGGGCGAAAATATCACCCTCAATGCCGCCAATGATGCCTGGCAGGCCCTGTGGTTCACCATCAATGAGGATGGCAAGCCCATCGCCCCCGGCAAATACACCATCCGCATTGCCATGTATGAGCGGAAAAAGAACGAAAAAATCAGCGAAAACGAAATCGAAATCACCATTCTGGATGCGGAGCTGCCCAAGCAGAAGCTCAAATATACCAACTGGTTCCACTGCGATTGCCTGGCTGATTTCTATAACGTAGAAATTTTCAGCGATTCCTTCTTTGAAATCATGCGGGCCCAGGTGGCCTGCGCGGTGAAGAATGGCATGAATATGATCCTCACCCCCTTCTTCACCCCGCCCCTGGATACCCCCGTTGACGATGAACGCATGACCGCCCAGCTGGTAAAGGTAAACGTCGTAAACGGCGAATATTCCTTTGATTTCTCCCTGCTGAAAAAATTCATCGATATCTGCCGGGAAGAAGGCATGGAATATTTCGAGCATTCTCATCTGTTCACCCAGTGGGGCTCCGAAGCCGCGCCCAAGGTCATGGCCACCGTGGACGGTGTGGAAAAGCGTATCTTTGGCTGGGACACCCCCGCCACCGGGGACGAATACACCGCCTTCCTGGACGCTTATCTGCCGGCAGTGAAGAAATTCCTGGCAGGCGAAAACCTCAGCGACAAGATCCTCTTCCATGTATCGGATGAACCCAACGAAGGCAACGCGGAGCAATATCGCAAGGCCAAGGCCGTGGTAGCCCGGCATCTGGAAGGATATCTGTGCGGCGACGCCCTGTCCCATTATATGTTCTACGAAGAAGGCCTGGTGCAGACCCCCATTGTTTCCACCCATCATATTCAGAATTTTCTGGGCCGGTGCGATCATCTGTGGGCCTATTATACCGGCGGGCATTTCGGCACGCTGAGCAACCGGATTCTCTCCACGCCCCCCGAACTGAACCGGGTGCTGGGGCTGGAAATGTATACCCACAAAATTGAAGGCTTCCTCCACTGGGCCTACAATAATTATTACGATGTGCTCAGCCAGGGGCTCTTTGATCCCGCCTTCGCCCCCGGCGGCTATAAGCAGAATCCCGGCGTTACCTACTTCGTCTACCCCGGCCGGGATAAAAAGCCCCTCCAGTCCACCCGCCTGAAGGTATTCGCTGAAGGCCTGATGGATATGCGGGCATTGGAACTGCTGGAAAGCCTGGCCAGCCGGAAAGCCTGCGACGAAATTCTGGAAAAATTCTTTGGCCAGGTGGATTTCCATACCGATCCCCGGAGCGCGGAATATCTGCTTGCCTTCCGTCAGGAAGTCAACGCCGCCATCGAAAAGGCGCTGTAAGCCCGCCCCCGTTTTCCTTTCCTCGCTTTACAAAAAAGCAGACCCGGGATATAATACAGTCAACCGTGAATCATAAATACCGGCATTGCCGGAAGGAGTGACATACAATGAAGCTTGAAACCATTATTCTCAGCTCCCTGCACAAAGTATATCCCCTCTCCTGCCCTAAAACGCCCCTGACCGCCCTGTCCGGCATGCGCAATGAGCCCCTTTCCTTCCAGCTGGCCTATAAGCTGGAAGAAGGCAGCGAAAAGCATACCACCCCCATCTATCCCCGCATTGAAACCGATCTGGAGTTGAATCTGTATTCCGTGGGCTATGTGCCCGTGCTGCATACCGATATCGGCATTCCGGATATGCCCGCCCCCGGCCTGATGGGCGATATGCTTTTGCCCAAGGCCGTCAATCCCGAACTGGAGCATAAGGGCTATCCCTGGAAGACCCTGTATTTTGAAAAGGACGAAAAGATCACCCTCAACGCCGCCAACGACGCCTGGCAGGCCCTGTGGTTCACCGTCAACGAAAACGGCAAATCCATCGCCCCCGGCAAATATACCGTCCGCATTGCCCTGTATGAAAGCTACGACGGGGAAAAGATCGGCGAAAACGAAATTGAAATCACCATCGTGGACGCGGAATTGCCCAAGCAGAAGCTCAAGTATACCAACTGGTTCCACTGCGATTGCCTGGCCGATTTCTATGATGTAAAGATCTTCAGCGAGCCTTTCTTTGAAATCATGCGGGCCCAGGTGGCCTGCGCGGTGAAGAATGGCATGAACATGATCCTCACCCCCTTCTTCACCCCGCCTCTGGATACCCCCATCGATGATGAGCGCATGACCGCCCAGCTGGTGAAGGTAAACGTCATCAACGGCGCCTATTCCTTTGATTTCTCCCTGCTGAAGAAATTCATCGATATCTGCCGGGAAGAAGGCATGGAATATTTCGAGCATTCCCATCTCTTCACCCAGTGGGGCTCCAAGGCCGCGCCCAAGGTCATCGCCTGTGTGGACGGCGTGGAAAAGCGCATTTTCGGCTGGGATACCCCTGCCACCGGGGACGAATACACCGCCTTCCTGGACGCCTATCTGCCGGCAGTGAAGAAATTCCTGGCAGGCGAAAACCTCAGCGATAAGGTGCTCTTCCATATTTCCGACGAACCCAATGAAACCAATGCGGATTATTACCGCAAGGCCAAGGCCGTGGTTTCCAAGCATCTGAAGGGCTATCTCTGCGGAGACGCCCTGTCCCATTATCTGTTCTATGAAGAAGGCCTGGTGGAAACCCCCATCGTGGCCACCCATAACATTGATGAATTCCTGGGCCGCTGCGATCATCTGTGGGCCTATTATACCGGCGGCCAGATCTATAACGGCCGGAGCAACCGCCTGATCGTCTTCCCCTCCGAACGCAACCGGGTAATCGGCCTTTCCATGTATGCCCACAAGATCGAGGGCTTCCTCCACTGGGCCTACAATAATTATTATGATCTTCTGAGCCAGGGCCTCTTTGATCCCGCCATCAATCCCTGCGGCTACAACAATAACCCCGGCACCACTTACATGGTCTATCCCGGCCGGGACGGCAAGCCCATCCAGTCCACCCGTCAGAAGAATTTTGCCGAGGGCATCCTGGATATCCGCGCCCTGGAGCTGCTGGAAAGCCTGGCCGGCCGGAAAGCCTGCGACGAAATCCTGGAAAAGCACTTTGGCAAGGTGGGCTTCGATGTGGTTCCCAATGGCCCCGAGCATCTCATCGCCTTCCGCGAAGACGTAAACGCCGCCATCCAAAAGGCGCTGTAAGCAAAATTAAATCCCATAGCACAACAAAGGCCCCTGCGATTCCGCAGGGGCTTTTGCTATCGGTTGACCTTATTCTACTAATCCATTTTTTATAGAATGGATTCATCCTCCGGCATGAAGGAAAAAACAAATACACCGTTCCACTGGCACACAAGCAACATTTATGCCAATCAGAAAAATCCAGTACAGCTTTCTTGGGGTGGGTGCGGGAGGGGGATT
>SVHD01000070.1 GCA_015056015.1 Clostridiales bacterium
GGAATATCAGGAAGCTTATTTCGATTATGCAAAATATCTGATCAGCGAAACAGGCATTGATGGGTTGAGCGCAGATGACGCCATGTATTTTCTGCATTACAATGCCTGCGGCTGCCCGCATTGCCGGGCGGAATTCAAACGCCTGACCGGGCTGGAGCTGCCTGTGGTTGAGGATACATCCTTCTGGGGAAATTGGGATAACCCTGCCTGGCGGGACTGGATTGATATGCGCTTTGATGCATCCGGTTCTTTCTATGAAAAGCTTCGGGCCGTGCTGCCGGAAAATTTTGTGCTGACCGGCTGCGGTTCCTCCTCGGCTTCCGCCAATGCCGTCATGTCCTCTGCCGACGCCCGCTCTTTCCTGCGGGGATGGAATTATATGAATATGGAATTGGTGGGCAATACGCCGCCTTACAAGCATGATCCCCTGACGATTAACGTGCCCATCCCCAATCGCCTGGTCAATTCCTCCCATCATCAGGCAGCAGCAAAGGAAAAAGGCGTTCGGGCTTTTTGTACCGGCTTTGCCCACAGCACGGAAGCGGCCAATCATGTTTGGGCCACCTGCAAAATTCTGGATGCAGACGCCTGGATTGGTACATTGAAAATGCGTCTGGGCCTGCCCTGGCATATTCTTAATACATTGCCCAATGAAGAGGATATTACCGGGCAGGCATTCAATTTTGAAAAAAATCATCCGGAATTATTCAGCGGCGAAATTGTGGGGCAGCTGGGGGTTTATTATTCCTACGAAACGAAGAATCATACCCTCTTTGGCAGCCTGCAGAAGGGATATCCCAATGATTACAGCCGCGCACTGCAGATGCTTTTCAAGCAGGGCATCTGCCCCCACACGCTGTTCAGCATTCCGGAAGACGCCCGGGAGTATCCCCTTCTTCTTTTCTCCGGGGTGGCAAGGATGACGGAAGAAGAAAAGAAAAGGGTGTATCAGTATCTGAAAAAGGGCGGAAAAATTATTGCGCTTGGGCCCTGCGCGCTGGCAGAATGCAAAAATACCTGGCAATTGCCCAACCGACTGGACGTGGGCCCGAAGGACTTTTTTACCACCGTTCCCGACGGGATTCATGTGCATGTGCCTGATTGGGTGACCCAAACGGAAATCGCGGATTCCGGGGACCCGGATGAATGGAGCGAACCGATGCCGGGACTGCATTATCATCCGCATCGTCTGGGCGCAAATAATTGCGGGCAGGCCTTGGAATTATGTCAGCGTTATATGAAGGAAATGCCGGTGAAACTGCTGAAAAATGAAGGCTATCTATCTTCCGTGCAGCGCTCTGAGGACAGAATTGTGGTGCATCTTCTGGCGGCGGATTATGATGTGGATATCAATCACGAACTGGATAAAATCCGTTATCACCGCAGCCGGGTGAATTTGCTGACGAAGATCGAACCAGTCGGCGTGGACAGGGAAATCATGGTGGAAACGGATCGGATTCCCCAGGTATACCTGCCCTTTACGGAAGGAACGGCAGAGGCAAAAATCAAAGATGGAATTTGTATCGTTACGCTGCCGGAGAAATGCTCTTACGCTTTGCTGTCGTTTTCCACAAAATAAAATACAGAGATGAAAAAAGGGCTGCTGTAAATATTTTGCAGCAGTCCTTTTTCAGTCTGTGATTCATTATTTCAATGCAGCAAGCAGCGCATCGCCGAATTCCTGGCAGGTATGGCCTTCCTTGGTGCCGGTAACGGGGCATGCTTTGGCGGCCGCTTCAATGGCTGCGCTCAGCTTTTCCGCCTTTTCCGGCAGGGCGATATGCTGAAGCAGCATCACGGCGGCGCGGAGGATGCTTTCGGGATTGGCATAATCCCCAAGGCCCTCGGCAATCATCCGGGGCGCGGAGCCGTGGATGGCTTCAAACATGGCATAGCGGCTGCCTGTATTGGCGCTGCCGGCAGTGCCAACGCCGCCCTGCAGCTGGGCCGCTTCATCGGTGAGAATATCGCCGTAAAGATTGGGCAAAAGGAATACCTGGAAATTGCTGCGGATGGCGGGGTTGATCAGATTGGCGGTCATAATATCGATATAGTATTCATCTGCCTGGATGCCGGGATATTCCGCTGCGATTTCATGGCAGATTTTGGAGAACATGCCGTCGGTCTTTTTCATGATATTGGATTTGGTTACAATGGCCACATGGGTTTTGCCGTTGTTTTTTGCAAAATCAAAGGCCGCCCGGGCAATGCGCTTGGTGCCCGCAATGGTGGTCACTTTAAAATCCATGGTCAAAAGATCGGGAATTTCAATGCCCTTACTGCCAAGGGTATATTCGCCTTCGGTATTTTCCCGGAAGAAGGTCCAATCGATATTCTCTTCGGGCACGGCGACGGGACGAACATTGGCAAAAAGATCAAGCTCCCGGCGCAGCGTTACATTGGCGCTTTCCATGGTGCCGCCGGAGGGGGTGGTGGTGGGGCCCTTGAGGAGCACATCGCAGGATTTGATCTGGGCCAGCACATCATCGGGAACGGCCTTGCCGCAGGCCATGCGGTTTTCAATGGTCAGCCCCTCAATGGTTTTGAGTTCAATTTTTCCCTGGGCAATTTCGTCCTTCAGCAGCGCTTCCAGGGCGCGCTGGGCCTGGCAGGTAATGATGGGGCCGATGCCATCCCCGCCCACCAGACCAATGACGGTTTTTTCCTTTTTCTTTTCATCGGCGGCGCTATTCATATTTTCCGCCCGCTTGATCTGGGATTCCAAAAGAGTACGGTAATGGGCCACGGCCTGATCAATCAATTGCTGATACATGATTTTATACCCCCGCTTCTCTGGTGTAATTGAGCAGCCCGCCGGCGAGCAGGATGCCCAGCTGCCGGTCTGTCAGCTGACAGGAAAGATAGATGATCTGATCGGTATTCTGAATCTTGGCGGCAATACGGCCGTTCTTTACGCTTTGATGGATATTTTCCATTTCCAGCACAGCGCCCTGGGGAAGCTGATCATAATCATCGGGATTTTCAAAGGTGACGGGCAGAATGCCGGCATTGATCAGATTCGCCGCATGAATCCGGGCGAAGGATTTGGATACCACCATGCGAACCCCAAGATGTAAGGGGGCGAGGGCGGCATGCTCGCGGGAGGAGCCCTGGCCGTAATTGGCGCCGCCTACCACGCAGGATCTGCCCAATTCCATGGCACGGGCGGGGAAGGATTCATCGCATACACCGAAGCAGAATTCCGCCATTTTGGGAATATTGCTGCGATAAGGCAGCACCTTGGCGCCGGCGGGCATCACGTGATCGGTGGTAATATTATCCCCAACCTTCAGGGAAACGGGCAGCGCCATTTGATCGGGCAGCGCTTCACCCTTGGGGAAGGGCTTGATATTGGGGCCGCGCTCAACCTGGAGAGATACCGCTTCATCAGGGGCGGCAGGCGCAAGCACGCCGCTGTCATTGATGAGGAAATGATCGGGCATTTTTACGTCGGGATAATCGCCCAGGGTTCTGGGATCGGTGATGAAGCCGGTGAGGGCGGAGGCGGCGGCCACTTCAGGGGAGGCCAGATAGACCTGGGCGTCCCGGGTGCCGGAACGGCCCTCAAAATTGCGGTTGAAGGTGCGCACGGAAACCCCGGCGGAGGCAGGGGAGAAGCCCATGCCGATGCAGGGCCCGCAGGCGCATTCCAGAATCCGGGCTCCGGCGGCGATCATATCAGCCAGCGCCCCGCATTCGGAAAGCATGGAAAGTACCTGGCGGGAGCCGGGAGAAATGGACAGGCTGACGGTGTCGGCGATGGTTTTGCCTTTGAGAATCGCGGCTACCCGCAGCATATCCCGCAGGGAAGAATTGGTGCAGGAACCAATACACACCTGGGAAACGGGAATCTGATTCTTTTCGGCGGCTGCCACCACGTTATCAGGGGAATGGGGGCAGGCAACCATGGGGGCAAGGGCGGAAAGATCAATATCGATGATCTTATCATATGCGGCATCAGGATCGCTGGCAAGGGCGATAAAATCATCTTCCCGGCCCTGAAGCTTTAAAAATTCCCTGGTGACTTCATCGGCGGGGAAAATGGAGGTGGTAGCCCCCAGTTCAGCGCCCATATTGGTGATGGTGGCGCGTTCGGGAACGGACAGGGTCTTGATGCCTTCGCCGCCCCATTCGATGATGGCGCCTACGCCTCCCTTAACGGATAGAATGCGCAAAATTTCCAGGCTCACATCCTTGGCCGTAACCCAGGGCTGCAGCTTTCCGGTCAGATTCACTTTATACATTTTCGGCATGGAAATATAATAGGCGCCGCCGCCCATGGCAACGGCCACATCCATGCCGCCTGCGCCCATGGCCAGCATGCCGATGCCGCCGGCGGTGGGGGTATGGCTATCGGAACCGATGAGGGTTTTGCCGGGCTTGCCAAAGCGCTCCAGATGCACCTGATGGCAGATGCCATTGCCGGGGCGGGAAAAATGCACCCCGTATTTCCGGGCGACAGACTGAATATAGCGATGATCATCGGCATTTTCAAAGCCGCACTGGAGAGTGTTATGATCGATATAGGCCAGGGAGATTTCGGTTTTTACCCGGGGAATGCCGATATTTTCCAGGGCCAGATAGGCCATGGTGCCAGTGGCGTCCTGGGTGAGGGTCTGATCGATTCTCAGGGCGATTTCACTGCCCGCTTTCATTTCGCCGGAAATCAGGTGGGATTGGATGATTTTCTGTGCGATGGTCATGCCCATATTAATTCCCTCTTTTCAAAATGCTTTCTTTGGCGTTTTTGATATGCAGGATGGTCAATTCTTCCGCTTCTTTTCCGTTGCGGTTTTGAATGGCCGTGAGAATATCCTGATGTTCCCGGAGTGATTGCTGGGCCCTTTCGGGGAAGGAGAAGGAAGCCTTTCTGTATTTGAGCAGTTTCCTGTGCAGGGGCTCCAGGGTATCCCGCATGGTGGGGCTGCCGCAAAGGGCGTAAATAATCTGATGGAAGCGGGAATCGGTATTTTTGAGGCTTTCGGAATCCCCTTTCTGGGTATAGAATTCCTGAAGCTCCACAGCGGATTGCAGCTCCTTTAAATCCTCATCCGTCGCCCTTTCCGCTACCCAGCGGGCGGCCAGGCCCTCCAGACGCATGCGGATTTCGCAGATATCTTCAATATCGGGAAGCTGAATACCGATCACCTTGACACCCTTGCTGGTGGATTCGATGAGCCGTTCCTGTTCCAGCCTGCGCAGGGCCTCCCGGATGGGGGTGCGGCTGACGCCCATGCGCTCGCTCAGCTTGATTTCGGTAAGCACTTCGCCCCGTTCATAAACGCCGGAGAGGATTTCTCTTTCCAGTTCATCAAATACCTGATCGGCAATGGATATCATTTTATGTTCCATGGAGAACCTCCTGTGAAAATTCTGCATTACAGCCGTGCCAGTCTTCCGTTTGTCAGCTGTTCAATTTTTTCTTCCATTTCGTGAGTGGAAAGGGAACTGACGCGCCCGCCCTCAAACTGGGCGTCGATCCATTTTTTCAGTTCCAGTACCAGGGGATCCTGTTTGGTAATGGCTTCGTTGGCGGAAAGCTGATAATTTTCGTTGATCCAGTAGGCAATGCCAGCCAGGCCGGAGGTATTGGAAATCATGACGGAAGCAGGACGATTGAGAATCTTTTTGGTATTAAAGATATTATAGATTTCTTCATCCTTGAGCAGGCCGTCGGCGTGGATACCGGCCCGGGTAACATTGAAATTCCGGCCGACAAAGGGGGTCATGGGCGGGATTTCATACCCCATATTCTTTTTGAAATACTCGGCAATTTCGGTAATCACGGCGGGATTCATGCCATCCAGGGAGCCCCGGAGAGAGGCGTATTCAAAGATCATGGCCTCCAGGGGAATATTGCCCGTGCGCTCCCCGATGCCAAGCAGCGAACAATTCACCGCGCAGGCGCCGTAGAGCCAGGCCGTAGAGGCATTGGCCACCGCTTTATAAAAATCGTTATGGCCGTGCCATTCCAGATATTCGCTCTGCACATCGGAATAATGCTGCAGACCGTAGATGATGCCGGGCACGCTGCGGGGGAGGGCTACCTCGGAATAAGGAACGCCATAGCCCATGGTATCGCAGGCGCGGATACGGACGGGAATGCCGGCGTCCCGGCTCATTTTCATCAGTTCATTGACGAAGGGAACCACGAAGCCATAAAAATCGGCCCGGGTGATATCCTCCAGATGGCAGCGGGGCATAACGCCGGCTTCAAAGGCCTCAGCCACGGTATCCAGATATTTTTTCATGGCCTCGCTGCGCTTTAATTTCATCTTTTTGAAGATATGATAATCGCTGCAGCTTACCAGAATGCCCGTTTCGCGGATGCCCAGATCACGGACCAGCTTGAAATCCTCCTTGCTGGCGCGAATCCAGGTGGTGATTTCGGGGAATTGCAGCCCCAGATCCTTGCAGCGCTCCACCGCTTCCCGATCCTTTTTGCTGTAAATAAAGAATTCGGTTTGCCGGATGATGCCGTAAGGCCCGCCCAGCTTGCTCATCAGCTTATACAGATCCACGATCTGCTCTACCGTATAGGGATCCACCGATTGCTGGCCATCCCGGAATGAGGTATCCGAAATCCAGATTTCTTCCGGCATGCCCATGGGCACCCGACGATGATTAAAGGGAACCTTGGGAACGCTTTCATAATCATAAATATCCCGGTAAAGATTGGGTTCATCTACATCCTGAAGGGAATAACGATAATTTTTCTGCTCCAATAAATTCGTTTTCGGGGAGATTTCCAGCATCTTGGCATGCACTCCTTTCTTGGATTTATGTATACAATTATACCTGGACAAATGCATTTGTAAAGCGAAATACAGGAAAAAAACAGCGTAAAAGCAAATGGTTCCCCATGCCTTTTTTATTGACGGGAAAGGGCTGGTATGATACACTAAACCTGATGAAATTACTTCTAAACGTGGGAGGAAAATACAATGCGTCTTGGACTTTGTACCGCGCCCGCCAACAGCGAATTGGCCGCCCGTCTTGGGTATGATTACATCGAGGGAAATCTTTCCCAGATTGCCGCTATGGAAGAAAAGGATTTTGAGGAACTGGCGAAAAAAGCGCCCACGCTTCCTGCGCCTATTCTCAAATGCAATTGCTTTCTGCCCGGCAACATCAAATTGGTTGGTCCGGATGCCAATAGGGAAGAATTGGAAGCCTATCTGAAAAAGGCCTTCTCCCGTGCCAGCAAGCTGGGCGTGAAGGTGGCCGTGCTGGGCAGCGGCGGTGCCCGCAGGGTGCCCGAAAACTGGGATTTCAGCGAGGCCTGGCGTCAGATTGCCGATTTCCTTCGCCTGGCCAATGAATATGGCGAAAAATATGATATTGATATTGCCCTGGAGCCGCTTCGGGCCAAGGAATGCAATATTCTGAATTATGTGTCTGAAGGCGTGCTGCTTTCTGCCCTGGTCAATCTGCCCCGGGTATATACCCTGGCGGATACCTTCCATATGATTTGCGGCTGCGAACCGATGGAAAGCCTGAAAAATGCGGGCAAGGCCCTGCGTCATGTGCATATCAGCCATCCGCTGGATGACCATAGCGGCCGGGATTATCCCCGTCCCAATGACGGCATGGATTATGCCGGAATTTTTGCCATGCTCAAGGAAATGGGCTATGAAGGCGATGTGAGCATCGAAGCCGCCACCCAGGATATTGAAAAGGATGGGGAAGTGGCCTTCCGGCTGCTCAAGCCCCTGGCGTAAAAATCAAAAGCGTCGATTCTTTGGAAATCGGCGCTTTTTTGGATGTTTTCTATTCAGTCTTTCCCTGCAGGCGATATTGCCTGGGGGAGATGCCATAGCGCTTTTTGAAGCTGCGCAAAAAATGGGAAAGATTACGATAGCCGCAGCCAAAGCAGATATCGGTGACGCTTCTGCCGCTTTCCCGCAGCCATTCGGCGGCCAGGCGCAGCCGAAGGGCGGAAAGATAATCCTGAAAGGTAACGCCCATGGCCTGGGAAAAAACCTGGGAAAGATACTGGGGGGATACGGAAAGCGCACCGGCCAGGGCGGAAAGGGTAATGGGGCCGGTAAATTCTTCATTGAGAATCCGGGTGGCCTGCAGGGCCAATTCATTGCAGCGCTGCTGGCTGCTCTGGGAAAGCATCGCCCCTCGTTTTCCAATCATCATCACCAACGATGAAAGCAATTGGGCGATATAATCCGTTTCCGTCCGATGGGCGAGCATTTCTTCAAATATCTGATGGGGCAGGGCGAAATCCGGGCCGTCATGCAGCACCCTGGGGAAATTCAGGGAAGAACGGGCGGCAGGGGCAAGCACGCTTTCATCAAATTGTATCTTAATATATTCCCCGCAGGAAACGCCGTCCGTCTGAATACGATGGAAATCCGAGGGAGTAATGAGGATGATACAGGGCTGCCCCAGGGAGATTTCCTGGCCGTTTACGGAAACGAAGCCGGGGGCGGCGCTGTAGCAGGTCAATTCATAATAGGCGTGGGTATGCACCGGGAAGGTATATATCTGTCCATCGGTGACGGACAGGCCAAAGGGCCCGGTGATGGAACGGGAAAGGCGGGTCATCTCGCTCATGGCAGCCTCCGGGATTCTATTAACGAATGCAAACTACAAGTGAAAAAAATGCAATTTTTTTCTGGATAAAACCCTCTATAATTGTATATACCGGCTGAAATAAAGTCAAGTGGAGGATGAAAAAATGGCAAAGAATGAATTGCTCAATGAATTTTTTACCGGGATCAATTACTGGGGCTCCAAGCATGCCACCAATATGTGGAATGTGGATAAATATGATCCCCAGTCCATTGAAGAAGATATGATCGCCCTGAAAAAAGCGGGCGTTACCCATCTGCGTATTTTTCCTATGTGGGCGGATTTCCAGCCCCTGACGGCCCTGTATACCACTTCCGATGTTCCTTATGAATATACCTTTGGGGAAGAACATTTGCCTGATACCGAGGCTGGACGCGCCGGCGTGAGCGAGGAAGCTTGCAAAAATTTTGAAAATTTCTGCGATATCGTTGAAAAATATGATCTGAAACTGGTGGTGGGCCTGATTACGGGGCATATGTCCTTCCGGGAATTTGCGCCTCCCGCCTTTGCCGGTAAGCATCGTTTGAGCGATCCCACCGTGCTCAAATGGCAATTGCGCTTTGTGCGCTATTTCGTGCGCCGGTTTAAGAATCGTGCCTGCATTGCCGGATGGGATCTGGGCAATGAAGTGAATAATATGGCCCATGGCAAAGAATTTACCACCGATGATTTCTATGTATGGTGCTCCGCCATTGCCGACGCCATCCGCGCCAATGACCCGGATCACCCCGTCATTTCCGGCATGGACGCCTCCAGCCCCGAAAAGAAGGCTGACAATCTGGTGACCATCCGGGAAACCTGCGATATGCATACCTGCCATCCCTATAATATTTTCCAGAGCAAGATGGATCCGCTTCCCTCCATGAAGCCCACGCTGGATCTGGCCTTCCGCTGCCGGATGTATGAGGATATTGCCCAGGTGCCCACCTTTGTGCAGGAATTTGGCGCTATCGGCTATCTGAATTGTTCTCTCAAAACGGAAGCGGATTTCTATCGTGCTTCTCTTTATACGTCCCTTGCCCATGGCTGCCACGGGGTGATGTGGTGGTGCGCCTTTGATCAAGGCATGCATCGCTTTACGCCCTATGACTGGAATAATATCGGCAGCGATTACGGCTTCTACGATAAGGATATGAAGATGAAGCCCCTGGCCGAGGAAAACCTGCGCTTCAAGGAAATGCTGAAAAAGCTGCCCGGCGGCAACCTGCCCAAGCATGTGACAGACGGCGTGATTCTGGTGCCCCGTGATAACGGCGATGCGGATTTTGATAAGCTGCGGGCTGCCTATCTCTTGGCCAAGCAGGCCAATCTGGATATGAATTTCAGCTATGCCCTGGATAAGATTCCGGATGCGCCCCTGTATGTATTGCCCAGCTTGACCAGCAATCAGCCCCTGCCTGCCCGCCGGCTGGATGAAATTCTGGAAAAGGTTGAAAATGGCGCGGTGCTGTATCTGTCCCTGGGCGCCTCTCTTTTCCGCCGGATTCCGGAAATCACCGGGGTTACGGTGGCCTGGCGGGAAATCGTCCAGAAAAATACGGTGGTTTCCGTGGCCGGCGAAGAATTGCCCGTTACCACGCCGGTCTGCTATCAGGTGGAAAGTGTGGATGCGGAAATTCTGGGAACCGACAGCGAAGGAACGCCCGTATTCTTCAAAAAGGCCTGGGGCAAGGGGCAGATTTATTTCTCCCTCATTCCCTTTGAACTGAATGCCGCCTTGCGCCCCCACGTATTCCATGGGGACAAGGACATCGATTACAGCGTAATCTATCGGGAAATTGCCAAATCCCTGGAAAGCAAAAAGGTGGCCGATTCCGATTCTCCCTTTATCCGTTTGACCGAGCATCCGGTGGATGAAAAGAGCCGATATATTGTGGCTGTCAATTATAATTATAAGCCGGAGAAAGCAAAAATCACCGTAAAGGGCGGCAAGCTCACGCCCGTACACGGCGCAGAAATTCAGGATGGCGTTCTTTCCATGCGGGAGAATGACGGCGCGATTTTCCTCTATCAGGCCGATTGAAAGGAGATACACCATGATTTACAAACTGCAATCCAATCGTGTGCGGCGCACGTATCTTGGCGGCAAGCGGATTGAAAAATTCACGAATGTGACGGATGAAAAGCCGCTGGAGGCACTGCTCTCCGAGGATTGGACGGCCTCCGTCACCAAGGCTTTCCATGGCGTTGTGGAAATTGAAGGGGAAGGCCTGGGCAGAACGGAAGATGGACGGCTGGTCAAGGATATTGTGGGGGATGAACTGAAAATTCTGGTGAAGCTCCTGGATTCCGCAGAGCGGCTGGTGATTCAGGCCCATCCCACGGTGCCTTTTGCCAAGGCCCATTGCAATTGCGATTTCGGGAAGACCGAATGCTGGTATTTCCTGGATTGCGGAGAGGACGCCTGCGTCTATCTGGGCTTCAAAAAGGGCGTTACCCGCAAGGATTGGGAAGAAGTATTTGAAAGCCAAGATATTCCCAAGATGCTTTCCATGCTCCATTGCCTGAAGGTAAAGACAGGGGATTTCATCTTTGTGGATGGGGGCGTGCCCCATGCCATCGGCGCCGATTGCTTCATGATCGAATTGCAGGAGCCCAGCGATCTGGTGGTGGTATCCGAAAGGGTGACCCCCTCAGGCCGGGTGCTGCCCGAAAAGAAGCTGCATATGGGCCTTGGCTACGAAAAAATGTATGAGGTCTATGATTACACCGGCTATGATGAAGACGAACTTCGCCAGCGTTTCTGCCCGGCCCCCAAGGATCTGGGCAATGGCGCCTGGGAAATCCTGGGCGAAGATCTGACCGATAAATTCCGCATGGTGCGTTTGGAGGGCAATGCGAAAATTGCTCCCGGCAAGCGCTTTACCGTGGCCATCGTTACCGAGGGTGAAGGAAAGTTCTGCGGCGTTCCCGTGGTCAAGGGCGATCGGATGCTGGTGGAGGAAGAAGTAGTCACCACCGAAGGCGGGGATGATTTCAAGGTAATTCTGTGCATTTGATAAAAATGAATGAAATGGGCTGCCGCGAAAGCGACGGCCTTTTTCATTTTCTATATGGCAAAGCGCGGGAAAAAAACAAGAAAAAATCTTGAAAATGAAAATGCGAAACGATATAATTGATGTATAGAAAAATTGAAACAACGCCACATGGCGGAAGGAGAAAAAATGAGCTTGAATCCTCAGGAACTGCACAAGCAATTGATGGCGGAAGCGCCTTTTTCCATGCGATATCAGGCGGGAGAAGAGGTAAGCAAATGGCAGGAAAAGGCCAGGGAAAAGCTGGGAGAGCTGTTGGGATGGCCCTTTGAAAAGCCTGCTGATGATCGTTTTACCGTGGAATATACCCAGGAGCAGCCCGGCTATACCGATACCCGGATCCTCTTTGACAGCGAGCCCGGCTGTACCGTGGCATGCCATCTCTGGACGCCCAAAGGCAGCGAAGGAAAACTCCCGCTGGTGATTTGCCTGCAGGGACATTCCAAGGGCATGCATA
>SVHD01000013.1 GCA_015056015.1 Clostridiales bacterium
GCAGCCGATCTGTTCCACTTCGTCCACTTCGGGGCGATCCACAACTTTGATATCGTTTTCCTTCACGCAGGCTTCGTATTCGCCGGGGAAGAGAATATCAAAAGCATCGTCATAGAATACGGCTTCGCCATACATGCTTTCAATCAGCTTGCGAGGAGCCTTTCCCTTGCGGAAGCCGGGCACGTTCACCTTGCCGCGCACCTTTACATAGGCCTTCTGAACAGCTTCGTCAAATTTTTCGGAAGCGATTTCAAAGGCGATCTTCACTTGATTACCAGAGATTTTTTCTACCGTGTAGCCCATTAGGAACACCCTCCATATTCGCCTTTGCGGCGCCATTGTACCTTATGCTTTGCATAAAGCACTATCCTATATGATAACACAGGAAATGCCGAATTGCAAGCATTTCCCCCATTCTGCAGGGCTATTGTAAGAAAATTTTTTTCATTTCTCATTGGTAACTCCAAAAAATTCAAAACAAAAGCGCCGATGGGTGCTTTTTCAACCCACGGCGCTGTTCATAATAACCTTATAAATTGTTTTCCGCTTTTTTCCAGCCTACAATCGCACCGGCAAACCCGCTGATACGATAGGATACTTCCTTGAAACCGACCTCCTGCATCACACGCATCATTTCCCGCTTGCCCATTTCCCCTTCTCCGCGCATGGAAAACATGGGAATGGCAATAACCATCTGGCCGCCGATACGCAAAACCCGATAAGCTTCTTCCAGGATTCTGCGAGGTTCGCCGCGCATGGCTGCCGGCAGGAGCAGCGCATCGAAGGTATCATTCCGCCAGGGGATATCATCCATCCGGCCAAACATAATATCGGAATCATCCAGCAATTCCCGAACCTGCCTGGCCTGCTCCGGCGAATCGCACATGCCGCACATAGTCAGCCGATAACGATCATTCAAATGAGTCAATAATACTCCGCTTCCGCAAGCCAAATCCAGAATTTTATCATGCTCTTCCAGCGTAGCCCAAGCGGCGCAGGCACGCATCTGTGCATTCAAGCGTACGTTTCCGCCCAGTGCCAGCGGCAGTCTTGCCACCGTTTGCGTCTTGGTCAGCATGTTACTCCCTCCTCATCGATGAGCCTATTTCTTCACCGACATTACGATTATAACACACTTTGGAAATAATTGCACGCATTTTCTTAATATTTTTTTAACTTTTTTCGTTTTTTCTTCATTTCATTTTGTTTTCTCGCTGTTTTAAGCGTTTTTTTCCATAGAAAAAAGCACGGAAGGATGCTCTTCCGTGCCTTTATGAATTTATCTTACAGTTCCTTGGCGGCTTCCTTCAGCGCTTCCACCTGATCCAGCCGTTCCCAGGGCAGATCAACATCCGTGCGGCCGAAATGACCGTAGGCAGCAGTCTGGCGATAGATGGGACGGCGCAGATTCAGCCGTTCAATGATGCCGTCAGGCCGCATATCAAATACCTTTTCCACCAGCTTGGCAATCTGTTCATCCGGAATTTTTCCGGTGCCGCGGGTATTCACCTGGAAGGAAACGGGCTTGGCCACGCCGATGGCGTAGGCCAGAGCGATTTCGCACTGATTGGCCAGGCCGGCAGCCACCACATTCTTTGCGGCATGACGGGCGGCATAAGCAGCGGAACGGTCCACCTTGGTGGGATCCTTGCCGGAGAAGGCGCCGCCGCCGTGAGGAGCATAGCCGCCGTAGGTATCCACGATGATCTTGCGGCCGGTAAGCCCGCTGTCCCCCGCAGGGCCGCCCACAACGAAACGGCCGGTGGGATTGATGAAATACTTGGTATCTGCATGCAGAAGTTCAGCAGGAATTTCCTTTTTGATCACTTCTTCGATCATGGCCCGTTCAATTTCTTCATGGGTCACAACTTCATCATGCTGGGTGGAAATAACCACGGCGTCCACCGCCACGGGCTTGCCATCTTCATATACCACCGTCACCTGGGATTTGCCATCGGGACGCATCCAGGGGCAGGTGCCGTTCTTGCGGACGACGGACATCCGCCGGGTCAGGCGATGGGCCAGGGCAATGGGCATGGGCATGAATTCGGGGGTTTCATCGCAGGCAAAGCCAAACATCATGCCCTGATCGCCGGCGCCGGTTTCGTTCTTTTCTTCTTCTCGGGTTTCCAGTGCGGCGTCTACGCCCTGGGCGATATCAGGGGACTGATCATGAACGGCAGTAAGCACCGCGCAGGAAGCGCCGTCAAAGCCCTTCTTGGCCCGGTCATAACCGATATCATTGACCACCTGGCGAACGATATCCGCGATGGGCACATAGCCCTTGGTGGTAATTTCACCCATGACCATCACCATGCCGGTGGTGGTGCAGGTTTCGCAGGCAACGCGGGAATAGGGATCCTGCTCAAGCAGGGCATCCAATACGGCGTCAGAGATCTGATCGCACATTTTATCCGGATGGCCTTCGGTAACGGATTCAGAAGTAAACAGGGTACGCATGTTGATTTTCTTCCTTTCTGTTTTTTCATTCTGAACACCCACCTCGCCGCAAAAAAGCCGCTTGGTCTTTACAGACAAGCGGCTCCCGAAAAAAATCTTCATTTGCGCCTTATCTGCCAGCGCAGTTGCCTGCGCTGCTGGAATTAGCACCTTGCGTTTTACCGCCGGTTGCCGGGCTTCATTGGGCCAGTCCCTCAGCCGCTCTGGATAAGGTATTCAGTTCGGCGTATAGTATACAGCGCTATTCTGCGTTTGTCAAGAAAAAACTGGCTTACGCCAGTTTTAGAAAAGCACTGCATGCAATGCGGCTTCACAGAATTCTTTCATTTGCAACGCGCGCTTCCGGATCAATTTCAACCAACAGCTGACAAGAGGATACATATGCGCCATTTGCATCGACCGCCACAAAAGTCAGGATATCAAATGACTGATTGGATTTGATTACAGCAGAATAATCGTATTTGTCCTGCTCCGTTTCCTGCGTAACCGCTGTATGAATGGAGCGCATTATCACCCGTTCAATCCGCTGATCATGAATCTTTATATTGATCCCATAGCGACAGAGAAAATCGAAATCAATTGCCTTCGAATCGCTGTCTTCCGAATAATAATACGTTTTCGCTGCAATCTGAACAGTAAAGCCAGGTTCTTTTTCTTCCGCTGTCCCCTGCATCCATGGCAGAAGCAGGCATGGCAGTAAAAGGAAAAAACAAATTACTCTTCTAAGATTCACCGGTATCTCATCTCCTCTCGCAGCAATAGTAACAACGCCTTTACATGAAACTATCTCCCAACGGGATATCGATTCGTTTCCAGTGCTTTTCTACGAATATAATAACATAAATTTCCATTTTGTCAATATTTCAACCATTTTTTTCAATTTGGGACGTGAAAATATCTGTTTCTTCCCATTTGAAGCCTGAAATAATAAACCATTGCTTTTCAATCTTTATCTTAACAAAAACCGCTTGTCTTTTCAGGCAAGCGGTTTCAAGCATTTGCATATCATCGGTAAATAAGTTTAACCATTCTTTTTAATTTTTCCGCCGATCATCCACCTTGGCCTTGCTGGAAATCGGGGCGATGCGATAATGCAGGCGCACGGAAGAATTGACATACTGCTTATAGAATTGATTCTTCAGCCTTTCCATAACCAGAACGCCGTCATCCGGCCCGCGGACAGGCAGCAAAAGCGCATACTGAGAAGCCGTATAATGGGTAACGGTATCCCCCTTGCGCAGGCCGTTGGAAAGCACGTTGAGCAAAATCCGGATCGCTTCATCCAGCTGCAAAGGATCCAGTTCCGCCCCATCAGCGCCCGTAATCATCATCAGCCCCAGGCAGATGATGGTTTCGCTGCGCTCCAGCGCGCGCATCTGCAGATTATAGATTTCCTTGAATACGCCGTATTTGCATACCAGCGGCCCCTTGGCATGATGATAATCGGTTAATTCGGCACGGATGGCCTCCAGTTCGCCATCCAGCCCTTTCCCGGCCTGGATAATTTTGCGATAAAATTCCCGGATGCCTTCCGGGGGTTTTTCCCCCAGATACCGCTGATGCATATGAGAAACATGCTTGTATTGCATCACGGCGTCATTATTCTTATTGGCGTTCACCAGCGCATTCATCAGAATCAGATTCAGCCGTTCATCAAATGCATCCGTTTCCAGTGCCAAACGGCATACGCGAATGATTTCTTCCTGATCATTTACTTCCGAAAGCAGGGCCAGATATTGATAGACCAGGGCCAGATAGGTATTTTGCACCTGCACACTCTGGGCGCTGATCCATGCCTCCTGCTCCTTTTCTTCCGGCAGCAGATCCCCGATATACATGCCAAGCGCCTTGGCAAAGAGCGGCCTGTTCTGCTCATTCAGATGCTCTTCCTTTTCCAGGCGGGCGCAGAGGCTTTCAAAGGCAAATAAATCCACCGTGCAGTTTTCCGGGGTATTCCAGCGATAGGCGCCACGGGAGGTGGCAATGCAATTTTCCAGCCCCGGCGCGCACTGGGCAAGGCTTACCCGCAGACGGCTCACCATGGTTTTCAGCGCATTTTCCGGATTGGCGCTTTCCTCATGAGGCCACAGCACATCATATAATTCCTGATAAGGAACGGCTTCCCCCCTGCGCAGCAGCAAATACTGCAGCATCAAAAAGCCCTTTCGGGATTTACTCAATTGCCCCTCAATCTGCTGGCCATCGCAATGAATTTCAAATCGACCCAGCAGATATACCTTCAGTTCACTCATTCTTGCTCCCCTTCTGCAAAAAAGGCTTTCCAGTATCAGTCTTCCTCATTGGCCCAGAACAGCGCGCAATCAATGGCACGCTTCCAGCCCTTAAGCAATTTCTTCCGCTTTTCCTCATCCATTTTCGGTTCAAAGGAATCGGCTACATGCCATCCCCTGGCGGTGGACGCCAGATCGGGATACATGCCAACCGCCAGCCCGGCCAGCAGCGCCGCGCCAAGGGCGGTGGTTTCCAATACGGCGGGCCGCTGGACGGGAACGCCCAGCATATCGCTCTGGAACTGCATCAAAAGCTTATTGGCGCTGGCGCCGCCATCCACCCGCAGGGCCTTGCATTCGCAGCCGCAATCCTTTTCCATGGCCGCAAACAAATCCCGGGACTGATAGGCAATGGATTCCAGCGCGGCCCGCACGATATGGGCCCGGCCGCTGCCCCGGGTCATGCCAACCAGGGTACCCCGGGTATACATATTCCAGTGAGGCGCGCCAAGGCCGGTAAAGGCAGGCACCAGATATACCCCGCCCGTATCCGAAACGGAGGCCGCCACAGGCTCGCTTTCCTTGGCGGAATCGATCAATTTCATTTCATCCCGCAGCCACTGAATGGTGGCGCCGGCCATAAATACGCTGCCTTCAAAGGCATAGGTGGGCTTTCCGTTCAAGCGCCAGGCCATGGTGGTCAGCAGCCCGCTCTTGGAAAGACGGAATTTTTCGCCCGCATTCATCAGCATAAAGCAGCCGGTGCCATAGGTATTCTTTACCATGCCCTCTTCAAAGCAGGCCTGGCCAAAAAGCGCCGCATGCTGATCCCCCACCAGGGAAGCAACAGGAATCTTTGCGCCCAGCAAATCTTCACGAAGCATACCTACCACATGGGCGGTATCCACCACTTCAGGCAGCATGGCCCGGGGGATATCCATCATGGCCAGCAATTCATCATCCCAATCCTGGGTATGCAGGTTAAAGAGCATGGTGCGGCCGGCATTGGTAGCGTCGGTTACATGGGGATGCCCCTCCACCAGGTTCCAGGCCAGGAAGGAATCCACCGTGCCAAAGCATAATTCGCCCTTCTTCGCCCGATCGCGCAGATTCATTTCATCCAGAATCCATTTGATCTTGGTGCCGGAAAAATAGGCGTCGGGAACCAGACCGGTCTTTTCCCGGATCAGATCGCCATAGCCCTTTTCGATCAGCTCATCCACGATTTCCGCCGTTCTGCGGCATTGCCATACGATAGCGTTATGCACGCATTTTCCGGTCTGACGATCCCAGATCATGGTGGTTTCCCGCTGATTGGTGATGCCGACGGCGGCAATTTCCTTGGGATCGATTTCCGCCTTGCGCACGGCGGCACGAAGAGCCTCGATCTGGGTGGAAAGAATATCGGCCGGATCATGCTCCACCCAGCCGGGCTTGGGATAATGCTGCGGGAATTCCTGGGCGGAAGCGGCAATCATATGCCCTTCCAGCGTAAATACAACAGCTCTGGAACTGGTGGTTCCCTGATCCAGGGCCACCAGATAACGCTTGTTCATCATCTGCTTGTTCCTCCTTAAAGGGTCAACGTATTCATTTCCCTAATTGTAACACCAACACATCACATTTTCAACCCTCAATGTAACCATTTTTGCAATTTTTCCTGTTTTTCAGCCGTTTTTTCCGCTCTAAAGTTACACATTTCAATCTTGACCGGCATTTCCTTGACAATGAAGCGCTTTTTCGCTACACTGATCATGTAATCGTCACGTGTTCTAAAAAATATATCGGGAGACATATATGGGAAAATATTACGAAGCCTATGAGGAGCGTTATCAGGCCGTGGAAAAGGCAGGCATTCCCTTATGGGGACATTCGGAAGAAAACGGAGCCATGCTGAAAATCCTTGCCGAATGGGTGGAAAAAAACCATCTTGCCGGAAAAAGAATCCTGGATTTTGCCTGCGGCGAGGCCTCAGCCGGCATCATTCTTTCCCGGCTCGGCTGCCAATACACAGGCGTTGATATTTCCGAAACAGCCGTATTGAAAGCCAGAGAGCGGCTCTGCCCATTCCCCCATGCCCAGATTCTGCATCTGGATATGACAAAGGAATCGCCTGCCGGTGTCTTTGACGCCGCTCTTGACTGCAGCGGCTTTCACATGCTGGTTACAGATGAAGATCGCATGAATTATCTTCACAATGCCCACCAATGTCTTGCACCGCATGCACCCTATCTGTTCCTGGATATTTCCTATCAGGATCCGGAAACGCCCGGGCCCATTGATTCCATCGAACAATGGGCAAAGCTGATGAACCAGAACTATGAAACGCCAGAAAAGCGAACGCTGGGCGGCCGCGAAGTCTATCTGCGGACGCTTCCCGCCCGGGGCCGTTCCCGGCAAGGATATGAACAGGAATTGACCCAAGCCGGTTTTTCCATGGATTCCTGCATTATTTCCAATCGGATTGGCGGAATTCCATCCGGCTGCATTATCCACGCCCATAAAATGTAAGGAGGGAACGCGTATGAAATGCCTCTATCCATTTGGTTTCGGCGGTGCCCGGGTGCTGAAGGATGGCAAAGAAACCACGGCGACGGTAACAGATGTGAAGGTATGCTGGTGGCTGAAAATCAATACCAAACCCATCCGCGCAAATGCGTGGGACGGGGCCGTATTCCCTCACATGGTGCATTTCCGATATACGGTGAACGGCGTTTCCTATACCGGAAAGCGCTACTGGCCCTGGCGGCTTACCCCACCGGGCCGCGGCGAAGAATTAACCATTTCTTTCGATCCGGCCAGGCCCGGTCATTACGCCCTTGTTCCCAGGTAAATTTCCCTTGACACAATTCCATTCTTCCTTTATAATGCTTTCATGGCTTTGACGGGATGAAAGTAGCCCTGTCTGCGCGCCTCAAGAGAGCTTCCGGCTGGTGGAAGGAAGCGGCGGCGGCAATGCGCGAATTACCTCCCTGAGCCCGATACCGAAGGATTATTTCTGTGTAGGCTATCGCCGGTGCGCCGGATACAGCGCAAAGAGGGCATGATGTTTTTTCATCCTGCCGAACGGAAGTGGTACCGCGATCATCCGCCTTCCCCTGTGGGAACGGCGGTTATTTTTATGAAGGAGACGCCTATGAATATCGATACCATGCAATTTGCCGATCGCTTCAACGGCATTTCGGGCAGCGCAATCCGCGAAATCTTTAAGCTGCTGGCCGTTCCCGGCATGATTTCCTTTGCCGGCGGCAATCCCTCCCCCGATTCTCTGCCGGATGTGCAGGCAGCGGAGCTGGCGAAAGAATTGCTGCTGGCAAACGGCAAGAATCTTTTGCAGTATGGCGCGACGGAAGGCTATGCCCCCTTGCGGGAAAGCCTGGTTCCTTACCTCAAGGATCGCTTTTCCATCACCTGCGCCCAGGATGAAGTGCTTCCCGTCACCGGCTCTACCCAGGCCATGGATCTGCTTTGCAAAGCGCTGATCAACCCCGGGGATAAAGTGGTGGTGGAAAACCCCACCTTCCTTGGCAATATGCAGTGCATCAAGCTCTATCAGGCCCAGCTGATCCCCGTGGACAGCGATGACGACGGCATTGACGTAAACGCGCTGGAAGAAGTATTCAAAAAAGAACATCCCAAGATGCTCTATATCATCCCCACCTTCCAGAACCCCACCGGCCGCACCCTTTCCCTGGAACGCCGCAAAAAGGTGGCGCTGCTGGCCGCGCAATACGGCGTCGTGGTGGCGGAAGATGATCCTTACCGGGATCTTCGTTATGCCGGGGAAGAATTGCCCTCGATCAAATCCTTTGATACCGAAGGCTGGGTGGCCTTCATGGGCAGCTTCTCCAAGGTCATCTCCCCCGGTCTCCGCGTTGGCTTCCTCTGTGCCAATCCCACGCTCCTTCGCAAATGCACCATTGGCAAGCAATCCAGCGATGTGCATTCCGCCAATCTGAATCAGGCAATCGTGGATGCCTATATCCGCCGCGGCATGCTGATGCCCCATGTGGCGGACATCTGCAAATCCTACGGTGAAAAGATGGAAACCATGCTGGATATGCTTTCCAAATGCGGCGGGGTGGCCCGATATACCCGGCCCGAAGGCGGGCTGTTCATCTTTGCGGAACTGGAAGAAGGCCGCAATGCCCTGGAGCTTTTGAAAAAGGCTGTGGATAAGAAAGTGGCCTATGTGCCCGGCACCCATTTCTACGCCGAGGGCGGCCACGAAAATACCTTCCGCCTCAATTTCTCCATGCCCAGCGTGGAGCAGATCAAAATCGGCATGACGGCACTCAACGAAGTTTTTTCTGAATAATCATCAACGAAACATCACATAAAAAAGGAGAATGATTCCCATGGCAAACGTACTTGATACCCTCCGCGAGCGCGGATTCCTGGCCCAGATTACCTTTGAAGACGACCTTTACAAGCAGCTGGAAAAGGAGCCCACCACCTTCTACGTGGGCTTTGACCCCACCGCCACCTCCCTGCACTTTGGCCATTTCATTCCGATTATCGCCATGGCTCATATGCAGCGGGCGGGCCATATCCCGATTGCCCTGGTCGGCGGCGGCACTGCCATGATCGGCGATCCCTCCGGCAAGACCGATATGCGCAAGATGATGACCGTGGAAACCATCGACCATAACGTTTCCTGCATCAAAAAGCAGATGGAACGCTTCATCGAATTCGGCGAAGGCAAGGCCATGATCGTCAATAACGCCGACTGGATCCGCAAGCTTTCCTACATGGATTTCCTCCGGGACGTGGGCGCCATGTTCTCCGTCAACCGCATGCTGGCTGCCGAATGCTACAAGCAGCGCATGGAGCGCGGCCTGACCCTGCTTGAATTCAATTACATGGTTATGCAGGCCTATGACTTCCTTCAGCTCTTTAAGAATCATGGCTGCCGGCTGCAGATGGGCGGCGATGACCAGTGGAGCAATATGCTGGCGGGCGCCGATCTGATTCGCCGCAAGGAACAGGAAGCCGCCTATGCCTGCACCTTTAAGCTGCTGATGAACCACGAAGGCAAAAAGATGGGCAAAACCGAAAAGGGCGCCCTGTGGCTGGATCCCAATATGTGCAGCCCCTACGATTTCTTCCAGTACTGGCGCAATATCGCCGATGCCGACGTGGAAAAGTGCCTGAGCCTGCTCACCTTCCTGCCCATGGACGAAGTACGCCGTCTTTCCAAGCTGGAAGGCAGCGCCATTAACGAAGCCAAGACCATCCTGGCCTACGAATGCACCAAGCTGGTTCACGGCGAAGAAGAAGCCCAGAAGGCCCAGCTGGCTGCTGCTGCCCTCTTTGGCGGCGGCGCCGCGGCGGATGTTCCCACCTTTGAATGGACCCGTGCCCAGATGGAAGAAGATAACCGCCTGACCACCCTGCTCAATCTCTGCGGTCTTTGCGTAAGCAAGGGCGACGCCCGCAAGCAGGTGCAGCAGGGCGCGGTAGCCATCGATGACGGCAAGGTTGCCGATATCAATCTGGTCATCACCGCCGATATGATCCCCACCGACGGCATTCTGCTTCGCAAGGGCAAGAAGAATTTCTGCCGCGTGGTGCTCAAGTAATGCCCGGCGATTACAAAACCTTAAAACAGGCGGCCAGCGATGAATTCATCGTCAATAAAAGCCGCTTCATTGGCTACGCCTCCCCCTGCGAAACGGAGGAGGAGGCGTTAGCCTTTTTAAAGTCCATCCGGGAAAAGCATAAAGACGCCACCCATAATTGCTATGCCTATGTGATCGGGCAAAACGCCGGTATCATGCGCTATAATGATGATGGCGAGCCCGGCGGCACCGCGGGCATGCCCATGATGGAAGTGATCAAGGCCCGGGGCGTGGTCAATTGCTGTGTGGTTGTCACCCGATATTTTGGCGGCATCCTGCTGGGCGCCGGCGGTTTGGTGCGTGCATACAGCCATGGCTGCGCCATCGCGCTGAACGCCGCCCAGGTGGTGCGGATGGAGGAAAGCCAGAAAATTCTGCTGGATGTGCCCTATCCCCTTTGGGATCGGGTAAACCATGCGCTGAAAAGCCTGCCCCAGATCACGGAAGAAACCAATTTCGGCGCTTCGGTGGAGGCCACGCTGCTCATCCGCAAAAAGGATGTGGATTTTGTCACCCAGAAGCTCACCGCCCTTACTGACGCCAAGGCCGAATGGCTGGAGCTGGATGAACTGCATTATCCCTGGCCGGAGGAAGAAAATCCCTCTTCTGAGCCTTGAATGAAAACGGCATGCTTTTCATGCCGTTTTTGATTGGAGATAAACGCTTTTATGGGAAAAAAACTCTTTATTACCGATCTGGATGGCACGCTGCTGCGCCAGGATATGAAAATTTCAGAATTCACCATGCAAACCCTCAATGCCCTGATAGACCGCGGCCTGCTCTTTTCCTATGCCACCGCCCGTTCCCATCATACTTCCTCGCTGTTAACGGCCGGACTGCATATAAAAACCCCCGTCATTGTCAATAACGGCGTTTTCATTCTGGAAAACGGCACCTGGAAGCGACTGCACGGATCCTATTTTTCCGCATCGGATGCCGCGCGCATTCTTTCTCTGCTTCAATCCCACGACGTGCATCCGCTGGTTTATACTTATCTTGGGGATATCCAGAAATATTCCTATGATCCCCATAGGCTTGGCCACGGAACCAGAAATTTTATCGTCAATCATCCGGAGGATCCCAGAAAGCGTCCCGTTTCCCCTGAACAATTGCTGGCTGGGAATATATTCTATTTCACCTGTATCGATGAAAAAGAAAAACTGCTTTCCTGTTATGAGCAATTAAAGGATGATTTCCATTGCGTCTCTCAGGTTGATCTGTATGACGGCGAGCAATGGCTGGAAATCATGCCAAAGAACGCCACCAAGGCCAGCGCTGCCATAAAGCTCAAGGAAATGCTGGGCTGCGATAAAATCATTTCCTTTGGGGACGGGGTCAATGATCTGCCCCTCTTCTCCGTTTCCGATGAATGCTATGCCATGGGAAATGCGGATAAACGCGTAAAGCAGGCCGCAACCGCTGTCATCGGCAGCAATGAAAAGGATGGCGTGGCGCGCTTCCTGCTGAACTATTTCAAATAAACCATTCTCAATGCACCTCATTTTTTGTTCCGCATAGGATGTAAGGGAACAAAAAGAAAGGGGTGCATTTCCATGTCTGAATCTCATTCTGCCAACTGTGCCTATCAGTATACCGTCAAGCGGGGCGACAGCTTCTATCTCATCGCTCATCGGCTGGGCGTATCGCTCCGGGATCTGCTGGATGCCAATCCCAATATTCCCCCTGCAAGGCTTACGGTAGGCGACGTCCTGTGCATTCCCTACAGCGAGGATGTGCAAAAGCCCGCCGGAGATGGCAATAATAACGGCGGAAATCAGGGAAATACCGGGAACAGCAATCAATGCATGGATGAAAACGGCAATTGCATCTGCCCCGAAACGCCGGAAACCCCTGATGAACCGGAACAGGAAACGCCCTACGTATGCCCTGCCAACCGGCGTGCGGTTGTTCAGGAGGGGCAAACCGCCAGCGATCTGCAATTGCGCTATGATCTTTCGTATTATACTCTGCAAAGCGCCAATGCCCAAACCGATCTGGACGCCATCAAGGCAGGCGATATTGTCTGTATCCCCGAAAGCAATTTCCCCTGTCCCCTTGCTTCCACCGTTACCCTGAAGGAAAATGAAACCCTGGAATCCATCGCCGTTACATATAATTTGCCCATCGCATCGCTTTTGCGGGTAAATCCCTGCCTGGCGCCGGAGGATTTTGCCCAAGGCGTTACCATCCGTCTGCCCGAATAAGCCTGTCGAAAACCCCTGCGTTTCATGCGCAGGGGTTTTTCCGTGTCATCATTTGGACATTTTTCCAACACAATACCGCAATCTTGTTCTCATATACTCTCTATCGCCCGGTGAAATGCCGAGAAAAATACAGAAAAAAGAGAGGAATCCACCGATGAAAAAGAAATGCGCTTCTCTATTGGCAATTCTGCTGGCCGCCGTGTTATTGCTGACCGGCTGTTCCGGTAATAAAGACGAGAAAAAAGAAAACAGTTATTCCCTCCAGGTGCTTCTTGCCGCGCCTTATGTAACCGACGAGCATGCCAACGCCTTGAAAGACGAGCTTTCCGTCGCTCATCCCGATCTTTTCACCGAAGCCAATCCGCTGTCCGTCCAATATGCTATGATGGGTGATGGAAAATCCGATCCTTCGCTTATGGTTGCCGGAGTAACAAAAATTGCAGCCATGTTTTCCGGCCAAGAAGTCGAACTGATGATTTGCGATGCCGATAATGCCCGCCGTTATGGGGAAAACGGCGAAAACTATGTGCCCCTCGATACGCTTTTCACGCAGGCCGAACAGCAGGAATTGGGCATCAAGGGCGCATGCGTGCCTATTCTGGATGATGAGGGAAATGAAACCGGGGAAATGAGCGCACCCTGCGGCGTGGATTTAACTGAAAATGCTGCGGTGATCCGCCTGCTCGGTAATCAGGGATATTCCGCTTATGTCATCCAGGGACAGACCAACCTGGAAAATGCCAAAACGGCGATTCGCCATCTTTTAACCATGGAAATGCCGCAATAAAAAAACAGCCCGATTTTTTCGGGCTGAATTTTTATTACATAAAGTGCTTGTGGATGAAATCGCTACTGATTTTCAGGCTGTCAAAGGGATCGCCGGGGCAGGTATCCTGTTCCACCACATAATAGCGGACGCCGGCCTTTTCAGCGGTTTCCATGATCCCTTCCCAATAAAGATTGCCGTTGCCGATTTCGGTAATGATATGCTTTTCCTTTTCCGTGCTCTTGGCCATATCCTTCAGATGCAGGATATCAATCCGGCCGGCCAGCATTTCAATCCAATGGCGCACATCGCCGCCGCCATGCTGCACCCAATAGGTGTCCAGCACGAAGGAAGTGGTTTTGGGATTCAGGCCTTCCACAAGCCGATCCATGACCAGACGGCCTTCTTCATCCTTCACAAATTCATGGGAATGATTATGATAGGTGAATTTACCGCCCCGGGCGGCCATTTTTTCACCAATAGCATTGGCCTTGACGATGAAATCCTTCACATCCTGGATGGACTGGGGACGGAAGCCGCCGATGCCCATATTCTTCGTGCCCAGATGCATATGATTCTCATAGGCCTGCTCAAAATCTTCCACCATCAGATCGAATTTATCATGGGTACCCACGATTTCCAGGTTTTCTTCCCGGGCAATCCGGCCAAATTCTTCGTAAGGAATCTGGCAGCCCGCCGTCTGGGCCTGATCATAACCCAAATCCTTCAGCCTGCGGAAGCTTTCCCGCACGTGCTCCGGAGTATCCAGAAATTCCCGGATGGTGTAGAGCTGAACGCCCAGTTTCTGAATTTTCATATCGTATTCCTCCTCGTTTTTTTATCATAGAAACGCCCTTAACGGATCGTTTGCGTCTGAAGCAATTGCTTTTCGCCTTCCCGGCGGACATGCTCTGCCAACATGGAAATAAATTCGGCGTTTGTGGGCTTTCCCCTTTCTGCGTCCACAGAAAAACCGAATAACCGCTGAATCGCCGGCAAATTCCCATGCAGCCAGGTATTTTCAATCGCTGTGCGGATGGCCCGCTCCACCGCCTGCGGGGTGGCAGAGAATTTATCCCCCAGCAACGGATACATTTTCCTGCTGTAAGCATTTGCCAGATGAGGAGCGCAGGCCACGTAAGCGGCGCCAAACAGCATATAGCGTCTTCCCTTCAGCGCTGCCGGCACGCCCAATTCATCCAATAACTCCCCCGCAAGAGAGATACGCATTTCTTCGGTTTTCCCGGAAAGACGGGCAAGCGGCATATCCGCCAGTTTTTCCAGCCGGGGAATCAGCATTTCCAGGTTCTCCGGTAAATTTTCCGCCAGGTCTGCGCCTTTTTCCCGCGCCATATGAAGCCATGTTTCTGATTGCATCGGCAGCAAAAACAGTATCCTTGGCGGGGCCAGCATGCTGTTTCCCAATTCATCGATCAGCGCCAGCCCATCCAGACCGGTCAGCGCACTGCCAAGAATCAAAAGATCCGGTGAAAGCCGTCGGATTTCCCCGGCTGCCTTCCGTCCGTCTGAACTTTGGCCCACGGGACAAAAATAGCTTTTGGCAAGCACGATTCTTTCAATAATCTCCGCCTGCGCCGATGCGATATACACCCGCTGAATTTCCGCGCTCATGTCATTTCCTTCTTTTTCCGGCTTCTCAGATTCGCAAAAATCACCGTGGAAACAGTCAGGGCGAGGGCAATCCCGCAAATCCCCAATACGGTTTCGGTGCCGGTGGAAACTGCCATGGATGCGTCGCCCTCCACCAGATATCGCATGGTGCGATACAAGCCGACGCCGGGCACCAGCGGAATAATGGCGCTGGTAATAAACATGGTAGCTGTGTGCTTGAGAAGCCGCGCGCAGATTTCACAACTGATCCCAATAAGCAGTGTGGCAAAAAAATAGCCCATGGTGCTCTGATTCAGCAGGAGAAATACGCCGTAACCGGCAGTGGCAATCAGGCCGGTAATCGGATAGGCTTTTTTAGGCAAATGCACCAGCGCGGAAAAGGCCAGCGCGGCCACAAAACAGGCAATTAACTGTACCCACCAGCTCACGACGGAATCCCTCCCCACATGGAAAGCATCAGGCCGATACCGACCGCCAGCATCACCGCGCAAAGAATGGCCTCAATAAACCGCGCTCCCCCGGATACCAGATCCCCGCGGATGGTATCCCGGATGGCATTGGTGGTGGCAAGGCCGGGAAGCAGGGGCATAATCGCCCCGGAAATAATCGGCTCCACCTGAACGCCGGAAAGCAGGCTGGCGCCAATCAGCGCAAGCAGGGTGGTCAGGGAACCGGCAATCATGCTGGAAAGAAGTCCCGGCACATGCCGCTTTTCCAATAACGGCAGCGCCATCTGCACCGCCGCGCCGCAGAAAAAGGATACGATAAAATCCACCCAGAATCCGCCCAGCATGATGGTAAAGCTGCCTGCGGAAAGGGCACTGGCGCCAATAAGAAACCAGGGATTATTTTTCCTCGGCTTCCTGATTTCCTCCAGCCGGCGCAGGGCCTCCTCGGCCGAAAGCTTTCCTTCAGCCACCTCCCGGGAAATGCCGTTGCATAAATCAATCCGCGCCAGATTGGTGGCCCGGTTATGCACCCGCACGATCCGGGTAATGCTCTTGTGATCCTCCGTATCCAGCGTCAGCATCAGCCCGGTGGGCAGGGCCAATACATCCACCCGGGAAATATGCAGCCCGGCACACATCCGCTCCACAGTTTCCTCCGCCCGGTATGTTTCGCCGCCGCTTTCCAATATTATCTTGGACGCCAGGCAAATGGCGTCCAGCGTTACGGCCATGTTATCCATCCGTACGCCTCCATAAACAGAATAAAAATTCACTACGAATCATAGCACAGAGAAAATGGAAAGTAAAGTTTTTTCATCATGATACGAGCGTGGAAAAACCAATCAGAAATTGCCCCAGATAATAGCAGCCAAGGCAGATATAATCAAAGGGAACGGAGCGATTATTCATAAACAACCGGAATGCCAGCATGCAATCCGAAATAACAAAGAAAACCGCCCCTGCCAGCAATACCGGCCTTTGGTTAATTGCCAGGCTCAGCATCAGAAACAAAACGGCGCCGTAGGCAACAAAAGGAAAAACAGGCTTATCCCCTGCTCCGTTTTTGATTTTGGGATACAGCAACAGAAGACACAGGGCAAAAAGCAGCACATAAACCGCAAGGTTCATGAATCCGGGCGGTGCCGAAAAAATACAGGCAGCGCAGTAAAAAATATGACCCACGCCAAATGCGGCCACGCCCCAGAGCAGCCTGATGCCCAGCAGCACATCCGCCGCCATGCAGACAAACAGCCCTGCCGTCAGCAGAATATTTCCTGCCGTCGGGGAAAGAATGGCGCCATAGGCGGCCAGGGCAACGGCAAACATCGTAGCCATTCCCTTAAAAAGCAGGGCGATGCGCCGCTGTCTTTTTCCCTGACGGGGGGAATAATTCTTTTGCTGAAATAACAGGAAAAATACGCTTACGCCAATCAGGCTGATGACCGCCGCAATCCAGGAAGAAGAGTTCATGTGCGATTCCTCGTTTCTGAGTATTCATATTATCATTCGCCGATGCCGGTGTGTTTTCCTCTAAAAAAGAGCCCGGCAAATCGCCGGGCTCAGCATATTGTTACGCATTGTTTTGAATACCATGTTTTCTGTTGAAGCCATCCAGCCAAAATACAAAGACGGCGCATACCATCAAAAGCCCGATATTCAATCCCATGGGCAGGGCGCGGTTGATATCCGAAAGTGCGCCGGCAATCATACCAAAGGGGGATGTCACCAGCAGACATAAGGTGAAAAAGAATCCCTGCATCCGGGCTCTTTCCTCGGCAGGAATGGCAATGGTCTGAAGCGCGCTGGTAAGGGGCGTAAGGATGGAAAGGGCCATGGCCTCCATGGCGGCGCCCAGGGCCACAAAGAGATACGCTCCGGGCTTAAGCAAAATGGTCATCCCCTGCTGCAGCGCCATCAACAAAAGCGACCAGAGGGCCGGATGCTTGAATTTATCGGCATTCACATGGGGCACAATAAAGAAATAGCTCACCAGCATCAGAAGATTCTTGATGGTGGCAAAGATGGAAAGATTCTCTTCCGCTATCCCCAATCGTTCCGTTACCAGAATGGGCCAGAAGGAATCCTGCACGCCCTTCATGGTCATATAGCTGGCAACCAGCGCCACGGTCAGCATGATCCGCTTGTCTTTGAGCATATCCAGCAGGATAAAACGGCTGTTCCACAGATGGGAAAGCAGGGATACATGCCTGCATTCCTCCATGCGCCGCTTGCCGATTTGCGTTTCTTTGGTACAAAGATGCAGAATCACAAATTTTGCCGTCATCATCACGAAGGTAATCAGGTATAATACCCGCATGGTGGGCACAACGCCGTATTTCTGCACAAAGCCAAAGGCCAGCGGCGATACAAAGCCCGCAATCAGCCCGGCAATATGGCAAACGGAAAAGAGGCGCACATACCTTTCCTCGGCCGAATCCTCAATGAATAAAAGATACCAGCTGTTTTCCGTCACCCGCCAGATGCCGTTGAATACCGCCGCTACCAGGAACCAATGATAGCTTTGGGCGCAGGCCCATAAAAGAGCGGGCACGCTCCAGGACAGGGTGTCAAAAATCAGGGTGCACCATCTTCTTCCCAGCTTATCCGTCAGCACGCCGGATAAAATGGCAAATATCACCTGGGAAAGAAAAAATACCGTCTGGGTAATCCCGATCTGAAAGGCGCTTACCCCCAGGCTTACCATATACATGGAGGCAAAAGGCAGATACAGGTTATAGGGAATTCCCCACAGCGGCTCCAGCAGCATACAGGGCAATTCATTGCCCTTGGCCGTGCAGATCACATCGATCATGGGATTTTTGCGCAAAAGCGCAAGCAGACGTTTCATAATTCCTCCGCAACAAGCAAAAATTTATTCCTACAAAATATATGCCACTTTTCCTGCCTTGTCAAGCGGGCGTGAAAAATGTATAATAAAGGGGTAATCATGGAGGAGGATACGCCTGTGAATCTGCCGCAGCTTTTGGAAAAATTGAAACTCAGCCCGGATTTCATGGAAAATGTCACTGCCTGGCGCACCATCCCCGCAAGGGCCGCCCATTTTGCCCCCTGGCCCGAGGGGATTGATTCCCGTTTGCCCCAGGCCCTGAACCGGCATGGGGTGCATCAATTGTATACCCACCAGGCGGAATGCTTTGAGGCGGCCCAGGCCGGGGAGGATTATGTGGTGGTTACCCCCACCGCGTCCGGGAAAACCCTGTGCTATAATCTTCCCGTTCTTGCTCAGATCCTGAAAAATGAGGATGCCCGCGCCCTCTATCTTTTCCCCACCAAGGCGCTTTCTGCCGATCAGGTCAGCGAATTATATGAATTGATTGAACAATTGCAGGTGGATATCAAAACCTATACCTACGACGGGGATACCCCGGCGGCGGCAAGGCGCGCCGTGCGCCAGGCCGGGCATGTGGTGGTCACCAATCCTGATATGCTCCACAGCGGCATTTTGCCCCAGCATACCAAGTGGGTAAAATTATTTGAAAATCTGCAGTATATCGTTATCGATGAAATCCATACCTATCGCGGCGTATTCGGCAGCAATCTGGCCAATGTGATCCGCCGCCTTTTGCGCCTTTGCGAATTCTACGGCAGCCATCCCCGCTTTATCCTCTGCTCCGCCACCATCCAGAATCCCAAAGAACTGGCGGAAACCCTCATTGGCCGTCCTGTGCGCCTGATCAATAATAACGGCGCCCCTGCCGGTGAAAAGCATTATATTTTCTATAATCCTCCTGTGGTCAATCAGCAATTGGGCATCCGCAAGGGCGTATTGCCCGAAACCCGAAAGATTGCCTCCATGCTGGTGCATAATGGGGTGCAGAGCATCGTTTTTGCCAAATCCCGGCTGCAGGTTGAAGTGCTCACCCGGCAGTTGAAGGAATTGGTATCCGATCCCATCGGCAACAGCGGCAAGGTGCGCGGCTATCGCGGCGGTTATCTTCCCAATGAACGCCGGGAAATTGAAAAAGGATTGCGGGCCGGGAATATTCAGGCGGTTGTTTCCACCAACGCATTGGAGCTGGGCATCGATATCGGCGCCCTGGAGGCCTGCGTGCTCTGCGGCTATCCCGGCACCATCGCCAGCACCTGGCAGCAATCGGGCCGCGCCGGGCGCAGAAACGGCGTGGCGGTCACCATCATGGTGGCTTCCTCCAGCGCCCTGGATCAATTCATTGTTACCCACCCGGATTATTTCTTTGAGCAGCCTGCTGAAAACGCCCTGCTGAATCCCGATAATCTATATATCCTGCTCAGCCATTTCAAATGCGCCGCCTATGAATTGCCCTTTAAGGATGGCGAAACCCTGGGCAATGCCGCCGGCGGGGATGAAATGCTGGATTTCCTTTCTGAAAGCAACATTCTGCGCCACGTAGGCGATACGTATCACTGGATGGCGGAGGAATTCCCCGCCAGCGAAATGAGCCTGCGCACCGCCATGACGGAAAACTATCTGATCATGGATATTACCGATCCTGCCCATCCGCGGATGGTGGGCGAAATGGATCGCTTCACTGTGCCCATGCTGCTCCACGAAAATGCCATCTACATGCACGAAGGGCAAACCTATCAGGTGGAGCAATTGGATTTTGACGCCTGCAAGGCTTTTATCCGCAAGGTCAACGTGGATTACTATACCGACGCAGATCTGAACGTATCCCTGAGCCTGCTGGATATCGAAAAAGAGGAGCAGGACGCAGCGCTTGGCGAAGTGAAGGTAACCGCGCTGGTAAAGATTTTTAAAAAAATGCGCTTTGATAACGGGGAAAACGTGGGCTTCGGCCCGGTTCGCCTTCCCGAAACCGAAATGCATACCACCGCCATGTGGCAGACCGTTCCTGATCACATTGCCGCAAAATATGAAAAGGATGATCTGCAAAGCGGCATGCTGGGCGTTGCCAATCTGATGCGCATTCTCTCTCCCCTGTATCTGATGTGCTCTCCCCGGGATATTGCTGTTTCCTATCAGGTAAAATGTCCCTTTACGGGAAAGCCCACGCTGATTCTTTATGATAATTGCCCGGGGGGCGTGGGCCTTGCCGAAAAGGCCTTCCGGATGCGGAAAATCCTTTTGGATCACGCCCTGATGCTGCTTAAGGATTGTGCCTGCCCCCAGGGATGCCCTTCCTGTGTGGGGCCGGTTGGCGAAGTGGGCCTCCGGGGCAAAAAAATGGCCCGTGCCTTGCTGGAGGATTTGATTCGTGAATATTCATGAATTGGTGGAATTGCAGCGCAGTTCTTTTCAGGCACTGCAGCCCTCCCCGGTGGAGGAAAGGCTGGATCAGCTGGAAATGCTGAAAAATGCCATTCTGCAAAGGGAGGATGAAATCTGCGCGGCATTGGAAAGCGATCTGGGCAAATGCGCTGGGGAAGCCTACATGACCGAAATCGGGCTGGTGCTTTCCGAAATTAACTACGCCATGAAGCATCTGAAAAAATGGGCGCGGCCCAAACGGGTGAAAACGTCGCTGACGCTTTTCCCTGCCCGCAGCTATATTTTAAAAGAGCCCTATGGCGTGGTGCTCATAATGTCCCCCTGGAATTATCCCTTCATGCTGACCCTTTCCCCCTTTGTGGGCGCTATTGCCGCCGGGAATCACTGCATCGTAAAGCCCAGCAATTACTCCCCTGCCACCAGCCTGGTTATTTCCCGGCTTCTTGCCGATTGCTTCCCGCCGGATAAAGCAGCGGTGGTGTTGGGCGGGCGGATGGAAAATCAGGCCCTGCTGGATGAACGATTTGATTATATCTTCTTTACCGGCGGCGCCGCGGTTGGCAAGACCGTTCTGGAAAAGGCCGCCCGGTATGTTACCCCCGTCACCTTGGAGCTTGGGGGAAAAAGCCCCTGCATCGTGGACGCCTCCGCCCATATTCCCACGGCGGCGCGGCGCATTGCCTTTGGAAAATCCATCAATTCCGGGCAAACCTGCGTCGCCCCCGATTACCTGCTGGTGCATGAAAAAGTAAAGGATCGTCTGCTCTCCCAGATTGTCAGTTGCTGGCAGGAAATGTACGGAAGCGCCCTGGACAGCCCCCAGTGGCCCCACATGATCAATGCCAGGCATTATCAAAGGGTAATGAATCTGATCGAAGGAGAAAACGTATATTTCGGCGGTTTCGGGGATGGGGAACGCATTTCCCCTACCATTCTCACCGATGTTTCCTGGAATTCGCCCGTCATGCAGGAGGAAATCTTCGGCCCCGTGCTGCCGGTGATCACCTTCCTCTCCCTGGATGAAATCATTCCCATGATCAATAGTCGGGAAAAGCCCCTGGCTCTGTATCTCTTCTCCCGCCGCGCCTCCGCCCAGGAAAGAATCCTTTCGGAAATTTCCTTTGGCGGCGGCTGCATCAATGATACCGTGGTGCATCTTTCCTCCTCCCGATTGCCTTTTGGCGGCGTTGGAAAAAGCGGTATGGGCGGCTATCACGGGAAATATTCCTTTGATACTTTTACGCATGAAAAGCCCATCGTGAGAAAAGGAAACTGGCTGGATATCCGGGCGCGCTATGCCCCCTTTACCAGAGAAAAAACCAGCCTGATTAAAAAACTGATGAAATAAGAGGTGTCCCTTATGCCCGCATTGGAAGCCTACCGCAGGGATCTGGATTATTCCTATGCTCCCGGCGTTTTTCCCAGCCTGGAGGCGCTGGTAAAGCATCCCGAAATGGTTCGTCGGGTGCTGATTTCCTCAAAGGGATCGGAAAGCGACGGCGTTCAGAAGATGATCTCCCTGGCGCAGAAGCATCATATCCGGGTGGAAACGGCCGATAAGGCCCTTTCCCGCATTTCCGGTAAAGAAAACTGCTTTGCCGCTGCTGTCTTTGAAAAGCAGCCTGCCGTGCTCTCCTCTGCCAATCATATCGTGCTCCATCATATTTCCGATGCCGGAAACCTGGGCACCATTCTCCGTGCCGCTCTGGGCTTTGGTTTTCATGATATCGCCATCATCCGCCCGGCCACGGATGTTTACGATCCCAAGGTGGTAAGGGCCAGCATGGGCGCGCTGTTTTCCCTGCGCGTTCGCGAATATGATGATTTTGATGCCTACCGCAAAGAATTTCCGGATCATGCCGCCTATCCCTTTATGCTGGATGGTTCCATGCTGATGGATGAAGCGGTGGCGGATAAAAAATCCCCCTGCGCATTGATTTTCGGCAATGAAGGCGCCGGGCTGCCTGCTGAATTTTCCCAATTGGGCCAGCCGGTGCGCATTCCCCACAGCAATGATATTGATTCCCTCAATCTTTCCGTGGCCGCCGCCATCGGAATGTATGCCTTTCGAAAATAAGGAGGAATATTCCCATGACTGATCAGCAAATCATCACCGCCCAGGTCACCAAGGCCATTTTGGATTTATCTGCAGCGGGCAAATTGGAAAAGGGCGCCCAGATCGTTATCGGCTGCTCCACCAGCGAGGTAGCCGGCGGCCGCATCGGCAAAAACAGCGTGCCCGAAATCGGCGAATGGATCGCCGCCGCGGTATTGCATGTGTGTGAGCAGAAAGGCCTGATTCCCATTTTCCAGTGCTGCGAGCATTTGAATCGCGCGCTGGTTCTGCCCCTTTCCGCTGCCAAGGCCCTGGGCTACACCCGGGTCAGCGCCATTCCCCAGCCCAAGGCCGGCGGCAGCGTACCGGCGGCGGCCTGGAAAATGATGGAGGAGCCCTGCCTGGTGGTCAGCGTGCAGGCGGATGCGGGCCTGGATATCGGCGATACCCTGATTGGCATGCATCTGCGGCCCGTTGCCGTTCCTTTCCGCGGCGAAATCAAGCAGGTGGGCCACGCCCACCTCACCGCCGCTTACTCCCGTCTGCCCTATATCGGCGGGGAAAGAGCCGTATACGTGTAATCTCAAATGCAAAAAGAGCTTTCGACGCACAAGAACGCCGAAAGCTCTTTTTTATTTTTTCTCGTAGGTAATTCCCAGGGAAACTGAAGGATTTTCCTGCCCATTGGGGGTAAAGGAAATTTTTCCGTCTTTCAAATCAATCATGCCGGTAGATCCCCGGATGCTGCCTTTTTCCAGCAGCAGCGCTACCAGCTTGGCATTCAGCTGGGGCCCGCCGCCCCGGGCCAGGCAATCCTTCCACAAGGTAAAATGGCATCCATCCCGCCAGGCAGCACAGCCAAAGGCCTTGGTATTTTCCTGCACGGCTTTTCCGCATAAGGGGCATTTGGCATCCGGCACTGATTTGGTATTGGCGCTTTTTCCGTTGCCGCCCTTTCCTTTTCTGCGCATTTCTTCGGGGAAATTGGCCTCCGTTTTGGTATCCCGGGCATAATCGATGAGGAAGGTGGTCAGATTGCGGATCCCCTGCATGAAGCGATCCGTATCCCGCTTGTTTTTCGCAATTTCATCCAGCGCCAATTCCCATTTGCCCGTGGTTTCCGGCGATGCAATTTCTTCCGGCGCAATGGCAATCAGGGATACGCCCTTTTCCGTGGCGTTGAGCGCCCGTCCTTTTCTTGCGGCATAGCCCACCTGAATCAGCCGCTCAATGATGGCGGCCCGGGTGGCGGGGGTGCCAAGGCCGGAGCCCTTCATCTGCTCCCGCAGTTTTTCAGCCGAAAGCTCTCTTCCCGCATTTTCCATCGCCGCCAGCAGCGATGCATCCGTATGGGGGGCCGGGGGCTTGGTGGATTCCTTTTTCACCGTCGCCTTGCTCACTGTCCGCCCGTCGCCCTCCTGCAGTGCGGGCAATTGATCTTCTTCCTTTTCATCGGAAGGATAAACGTCCTTCCAGCCATTGATTCTGACGACTCTTCCCGTAGATTTGAATTTTTCTCCTTCGCAGCCGTTGATTACCCTGATCGCATCATATTCGTGAGCCGGATAAAAAACGGCGATTACGCGCCGGGCGATCATATCAAATAATTTGGCGGCGTCGGCGGGCAATTTATCCAGGGGCGCCGTTTGGGGCGTGGGGATAATGGCATGATGATCGGATACCTTGGCATTATCAAAAATCCGCCTGGATAAGGGCAGCTTTCCTTCTTCGCCCCATGGGATATTTTCCACATAAGCCCGATAATCCCCCGGCAGCTTCTGCAGCGTCAGTTTTGTTCTGCCAAGCATATCCATGGGCAGATAACGGCTATCCGTTCTGGGATAGGTAATGGCCTTCCATTTTTCGTATAATTCCTGGGCGATTTTCAAGGTTTTATCGGCGGTATAGCCCAGTTTCCTGTTTGCTTCCCGCTGCAGGGAGGTCAGATCATATAATTGCGGGGGCAATTCCTTTTTGCTTTCGGCGCTGACCGCTTCCACCCGCGCCGCCTTGCCCTTGATCTTTTTGGCGATTTCATCCGCCTTTTCCTTCGTGGGAATCCGGGCGGCCTTTTTTTCATCCTCCGCCTTTTCATCGAACCATTGGCCGGTATAATCCCCGAAATTGGCAGTAACGGTATAATATTCTTCAGGCTTGAAATTGGCAATTTCGTGATAGCGCTTCACCAGGATGGCCAGGGTAGGCGTCTGCACCCGGCCAATGGATAAAAGCGCGTCAAAACGAAGGGTAAAGGCCCGGCTGGCATTCATGCCCACCAGCCAGTCCGCCTGGGAGCGGCAAGTGGCGCTGCGATAAAGCCCATCATATTCCGCGGCGGGCTTCAGCGAGGCAAATCCCTCCCTGATCGCTTCATCCGTCATAGAGGAAATCCAGAGCCTGTCCACCGGCTTTTTGCATTTTGCCTGATGATAGATCAGGCGAAAAATCAATTCCCCTTCCCGCCCGGCGTCGGTCGCGCAAATCAGGCTTTCGGTTTCGGGGGCGTTAATCAGTTTTTTGATCACAGAAAACTGGGATTTGGTTTTGCTGATCACCTTGGTAGGGATATTTTCCGGCAAAATGGGCAGATCCTCCATCCGCCATTTTTTATATTTTTCATCCATTTCATCCGGTTCGCACAGCGTTACCAGATGCCCAACCGCCCAGGTAACGGTATATTTTTCGCCCTTTAAAAAGCCCTCGCCCCGTTCCTGGCATTTGAGCACCCTGGCAATATCCCGGCCAACGCTTGGCTTTTCAGCCACCACAACGATCATCTTTTTCCCTCGCTTTCCATAGCATCATACCATAAATGGGCAAAAAAGAAAAGTGCAGGAAAAAAGTCGCCCTATGCAGATGTAAATCCTGCAAAAAAGCCCTTAACCCCACACATTTCCAGCCCCGGAGCCATGGACAAATGACCGCAAATATGATACACTACCAATTGATTACGAAAGTATTACATTTCATTTCTGATTGATATACGGAGGCACAAACGATGCATCAACCTCATGCCATATTTAAAAAATGGATCGCCCTGATGATGGGGTGTATTCTGCTGCTTTCCTCCCTGCCTTTCAGCGCCCTGGCCACATCCCTGGCCTCTGCCCCCATGACGGCGGGCAATACGCAAAACGGCATGGTGCGGGTGCGGCTTTCTTCGCTTGGCAATCCCTCCAAGCTGAATCTGACCGTGTACGGAAGTTATACCATCAACGGAAAATCCTCCAGCACCATCAAATCCGGCTCCACCGTTACTGTGAATTTTAACGCTTCTTCCGGTAAGCTCACCCTGACCAACGGCGGCGTGACCCAGGATATGGGCACTTCCTTTAAGCTGCGCCGCCATGCCACCAGCGGCGATAACGGCATCAAAATCGCCCAGGGCCGGGTGCCCGGAAATCTCTATCCCGGCGATTTTTATTTCGTCGTCCGGGGCAGCGCCGGGGCCTATTCTCTCTATACCATTGCCTATATTTACATGGAAGATTATCTTTATGGCGTGCTTCCCTATGAAATGGGCAATTCTTCCGGTCTGGAAGCATTAAAGGCCCAGGCCGTCGCCGCCCGTACCTATACCATGCGCGCCATGAGCGCCTCTTCCTCCAGCCTTTATGACGTGGTGGATACCACCTCTGATCAGGTCTATTCCGGTACCCCTGCCGGCAATGCCAATTGCAAGGCCGCCGTGGACGCCACCAAGGGCATCGTATCCAAGAATGGCTCTTCCTTTACCGCCACCTATTATACCGCTTCCAACGGCGGGCAGACCGAATCCGTCAAAAATGCCTGGGGTTCTTCCACCTATTCTTATCTGAAGGTGAAGGATGATCCCTATGATCTGGCCAATTCCGCTTCCCGGAAAAACTCCTTTACCGTCAACGCTTCCGGCACCCAGAGCAACACGGTTCTCGGTTCCCTGCTCAATCAGAAGGCCTCCGCTAAATTCGGCTCCGGTGCCACCGTCACCGCCGTTTCCGCCATTACGCCCCATAGCCCCAAGTATTCTTCTCCCAGCAAGCTGTATACCAAACTGGATTTTTCCGTATCCTATTATCGCAACGGTTCCTATGGCAGCGGCACGCTGACCTTTGATATTTTCAACGAACTGGAAAGTCCTTTGGGCATGAGCATCAACAGCGGAAGCAACGAGCTCTGGTCCGTTGAAAAAACGTCCGCCGGCTTTACCGTCTATGCCCGCCGCTATGGCCACGGCATCGGCATGAGCCAGCGCGGCGCCATGTATATGGCCCAGCTTGGCTATACCTATGATCAGATTCTGGCCTTCTATTTTGAAGGCTGTACCCGTGTTCAGTATACCCTCACCCGCTCCATCCTCAGCCCTGTCATCAGCGGCCAGGACAGCTATGAGCAGGTATTTGAAGAGGATCCCGCCGAACTGGAGGGCGCCAAGGACGGCACCGCGCGGGTATCGCTTTCCAGCGCCTCCGCTTCTGTTTCTCTTCTTGCCTCTCCCAATGCCAACGCCTCTTCCCTGATTTCCATTCCCCACGGCGCCACCGTTCAGGTTTACGGCCAATCCGGCAGCTATATTCTTTCCGGTTACGGCAGCCTTTGCGGCTATCTGCCCATCAGCGCTTTGAGCATTACGGGCTCCATTCCCTCCTCTACCGGCAAATCCCCCACCGTTTTGTATGGCTATGGCACGGTGGTCAATTCCAGGGCGCTGAATCTGCGCTCCGATGCCAATATGAATTGCACTGTCTATACCACCATCCCCGGCGGCCAGGTATTGCCCGTCTTTTCCATCACCGGCAATTGGGCTTATGTGCAATACGGATTGAAAACAGGCTATGTTTCCCTGGATTATATTGCCCTTAGCAAAAACAACGTTTCCGTTACCCCCACCCAGCAGCCCGGCGCCAGCACCGGCATGACCGCCCGGGTCAATACCGCCAAAGGTTCCCTCAATTTGCGCGCTACCGCCTCCGATACCGCCAAGGTATTGCGCACCATTCCCCAGTATGAAACCATTGCCATCCTGGAAAAGGGCAGCACCTGGTGCAAAACCACCTACGGCGGCTACACCGGCTATGTAATGACCAAATACCTTTTGTTCCTCTCCACCGGCGCTACCCAGGCCCCTGTTATCGTCACGCCTGCGCCTACCCAGGCCCCCTCTTCCGGCAATAACGCCCTCTACGCCCGGGTCAATACCGCCCAGGGCTCCCTGAATCTGCGGGCTATGGCTGCGGATAATGCCCGGGTGCTGCGGACCATTCCCCAGTATGAAGTGATTCAGATTCTGGAAAGGGGCGCCACTTGGTGCAAAACCACCTATGGCGGCTATACCGGCTTTGTAATGACCAAGTTCCTTACCTTCCTGTCCTCTGCCGCTACCCAGGCGCCTTCCATCATTACTCCTGCGCCCACCCAGATTCCCTCTTCCGGCAATACCACCCTCTATGCCCGGGTCAATACCGCCCAGGGTTCCCTGAATCTGCGCTATGCCGCCAAGAGCTCTGCCAACGTGCTGACCACCATTCCCCAATACGAATATATTCCCATTCTGGAAAGGGGCGCCCTCTGGTGCAAGACCACCTACGGCGGCCATACCGGTTACGTAATGACCAGCTTCCTTTCCTTCGTTTCTCTGCCTTCCTCCTCCGTGCCTACCCAAGCCCCCGCCGCAACCCCTGCGCCCACCATGGCGCCTGCCGGCACCGCCTCCTACGCCCGGGTTACCACGGCCAAAGGATCCTTGAATCTGCGGGCAAAGGCCCAAAGCTACGCCCAGGTGCTCACCACCATCCCCCAGTATGATCTGGTGCAGGTGCTTGAAAAGGGCGCTTCCTGGTGCAAGGTCATTTATAACGGGCAGACCGGCTATGTAATGAGCCAGTATCTGACCTTCCTTTCCTCCTCCGTTCCTACCGCCACCCCCATTCCCACGAAGGCCCCATCCTATTCCGGCAGTTCCACCGCCCGGGTCAATACCGCCCAGGGCTCCCTGAATCTGCGGGAAAATGCATGGGATAATGCCCCCGTGATCGGCACCATTCCTCAATGGGAATTGGTTGTGGTACTGGAATACGGCACGCCCTTCTGCCATGTGCTCTACAACGGCCAATCCGGCTATGTAAAGACGGAATATCTCGCCTTTGGCAGCGTTTCCGTTCCTACCGCTACGCCTAAACCCACCCAGACCCCTGTTTTCACCGGGATGACGGCCATGGTCGCCACCCAGAAAGGTTCCCTGAATCTGCGGGAAAGCGCCCATGAAAATGCCAAGGTGCTCACCACCATTCCCCAGTATACGGAAATTGCTGTGCTCAGCAAAGGCTACGAATGGACCAAGGTTTCCTACAACGGTTATACCGGCTATGTCATGAGCAAATATCTGACCTTCCTCTTTAACAGTACCAACAACAGCATGGGCGGGGATGCGGCCCGGGATTACAGCCTGCGCGCCCTGGATACCCCTGTTACCGGCCGGATCATCACCCAGCCCGGAACCGTGGTGAATCTGCGGGTTGGCTGTTCCATCAGCGCCACCGTGATCCTGCAGATGCAGCCCTACGATTATGTTGTTATCACTTCCGTAGGCGAAAGCTGGTGTGCCGTTCAGTATGAAGGCAAAAACGGCTTCTGCATGCGGGAATATCTGGAGTTTGATCTCAATGAATAATGATAATCCCCTTCTTCTCCCCGGCGAACGGATTGACGATCTGCAATTTAAGAATCTGCATATCATTCAATCCCCGGATGCCTTCCGCTTCAGCATGGATTCCGTGCTGCTGGCAGATTTTGCCCGGGTGCGAAACGGCGCCCGGGTATGCGATCTGGGTACCGGCACCGGCATTCTTCCTCTGCTGCTTTATGGCAGGGCAGAACGGGTTACCTGCGACGCCGTGGAAATCCAGCAGGATGCCGCCGAGCGCGCCCAAAGAAGCATGCAGCTCAACGGCCTGGAAAATGAAATCACCGTCCATTGCCAGGATTTAAGGAATGTGCGGGATTTTCTTCCCCACGGCGCCTATGATCTGGTAATCTGCAATCCCCCATACAGCGAGGAAAAATCATCCCTTCCCAGCCCCAATCCCGCCCTTCGCGGCGCACGCCAGGAGGGCTTATGCACCCTGCAGGATATTGCCGCTGCAGCCGCCTGGCTTTTGCGCAGCCATGCCCGCTTTTCCCTGATGCTGCCGGTAGCACGGCTGACGGATGCATTCGAAGTGCTTCGTCAATACCGGCTGGAACCCAAGCGCCTGCGCCTGGTGCATGCCAATGAAAAGCGGCCGGCCAGGCTGGCGCTGATTGAAGCCATGATGGATGTGCATTCCGGTTTGATTGTGGAGCCGCCCCTTCTGGTCAAAAATATGGATGGCAGCGACAGCGATGAAGTTCGCCGGATCTATCATATGGAATAATTTATTTTATGGGGAAACCATTCTTTGTGACCAAAGAACGGTTTCCCCATTCCCCTTCCAAGTAAGTCGCTCTGGATATATCTTATCATCCCCAAAGTCAGTTGAATGCCAGTGGAACAGCAGGCAAGTTTTTGGCACCTCTGTTCCACTGGCATTCATCATATTTAGATCACAATCAAAAAAATCCAGAACCGGTTTTGGGGCGGGTGCTGGAGGGGAATTTTGACTCAAAATCCCCCTCCAGCAATATCCGCTCTCCACATCGATCAAGGCTTCACTACACCTTTTTTGAGGATCACGTTGGCGTATTGGGCGGTTTCGCCGGTCTGCACCACGGCAAAGGCTTCCCGGGCCCGATCATAATAGGCAAAGCGCTCCACAAATTCAATCTGCGCTTCGGGCTGATGCTTCTCCACCGTAGCGCGGATATCCTTCCAGATGACGGGATCCACCGTATCCCCAGGCACCAGATCCATCAGTGCCACCTGCTTTTCCGCATAGGAATCCAGGGGGAACAGGGGCAAGATGGCGTCCACCATGGCAGGGATACTCACGCCGTCACAGCGTACCACCCGCTTGCCCACGGCAGCCGCAGGAAAATTCGCATCTCCCAGCACAATTTCATCACCATGCCCCATTTCGGCGAGAATCTTCAAAAGTTCCGGCGGAATCAAGGGCGAAATACCTTTCAGCATAGCGCTTCCTCCTGTACACTTTTTTTCATTATGTTTCGATTTATTTTTCGGAATTTCCTGCCATCCGGCATTTTTTCGTGTAAAAAAGGGAGAGCTTGCGCTCTCCCCCCCTTTTGTTTTGGAATCAATACTTGAGGAAATAGGTGCTCACATAGCCAAGCTGGCCATCCAATTCCACCAGAGACCAATTTTCACCCATTTCCAGCACGGTCACCTGGGTGCCTACAGGAAGGGTCTTGAGAACCTTGGTCTTCATGCCGGGATAGAGCCGGAAATTGACCACGCTGCCGCCGTTGATATTCTTGAGGGTGGCGGTGAAGGGCTTATCCACAGGCTTGGTATAGCTGGGAGCCTTGCTGGCAGAGAGATATTTTGCGGACATATAGCCCACCTGATCGCCTACCTGCACCTTATGCCAGGCAGACCCCTTCTGCAGCACGGTAACGGCAGTGCCAATGGGATAAGAGGTGATGATGGCGTTATCGGTGCCCGGGCCCTTGCGCAGATTCAGGCCGATGCCCGTATTGGTGCGCACATACATGATATTCTGGGCCGCGCCGGTATTCAGATATTTTTTCATCATATAGCCGGTTTTGCCCGCCACGCTGACCTTGCACCATTCATCGCCATCCTCCAGAATTTCCACCCAGGTGCCAGTCCAATACTGGCCCAGCACTCTGGCTTCCAGAGAGGCCGTTTCCCGCAAATTCAGCCCGCCGCCCTTTACGGTGGCATATTCGCTGGCAGAGGCCATCAGGGGCGCCACGCTCAGGGAGAGGCCCAGCACGGCGCTGAGGATCCGTTTGTTCTTCGAGAATTTCATGGGGAATTCCTCCTTTGGTGGTAAGTGTGTTACGGCCGATGCCGTACACATGAAAAACGCCGTCCTTCCCCCGGTTCTTCCTGAAAATCGCCCCATATCCCTGCCAATATCTGGCAAGAAAACAGCGATTTTCCTGAATTATCCATCCGCATCATTTCCCGCATTTCCATCTTCGGCCTGCCGCCTGCCTTTGGGTCACTGCGCATCCGAAGGCAGCTGCCATACATTTCCATCTCCCGATTTTTCCTTTTCGCCAAGGGCGCTCAATGCGCGGCGAATGCTGCCCGGCACAGGCACTCCAAGAAGCGCCGCATTTTCCATCAGGCTGATGCATTCATTGCAAATATAAAAGCCCGTCGCTGCCCGGCGAAGCAGATCTCCCTGCCCGGAAATCATATCCAGCAGGGCGGACGCAAGAATAATCAGAATCATCATGCCTTTTCGCATCAGCCCCATAAAGCAGGCCCGGGCGGATAAACGTCCGTCCGCAGTCTTTTTGCTTTTGCCAATCAGCCCGAGCAAAAGCCCCGTTCCATAATCCACGCCCATCAGGATGCAGAGAATCTGTAGGCTGCCGCCACCAAGCAGCCCGCCAAGCGCGCCCAGAAAACGCAGCAGAATATCCCAGGCATGCCGAAAAAAATCCGCCATATGCCACCTCCGCTGCAATTATATGCAAGAAATATGCCATTCAGACGAGCACGGCCCTTGCAAAAATTTCAAAACACAGTATAATGGAAATAACAGGATCAAACAATTGAGGGAGGTTCTCTTTATGTCTGCAATAACGCCCAAAAAGGCAGGCCGTTTCACCCGGAAGGAATGGAGCTGGATCATGTATGACTGGGCCAATTCCGTCTACGCCACCAATATTATGGCCGCCATCTTCCCCACGATTTTCGTGGCCATTGCCGGCGCCGCCGGGGATATCTGGTGGGGCTATGCCACCTCCATCGCCACTTTCCTCATCGCCGTTCTTGCCCCCATTCTGGGCGCTGTGGCCGATTACAAGGGCATGAAGAAAAAGCTGTTTACCGCTTTCATGCTTGCCGGCGTCATCTTCACCGCCATTATCGGCTTTACCAATGATTGGCGCGTGATGCTGGTTGGCTATATTATCAGCCGCATCGGCTTTTCCGGCGCCAATCTATTCTACGATTCCTTCCTGACCGACGTGACCGATAATGACCGGATGGATAAGGTTTCCTCCTGGGGATATGCCATGGGCTATCTGGGCGGCAGCACCATTCCCTTTGTCATTTCCATCGTGATGCTGCTGGTGCTTGGCTATGGCAGCGTCGTGGCGCAGAAATTCTCTATTTTCATTACCAGCGTCTGGTGGATTATTTTTTCCATTCCTTTCCTCAAGAATGTCCGCCAGGAGCATTATATTGAGCGCAGCGGCAAGCTTTCCATCGCCGAAACCTTCCGCAATATTGCCCGTACGGCCGTGGATCTGTTCAAGCAAAAGGGCCTTTTCCTGTTTACCGTAGCCTATTTCTTCTATATCGACGGCGTTGGCACCATCATCAGCGTTTCCACCGCCTATGGTTCCGTGCTGGGCCTGGGCTCCGTGGGCATGATTCTGGCGCTGCTGGTCACCCAGATTGTGGCCGTTCCCTGCTCCATTATTTTTTCCCGGCTGGCTGCAAAATTCACCGCCCGCAAGGCGCTGATCGGCGGCATTGCCATCTATATCCTTGTTTGCGTCGTGGGCTTCTATATGGGTGCTTCCCTGGAACCCCATCAGGAGGCTTATGAGGCCGCCCTGCAGGCCGATTTCACGCAGACCGTCACCCAGGCCGCCCCTGAAGGCGACGCCGCCTATGACGCCCTTGTGGCCGATTGCGAAAATGCCTTCCGCACGGATGATCCCGCCGCCGCCCTTTCCGAATTGCGCAAGGCCCCCGAAAATGCCGCCTATACCGCACTGCTGGATACTGCCGATGCTTTCCATCAGAAAAACGGCCATCTGGCCCTGGTGCTGAATCAGGCCGTTTCCTTCTCCTCCATCCTCTTCTGGTGCATGGCCTTCCTGGTGGGCACCGTCCAGGGCGGCGTACAGGCCGTATCCCGTTCCTATTTTGGCAAGCTGATCCCCAAGGATCGCTCCAACGAATACTTTGGTTTCTTCGATATTTTCGGAAAATTCGCTTCCGTGCTTGGCCCCTTCCTTTATTCCACCATTGGCGCCTGGACCGGCCGATCCAGCTGGGGGGTGCTTTGCCTGATTATTCTTTTCCTGATTGGTCTTTTGATTATGATCTTTGGCAAAAAGCATCTGGAAGCTGCCTGTGAAGCATAATGATTTTTTCGCCGCCGGCAGTAATTTGGCTGTTCGGCGGCATTTTTCATATCAACGCATTTGCTTCAAAGTCAAATTTTGGCCACTCTCATCCGAATTTTAACTTTTCATTCCTGCCAAAAACGGGTATGATTAAAATGAAAATCGTATATCCGAAAGGAGAAATATAGATGACCGACCGCATTGCTTTTTTAAAGGATTATCAATGGGAACGCAAGCATCATGCCCTTCGCCGCGCCCTGCCCGCCGATATGCCCGCGCCCTATCGGGATGCCTCCCTTTCTCATGCCATGCGCACTGCCCTTCGCATGAAGACCGCCCTGGAACATGAAACGCCCTTCCTTTTTCCGAATGAAATCATCGCTTTTACCCGTACGCTCCCCAATCTTCCCCTGATTTTTGAGGAAGCGGAATGGAATGAAATCAAAAAGAATCATTTCATTCATGAAATGGGCAATATCAGCAACCTTTCCCCCGATTACGAAAAAATCCTGAAATACGGCCTGCTTTATTTCCGCAATCAATTGACGGAAAGCGATTATCACCAGGCTATGAAAATTTCCATTGACGCCGTGCTGGCCCTTACCGCCCGGTATGAAAAGCTGGCCCGGGAAAGCGGTGATGAGGCGCTGGCAAACGCATTGGCACGCGTGCCCGCCAATGGGGCGAAAACCTTCCGGGAGGCCCTCCAAGCCCTGAGAATCGTGCATTTTTCTCTTTGGTGCGAAGGGGATTATCATAATACGCTGGGCCGCTTTGATCAATATATGCTGCCTTATCTGCAGCATGATCTTGCCGCCGGCATTGAAACCGAGGAAAGTGCCTTTGAATTGCTGGAAGCCTTCTTCCTCTCCTGCAATCGGGACGGCGATCTCTATCCAGGCATGCAGCAGGGCGATAACGGCCAGAGCATGGTGCTGGGCGGCGTCACCCGGGATGGGAAAGACGGTTTCAATCTGCTGTCCAGAATGTGCCTGAAGGCTTCCGAAGAATTGCGCCTCATCGATCCCAAAATCAATCTGCGCGTGGGCAAGGATACTCCCCTGGATATCTTTGAACTTGGCACCCGGCTTACCCGCCTTGGCCTTGGCTTCCCCCAGTACGAAAATGATGATGTGGCCATTCCCGCTTTGGTGGAACTGGGCTATGATCCGGAAGACGCCCGGGATTATGCCATGGCCGCCTGCTGGGAATTTATCATTCCGAAAAATGCCATGGAAATCCCCAATATCGGCGCGCTGCCCATCGCCAATTCCGTAGATGGCGTGATCCGTAAGCATCTGCTTGCCTGCAAGGATATGGAAAGCCTGAAGGAAGAAATCAAAAAGGATTTCAAGGCCCGGGTGGATGAAACCCTGGCTGAACGGAAGAATCTTTATGCCATTCCTTCTCCCTTCCTTTCCCTGTTCTTTGATGGCTGCCTGGAGAATGAAAAGGATATTTCCCTGGGCAACAAATACAATAACTGGGGCCTGCACGGCACGGGCGTTGCCGCTGCGGCCGATATGCTGGCGGCAGTGGATCAGCTGGTGTATCAGGGCGATTTGGATCCTCAGGTGCTGCTTTCCGCCATGGAAGCAGATTTTGAGGGCTATGATGAATTGCATGACCAGCTGAAATATCACTGCCCCAAGATGGGCAATGATGACGACCGGGCGGATCAATATGCCGTTTGGCTGCTGGATGCCTTTGCCAAGACCGTGGAAGGCCGCAAAAATGAACGGGGTGGCATCATCCGCGCCGGCACGGGCTCGGCCATGTATTATATTTTCCACGCCAATGAATTGGGCGCTACCGCCGATGGCCGGGAAAAGGGCGTGCCGCTTCCCGCCAATTATGCGCCCTCTCTCAATATCCGCCTGAATGGTCCTCTGTCCCTGATCAAATCCTTCACCAAGCCCGATCTTGGCAAAGTGATCAACGGCGGGCCCCTGACCATCGAATTTTCCGACAGCGTATTTACCCAGGATGAATCCATTACCAAGGTAGCCCAGTTGGTGCAATTGTTCATCCGCCGGGGCGGGCATCAATTGCAGCTCAACACCGTCAATCGGGAACGCCTGCTGGACGCCCAGAAGCATCCCGAAAACTACCGCAATCTGATCGTCCGTGTATGGGGCTGGAGCGGCTATTTCGTGGAACTGGATAAATGCTATCAGGATCATATCATCCGCCGGGCGGAGCTGGTGCTGTGATGTCCAATCACAATCCCACAGGCGTGGTCTTTGATATCAAGGAATTTGCCGTTTTTGATGGCCCGGGCATCCGCACCACGGTATTTATGAAGGGCTGCCCGCTGCGCTGCCAGTGGTGCCATAATCCCGAGGGACTGTCTCCCAGGCCTCAGCTGATGGTCAGCCGCGCCGCCTGCATCCATTGCGGCGCGTGCGAAAGCGTCTGCCCTACCCCGGAAAAATGCATCGCCTGCGGCAAATGCATTCCCCATTGCCGGGGAGGATACAGAAAAATTATTGGCGCCGAATGGACGGCGGATGATCTGGCCGCGAGGCTGCTGAAGGACCGGGATATTTACGAATCTTCCCAGGGCGGTGTTACCTTTTCCGGCGGCGAACCGCTGATGCAATGGGACTTTATTTCCGGCGTGATTGACAAAATGCCCGGCATTCATACCGCCATTGAAACCAGCGGCTTTGCCCCGGATGAAATCTTTGCTTCCGCCATGGAAAAATGCGCCCTGATCATGATGGATTGGAAATTATCTGATCCCGTGCTGCATAAGCGATATACCGGTGTGGATCAAGCCCCCATTCTGCGGCATCTGCAGTGGCTTGCCGCCGGGGATACCCCATTCATCCTGCGCATGCCTATCATTCCCGGCGTTAATGATTATCCAGATCATTTCCGGCGGGCGGCTGAATTGGCAGCCAATTCCAAAGCCCTGATCCGGGTGGATTTACTTCCCTATCAGCAGGCGGCCGGCGCCAAATATGAAATGGTGGGCCGGGAATACAAAACCGATTTTGACGGCAGCATTCCCCCGCGCTTTTATCCCGAATTCTTTGAAGAAAAGAATATTCCTTACAAGCAATTCAAATAATGAACCCTTTTCAGGCGACCAGATCGGTTGCCTGATTTTTTATACTTGACAGTTATATCGTCTTCCGATATAATTATAAACGTTATATCGAGTTCCGATATAAAAAGGAGGAAGCACCCTTGAATAACGCCCTGCCCTTGACGGAATCCACTTACTATATTCTTTTATCTCTGTATACACCTCAGCATGGCTATGGCATCATGCAAAAGACGGAAGCTTTGTCTGGAGGCCGTATTCATCTGGCGGCGGGTACGCTCTACGGGGCGCTGACCGCCTTATGCGAAAAAGGCTGGATTATCCAGCTGCCGATTGATGAGGAAAGCCGACGCAAGGAATACAAACTGACCGATAGAGGCCTGATGATCCTGAAAAATGAATTGCAGCGCCTGCGGCAATTGGTTCTCAACGGCGAAGAAATTCTCAAGGAGGAAGCAAAATGACTGAATTGAAGAAAATCCGGAAATGGTTTTGGGTTTGGGAATTTGAAAAAGAAGAGGAATGGCTCAATGCCATGGCACAATCCGGCTGGGTGCTGGAAAAGACCGCCTTTGCCACCTATTATTTCCGCCGCTGCGAGCCGGATGAATACACCATCCGCCTGGAATTCCATGATTATGATGAATCCTATATCCAGTTCATGGCGGAAACCAATGCGGAATACGTCGGCCGCATGGGCTGCCAGTGGCTCTTTTTCCGCAAAAAGGCGGAGCATGGCAGATTTGATATTTTTTCCGATCTGGATTCCAGAATCAAGCATCTGAATAAGATTTCCAAGGTGCTTTCCGTCATTGCCCTGGCCAATCTGGTCATCGGCCTTGCCAATTCCTTTTCCACGGCTGCCTCCTTTGCCTGGATCAATTTGGTGGCGGCTTCCCTGCTCACGTATGCATTGGGCCGTATTCACGGCAAAAAAGAATCCCTGGAAAAGGATCGGCTGATCTTGGAATAATCAGCAAAGCATCCGCAAAAAAAGCGCTGACCGTATCAGTCAGCGCTTTTCATTTTTTCTAAAATCAGAACAGGCCGGTGATCTTGCCGTCCGCATCGATATCAATCTTTTCGGCGGCAGGAACCTTGGGCAGGCCGGGCATGGTCATGATATCGCCGGTGAGGGCCACGATAAAACCGGCGCCCGCAGAAACCTTCAGATTGCGAACGGTGACGGTAAAGCCCTTGGGCGCGCCCAGCAGAGCAGGATCATCAGAGAAGGAATACTGGGTCTTCGCCATGCAGACGGGCAGATTGCCGAAGCCCAGCTTTTCCAGCTGCGCGGCCTGCTTCTTGGCGTTGGGGGTGAGCATCACGCCATCGCCATGGTAAACATTCTTGACGATCTGATTGATCTTTTCTTCGATAGAAACATCCAGCTGATAGCTGAAGGAGAAATCATTGGGCATATCGCACAGGCGAACCACTTCTTCCGCCAGCTTCATGCCGCCTTCGCCACCCTTGGCCCATACTTCGGAAAGGGCTACGTTCACATTCAGGGCCTTGCATTCGTCTTCGATCAGCTTCAGTTCCGCTTCGGTATCATCAGGGAAACGGTTGATAGCCACAACGCAGGGCAGCTTATAAACCTTGGTCATGTTTTCCACATGCTGCAGCAGGTTGGGCAGACCCTTCTTCAAGGCTTCCAGGTTTTCATTTTTCAATTCGGTCTTGGGCAAGCCGCCATGCATCTTCAGCGCACGGACGGTGGCAACCACCACAACCGCATCGGGCTTCAGGCCGTTTACGCGGCATTTGATATCCAGGAATTTTTCAGCGCCCAGATCAGCGCCAAAGCCAGCTTCGGTGACGATATAGTCGCCCAGCTTCAGTGCGGTGCGGGTGGCGATAACAGAATTGCAGCCATGGGCAATATTGGCAAAGGGGCCGCCGTGCACGATGGCAGGGGTGCCTTCCAGGGTCTGCACCAGGTTGGGCTTCATGGCATCCTTGAGCAGGGCGGCCATGGCGCCGGCAGCCTTGATCTGGCCGCAGGTAACGGGTTCTTCGTTATAGGTATAAGCAACCACCATGCGGGAAAGGCGTTCCTTCAGATCGGTCAGATTATCCGCCAGGCAAAGAACGGCCATGATTTCGGAAGCTACGGTAATATCGTAGCCATCTTCCCGGGGCACGCCGTTGACGCGGCCGCCCAGGCCATCCACCACGAAGCGGAGCTGACGGTCATTCATATCCACGCAGCGGCGCCATACAATGCGGCGGGGATCGATATTAAGGGCATTGCCCTGATGAATATGGTTATCCAGCATAGCGGCCAGCAGGTTATTGGCAGCGCCGATGGCATGGAAATCGCCGGTAAAATGCAGGTTAATATCTTCCATGGGCACAACCTGGGCATAGCCGCCGCCGGCAGCGCCGCCCTTGACGCCAAATACCGGGCCCAGGGAGGGCTCGCGCAGGGCAACGATGGGCTTTTTGCCAATCCGCTTCAGGCCGTCAGCCAGGCCGATGGTGGTGGTGGTTTTGCCTTCGCCGGCAGGGGTGGGGGTAATCGCGGTAACCAGAATCAATTTGCCTTCTTTTCCCTCACGGGCACGGATGGTCTGTGCATCCAGCTTGGCCTTATAACGGCCGTAGGGTTCCAGCAGGTTTTCATCAATGCCGGCAGCCCGGGCAATTTCGTAAATAGGCTGCATGGGGGTAGACTGTGCAATTTCGATATCGGTGCGCATGATTTCTCCTCCAGATTTCTTTATCATTCGGGTACTTTCTCATTATATCGCATTATCGAACGAATTTCAACCCATTTTTTATAATTTTTAAGAAAAATGCCGAACGTTTTTTTGATCGTTCGCAAAATTATTCATTTTTCTTCAAAGGAGAATATATCGCACTTCTGGAATCAATGGATGTGTATGTACATTCAGGAGGGAGATATATGGATTATGAACGCCGCCGAGATACCGTCATTGTGCGGCTCTCGGGAGAATTGGATCATTGCAGCGCACAAAGCATCCGCCGGGAACTGGATGGACTGATCAGCGATCAGGGGATCAAACGCCTGATTCTGGATCTAAAGGAGATGAGCTTTATGGATTCCTCCGGCATCGGGGTGATCCTGGGGCGCTATCGCGTCATGGCCCAGCGGGGCGGAGTGGTAGCAGTAACCAACATGAATGCCCATGTGGAAAGAATTTTTATTCTTTCCGGGATGAATCAAATCATCAAGATTATCTGACGGAGGAAGAGGGCCATGCAAATCATCAATCAAATGAAACTGGAATTTTTAAGCGTTCCGGAAAATGAAGGCTTTGCCCGGGTGGCCGTCAGCGCCTTCGCCGTACAATTGGATCCCACATTGGATGTGCTGGCAGATATCAAAACGGCGGTCAGCGAGGCCGTCACCAACGCCATCGTCCATGGCTATCCGAATCGGCTGGGAATGGTACAAATCAGTGCGGTTCTCAAGAGCGATGGACTGCTTGAAATTTCCGTATCCGATCAAGGAACGGGCATTCCGGATATACAAAAAGCCATGCAGCCTTTTTTTACCACCCAGCCGGAAAAAGAGCGCTCCGGCATGGGATTTCCCGTCATGCAAACCTTCATGGATCTGGTGCAGGTGGAATCCACGCCCGGCCAGGGCACCGTGGTGCGCATGGAAAAGCGCCTGCGGAGGGCGTAAATGGGGGCCTATGCGCTGGCCCAGGCCGGTGATTCCCAGGCGCTTTCCGCCCTGGTGCGCCAGCATATCCCCCTGGTTCAGGCCCTTTGCCGCCGCTTTTCCTACTGCGAGGACGCATTTCAGCAGGGATGCATGGGCCTGGTTCTGGCCATCCGCCGTTTTCGGGAAGACAGCGGCCATCAGTTTTCCACCTACGCCGTTCCCCTGATTCTGGGGGAAATGCGCAGGGCGTTTTCCCATACCCTGGGCTGGCGATCCAGAGCCGCCCTGAAACGTGCCAAGGAATACCGGGAAAATCAGCAAAAAACCTTTGGCCGCGATCCATCCGTTCAGGAAATCGCAGCCGCTGCCGGGGTGGATGCAGCCGAAATCATGCTGCTGATGGAACGGGATCAACCCGCCGTCTATGATATTACCGGCACGCTGCTTGCCTCACTGCCCGATCCTGCAAGCGAATCGTGGCTGACGCGGCTCTTTATCCGCGATATTCTCAATCGCATGCCCCAGATGGATGCCTGGCTGATTCGGCAGCGATTTTTTCTGGGCCACAGCCAGGGTGAAATTGCCCTGGCCCTGGGCGCCAATCAATCCACCGTTTCCCGGCTGGAAAAGCGGGCGCGTCATGCATTTCAGGCCGCCTGGCAGGATATATAAAGAATGCCCGTATCGCTAAGCACTTTGCGATACGGGCGCCGCTTATTGATTTTTCAGCTCCTCCAGCAGTATCCGGCAGCCCTCCAGAATATCCCGGCAGGCGGTATCAAAATCCCCGGAATACCAGGGATCGGCAATATCACGGGGCCTTGGCGCATGATCCAGCAGCCGCCTGATTTTCCCGTCCGCATCGCCGCCGCAGATCCGTTTCATATTGACGATATTTCTTTCCTCCATGCCAAGCAGCAGATCATATTTCTGATAATCGCTTTTTTGCAGGGGCGTGGCCCGCTTTCCGGCGCAATCAATGCCCATCTTTAACAGCTGCTTCCGCGCAGGGGGATACACAGGATTTCCGTATTCTTCCATGCTGGTGGCAGAGGACGCGCAGACAATTTCCTTTTCCAGCCCTTCCTTTTTCACCAGATCCCGAAAAATAAATTCCGCCATGGGGCTGCGGCAGATATTGCCCAGGCAGACGAACATAATCTTCTTCATCATTCCACACCCTTTCTTTTGCAGCATCAGTTTATCAGAAATTTTCCTTTCTTTCAATCCCGTAAGAAAAAAGCGACGCAATCAAGCGCCGCTTTCCATTCATTTTACAGGATATCCAGCATTTCAAAGAATTTGAGGGGCGTTCCGTGGGGATCCAGGCTGCGGAGCTGCTTGAGCGTTTCCGTCATTTCCCGATCCTGCTGCAGTCCTTTTTCCGCCAATGCCTTGATCAGCAGGGCAGGAATGGTATTCTGCCGACGGATATTCAATTCAAAGGGCAGGGGCGAAGGCATGCCCACACCGAAGTATCCGTGCAAATCTGCGTTTTCCAGCCGTCCTTCCGCGCTTTCCTTCATGGCGGAATAAATCGCTTTTGCCTCCTGATCCCGATTGAGCATTTCCAGGGATTTTGCGGCAAAATAGCTGATTTCTGTCAGATGAGCAGGTTGACGCGCAGCTTCCTCCCAGGCAGCCTTGGCTGCCGCCTCATCCCCCATTTCCCGCAGCAAAAGCCCGGTATAATAATAGATATTGGCTTCCTGGGCGCTGTAATGCCGGCCTTCGCCGTAGTTTTCCGGGAATACCAGGGCGGCGCGATAATACTGCAGCGCTTCCCCATTTTTCTTCTCCATCTGCGCTCTGCGCCCAAGCAGGGTATACAGCCAGCCGTGATGGCGCGTCAGCTTGCCCTCGCCGCCTTCGTAAATATTGAAGCGCTTGGAAAGCAGCAGTTCCTTCGCTTCTTCCAGTCTGCCCACCTGGGTGTAAAGAATTGCTTTTTCCAGGAAGCAGTCATCCCGTTCCTTGCAAAGATCGCCGTATTTTTCAAGCAGCTCAATTCTTTCTTCCGGGGAAAGGAGCAGATTCTTGTAAAGCTGCAAAAGTTCATAGAGAATCCGGGCATTATCCGGCGCCAGCTCCAGTGCCTTTTCCAGCATAGCTTTGGCCTTTTGGGGCGCATCCATATGATCAAAATACGCCTGGGCCAGATTCCGGCAGGTGTATGCATCGCAGGAATCCAGCGCATGGGCCTTCTCCCACGCAAAAACCGCCTTTTCATAATTCTTCCTGTCATAATACAGGCAGCCAAGCAAATACTGTGCTTTGGCATTTTCAATATCCAGGGCGGGAATATCCTCCAGACGATTGGGGAAGCAATAGCGCATTTCTCCTTCATCCGCATCCTCACCCCTCAGCCGCGCAAGATGCAGCATCGTCAGCATATTCTTTTTCTGACAGGCAGAAAGGCAATGAATTGCTTCTTCCGTGAGCCCTGCCTTTTCAAATTGCAGCGCCGCATCCAGACAATCCTCCGGACGATCGAGGATATAATCCTCCATTACCCGTTCTTCCATAAAATGCAGCGCAAAGCGGGCTGCGGCGTCCTGGGGAACCTCTTCCAGAATCCGGTGAATGCCCTCGACATCCCCCGAAAGATACCCCAGCAGCAGCCGGGCGCCGTAATGCCGGCCATTGTTTACCAGACATTCCTCAAGCTCCCTGATGGCTTCCCGATAATTTCCCCGCTTTGCATCCAGGCAGGCCATTTCATACAGCGCGGCAGAGCGCCAGGCATACTGCCAGGAAGCATCGCTGAAGAGGCCATAGGCCTCTTTCTCCCTGCCCTGCAGCCGCATCAGCCGCCCCAGGCAATAGAGGCTTTCCGCATCGCCGGGGTTATCGTTGCGCATTTTGATCCGCTTGACGGCATTGCGCAGATGGAATTCCGCCTTTTCATAATCACCGCGTTCAGTCAGCAATTTCCCCATTTCCAGATTGCAGCGATAATCCATGGGATCCCGATTCAGGGCTTCCGTAAAATAGGCTTCCGGTTCATAGGTGTGATGCTTATACTGGATAAGATGAGCCCCGTGGAGATATAATTCCTCCAGGCTTTCAATATCCTTCGGCCGGGGCGGAATGGGCCGGGCAGCAAGCTTTTCGCGCTTTCCTTTTTCCACCGGCTGATAAGAAATCAATTCATTGCCGTTTTCATCCAGCAGCGTCAGAATGAAATCGGTTTCCCGGGCCCCTTCCGGCAAATCCGCTTCACCCAGCAGATATTTTTCCGGGCTTACGGGATGATTGATAGAGAGAATCTCTTCTCCCTTACAGGAAAGGGTCAGCCAGGCATTCCTGATTTCCAGGGTGGTCACAGCCCCCACCCTGATTTTTCCTTCCCTGATTTCAAAGGAAAGCGCGCCGTTGCGATTGGCATTCTTGGGTTCCCCAATTCCCCGGATAGGGAACCAGATCTGCTCAAATTGCCGGGTTTCGCCGGGCATAATCCAGGTGAAATCGGGCTGATTATCGGTATAGGCACCGGTCATCAATTCGATATAGCGATCGCCGTTATCGGTCAGATTATTGCTCCAGGCACGGCCAAAGGGGCCATCCCCCCAGGTCCACATCTTTTTGCCGGGGCTGACACGATGATCACTGACGGTGACCGTGCCGGCGTCCGCTTCAAAATCATAGCCGCCCACAAAATCCATATCGCTCTGGCCTTTGGAAACCATGACGGAGGTGGGCAATTTTACTGCCGGAAACCAGGTCACATCCGTGCCTTCGCCGTAATCAAAGGGCCGGGCAGTATGATAAATTCCCTTCATTTCCGGGAAGGAAATAACGGCGCGGCGGTCGTGGTCATTTCCCCATTCCACGTCCGGCGGGAAGCAGGCCTTATACTTTTCATGCACCCGTACCGCCAAATTATTCCACCACATAAAGGGCAGCGGACGATCGGTCCGGTTGTAGACGGTCGCTTTCGCCTCCACCACAGAAGAGCCTGGATATACGGTAATCGCTACCTGAGCCCGCATCCGGTTAAAGGGATCCGCTTCCCCCATCAGGCAGCTTTTGGATCCATCCGCATTTTCCCGCAGTGTAGCCTCCAGAGGCATAAAGGTGGTGGGCCGATGATGCTGAGGCCAATTGAATTCCACCCCGCCGGATACCCAGGGGCCGGCCAGGCCTACCATGGCAGGCTTGATCACCACATTCTGATAAATGAATTCATAGCCGTTATGCAAATCCTTTGCGCCGTGGATCTTGCCGCCGATTTGGGGCAGCAGGGTCACCTCAATATGCTCATTGCGCAAAACAACGGCGTCCCAGTATTTTTCCACCGGCTGATTGGAAAGCCGATCGGCATACGGAATGGGATATACCCGGCCTTCCGCGCCCTGATAAGCCTTTTTTTCAAAAAACATGGGCAGATCAAGGGGTGCCGCCGGTTCATAGGTGGGAATCATCATGGGAAAGCGCTTCATTTCAACGGCCATACTATTTCTCCTTTGTGGGATATTTCATTTTCCAGTATACATATTTTCTTTTTTTTCACAAGACAAGTTTTTTTCGGATTTCCGAAAAAAATTTTCGCGCAATGAGCAAAGGCGTCCCCCCATTTTCAGTGGAGGAAACGCCTTATTTTTCTGCAGTATTCATCATCAGCCAGTTTCTTTGAATGAGCGCAGGAAACCTTTTGTTTGCAAAAGAAAAATTTTCCCGTAAAGCTTTCTCCCCTGCTCACTCCACCGGTAAATCCTCCGGGCGAAGCTGTAGGGAAACCAATTGCAAAAGCTGATCCTTATTTTCGCACTGGGCCAATTCCAGCATCCGTTTCAGGCGATATTTCACCGCATTATCCGAGGTATAATGGGTTTCCGCAATTTCTCTGTAGGGGATTCCCTCCATCATCCCCTTGAGAATGGCAAAATCAATGGGCTGGCAATGGGAAATCAGATTCTCCAGCATAAAAATCCGCTGTACGTCCTGATCCTCATAAAAATTGCCCAGAATCGGCTCCGGCAATTCATTCGGAATCTGCGGCGCCGCCGGGCGCACGGCGGGCAATTGCTCCATTTCATGAATTCCCGCTTCCAGTTTGGCATGCAGGGCGGTAATGCCCGTATTCCGGCGAAGAATATTATAGAGCCTGACGGCATTGTGCCCAATATCGGCAAAATTCAGGGAGGCAGTGGTAATTCTGGGCCGCACCAGCTGGGCCAGCCGCGTTTCCCCGATGCTTACCACATGCATCCTTTCGGGCACATTCATTTTCTTTTCCTTTAAGAAATCCAATAATTTGATGGCAATGATATCATTGGAACAGATGACCGAATCATATTCCTCAATCCGCTGATAGAATGCTTCGCAGGCGCTGGCAAGATCGCCGTGATTCTGAAAAATATTCTTTTCCTGCGCCCGCCCAACAATATCGCAATAGGCCCGCTGCTTGGTCAAATCGTTGATAGAATCGGGATGCACGCCAAAGAGCGCGGTTTTCTTTTTCCCGCAGGCGCCAAGATAGGCAAATAGGCCGCAGATCGCCTGGCGATAATCCATGGAAATGGTGCTCGCGTCATCCCGCCCGTCCGGCGGCTGGGCAGTCATCATGATGCAGTGAATGCTCTTCCTGTTCAGCGCCTCCACCGTTCTGGTCATCCAGTTGACAAAGGAGCCCACCAGAATCAGCAGCGGCCGTTCCTGCTGCAATACTTTTTCCAGCGCCTTTTCATCCCCGGTTTTTACTTCCTCCAGCAGGCCTTTGTTTCTGGCTGCCTCCTGGCGGATTCCCTGAATGCATTGCTCACACCAGTGGGTGCCGGCAAAGCTGGGCTCCACCATCATATAGTAACGGATGGACATGAAAACGCGCCTCCCTTCTTCTGCGCTATATTTTAGCATAAAGTCCGGATTGATGTCAAAAAAAGAAGCCGCATGATTGCAGCTTCTCTTTTTTATTTTACCGGGAAATCAAAGCCTTTTTCGGTAAAGGGCTCGCCCAGCAGTTTGTAATGCCACCATTCCTTTTCAAAGCAGCGGAAATTATGATTTTCCATCACGGATTTGAGTAATTCCCTGTTGTTTTCCTGTTCTTCCGTGATGCCCTTTGCCCCGTGCCAGGCCTTTTTGCCAAAGTAATCAAATCCGGTGCCCATATCCAGGGGATTGCCTTCCATATCCGTCAGGGTCAGATCCACGGCGCTGCCCCGGCAATGGCTGGAATTGCGGGCGATATAGCCCTGATCCACCATGAGAATCTTTTTCTTGAATTCAGGATAGAATTCTTCCTGCATCCGCTTGTCATCCTCATCATAGGCCCAGCGGACAAAATGCCGAACTGCGCTTTGCGGGCGGTAAGCATCATAAATCATGATGCGATATCCCATCTGGCGGAATTCATCCGCCGCTTCCTTGAGGGCCTGTGCCGCCTCCACCGTCATGATGGCATAGGGCGCTTCATAGCCGTCAATCACGTCCCCAACAAAATTGTGGGTGCCCGCATAGCGCATATCCAGAATGACGTCGTCAATCAATTCGTGCACGTAGCAGAAGCCCTCGGGCAATTCATGGGCAGGCTCGGCCGCGCCATCATAGATGTGGGAAAAAAAGAGAGCAGACAAGGTCATCAGAATCATCATCCTTTTAAATCGTATTGTCATAAGTGAATTTTACCTCCTGCGGATGTCCCCACAGATAGTAGGTGATGTAAATATCCCGCACCGCATGGGGCTCGCCCCGGGTCAGCAGCACGCACCAGATATCCCTGGTTTCCCCGGCCGGAATGGTGATTTCCCCCGCATCCCCGTAAAAAAGCACATCCTGCTGCAAAGGGGCAATCTGCAATTCCACCATCTGGGCGTCTACCAGCCCCGGATTCTGGATTCTCAGGGTATACATGTAGTAGCTGTAATCGGAGGCCGGGCCCAGATTGCCGCTTTGCAATACCGTGCCGATCAGGCTTTTTTGCTCCACCGCAATGCGCAGCGTTTCAAATTCCATGGCACGATCCTTTGCAGGGAAGCACTGCAATCCCTTCCCGATCACCTGTAGTGAGCTGTTGAACAACCCATAGCCAATCACCCCGCCGACCGCCAGCACCAGCACGATCAGCAAAATTGCCGCTGTTTTCACGCTTCCTTATTCCTCCATCTGGGAAAGAATGCGGTTCATTTCTTCAATCATTTCCGAATCCTTCAGCCGGAATTTGAATTCCACGCGCCGGGATTGATCCATATTCACCGAACCGTCGCTATTATATACCGGATCGGAATAGCTGCGGCCCTTGGCGGTAAGCAAATCCTGAAGCAGTGTTCTCTGGTTTCCGGAAAGGGAGGGCAATTGCAGGCAATATTCCGCCACGGAAAGGGCGCGATTCTGGGATAATTTCAAATTGATGATATAGGAGCCTGCCGTATCAGTATGCCCCTCAATAATGATTTCACCCACGAAATCCACATATTCATCCTGCATCAGCACGCTCAGATACACGGGCAGGAAACGGGAAAGCAATTCCCGGCCGCTATCCTTGATGCTGCTGGAATTGGAATCGAAAAATACGGCGCTGTCCAATACGATATCCCCGGTAGCAGGGTCCACCGTGGCCCGCAGATTGGATCGGTTCAGGGCTTCGCTCAGATCCTCAATAATCTGGGTACGCACGCCGATCAGATCGTCAATGCGCTTTTGCTGGGTCAGCATTTCTGATTTTTGCGCTTCCAGCACCGTCTGCATGGCGGCCAGCTTATCCGCCTGTTCCGCCAATTGCAGCTGCAGCAGCGCCTGTTCCTCTTCCTTGGTAAGCAGTGCGCTCTGGGCCGCCTTTAAATCGCTTTCCTGCTCATCCAGCTGAATCTGAATGGCCGCCAGTTCCTCCTGCTTGCCCATGAGGGTCACATTTGCGGCCTCCAGCTCCTCTTCCCTCTGCACCAGGGTAATGGTGGCCCGATCCAGCTCCAGCTGCTGCTCATTCAATTGCTGGGTTTTGATTTCCAGCATGCTGTAATACTGGTATACGCTGTATACCACCGCCAGCACAAATACCAGCAGCAGGGAAGCCATCATATCCGAATAGGAAATCCAGTGGGCGCCGTTATCGCCGCCGCGAGGGCCGCGATAGCCTCTCCTTTGCCGGCTCATTTATCTGCCCTCCGTCTGTTCCATTGCCTTGGCCATATCGCTGATTGCCCGCTGAAGGCGGGAAAGGGCAGTAATGCAGCCTTCGGTTTCCCGCTGATAGCGTTCGCCCTGATCTCCCTGGGCGGAAAGGGCGCGGATAGCTTCCAGTTTTTCATTCATGGCCGCCAGCATGCTGTGAATGTTTTCATCAAACATCCCCAGGGCACGGGAGAATCCGCCGGTAATCTTTTCCACAAAAGAAGCGTAGGTATTGGAAAGATTTTCGCTGCTCTCATCCATTTTCCGGGTAATACTGCCGGCCACATTCATGGCGCTGCCGGTCTGCTCCTGCACGGCATTCATTACCTGGGTGCTCCAATTGGCGTATTCCTGCATAGCGCCCTGCAATTCCTTTTGCGCCTTCTGCAGGGAAGAAAGGAAATCCGCCTGTTCCTGGGAAGCGGTCATCATGCCGGAAAGCACCTGGGAGCCATGGGTCAGGAATGCGCCGCTGCTTTCCTGGGCCCGGTCGATGGTATCGATATAGCTTTCAAAGCGTTCCATCACCCGGTTGGTCACATGCTGCACCTGGCGCATGCCATCCAGGATTTCATCGGCAGCCGCCATGGTGCGTTCCAGCGATTCCAGAGAAACGGTCTGGGATTGATTGACGTGGGCCAGGGTCTGCCCCAGCTGGGTAAATTGCCCGCCCAATACATGATTCATCTGGGCAATAAACTGATTGGCGATATTGGCCACCCCGTCCATCTGGGCCTGGGTCTGGCCCATGATGAAGTGATTCATGCTCTGGGCCACCGGCGCCAGGGATTTTTCTACGGAAGAAACAATCCCCTCGCTGACCCGCATGCTCATATCGCCGGAAAGCCGGCGCAGCATGGCCGCCCGGTCTTCCTGCTGGCAGATCATCTGCACATTATCTTCCAGGGGCTTTTGCATCACCAGATCGGTAAATGCATCGTGAAAATCATCAATGGCCCGAACTGCGCTGCCATAAGCCATGCGATTGAGCATATTGAATACCAGAGAGCAGGCGATACCGGCAATGGAGGTCATGAAGGCAAAGGTCATGCCGCCAATCATCTGGGGAATGCTTTCCATGGTTTTGGCGGCGTCGCTGACGTCCAGCCCGCCAAGGCCCCGCATCAGGCCGATAAAGGTGCCCAAAATACCCAGACTGGTCAGCAGACTGGGGATAATTTCTGCCAGTTGGGAATGGCCGACAGAATGAATGGCGGTATCGTCATTGATGTAATCTTCCACATTGCAATTGAGCCCCCGGGCGTCCAATTGCTCCGCATT
>SVHD01000071.1 GCA_015056015.1 Clostridiales bacterium
CCGCCTTGCGCAGGAATTTGGGATCGCAATTTTCGTGCACCCGCACGGTGAGATTGGCGGAAATATTGATGGCTTCCGCCGCATCCAGGCACAGATAGGAAAGATGATTGGTCAGATCCTGATCATTTTCATCCACGCCGGAAAGCTGATAATAATGGGGATCGATGAGCAGAAGATTGGCGATGAGGAAAACGGCGGTTTCATCATCCAGGCGGCCCTCGGCCACATCTTGATCATAGAAGGGCTTGAGCAGCGTATCCAGCTGGAAGCCGGCGCCATCGCGGGTGTAAACGCGGGCGCAGCAATTGAAATGGGCCACCCACTGGCAGGCTTCCTGGAAGGTTTTGGGCGCGCCCAGGCGGATATTCTGGTTGGTTTTGAGCATCTTTTCCAGATTTGCCTTGATTTCGGGACGATCTTCCGTTTCCAGCAGCCGCTTGATTTCTTCGATATGCCGATCCACAAAACGGATCATGGCCCAAACGGTGCGCTCTTCCGCATCGTAGAAATCCTGATGCTCGGGATTGATCTTGCGGTATTTTTCAATCTTTTCCAGGAATCCGCCAAAACCCAGAGACAGGCCGATGCGATAATCGCAGGCGAAATGGGCGTCGCTGTCGATACCGGTGGTAAGATTGTATTTTTTCTGCAGAGGCTTCAAATGATCGTAGGGGAAGCGCTTTTCATCCCAGCGCTTACTCCACTGGGCGGTGACGCCCTGATTGGCGAAATCCCGGTTTTTGATATCTTCCTTGCGCCATTTGGGCATATAGTGGATATCGCCCCGGTAATTCACCAGCATATCCCGCCAGCGGCCGCAGAGCATTTCCATGGGATCCACATAGGGCGCGTGGGCGTCCATGACCCGACAGAAATTTTCGCACATATCCTTGTAGCCATAGAAGCTGCCGTTTTCAGAGGTGTAAACGGCGTCCACATGATAGCCCTTGGGAAGGGGAACGGTACCGAAGTCATCCAGATCGGTGAAGCCGTTCTGTTCCCGCTTTTGCAGGGTATGCTTGAGCTTGGTTTCGCGCATGGCGGCCAAACGGTCTTTATAAGTCAGCATAGGCTTGCAGCTCCTTCATCAGCTGTTGAGAGGGAATTTCAAATTTTCGTTCCACGCGCCCGACGGCCCTGCCCTTATCCACCCCCAGGGGATGATAGGGAAGCAATTCCAGCCTTTGGGCGTTTTTCAGGGTTTTGACAAAATCCCGGATGGCAAGAATGCTTTCCTTATCAGCATTGACCCCGGGAATCACCGGCGTATGCACAATGATGGGCAGATTCAGTTCATCCGCTTTGCGGAAATTTTTCAAAATTGCTGCATTGGAAACGCCGGTAAAGGCCTGATGGATTTCATCATCCATCACCTTCACATCCGCCATGATCAGATTCAATTTGGAAAGAATTTCGGGATGGATCACGATCATGGAAGTTTCGATGGCGGTATGGATATTTTCTTTTTTGCAGGCGTCAATCAGCGCGCTCAAAAATTCGGGCTGGCACTGGGGTTCGCCGCCGGAAAAGGTGACGCCCCCCAGATTGCCGTAGTAGGCCCGATCCATCAGGATTTGCTCCATCACCTGATCAACCGTCATTTCTTTCCCGCATGTTTCCCGGGCGCCGGTATAGCAGCCGCTTGCGCATTGACCGCAATGGATACATTTTTCGGGATAGAAGAGGGTTTCAGGCTCAAAAGCAATGCATTCGGGATTATGGCACCAGGCGCATTTCAGCGGGCAGCCCTTCAGAAAGACCACCGTGCGGATACCCGGGCCATCATGGGTGGAAAAGCGTTCAATATCGGCGACGATGCCGCTTACCATTGAATTTCCACCCGCTTCTTATTCTCGGCAGATTCGATTTCGGCATCCAGCAGCTTCATGACCCGCAGATTCCAATCCATGCTGGTCATCTTCAGCATTTCTTTGCCATTTTCCTTGCAATAGGCGTAATGATCGGGCAGATTGGCGATATGCTCAGGAACGGGCAGATCGGTAAGCACCTGATCATTGGCGTAGATATCCATGAAATGCACTTCCTGATCGGGGGTGCAATAGATTACGCCGTTTTCACAGTAATAGATGGGGGCCACGGGGAGCACCTTCTGGGGGGTGGTCCAGGTGCCTTCCATCACGCCCATGGAATCCTTGTATTCGATGATGGCGGCTTCGTTATCGGGGGCGTCCATGAAGGGCATGGTGTAATTGCCCTGGATGGCGGTGACGGCCAGGGGATAATCATCGTCCTTGCGGGCCAGGGTATTGTAATAGCAGCCGTAGCAGCCGATATCCAGGAAAGCGCCGCCGCCGGTTTCCTTCTTATACCACCAGGTGGAGGCACGTTCTTCATCGGTCATTTCCTGGGCGGTGGCGGATACGCCGCGGTGCCGGGCGCCCTTGCCCAGCGGGCCGGTGTGGCCGTTGATATAATAGCATTTGATCAGCTTGCCCGCAATGCCGCTTTCCAGGGCGGCCAGCTGGCGATGCACATAGGGACGCCAGATCACAGGCCAGTTGACCATGGCCTCAATGCCGTTTTCCTTGGCGACGGCGGCGATTTCCGCGGCGTCCTTATAGGAAACGGACATGGGCTTTTCGATGCTTACATTCACATGGCGCTTGGCGCATTCCCGAACCACTTCCAGCTTGCGATAGTTTTCGCACAGGATGAAGGCCATATCGGGCTTTAATTCATCCAGCATTTTCACATAGCAATCATAGGGCTTGAGACCCAGCTTTTCGCTGTTGTTCTGCAGATTCCAGGCCCGGGTATAGCGGGCTTCGGTCTTTTCGGGGGTGGGGGCGGGCACATCGGCAATACCCACCACTTCAAAGGAAGGCTGGCCCATCAGATATTCCACGATTTCATTGACGTGCATATGGGCAAAGCCAATGACCACAGTACGAATTTTCTGCACGGAAAATATCTCCTTTCTTTACAGCTCGGCGGCGGTGACCTCGCGGCCCAGTTCGGCGGAACGATAGAAGCATTCGATGGCCTTGGTCACTTCCAGGTTCTGGGCGCGGGTGATCAGGTATTCAGCCTTGCCTTCCAGCACATCCAGGATATGGCGATACATGTAGCGATGCTGTTCGAAGGGCACGCCCTTGTATTTGCCGTTGTCAAACCACTTCATTTTGGTTTCGGCCTGGAAATTGCCAACGTTCTTGTAGAGCATTTCGTTATTCACGGACAGGCCGCCCTTATCGCCGCAGATCACCATATCCAGGTTGGTGGTGGGCAGATTGATGGCCCAGGAGAATTTGAAATTGACGCTCATGCCGGAATCCAGGCGCATGAAGCCGGTGGAGAATTCTTCCACGTTGAATTCGCGATAGTCGTAGGGGCGGGGAGTGAAGGTGCCGTCATAGGCGCCGGATTCGGCAATGCTGATGAGCACGTCTTCGCCCTTGCAGCCCAGCTTGCGATAAGCGCTGCCGCTGACGGAAACAACCTTGGGATCGCCGCAGATCCACAGCAGGGAGTCAAGCAGATGCACGCCCAGATCGCAGAAGGGACCGCCGTGATTGTGTTCCTTCATATGGAACATGCCCCAGGAAGGAATGCCGTAGCGGCGGATGAATTCCACATCGGCAAAGTAAGGCGCGCCCAGTTCGCCGGATTCCACCAGCTTCTTGGACTGCTGCATATAATTGCGCCAACGCATGCACTGGCAGGGGAAGAGATGCTTGCCAACGGCCTTGGCGGTATCCCACATTTCTTCGGCGTCCTTGAGGGTAACGGCCAGGGGCTTTTCGCAGGCAACATGGGCGCCGGCCTTGAGGGCCTTGATGGTCCATTCCTTATGATGGACGTTGGGGGTGCAAACGGCCACGAAATCGGGGCTCAGTTCATCCAGCAGCTGCTGAGGATCCACATAGTACTTGGGCACATTGTGGCGCAGGGCGGTTTCGCGGGCGGCTTCCTCGCGGATATCGGCCACGCCGACAACCTCGACCAGGCCTTCTTCACGCAGAATATTCAGGATGGGGAAATGGGCGGCATTGGCGATCATACCGGTACCGATGACGGCGACGCGCAGCTTTTTCATGATGATTCTCTCCTTAAAAATTTTTTATTGATGATTTTTTGATCAGAAGGTGGTCTTCAGTTCCACGGCGCCGCCGGTTTTGAGGCATTCTTCGATGGCACACATGATTTCCAGTACGTGACGGGCATGTTCCGCATTGAGGACGGGGCGCTTATGCTGCTCTTCCGCTTCGATCAGATCGCGCAGCAGGCAGCACTGGGAATTCAGGGGCTTGGGGGGATTGACCCAGCGCATGGGCTCAATCCAGCCGCGGATGCCCCGTTCGGGTGCATCGATATAGACGTCGGGCTGGGGATTGGTCATATAAGGCTTGGTGACGGCGATGGTGCCCTGATCGCCGAAGATTTCCAGCTGGGGCGCCTTGGAGGCCTTCTGGGAGAAGCCGGAATCGATGAAGCCAATGCGATTGCCTTCGAATTCCAGAGAAATCAGATACTGATCGGGCATTTTATCGGCCTGGATGGGCTTGCCATCAAAAGCACCGCTGCGGACGGGACGAACAGGGGTGGTGCAGGCGGCAACGCAGGTCACCTTCTTGGCGGGGCCCATGAGGAAAGTCACCTGCTGGATGCCATGAACGCCCATATCCACCAGGGCGCCGGCGCCGGGCTCAAAGAACCAGGAAGGATCGGCGGCGCGATACTGGAAATATTCGGGGCCGCCATGGCTCATATTGCTCTTGGCATAGTAGGGACGGCCGATGGTGCCGTCTTCCATCATCCGCTTGATGATATTCAGGTCAAAGCGCATATTGTGGATGGGAGCACAGACGAATTGCACGCCCATTTTCTTGGCGGTTTCGATTTGCAGCGTCATCATTTCCACGGTGGGGGCGGCGGGCTTCTGAGAGATCAGATGCTTGCCGTGGGTCAGGGCCGCCATATTGATTTCATGGTGGGCCTGGATGGAAGCGGCGTCAATGATGATTTCCACTTCGGGGCATTTTTCCAGCAGTTCATGCACGCTGGCATAGTGATGAGGAATACCATATTTTTCGCAGGCGGCGATGGCACGCTCTTCTACGATATCAACAGCGGCAATGCAAACGGCGTTTGCTTCCTTGCTGATGTTTGGAAGATATTGCCCATTGGCAAAGGAACCACAGCCAACCACGGCGACTTTCCAGGTCTTCTTTTCCATGTTCTTCATCCTTTCGCCTTGATAAAATGGAAGATTAAAATCATAATTCTCCCTATTCGGGATATTGACATTTTATCATGAATGCGTATACTTGAAAATGCGCTATGTTTTCATTGTTATGGATTATATTATCATTTTGGAGGAAATATGATCTATCGCTTTGGGCTGGAAAGCTTTCCCCGGGCGGTCAGGGCATACATCGTCATCCGGCGTACCGTATGGCAGGTGGCCGATCCCTATCATATTCTGATGTTTATTCAGAAGGGCGGCTGCCGGATTGAAGTGGAGGGAAAGGAATTTTCTCTGCAGGAAGGGGATTTTTTCTTCCTGCCTGCCAATACCATGTATGTGCGCAGGCCGGTGGGGGAAGAATTCTGTACCATTTTCTACGCCCATTTTCTCATGCCCGGCGGAAAAATTCTCAATGAGGATCAGGCCCGCCAGGACGCCCTGGAATGGAAAAAAGAAACGGACCGGCAGCTCATGGCCGGAAGCCAATTGGGGGAACAGGTGGGCCGGCTGTATCTTTCCAATCTGATGCACGCGGGGGAAAGAAAAGAAAAAATCAACCGGATGATTGCCGAATGCATTGAATTGGCGGGATCTTCCCGGCTGACCAGCCAGATGCAGATTTCCATGCGGCTGCTCAGGATGCTGATGGCGGCGTCCTATCCCGTACTGGATGCGCTGCTGCGGGGCGACAGCATTTTATATGCGGAAAAAATTCCGGAAAAGATGCGCCAGGCCATCGCCTATATTCATCAGCACGAATCAGAAAAAATCAGCCTGACCCAGCTTTGCGACGCCTGCGCCATATCCAAGCAGCAGATGATCCGCTATTTCAAGAATCATTTGAATACCACGCCGACGGATTATATCATCCATCATAAAATGAATCGTGCCCGGGAATTATTCGCCAGGGCCCATGGATTGAGCGTGAAGGAAATCGCCGGAGAATTGGGATACGAGGATCAATGCTATTTTTCCCGGCTGTTTACCAAGGTAACGGGGGAAACACCAAGTGATTTCCGCAACAGGGCCGTTCATTTTGATGAAAAAAAGCATATTTCAGGGGGAGAGGAAATATGAACCGGATATCTTTTCATTACTTTGCCGACGCCAGGCGCACCTTATATGACACAGAATATCAAAACATGCTGCCCCTGATGAAAAAAGCAGGGGTGGATACGCTATGGATGCTGGTATACAATGCTGGAAAATATGCAGCAGAAAAAGAGGAAATTCTGCGAGCAAAGGCAGTATTAGAAGAAAAGGGATTTCGGGTGAACGCGCTTTCCCTGCCGGTGGGGCATCCTGGAAACGCCTTGAATCCAGAGGATAAAAGCCTGGATTTGAAATTGCCGTCCGCCTGGCGATACCGGGTATTGCCAGATGGAAACAAGGAATATTTCTGTGCCTGTATAGAAGAAAAGATGATAGCGGATAACCGGGAATTGGTGGAATTTTGCCGGGACGCGGGCTTTGCGCAGCTTTTCTTTGATGATGATCTGCGCATGGGCGCACATGGGGACAAAATCCGGGGCTGTTATTGCGAGCATTGTCTGCAGGCGTTTTCTCAACTTACAGGCAAGAAAATTACCAGAGAAGAAATAGCCAGGGCATGCGAAGAGAAAAATGAGCTGTCTGAAAAATGGGTACAATACAATTGCGATAAAATTACCGGATTTATGAAGGCAACCGCCGTTTCCGGCATTCAGACGGGGATTATGGTAATGCATCATGGTGATCGGCGGCATGGGATTGATATTCCCGCTATTCGGCGCGCCGTGCCGGATTGCCTGTTCCGGGTTGGGGAAGGGCACTTTCAGGATCAATCCTTTGAAAGGGATGCAGACCATGCGGAGGAAGTGGGCGGCATCCGGGCGCATATGGAATTGATTGGAAACCCTGAATTTTGTTACTCCGAAACCACTGTATTTCCTCCCAATGCCCTTTCTGCGGAAAATTTAGTAAAAAAAGCAGAATTGGCAATTCGGGAGGGCATCCGGCAGATCTTCTTGATGAGCGGCACCTGGTTGATGACAGAACCCTACTGGGAAGCGCTGGCGGCGCGGCGGGAGATGCTGGAAGCGCTGGCGGCAGAATAGAAATAAGCGCAAAAAAGGAGAAAGACAAGACTTGTCTTTCTCCTGCTTTTATTTAAATTAAATGGATTATTTCTTCTGCAGATATTCATCCATGGCGGCTGCGGCGGTTTTGCCTGCGCCCATGGCCAGGATCACGGTGGCCGCGCCGGTAACGGCGTCGCCGCCGGCGTAAACGCCCTGACGGGAGGTAAGCCCGGTTTCCTCATTGACGATGATTCCGCCCCAACGCTCGGTTTCCAGGCCTTCGGTGGTGGATTTGATCAGGGGATTGGGGGAAGTGCCCAGGGCCATGATGACGCAATCCAATTCGATATCAAATTCACTGCCCTCCACCGCCACAGGACGGCGGCGGCCGGAGGAATCAGGTTCACCCAGGGCCATTTCCTGGCAGCGGGCGCCGGCAACCCAGCCCTGATCATTGCCCAGAATTTCCAGGGGGTTGGTGAGGAATTTGAAGATGATGCCTTCTTCCATGGCATGCTCCACTTCCTCCCGGCGGGCGGGCAATTCCGCTTCGGTACGGCGATAGATGATGGTCACATCCGCACCCAGGCGCTTGGCGCAGCGGGCAGCGTCCATGGCCACATTGCCGCCGCCCACCACGGCCACCTTTTTGCCGTGCTGGATGGGAGTATCGCAATCGGGCAGATAGGCCTTCATCAGGTTGATGCGGGTCAAAAATTCATTGGCGGAATAAACACCCTTGAGATTCTCTCCGGGGATATTCATGAATTTGGGCAGGCCGGCGCCGGAACCGATAAAGACGGCCTCAAAGCCATATTCCTGCATCAGTTCGTCGATGGTGATGGTGCGGCCGATGACCACATTGGTTTCCACCTTCACGCCCAGGGCGATGAGGGTATCAATTTCCTTCTGCACGATGGATTTGGGCAGGCGGAATTCAGGAATGCCGTAAACCAGCACGCCGCCCGCCAGATGGAGCGCTTCAAAGACGGTGACTTCATAGCCCTTTTTTGCCAGATCGCCGGCGCAGGTGAGGCCGGAGGGGCCGGAGCCGATCACCGCCACCTTATGGCCGTTGGATACGGGCTTTTCAGGCAGCTGCGTGGCATGCTCATTATGATAATCGGCAACAAAGCGTTCCAGGCGGCCGATAGCCACCGGTTCGCCCTTGATGCCGCGGACGCATTTGCATTCGCATTGGCTTTCCTGGGGGCAGACACGGCCGCAGACGGCGGGCAGGGCGCTGGATTTGGCGATGACCTGATAGGCCGCCTCGAAATTTCCTTCAGCCACTTCTTTAATAAAGCCGGGAATATCAATGCGCACGGGGCAGCCGGAAACGCAGGGCCGATGCTTGCACTGCAGGCAGCGCTTGGCTTCATCCATGGCCTGTTCCGGGGTATAGCCCAGGGCAACCTCCAGGAAATTCTGATTGCGGATTTCCGGGGCCTGGGAGGGCATGGGATTTTTCGTCAAAGACATATTGGGCATATTATTTGACCCCCTTAAACAGATTGCAGGTGTTTTCATGGGCGTGGCGTTCAAAATCCCGATAGGTGGCACTGCGGGCGATGGCCTCGTCAAAATCAATTTCGTGGCCGTCAAATTCCGGGCCGTCCACGCAGGCAAATTTGGTTTTTCCGCCCACCGTCAGCCGGCAGCCGCCGCACATGCCCGTGCCATCGATCATGATGGGGTTCATGCTGGCGACAGTTTTGACGCCGTATTCCTTGGTCAGCTTGCAGACGAATTTCATCATGACAAGGGGCCCGATGGTGATCACTTCGTCATATTGCTCGCCGCTTTCGATCAGCTTTTTCAGCGCATCGGTAACCAGGCCCTTTTCGCCCCAGCTGCCATCATCGCTCATGCGCACAAGACGGCTGCTGGCAGCGGCAAATTCATCCTCCAGAATGACCAGATCCTGATTGCGGAAGCCGATCACGGCATGCACTTCACAGCCCTGCTCATGCAGCTTCTTGGCTACGGGATAGGCAATGGCGCAGCCCACGCCGCCGCCCACCACGGCCACCTTCTTCAGCCCTTCCGTATGGGTGGCCCGGCCCAGGGGGCCCACGAAATCGTGGATATAATCCCCTTCATTCAAATGATTCAGCTTTTCGGTGGTAGCGCCCACCACCTGGAAAATGATGGTGATGCTGCCTTCGTTCCGGTCATAATCCGCTACCGTCAGGGGAATACGCTCCCCATTTTCATCCACGCGGAGAATAATAAACTGCCCGGGCTCGGCCTTTTTTGCCACCAGGGGCGCATCCACCTTCATCAGGGTGACGGTGGGATTGAGAATTTTTTTCTGCAAAATTTTATTCATATGGTTTCACTCCTTTATAAAATGGGAGAAGCAGCGTATTTCCGGAGAAACGTCATTGTTTCAACATTTTTTATTATAGCATAGATTCCCGGCAATTGCCAACTGCCAAAGTGAAATGGGAGAAAAAGGTAAATTGGCCTTGCAGTTCATACAATAATATGTTATGATTAAATTCGCGCATTTTTTCATACAACAAATGATTTCATTTGCAAAGGAGAGAGCGAATTGATTTTCGGAAAGCATATCAACCGGTATTATATTAAATACGCCGGAATGATGCTGTTGGGCCTGCTGGCGCTGGTTGTGGTGGATTATACCCAGCTGGTAACGCCCAATCTCTATCAGATGGTAATCAATGGCGTCAACCAGGGCTTTGTGGTCAAGGATGGCGTGCAGATGCCCTTTGACAAGGCATTTCTGATTGATCATATCTGCATGCCGCTGCTTGTGGTAATTATCAGTATGGTAATTTGCCGCTTTTTGTGGCGTGTGTGCATTTTCGGCGCTGCCATTAAAATGGAAACGGATATGCGCAATCAGATGTTTGCCCATTGCAAGGATCTGTCCCGCCAATATTATCAGGTAAACAAGGTGGGCAATCTGATGAGCCTGTTTACCAATGACCTGGAAACGGTGCAGGATTGCTTTGGCGGCGGTTTTCTGATGTTTTTTGACGCGCTGATGCTGGGCAGCATGGCGATCGTCAAAATGTTCCGGATGGATGCGCTGCTGGCCGGCCTTTCCATGATTCCCATGGTGCTTTTGGTGTGCGCTTCCACCATCATCGGCCGGTATATGATGAAGAAATGGGATATCCGCCAGGCCGCCTTTTCCAAGCTTTCTGATTTTTCTCAGGAAAGCTTTTCCGGCATTGCGGTCATCAAGGCTTTCGTGAAGGAAGCCAAGGAACTGATGGCCTTTAAGAAACTGAATAAAGAAAATGAGGACGCCAATGTGGCCTATACCCGGGCTTCGGTGCTGCTGAGAATCGTGGTTTCCCTGTTTGTGGAAACGGTTATCTGCGTAATTCTGGGGTACGGCGGTTATCTGGTTCATGAAGGAACCTTCAATGCGGGCCAGCTGGTGGAATTCATCGCTTATTTTACTTCCGTGGTCTGGCCGATTATGGCGATTTCCGAATTGATCGATATGAGCTCCCGGGGCAAGGCTTCCCTGAAACGCATCGGCGAATTGCTGGACGCCAGGCAGGATGTGATTGACCGGCCTGACGTCAAGGAAATTCCCCCGATTCAGGGCGGCATTACCTTCAATCATCTGACCTTCCGCTATCCCGACGGGGAATTTGACGCGCTGCAGGATGTATCCTTCACCATTAACCCCGGAGAAAATGTGGGGCTGGTAGGGAAGACCGGAGCGGGAAAAACCACCCTGGTGGATTTGATTCTGCGCACCTACAATGTGCCGGATAACAGCCTGCTCATTGACGGGCATGACGTCAATCGCGTGCCCATCCGTCAGGTGCGGGCGGCGTCGGCTTATGTGCCCCAGGATAATTTCCTCTTCAGCGATACCATCACCCGGAATATTGCCTTCGGCGTGGATGAATACACGCAGGATACCGTGATCGGGGCCGCGAAGCTGGCCGATGTGGATGAAAATATTCAGGAATTTACAGAAGGCTATGAAACGGTTCTGGGTGAAAGAGGCGTAACCGTATCCGGCGGCCAGAAGCAGCGCATTTCCATTGCGCGGGCGCTGCTCAAGGACGCCCCCATCCTGATTCTGGATGACTCTGTATCCGCCGTGGATACCAAGACCGAAAAGAAGATTCTGGAAAATCTGCGCGCTACCCGTCAGGGCCGCACCACCATCCTGATTGCCCACCGGATTTCCACCATTGAATCCATGGATAAGATTCTTTTCCTGGATGATGGGAAGCTGCTGGCGGCGGGCGATCATGAAAACCTGTATGCCACCTGCCCGGAATACCGGAAGATGGTGGATCTGCAGAAGCTGGAGGAAGAAGGAGGCGAGCATAAAAATGCGTGAGTATTTGCCGCTTTTGATCGTGGGAGCCATTATCGGCCTGTTTGCGATTATTTTCCTCATTGCCTATTCCAAGGTGCGCAAGCAAAAGGACGCCATTGGCTTTGACCGGCATATGGCGGATGGCGAAATCACCCGCCGTCTGATGAAATATGCCATGCGCTATTGGAAAAATTTTGTGCTGGTGCTGGTGATCATGATCTTTTCCATTTCCTCCGAATTGCTTTCTCCGCTGATTGTGGGGCGGGTGCAGGAAATTGTCAAGACGGAATTTGAAATGAAGGAATTGCTGATGGCCGTGGTCGTCTATGCCGCGGTGCTGCTGCTTTCCATGGT
>SVHD01000014.1 GCA_015056015.1 Clostridiales bacterium
GATGGTGTGGACAGCGAGCGCGGCGACAGCGACGGCTTCACCGCCATCCGCAACCTGTTCAATGAATGGTATCCGCGCGATACCAGCAAGAAGGTTCGCGCCAGCTTCCGTCAGAAGGGAACCAGCGGTAAGCATGTCAGCCATCCGCCCTATGGATACAAAAGCGATCCCAACGACAAGGAACAGTGGATCCTGGACGAGGAAGCTGCACCGGTTGTCAAGCGTATCTTTGATCTCTGTCTGGATGGCAAAGGGCCAAGTCAGATTGCAAGGCTTCTGGAAAAGGATGAAGTTCTAACCGTCAAATCGCTGTATGCGAAGCAGAAGGGAAAACCGCTGCCGGAACGTCCGTACGGCTGGTCTGAACAGTCCATTGTAGGTATTCTGGAGAGGATGGAGTATACCGGCTGCATCTGTAACTTCAAGACTTACTCCAAATCCTACAAGCTCAAGAAGCGTATTCCCAACAGCGTGGAGGACATGTATATCCAGCCGGATGCACAGGAGGCAATTGTCACCCAGCAGCAATGGGAACGGGTGCAGGAACTGCGGAAGAACAAGCGCCGCCCCACCAAGACGGAACGGCAGGGATTGTTTTCAGGGCTCCTGTACTGTGCAGACTGCGGTGAAAAGCTGTACTTCGGCACCTGCAAGAGCTTCAACGCCAACAAGGATCGCTATGTGTGCAGCCGCTACAAAAGTGGGCGAGGCACTTGTTCAGCACATTATATCCGTGAGGATGTATTAAAGGAACTGGTACTTGAACGGATTCGTGCCGTCAACGCATATATCCGCGAGGACGCAGAGAGCTTTGCTGAGGAATGGCTGGCGTACCGGCAAACGGAGCAAGATAATCGTATCCGTGAATACCGGCGGAAGCTGGACAAGGCAGAAAAGCGTCTGGCAGAGCTGGATGTGCTGATCTCAAGGGTGTATGAAGACGCCGTATTCGGCAGGCTGAGCAACGAGCGTTATCTGAAGATGACGCAGGACTATGAAGCCGAGCAGAAGCGCGTGCGGATGGAAGCGGACAATCTGCGTGAATGGATTGGCCAGCACGAAAAGGCCACGGATGATCTTTCCCACTTCATGAAGCTGGTGGAGAAATACGTGGATGTGCCGGAACTGACGCAGACGATTGTGAACGAGTACATCCGAAAGATTATTGTCCATGCTCCTGACAAATCCAGCGGCAAGCGCAGGCAGAAGATTCAAATCATTTTTAACTTCATGGAAGACGACGAGCTGCTTTCTCTCAACGAGCCCGTTGTCGCCTTATCTACCCACAAAAAGAGAGAGACGGCGTGACCTTCACGGTCACACCGTCTCTCCCCGACAAGGGGGTTCCTTATCGCCTTGAAGCCTTATGCTACAAGCCTTTCACAAAACCCACCGGGCGTCAGCCAAGCCGTCTGCAAAATCTTTATTCCCCAGTTCGAGTCTGGGTGGCGCCTCCAATATATACCACGTGAAATGCTTGTAAATCAAGGGTTTCACGTGTTTTTTTGTTTTGAAAAGCAGCGCCCGCCTGGGGAAACAGGCGGCTTTTGAGGGCTTTGAGGGGTATAAATTGGTCCCAAAATTGGTCCCATTTTTTTCGCGTCCTGAGACCAATCTTTCAGGAGGAAAATATGGAGAAAAAACCCCGATCCTACTTATTCCGGTTTCCTCCATTATTATCTGTTTTCTATTTGGTTCAAAAATGATCCGATATTTTCCGATATGAAAGACCATCTGCAAGGAAAATTAGCTGCGCTATGGCGCCGCGCGTTGGGGCACGCCTTCGCCAGTCTGATGTTCGCAGGCGGCGCCGTCCACGAGATCTTGATCTTCGATGGCATCGAAATCGATGCGCGCGCCGGCAAAGATTTTAATCGGTTCCGGGATTATCGAAAGGAAAGCCCGCGCAAAGAGAAGCCCGAAAAAAAAGACGCAGCAAGCCCGACGGCTTTCCTGCGTCTTTCATCCTGTATCCATTGATCCGTGATGGATTTTTCAAGCGCCCGCCCGCATCAGGCCAGCTTTTTCTGAATAAAATCGAAAATAATTTCCAGCAGCGGCAGCGACCAGAAAGTACCCTCATGGGGCGCATTCGTCACATGCACAAAATCCGCCTCATAGCCCTGTTCCACCAGCTTATCATAAAAGGCTTCGCTGTCCTCATAGAGCACCAGGGCGTCTGCATCGCCGTGAAGAATGAGGAAGGGCGGCAGCGTGCGGCCGGGCTCCACATAGACAATGGGGCTGACCTGCCGCAGCGTTTCCTGATAGGTATCCGGATTGCAGCCGCCCAGGGCGTAGAAGGTGTTTTCCTCCGTCTTGGGTTTATCGGCATACTGCACGTCGATCATCTTATTCACATCCGTGGGGCCAAAGCAATCCACCACCGCCTGCACGCAGGTGGATTCCCCGGCATAATCCTCCCCTTCAAAGGCAGGATCATCCCCGGTAAGGCCAAGAAGCAGCGCCGTATTGCCGCCGGAGGAGGTACCCCAGGCGCATACCCGCGCCTTATCAATATCATATTCCTCCGCATGGGCGCGCAGGAAGCGCAGGGCGGTCTTTACATCCTTGAGGAAGGCGGGGGCGGGGGCATTGGCACGATGGCGGTGGGTAACGCTGGCGATCACAAAGCCGCGTCGCGCCAGCAGGCTCAGCTGGGGAATCTGCCAGAATTGATTGGGCTTGGTCCAGCCGCTGCCCTGGATGAAAACAACCAGCGGAAAGCCCTTGCCGCCGGAATGCCAACGGGGCTTGAGCAGCTGCAGGCATAATTCATCCCCATCCGGGCAGGCAAAGGGAATATTGGCCTTTAAGTCCAGCAATCCTTCCAGGGTGGGATTATTAGGAATGGTGATCTTGGCCATGGGGATACCTCCTGAATCAATAGAATATACTGTATACCGATGGATCATCTTATTTGGGATATACCATGAATCCCGGCTGTTGTCAATAAAAAATGATGTTTATTCCCCTGCCTGCGGACAAAATTTCCGGATGGCATTACAGAGCCGGATGCCTACGACGCGGGCGGCTTCATCCAGGAAAAGGCCCGATGAAAGCATCGGGCTTTTTTTCCTTGTTTATTCGCTGATGGCCAGCAGCAGGGCTTCTCCCGGCTGAAGCAGCCGTTTTTCCGCCGCCGTGCCGGAAGCAAGATCCCTGGCCCCGGCAATACCCAGGGCGGCAGGATCAAAGATTGCCTCCGCCTGCGCAAAATTGGCGGCCAACAGATAGCGCATCCCATCTTTTCCCCGGATACTGATGCTTTTCACCTCCGTCGCGCCGGAAAACTGCAGGGAAGTCCACAGCCTTTTCGTTTCCTCCGCGCCGCCCAGATGAAGGGCAAAGCCGGTATTGATGATTTCCGTATCCCGATCCGCCCAGCGGTATTCCTTCTGATAGGGGGCGCAGATTTCCTCGGCATACAATGTGCCGCTGTTTTCCCTGTCCTTGATTTTTACCTGCCTTTCCCCCCGCCGCACCAGCGTCAGCGGAAGGACGGATGCCATGCCGATTCTTTCATCCACATTCACATAATGGCCCAGGGCAATCGTTTCATACCGGTTCGCCCAATCCCCGCCCGCATATTCGCCGCTGCCCTTTTCGGCCGTCAGTTTCCGTTTTCTTCCGTTGAAAATATCATTGGGAATATTCCAGAAAGTGCCCGCGATTTCGGAAAGGAAGGTGCGGTTGAGGGTATTGGCATATTGCAGGCAGAGCACGGTATTTTCATCCGGCAGGGCCGCAAAGGCAATCTGCTTCCGGGCCATTTTTTCCCGCAATTGCCCTTCCGCCATAAAATCATCGGAACAGCAAAGGGTGCTGCCGCTGGTCAGGAAGCCCCCTTCAAAAAGCTGCACCCGAGTATTCTCCACTTCCTCTTCATTCTTTCTGCCCACCCCCAAAATTCTGCCGGCCAGATTATAGCGCCATTCCCCCAGGGCGCTGTCATCCCGGGGCAGCAAAAGCCCCTGGGGCTTTTCGGAGGCCTCCCAGGTAAAGGAAGCAAAGCGATTGCCGCCGGAAACAAAGGCTGCGCCATGATAATCATCCATCCATTGGGTCATTTTTTCCGTTTCGCGCACGGCCTTGATGGCATATTTTGTATACCAGTAAAGCACCATGGAAATCACATTGGCCCGATCGGATTCCAGGCGGGTATAATAAACAGGCGAAAGATTTTCAAAATGCCCGAAGCGATTGGAAAGGAAGGATCCATCTCCATTGGCTTCCGTTTCCTGCTGCAGAATTTTCAGCCAGCCTTCGAAAAGGCCGCTGCAATCCTCGCCATACAGATCCTCAATCAGCGCCCAGGAGGGCAGCGCATAATCCTGGCAATAGCAATACCGGGCCCGGGAATCCCCGCCAATGCGCAAAAGCCGCCCGTCATCAAAGGTGGTGGCGCGAATCAGCTTCCATTGATCATGCAGATGATGATAAACCATGGCATCCGCCTTTTCGCCCCGGGCCTTCAGGAAGAAATGCAGCATGGCAATATTGGAAAGGCAGATATTCATATACCCGATATTCAGATAGCCATGATGATTGCAGGCATAGGAATCAAACATATTGGCGCCCACAAATACATCGCCGATGCGCAGGCCATCCACGATTTCATCGGAATTCTGATCCGATTCGATGGAAATACCATTGGCAAAAAAGCGGCGGGCCTTATCGATGTATTCCGCCCGGTGCGGCGTATCGGGATAGAGGGAAGCCACACGATAGAGAATGGCCCCGTTCCAGATATTGCTTTCGGGACGATTGATATTCCGGCTGCCAAAATCGTTTCCGATGTCCTTGCCCTTCCGCCGGTTGCGCCAATCGCCATACAGCCCCGCTTCAATGGGATATTCACGCAGAATAAATTCGCTTTCGGAAATCAGCACCTTTTTCAGCAGCGCCCGGTCTTCTTCCGTAAGATACGCATCCAATGCTTCAATGGCATGATACATCCGTTCAATGCCCAGCACATAGATCCAGTTATGGCCCCATTTTTCCCCGTCCGTGCAGATGAAATCCCCCTCCAGATGGGTATGCAGATTATAGCGCAGCATGCCCAGGGCCTGGGAAAGCAATTGCGCCTTTGTCAGATTCGTATCGGAAAAATCCAGCCAATCCGATGTGGCGGCAATGGCAAAAGCAGAAAAGGCCTTCTGATGGGTGTGCACGCCCCAGTGCCCGTGCTCACCGGCGCCATAGCAGATCAGCCCCTCTCTTTCCGGGCAGAAATACAAATGCTTCTGCGAAAAAAGAATCCAATCCTTCAGCAGCTTTGCATAGCCCTTTAAAAGATGCGGTTTCATATAATTCTCCTCCGTTTTCCCATTTTTTATCATTATAGCGGAAGCGGAAACGGAAGAAAACCGGCGTTTCCAAAGAAAAGGTTTGATTTTCGGAACAAATATGATAGAATATAATCAAAATATGCCGAAAAAAGGAAGGAACAGCGTTTTGTCTTTCATTCAGTGCGCCTGCTTTAAAATCCTGGACGCCTTTTCCATCCGCCGGCCGGCGGCGCAGCTTTCCTGCAGCGCCAGGCCCTGGGCCGCTCTGGCCCTGCGCCTTTCAGGGGAATCCACCTTTGAATGGGAAGGGCAAAAAATCATCGCCGGGCCCGGAAGCGTGCTGTATCTGCCATCCGGGGCGGCCTTTTCCCGGGTTTCCACGGAAGAGGAATTATTCATTCTGCATCTGCAGTGCTGGGAGGAGGAAAACGGGCGTCCGGAAATTTTCCATCCCCGGGATTCCGCCGCGGCCGCCCATTATTTTGCTTCCATCTGCGCCAGCTGGAAGCAAAAAGCGCCCGGCTGCGCCCATCACTGCGCTGCCCTGCTGCATAGCCTGCTGGAAGAAATGGCCCGCGAAGGAAATTCCCCGCTGATTCCCCGGAAATTATCGCTGATCCAGCCGGGGGTGGATTATCTGGAAAGCCAGTATGACGATCCCGGGGCCAGCGTGGAAAGGGCGGCGGCCCAATGCCCCATGAGCGTGGAATATTTCCGCCGGCTCTATAAGGCGGCCTTTGGCATGCCGCCCCATCAGGCCCTGGTGGAAAAGCGGCTGAATAAGGCTTGCCGCCTGCTGCAATCAAGCTATTTTTCCGTGCAGGAGGCGGCCACCCAATCGGGCTTTGGCGACTGCAAATATTTCAGCGCCCTTTTTCATCAGAAAATGGGCCTTTCCCCCAGGGAATACAAGCGCCTTTACAGCAGCTGATCGCTGCGCCGGAACTACATTTTTTCTTGACAATCCGCATCGGCATGATACAATGATCACGAGGTGAATGATATGAATATTCTGTCCATCGGCAACAGCTTTTCCCAGGACGCTCAGCGCTATCTGCATCAGATCGCCCGGGCGGATAAAACCGATCTCAAATGCGTGAATCTCTATATCGGCGGCTGCCCCCTTTCCCGGCATTACCGCAATATGCTCAGCGAAGAAAATGCCTATTCCCTGGAAATGAACGGCGAAAGCACCGGCTTTTTCGTATCCATGAAAGAGGCGCTGCTCAGCCGGGATTGGGATTATATCACCCTCCAGCAGGCCAGCAGCTATTCCTTTGATTATGATACCTACCAGCCCTATCTGAATGAACTGACCGCCTATATCCGCCATCTTTGCCCCAAAGCGAAATTCGTGATCCATGAAACCTGGGCCTGGGAAACGGGCTGTGAACGGATGCAGCAAAATTTCGGCTTTGCCCATTCCGAAGAAATGTATCGGCCCCTGCACGCCGCCTATGCCCGGGCGGCAAAGGATACCCTTGCAGATCTGATCATTCCCTCCGGCACCTTGCTTCGCACCCTGCAGGAAACGGGCGCTGTTGCCGGGCTCTATCGGGACGGCCAGCATATCGGCTTCAATCAGGGACGCTATGCAGTGGGGCTTTTGTGGTATACCCTGCTGACCGGAAAGGATATCGAAAATAACCCCTTCTCCGATTTTGACGGGGAAATTCCTGCCCACGAAATCGCCATCATCAAGGAATGCGTGAAGGAAATCGCCGCGCAGAAATAAAATGATTGAACGCAAAAAGGACGGCAACCGCCGTCCTTTTTGCTGTACAATTTTCCGTTCTATACGCCGTACTTGCAATCAAACCGATTGCAGCGCCTGTAAGAATAAAAACCGGTTTTCGGGTGGGCGCGGGAGGGGGCTTTTGACGCAAAAGCCTCCTCCCGCCGTAATCCCCCGCCGTGCCAGCCTCACACCCGGATCACATTCTGGTAGTTGGTGTGCAGGCCTTCCCGGTAGAGATGGCCGTCGCTGGCCACCATCAGGGCGCGGGCGGTGGCAAAGCCATCCTTTTCCTTGAATTCAATAACGCTCATGCCGGTATGGCTCATGGAAAAATGGGTGCAGAACATGGGGTAGGGAATATCCAGCACGCTGCTTAAAAAGGCCATGCCAAAGCCCTCGTGGGCAAAGAGCGCCACCCGATCCTCATTGGGCCGGATCGCCTGATAGATATTCTTTTCCCGGATATGCTTGTAGCCCAGGGATTCCAGGAAGGCGTCTGCCTCCCGCTGAATCCGCTGGATGCCCTGTTTGAAATTATATTCCGCAAAGGCCGGATGATCATACCAGTTTTCATCCAGCTTGCGCACTTCGGGGCTGATAAAAAGCCGGGCCGTTTTCAAATCCGTAAAGGCCCATGTTTTCCTTCCGTCTTCCCGCGTCACCGTCAAATCCGCCCAGGCGTGATTTTCATGGCAGAATTCCAGCTGGGCGATCTCCTTTTTCAGCATTTCCGCCAGGGGCTGGGCGGTCTGATACGCCCGGGTGGAGGTGGAGGAATAGATTTTATCAATGCCATGAATGGCCAGGCGCTTGCCAATGGCCTCGGCCTGCCGCCTGCCCAGGGGCGTCAGCTGATCGGGGTTGTAAATGGGATCCCCGTGACGAATATAATAGAGCAGCATAATGATTTGCTTCCCTTCATTGGTAATTATTTTTCCAGCTGCAATTGAGCGATGGTGTAGGGCGCCATTTCAAAGGAAACCGCATCCCCGGAAAGGGCGGCCTCGGCAACAGGCGTGCCATCCAGCCGGGTGAGCAGCGCCTTTTTCGGGGTAAAGGGCGCCTGCAGCGTCACCATGGCCTTCTTCCCTTCCGCCTCATACAGCCGCAGCACCAGCGCATCTTCCGCATTCACTTCCACACCGGTGACCACGCAATGGGCGGCCAACACTTGCATCAGCGAAGCCTGGGGCGCCAGCGCGCCTTCATGCCGGGCGGTGGGCACGGCAATCATGCCCCGGTTCAGCTGCCGGGAAAGGGCCTTGAAGGATGCCGCATGCCCGTCCGTCATCGCCACATACAGATGAATGGCGTGAATTCCCCGCTCGGGATAGGGATCGGGATCCCCCGCCGTATTGATGAGGGTAACGGAAAGCACCCCGTCCGCCAAACGATAGCCATATTTGCAATCGGTAATCAGGGCGGCGGCGCTGCCGGCCGCAAATGCGCCGGTAAGGGCGGGCACATCCATCTGCTTTTCTTTGCGCGCGGCGCTGCCGGCGGGCACATCGCAGATGATGGTATCCCCTGCCTCCTTCAGCGGCAGCCGATAGGAAAGCACGGGAATTTCCGGCTGCGCCTTGCAGGTTTCATGCCAATCCACTTCCAGATCATAAGCAAGGGCTTTTGCCCCCCGATCCAGAGAAACGGTCATGCGCACCGTGGAATGCATCACCCGCTGCTCAAAGATGGCCTGCCTGCGCAATGCGCCCTCCCTGATCCACACCTTCACGGTATCATTCACCGGCAAAACCTGCAGATACCGGCCGATGCGCCAGGCGCTCATGCCGTCATTGGCGGTACGCACCAGATGCAGCCCGGCCGGGGCGGAAAGCATTTCCTTATTTTCTTCTTTATTCCACAAGGATTGCATCTGCCCGCTGCCGGGATCAAAACGGGCGCGGATATATTCATTTTCCAGAATGATATCGCCCTTGGGCAATTCTTCCCGCTCGGAATGAAGCAGATGGGTGGGATAATCGGTGATTTCCTTTTCGGTCAACGCATAGGCCCGGTAGCCAAAGGCGGGCACATCGCAAAGCACCAGCAGCCGCAGATATTCATGATCCCAGTGGGTCTGGGGCGCATCATCCAGCCACTGGAAGGGAATATTCTTCCCCTCATGATCCATGACCCTGACCCGGGCAGGATCCCCGGTATAATCCCATACCACAAATTCCACCAGTTCCTTCCGGGGCTGGGGATCGGGATTGAAGACGGTGTAAATGCGGGTTTTGCCTGCATTCCTTTCAGGATTGGGCACCCCGGCATAATGGGAAATGCCAAAGCCGGGGCCTGCGCCCTCGGCCCGGCTGTCGGCGATATCCGGATCCGCCGGGAACATGGAGGTATCCACCGCCTGGGACAGCTTTTCATAGGCATTTTTCTGCCCGGTCTGGGCATGGGCGATGGCCTCGGCCAATTTGCCCATGGCATGCTCCCGGCTTTCCTGCACGCAGGATCCGGTGAGGATATCATGGAAATGGGTGAAGAGCACATTCTGCCAGGCCTTTTCATATTGCCGGGCGGGATAGGCCGTGCCCAAAGCGCAATGGGCAAGGGCGCTCATGCACTGGGAATCCAGCAGCGCCATTTCCGCCCGGCGATTGCCCAATTTAATCCGGCTCTGGGTGGAATAGCAGCCGGTAAAAATGGCATTGAGTTCATGATCGATCACCGGGGTCTTTTCCCGTACGGCCTCCGCCGCGGCGAAATATTCATGAATGGTGCCGAATTTCAGGGTGGGGAAAATGGGCCACTGCTGCATTTCCAGCATGGTTTCAATATCCCGCCTGGTGGGGCCGCCCCCATGATTGCCCACGCCGTAAACGATCAGCGCTGTTTTCAGCCCGCCGCAGCGCTTTTCCATTTCAAATACGCCGGTGCCGTTATCCGGGTTCACCCCGCTGTTATACCAGTAGGGCTCCTTATACATCAGGATTTCCTTGCCGGAGGGGGCCTTATAGCGATAGAGGGTCAATTCATCCTGCAGCCCGCGGCAATGATAATAATAGGGCACATGGGCAAATTGATTGATTTCAGGGATGAAGCGGCTGTGGCCAAAGGTGTCGGGGGAGAAATCCACCTTCAGGGAATCGGGATCAATGCCCCAGGTTTCCTTAAGATAATTTCTCGTCACCGTAAAATGATGATAGAGGGATTCGGTATCGGGCATATTCTTATCGGTTTCCACCCAGGCATTGGCGGTCACTTCCCAGCGGCCCTCTTTGATCCGCTGCCGGATTTCCGCCATCATATCGGGATCGTATTCCTCCACAATCTTATAGCAGGAGGCCTGGGACTGGGAGAAGGTGAAGCCCTCATATTCCTGCATCAGATTCAGCATGGTGCGGAAAGTGGAAAAGGTGATGGCCACCGTTTCCTGAAAGCCCCACATCCAGTTCATATCAATATGGGCATGGGCGGCATACAGCACGGTATAGGCCTTGGCATCCTTTTCCAGAGGCAGAAGGATTTTTTCCGCTTCCTGGCAGATGCGGTTGGTCAGCACGCCCTCCGCCTCCATTTCATTTTCCAGAAGGCGCAGCGCTCCGTCAATCAATGCATCATATTTCCCCTGGTTCTGGCCGGAAAGCCCCAGGGCAAACTGGATTTCGGATAAAATGCGGCGATTGGCCTTGGAGGGCGGGGTGATATGATTGCTCTCCTGCCGGGTGGGACGCATGGTAAATTCAAATGCTTTCTTTTCATAATTGCCGCCCACCTTCTGCTTTAACGCAGCATACCGCGCGGCCAAATTCATTTTATCTGCCATATGAATCCTCCTTGATGCTTAAAAACGAAGCGCATTTTTCATCTGTATTATATCATCCCCGCCATCAATTGAAAAGGAAAACATTCTATCGCGGAAGAAACACCCATTCACGCCCAGGGATTTTCCGTGGGATAAGGTAAATTTCTCGGCTGATTATAAGCAATATCCTCAATGCCCAGGAAGCGGAAAACATCAAAGAGGGCCTTGCCGTAATGGCCGAATGCCACCGCCCCATGATGGGGATAGCGCTTTTCAAGCAGCACATGGCGATAGAAGCGGCCCATTTCCCGGATGGCAAATACGCCGATGCCGCCGAAGCTGCCGGTGGGCACGGGCAGCACTTCACCCTGGGCGATATAGCTGCGAAGATTGCCCTGGCTGTCGCACTGGAGCCGGAAGAAGGTAATATTGCCGGGGGCAATATCCCCTTCCAGGGTGCCCCGGGTGAAATCCGGTTCGCTGCCCGCAGGCTCCAGCAGACGATGCTGAATGAGCTGATATTTCACCGCCCGCTCCGCGCACATCTTGCAGGAGGGCGTATTGCCGCAGTGGAAGCCCATGAAGGTATCGGTGAGCTGATAATCAAATTTCCCCTGAATCTTTGCCGCATACAGAGCAGCGGGCACGGAATTATTGATATCCAGCAGCGTTACCGCATCCCGGGAAATACAGGCACCGATATATTCGGAAAGCGCGCCGTAAATATCCACCTCGCAGGCCACCGGGATCCCCCGGGAGGCCAGCCGGGAATTGACATAGCAGGGCTCAAAGCCAAAGGTTTCCGGGAAAGCGGGCCAGCATTTATCCGCAAAAGCCACGAATTTCCGATCGCCCTTGTGGCTTTCCGCCCAATCCAGCAGCGTCAGTTCAAACTGGGCCATGCGCTCCAGCAAATCATCGTAATATTTGCCCTCGCCCATTTCCTTTTTCATATCCTCGCAGACCGAATCGATGCGCGGATCTTTGGCATGGGCCTGATAGCTCACCAGCAGATCCAGTTCGCTGTTTTCTTCCACTTCCACCCCCAGCTCATACAAGCCTTTGATGGGGGCATTGCAGGCGAAGAAATCCTGGGGCCGGGGGCCGAAGGTGATGATTTTCAGATTCTTAACGCCGATCACCGCCCGGGCCACCGGCACAAAATCGGTGATCATTTTCGCAATATCCGCCGCCGTGCCCACAGGATAGGAAGGAATATAGGCGTTCAGATGGCGCATGCCCAGGTTATAGGCGCAATTGAGCATGCCGCAATAGGCGTCGCCCCGACCGTTGATCAGATCGCCGTCGCCCTCCGCCGCCGCCACATACATGCAGGGGCCGTCAAAATGCTTCGCGATCAGGGTTTCCGGGGTTTCGGGGCCGAAATTGCCCAGGAAAACCACCAGCGCATTGCAGCCGGCGTTTTTTACGTCTGCAACCGCCTTTTGCATATCCAGTTCATTTTCCACCGTCACCATGCATTCATACAGTTCCTCCCCATAGGCCTTTTTGATGGCGGCGCGGCGCATTTCGCTCAGGGCCACCGGGAAGCAATCCCGGGATACGGCAATGATCCCCAGCTTTACATCGGGAATATTTTTCATGATTTTTTCCTCCTTATTCCTGCATCATTCTTTTGAAGGTATCCTTCATGGCGGGATAAATCGCGCTGAATTTCTGATATTGCTTTTCATACCGGGCGGTGATTTCGGGATCGGGGAGCACGGTATCCACCGTTTTCACCAGGGCCCGGGCGCAGTTTTCCACGCTTTCATAGGCACCGCAGCCCACCATAGCCAGCATCGCCCCGCCATAGCCCGGGCCTTCCTCGGTCTGGGGAATATCAATGGCGATGCCCAGCACATTGGCCATGATTTTCCGCCACAGGGGGGATTTGGCACCGCCGCCGCAAAGCTTGCTGCGCGTGATTTCAATGCCCAGCTTTTTCGCCACCTCCAGGCTATCCCGCATGGCAAAGGCCACCCCCTCCAGCACCGCCTGGATGAAATCGGCCCGGGTGGTATCCATGCTCATGCCGGCAAAAACGCCCCTGGCGTCGGTATCGTTGATGGGGCTGCGCTCGCCCATGAGATAGGGCAGGAAAAAGAGCCGGTTGCGCCCCAGATGATCCTCGGAAATATCCTTCTGCTCCCCGGCAAAATCCCCGGTTTTTAAAATTTCCTCGCAGAACCATTTATTGCAGCTGGCGGCGGAAAGCACCACCCCCATCAGATGATAATGCCCATCCGCATGGGCGAAGGAATGCAGAGCGTTATGGGGATCCACCCCGAATTTTTCGGAGGAAATAAAGATGGTGCCGGAAGTGCCCAGGCTGATATTGCAATTGCCATCCCCCACCGTGCCCGTGCCAACGGCGGCCGCCGCATTATCCCCGGCCCCTGCCACCACCTGGACGGTCCCGGGCAAACCCACATCCGCCTTCACCGTGCCGATGACCTCATAGCTTTCAAAAAGCTTTGGCATCTGCGCTTCGGTAACGCCGCAGATTTCCATCATTTCTTTGGACCAGCACTTCTTTTCCACATCCAGAAGCAATATGCCGGAAGCATCGGAATAATCGCAGGCATGCACCCCGGTGAGCATGAAATTGATATAATCCTTGGGCAGCATGATTTTTTTAATCCGGGCGAAATTTTCCGGCTCATGCTTTTTCATCCACAGAATTTTCGGCGCTGTAAAGCCCGCAAAGGCGATATTGGCGGTCATCCCGGAAAGGCGCTCTTTTCCGATGACGCCGTTTAAATATTCCACTTCCGCCGCCGTTCTTCCGTCATTCCAAAGGATGGCCGGGCGAATCACCTGATCCTTTTCATCCAATACCACCAGGCCATGCATCTGCCCGCCGCAGCCAATGCCGCATATCGAGGCCGCATCCACCCCCTGAAGCAATTCCGCCAGGGCGCTTTTCACCGCCTCCCACCAATCCCCGGGGTGCTGCTCCGCCCAGCCGGGCCGGGGAAAAATCAGCGGATAATCCCGGGATACCGTTTTATGAATCTTTCCCTGGCCATCCGCCAGCAAAAGCTTGGCGCTGGATGTGCCCAGATCGATACCGATATAGAATCCCATATCCGTTTCTCCTTTCATTTCGTGTATTATTTGTGGAAATAATCTGCTCTTTTCATTCCGGTTCATTCTTTCCTGTTTATTTTTTCTTTTCGACAATGGACCGGCATTCCCCTGCCGCTTTTTCCGCCGTTCCTGCGGACGATTTTTTCAAAAAAGCAGACAAAAAATGCTCTCGCCATAAGCGGCGAGAGCATTGATATAATTTTTAATTACTTGACCAGGCCATTGACCAGTTCCACCACGGCGGTGTGCACCTTTTCGGCGGTCTTGGCGCTGATTTCGGTGGCAGCCTTGGCGGCAGCGGCGTTATCGGCAGCGGCGGCCACGGCGGTCTGCAGTTCGCCATAAGCGGCGTAGCAGTCATTCTGCAGTTCATCCATCTTGGCATTGACGGCGGCCTTCTGATCATCGGTCAGATTGCCGAATTCCATCAGGTTGGAAAGGGCGTCGAAGGTCCAGTAGTAGGAATCGGCCCAGTTGGCAGGCAGCACCTTGAAGCCTTCCACGTTCACCCGCTGGCCATCCACATACTTGCGGCCGGTGGTGGCATAGTAGAGGCCTTCGGCGGGTTCTTCGGTAACAAAGGAAGCGGGCGCGGTGCTCAGCTTATAGGGAGCATAGAAATCGGTGGTCAGCATGGGATAGTAGGGCACGAAGGCGTTGTAGCAGCCATGGTCCATGGCGATCCATTCCACGGTATCGGTGGCGGCGTCTTCCTTGGAGATCTGGAAGATATGGCAATCCAGATTGCTGGTGGAGCCGATGCCGGCGATATTCCAGTAGCCAACCACATCCGCGATGGCGAAGGCATGATCCAGTTCAATATTGGTGTAGAAGGGAACGATATTGCCTTCGGCGTCCACATTGGAAATGGCATAATCGGTTTCCACGATTTCTTCCAGGGTAGCGGGGGCCTTGGCGGCATTGAAATGCTGCAGGGCCAGGAAATAACGATTGTTGGCGACCTGATCAGGCAGATAAGAAGCGATAAAATCGATGGTGTTGGCAGCTTCGTCGCCCACGAAAGTGCCGGCTTCCTTGGCAACGGCGATGAGCTTTTCAGAAGCGATCACGTTTTCCTTGTCATCCAGGTCGATCAGGCCGATGGCGGACTGATTGGGAACGGCAAAGACCAGATTATCGGAGCACTTGATGGCGATATACTGCTTGCCGGAAACATTTTCAACATACCAGGTTTCGGTGTTATCGGCGATGAAGATACCGGAACCGCCCTGAGCGCCCACATTGGCATAGATGCTCAGCAGCAGATCAACGGCTTCCTTGGCGGTGGCCGCTTCGCTCAGCAGCACGGTGGGGATTTCAGCTTCTTCAATACCGGTTTCCTTGTTGAAGGGATCCACGGCCTTGATCAGCTTGGAGCCGCCGCTGAGGGTTTCGGTAGCGGTGACGGTAACGCCCTTTTCATTGGTGCCGGCGGCGCCGTAGGGATTATGCTTGTGGGTGCCGCCGCAATCGGGGCATTCATTGGCCACAGCCGCGCCATTGTCATCGCTCATGGAATTGAAAGCATAGGAATCATGAGTGAAGGTATAGGTGAAGCCGTAGCAGCCGGTGTACACTTCGCCAGCCTTATAGGTGCCGGCGGGGTTATACTGCATGGTCTTGTTATAGCTGTTGGAAATATCTTCGGAACGGCCAAACATGGTGGTGCCATCGGCGGTCAGGCCGGCGCCCACATACATAGCGGTGCAGGCAAAAGCGCTGCAGGTGGACAAACAAAGCACCAGGGCGAGCATAAGAGCAACGATGGTTTTAAAGGACTTCATAACTTCAACTTCCTTTCTTCAGGTGATGGAATGTATTATAGTGCATGAATATTCATTTGTCAAGCATTTATATTCGTTTTTTTAAAAAAATTTTCACCTGAAAAATCCGGACGTTTTTCACCATAATTCATATATTTTATCGTATTTTTCCGAGTTATCACCGTTTTTTCACTCAAATTCCGAAAAAAGCGTCGAAAAAGCATCCGAAAATCATGCATGACACCCGCCTGCATTTTCCCTTTTCGCCTGCTCCTTATTTGCATAAATATTTTTATGTTCCTTTCAAAAATGCATCATGCCCATATATTTATCCCGCTGCATGGAAAATTTAACCATTTTTTGCATTTTCCCGCTTGACCGATGCCAGCTTCATGGGGTACACTAATCATGGTTATTGATCGTCTGCAGCCAATGGAATAACAGTGTATATTGTATTAGGGAGGAAATCCGTCATGCGCAAAAATTTCGGCGCCAAGCCCATTCTCTATCCCCAGCCGGTCTTTATGATTGCTACCTATAATGAAGATGGCACCCCCAACGCCATGAACGCGGCCTGGGGCGGCATCAGCGAAAATGATGAAATTTCCATGTGCATCAGCGCCGATCACCGCACCACGAAAAATGCCCTGGCCCGCAAGGCCTTCACCGTCAGCATGGCCACGGCGGATTATGTGGCCGAATGCGATTATCTGGGCATTGTTTCCGGCGATCAGACGCCGGATAAGCTGGCGCGCTGCGGCTTCCATACCGTAAAGAGCGAATTTGTGGACGCCCCCATCATCGAAGAATTGCCCATGGCCGTGGAATGCGAACTGATCCATTACGACGCCGAATCCTGCCGGATGGTGGGCAAGGTGATCAATGTATGCGCGGATGAAAAGGTGCTGACGGATGGGAAGATCGATCCTGAGAAGCTGCGTCCCATCACCTTTGACGGCATGAATCACGCCTATCTGGTGCTGGGCGAAAAGGTGGGCAATGCCTTTTTCGACGGAAAAAAGCTGAAATAATATCCTATTATATTAAGGAGAAAGATCATGATTTACAGCCAGTTTCAGGATAAAAAGCTGCCCCTGCTGGGCTTTGGCACCATGCGCCTGCCCGTAAAGGATGGGGCCATTGATGAAAATCAGGTACGGGAAATGGTTCGCCTGTGCATGGAAAGCGGCGTCAATTATTTTGATACCGCCTGGCCCTATCACGATGGCCTTTCCGAAGTGGTGATCGGCAAAATCCTCAAGGAATATCCCCGCTCTTCCTATTATCTGGCCACCAAATACCCCGGCCATCAGGTAAGCAGCAGCTATGACCCCGCCGCCATCTTTGAAAAGCAGCTGGAAAAATGCGGCGTGGATTATTTTGATTTTTATCTTCTGCATAATGTGTATGAAAGCTCCCTGCCGGTGTATATGGATCCCAAGTGGGGCATCCTGGATTATTTTAAGGGACAAAAGCGCCTGGGCCGCATCAAGCATCTGGGCTTTTCCAGCCATGCCGGGGTGGATTGCCTGCGTTCCTTCCTGGATCAGGCCGGGGATGATATGGAATTCTGCCAGATCCAGCTCAATTATCTGGATTGGACGCTGCAAAACGGCAAGGAAAAGGTGGATCTGCTCAATGAACGGAATATCCCCATCTGGGTGATGGAGCCCGTTCGGGGCGGGAAGCTCTGCGCCCTTTCGGAAGAAAATGAAAAAATGCTCCTTTCCCTGCGCCCGGATGAAAAGATCCCCGCCTGGGGCTTCCGTTTTCTGCAGGATAAGCCCGGGGTGACCATGATCCTTTCCGGCATGTCCAATCTTGCCCAGATGCAGGAAAATATCGCCACCTTCCAGGAAAGCAAGCCCCTTTCCGAAAAGGAAACCGCCGCCGTGCTTCAGATTGCCGAAGGCCTCAAGGACGCCATTCCCTGCACTTCCTGCCGCTATTGCACGCCCCATTGCCCCATGGGCCTGGATATTCCCCGGATGATCGGCACCCTCAATGATCTGCGCTTTGCGCCGGTAACCAATTCCGCCATGTGGCTGGAATTTTCCGCCCCCGAAAAGCGGCCGGAGGCCTGCATCGGCTGCGGCGCCTGCGCGGCCATCTGCCCCCAGAAGATCGATATTCCCGCCGGAATGCAGGAATTGGCGAATCGGCTGGATGCGCTTCCCAAGTGGGCGGATATCTGCCGCGCCCGGGAGGAAGCGGCCCGAAAGCTGGCGCAGCAGGGCTGATTTTCCCTTTTCTCCGGTTCAAAACAAAAGAAAGCGGTATGGCATATGGCGAAAAAAAAGCTGGATCTGACCAATGAAAATCAATCCACAGTCAAGGTCATTCTCTATCTTGCCTGGCCCCTGTTTCTGGAGCAGGTTTTATCCACCCTTGTCAGCTTTGCGGATACGGCCATGGTGGGCACCCTGGGGGCGGCGGCCACAGCCTCGGTTTCCATCTGCAATTCCTTTGTTTTTTTGATCAACGGGGTGGTTCTGGCCCTGGGCGTAGGCCTGACGGCCTATGTGGCCCGCAGCGTGGGCGCCAGGGATTATGAGGCCGCCAAGGCCTATATCCGCCATGCCCTTTTGCTGCTGATGATGCTGGGCATTCCCATCGCGCTTTTGCCCGTGATTCTGCATAAGCAAATTCCCGTCTGGATGGGCGCCAGCGAGGATTTCCTGGCCCTTTCCCAGAAATATCTGCTGATCACCTCTTCCTTCCGCATTTTCACCATGGCCATGATGGTGCTGGGCTCGGTATTCCGCGGCAGAGGCGATACCAAAACCCCGCTGCGGGTGAATATCGTGGTGAATATTCTGAATATTGCGGGCAATTATCTTTTGATTCATCAGCCCCACACCATTCATATCCGCCTTGCCTTCCTGAATATTGACTGGGCCATTCCCATGTTCGGCGCAGGGCTGGGGGTAAACGGCGCCGCCCTTTCCACCGGCATTTCCTGGCTCATTGGCGGCATGACCCTGGCCATCCTGCTCTTTGTGAAAAAGGATCCCACAAAAATTTCCCTCAGGGATTCCTTTAAGCCCGATCCGGCCCTGATCAAGCGGGTGGTGAATCTTTCCGTGCCTGCCATGCTGGAGCGCTTCTGCATGTCCGCTTCCGGTATCGTGGTCACCAAATCCATCGCCACCCTGGGCACCACCGCCGTGGCGGCCCATGCGGTCTATTCCACGGCGGAATCCCTGTCCTTCATGCCGGGCTTCGCCTTCGCCACCGCCGCCACCACCCTGGTGGGCCAATCCCTGGGCGCGAAAAAGCCCGATCTGGCCAAGCGCTATACCTGGCATACGGTGTATATCGGCATTGGCATTATGACATTGGCAGGCTTTGCGCTCTATACCCTGGCCAATCCGCTGGTGAAAATTATCAACAGCGATCCTGCCGTGGTGCAGCTGGCGGAAGAATGCCTGCGCATCGTGGCCTTCATTCAGCCCATCATGATCCCGGGCTGGATTTTCGCCGGTTCCCTCCGGGGCGCAGGCGATACCCGCTGGCCCTTCTATATCACCGCGACCAGCAATTGGCTCATCCGGGCCCTGGGCTCCATGCTCTGCATCCGCGTATTCCATATGGGCCTGCCCCAGGCCGTTACCTGCATGTGCGCTGAGCAGGGGCTCCGCGCCGTTATGATGTATCTGCGCTTCCGCACCGGCAAATGGAAAACCGCGCTGGAGAAGAAGAAGGGGTAAGGACGGGGGGAATTGCGGGAGGGCCTTTCTTTTAAAAAAGAAAAGCCCTCCCGCACCCACCCAAAGAAAACTGGCTCTGGATGGAAGGAAACAATCTCCTATCATCCTGCGTGCCAGTGAAGCGATAATAATAATATAGTAAAGTAAAAGCAGGGAACGTCATCTGTTCCCTGCTTTTCATTTGCCCCACTGGCATTCAAGCTGATAGAGCAGCGATCCGCTATATCCAGAGCGGCTTTCTTGGAGGGGTACGGGGAGGGGTTCTCAGGAGCAAACCCGGACGGCTAAAGCCAATCATGCAGATGCAGAGAGCATGCGCAAGCGCAGCGAAGGGCATGCGATCAGGAGCAAACCCGGAGGGTTTGCGACGCGGCTAAAGTCAATACTGCCAATGCAGAGAGCATGCGCAAGCGCAGCGAAGGGCATGCGATCAGGAGCAAACCCGGAGGGTTTGTGACGCGGCTAAAGCCAATCATGCAGATGCAGTGAGCATGCGCAAGCGCAGCGAAGGGCATGCGATGCTTTTACAAAGAACCTCTCCCCGCCATTATCCCCCATAAATCCTCACTTTTCCAAAAACGCATCGATCAGAGCGGTTGCCTGGGCGATGGGATCCTGGGTCATATCCAGCCAATGCAGATCCTTGGTTCTGCGGAACCAGGTCATCTGCCGCTTGGCAAATTTCTTGATGGCGTTGCCCAGTTCCTCCACCATCTGCTCATAGCAGATTTCATCCTGCAGATAGCGGGTAAGATAACGGTATTCCAGGCCCAGCTTCATCATAAATTCGCTGCTGACGCCTTCATCCAGCAGATCCTTCACTTCCTGCACCATGCCCTGCTGCAGCCGGCGTTCCAGGCGCTCATCAATGCGCTGCTTAAGGATTTCCCTTTCCCAGGTAACGCCAAGGCGCAGCACCTGATACCGGGGGGTATGCCTGCCGGGGTGATAATCATCCGCCGCCAGCCGCTCCAGCGCCCGCATCACCCGATTCCGATTCTTGGGCTCAATATCCGTATCGGGCAATTTTTCTTTCAGCATTTCATAAAGCGCGGGGGTTTCAAAGGTTTCCAGATGGGCCCTGAGTTCCAGATCCGGCGGGCAATCGGAAAGCTCGTATCCATCGGCCACCGCATCCACATACAGCCCGGTGCCCCCCACCAGGAAGGGAATCTTCCCCCGGGCGATGATATCATCAATGGCGGCATAGGCCAGGCGCTGAAAATCCGCCATGGAGAAAAAATCCCCGGGCTTGCAGACATCCAGCAGATGATGGGGCACGCCCTTCATTTCTTCCTTGGTAATTTTTCCGCTGCCCAGATCCAGCCGGGAAAAAACCTGCCGGGAATCGGCGGAGATGATTTCGCCCCCGTACCGGGCCGCCAATTCCACCCCCAGCCCGCTTTTGCCCGAGGCATTGGTGCCCTCAATGACGATCAATTTTCCCTGCATGCCTTTTCCTTCCGCCTTCCTTCCGATAATACATCTATTTTACCATATCCGAAAAAAAGTGTAAAGCAATGGCACAATTCCCCGCTTTCTTTCCCGAATTTTAAATTTATGCATATTTAACCCGGTTATACTGAATAATATCCACCCATTATGCGAAGTTTCGGGAAATTTTATGAATAAAAATTCAAAAAAGGTATTGACAGGGGAGTTTTCCCGTGGTATACTGACCCCGTTCTCAAAAAAATGAAGTATTTCAGGAGGAAACCACAATGAAGAAATTGATCGCTCTTTTCGCCGCTCTGATGATGATCTGCTGCTGCGCTATGGCCAGCGCCGAAACCATCGTTGTTGCCACCAACCCCGAATATCCCCCCTTCGAATATGTGGAAGGCGATGAAATCGTTGGTTACGATATCGATATGATCGAAGCCATCGCTGCCAAGGCCGGTTTCGAAATCGAATATTCTCCCATGGATTTTGACGCCGTTATCGCCGCCGTTGCCACCGATTTCGACACCATCGGCGTTTCCGGCATTTCCATCACCGATGAACGCAAGCTGAGCGTTCTGTTCTCCGACGGCTACATCAATGCCGGTCTGGTTGTGATCGTGAAGGCCGACAGCGGCTACGAAACCACCGAACAGCTCAAGGGCAAGCTCATCGGCGTGCAGCTGGGCACCACCTCTGACTTCGCTGCCGAAGAAATCACCGGCCCCGAAAACGTACAGCAGTACAAGACCTTCCTCAACGCTATCATGGATCTGCAGGGCAACAAGATTGACGCCGTCATCATCGACAAGCCCGTTGGCCAGGCCATCATGGCTTCCCTGAATGACCCCAACCTGGTGATGGTTGATATGGGCCTCCAGGCTGACTGGTACGGCATCGAAATCAACATGGGCAATGTGGACCTGCAGGCCAAGATCAACAAGGCCCTGGCCGAACTGCAGGCCGAAGGTTTCTTCGATCAGCTGGCCGTGAAGTATTTCTCCGCCGCGGAAGAAGCTGCCGAATAATCCCTGATTTCCCAGCCTTTAATTCGCCGTAGAGAGCGGATGCTCTCTACGGCATTATCTCGTTTTTCGACCCAAGAAAATGAACCGGAGGGAAAACGCAAGTGGAATCCATATCCATTTTTGAGCAGTGGTGGCTGGCAATTGAGCCGCTGGTGAAAACCAATTCGCTCAATTTCTGGCAGAATATCTATAAAGAAATATACATGAACGTGATCAAGGATGATCGCTGGTTCAGCTATCTGAAGGGCCTGGGTGTCACGCTGGAGGTATCCTTCTATTCCATCCTGGTCGGCATCGTCCTGGGCACACTGCTGGCCATTCTGCGTCTTCCCCAGGTGCAGAATATTTCCGGCAAGGGCCGCGGCTTCTGGGCCCAGCTGGGCGCAGGCATTGTGCATGTGCTTTCCAAACTGGCGGCGGGCTATATCAATCTCTTCCGCGGCACGCCCCTTGTTTTGCAGGTATTGATCATCAACTTCGGTATTTTCGGTTCCATCCGGATTGATAAAGTCATTATCGGCGTCATCGCCTGCGGCCTCAACAGCGCGGCCTATGTGGCGGAAATCGTCCGCGGCGGCATCATGAGCGTGGAAAAGGGGCAAACCGAGGCGGGCCGTTCCCTGGGCCTTTCCGGCGTCCGTACCATGCTGTATATCGTGCTGCCCCAGGCGGCCAAATCCGCATTGCCGGCCATGTGCAACGAATTTATTTCGCTGATCAAGGAAACCTCTATCCTTTCCTATATCGCCTTGACCGAATTGACCAAGGCCAGCGACTATATCCGTTCCCGCACTTATTCCGGTTTCACCCCCTATATCGTATCCGGTCTGCTGTATCTGATCGTTGTGTTGACGCTCACCTGGCTCATCGGCAAGCTGGAAAGGAGGCTGCGCAACAGTGACCACTGAGACCATTATTTCCGTAAGAGGCCTGGAAAAGCATTTTAATGAAGGAAAACTCAAGGCCCTGCGCGGCGTGGACGCCGATATTCACAAGGGCGAAGTGGTGGTTGTCATCGGGCCCTCCGGCTCCGGCAAATCCACCTTCCTGCGCTGCCTGAATCTGCTGGAAGAGCCCACCAAGGGCAAAATCACCTTTGAAAATGTGGATATTACCGATCCCAAGGTGAATATCAATATTCACCGGCAGAAGATGGGCATGGTATTCCAGCATTTCAATCTCTTCCCCCATATGACGGTGCTGAAAAATATGACCCTGGCGCCCATGAAGCTGCTGAAAAAGAGCAAGAAGGAAGCCGAAGAAAAGGCCATGGCCCTGCTCAAGCGGGTGAATCTGGCCGATCGCGCCAACGCCTATCCCAGCCAGCTTTCCGGCGGCCAGAAGCAGCGCATCGCCATCGTGCGCGCCCTGTGCATGGAACCCCAGGTGATGCTCTTTGACGAGCCCACCTCCGCCCTGGATCCTGAAATGGTAGGCGAAGTGCTGGATGTTATGAAGCATCTGGCGGAAGAGGGCATGACCATGGTGGTGGTCACCCATGAAATGGGCTTTGCCCGGGAAGTGGCCGATCGGGTCATTTTCATGGATGAAGGCCAGATCGTGGAAGAGGGCACCCCGGATCAGATTTTCTCCGCCCCCACCCAGCAGCGTACCAAAGATTTCCTCAATAAGGTCTTATAAAAACATGGCGGGCGATTACGCCCGCTTTTTCTATTAAGGAGGGTATACGATGAATTATCCCCAGGAAATTTTCTCTGGCCTCTGGCCCTATGGCCATTGCCAAGGCATCGCCGTGGATACCAAGCGGCAATTCATTTATTATTCCTTTACCACCGCCCTGGTGAAAACCGATCTTGCGGGCAATCTCATCGGCACGGTGACGGGCCTGCTGGGCCATCTGGGCTGCATTGATTTCTGCGATCAGGATGGGCGGCTCTACGGTTCCCTGGAATATAAAAATGACGCCATCGGCCGGGGCATCCTGCAGCGGGCAGGGCATGCGGGCGATATTCAGAATGCCTTCTATATCGCCATTTTCGATGTGGATAAGATCAACCGGAAAGATATGGACGCCTGCACCGACGGCGTGATGACCACAGTCTATCTGAAAGAGGTCTTTGATGATTTTTCCGCCCCCGGCCATCGCCATGGCTGCAGCGGCATTGACGGCATGACCTTTGGCAAAATGCCCGGCGAAAAAAATGCGCCCTATCAGCTTTTCGTGGCCTACGGCGTATACGGGGATATTGAGCGCCAGGATAACGATTATCAGGTGATCCTGCGCTACGATACCCGGGATTGGAAGCAATATGAAAAGCCCCTGCTGCAGGAAAATATGCATGCTTGCGGCCCGGAAAAGCCCGATCAGAAGCTTTTCGTCTATACCGGCAATACCACCTACGGCGTGCAGAACCTGGAATATGATGAGGCCACCGGCCATTTTCTCATGGCGGTTTATAAGGGCAAAAAGCCCCAGTTCCCCAATCATTCCCTCTATATCATCGATGGGAATCAGCCCGCCGTGCATCAGCCCCTGAAGGGCTTTGATCCGCCCATGACCGGGGATTGCCTTTCCCTCCTGGCTGACGGCAGCGAAAGCGAAACCCCGGGCTTTGATTTCCCCCACGGCAGCACCGGCATCTGCGCCCTGGGCGACGGAAAATTCTACGTCTCCGAACACGGCAAGGAAAACGATCTCTTCCTCTCCCGCGTCCGGCTCTATGACTGGGAAACGATGACGAAGTGATGGGTTTTGCGGGGGAACCGTTCTTTGAGGCCAAAGAACGGTTCCCCCGCACCCCCTCCAAGAAAGCCGTTCTGGAAATAGCAGGACGGCTTTTTATCATCTTGTGCGCCAGTGAAGCAAAAGTGACGGCAATAAAAAATCACCCAACAAGCAGGGACACATTGCCAAGGCGGAGAAACCGATATATTTTCCCAGCCGGTTTTCGGGTGGGAGCGGGAGGGTGCTTTTGACTCAAAAGCATCCTCCCGCAATAACTTTTTTCGCCCTTCGCTATGCTTGCGCATGCTCTCTGCATCTGCATGATTGGCTTTAGCCGCGTCACAAACCCTCCGGGTTTGCTCCTGAGGATCCCTCCCCGCACCCCCTCCAAGAAAGCCACTCTGGATATTTCAGAGCGGCTTTTTATTATCTTGTACGCCAGTGATGCAATAATAAAATCCCCAACAAGCGAGGAAAGGCTGCCGATGCGAAGAAACCGATACACTTTCCCACTCCCGTAATCCCCCTCGATATGTATGCAATTTTTTCTCTTTCCGCTAACTTTTTATCTGATAATTCCGTTATATAAGTGTGATCACAAAAAATGCGGAGGATATGCCCATGGATGAAGCAACCTACATTGCCATCAGCCAGCAATGGATGGCCTCTTTTTTCAGGACGGCATACAGCATCCTGAAAAACCGGCATGACGCCGAGGACGCCGTGCAGCAAATGCTGCTGAAAGCATGGAAAGCCCGGGCGAATGGCCGCGCCGGCGCGGAACGAGCCTGGATGATGCGCATTCTGATCAATGAATGCTACACCATGCTTCGTCAGCATCGTCGCCTGTTTCCCATGGAAACTTCCGATATCCTGGCAGAAATCCCCGCAGAAGAACGGGATACAGGCCTGTATGAAGCCATTGATTCTCTGCCGGAAAATCTGCGAACGCCTTTTTTGCTCAAATACATGGAAGGAATGACGGAAAAGGAAGCGGCCATGGCGCTGCATCTTTCCCTGCCCGGCGTAAAAAACAGATTATTCCGCGCCCGAAAGAAACTGCAAAAAATATTGAAAGAGGAGGTGAGCCTGTGATGAAACTGAAACCCGAAAGATTGCAGCAGCTATATCCCCCCATGAGCGAGGATTTTGAAAATCGGATGCAGGAAATGCTTCGCAGGCTGCCTGATCAAAGGGAGGAAAGAGAAATGAAACGCGCTGCATTCCGTACTGTCCTGGTATTTTCACTGGTGGCCATTCTTTTGTGCGGCACTGCATTTGCCTTGCTTCATCAGGGCTTGGAATGGTATTATAGCAATCGCTTTACCGCCTATCAGAACCACGATCCTGAAAAACATGCGGCGATTCTGGAAAATTTGCAGACAGATATTCCCCAAACCCCTGCCGCAGAAGATGCGGACATTCTGGTTTCCGTTCAGGACGCCGCCTGGGTAGCGGAACAAAATTTCCTGGTCGTCTCCCTGGCCGCTTCCCCTGCGAATCCCGAAAAGGCAGAATTGCATCCCCTGTGGAATCTGGATGCGGATGGCGCCTATGTGGGCGAAGAAGGAAATGCGAATCCCCAAAGCGATGGCGAGGATCGGGCCACCCATTGGTTGTGGGTTGAAAACGGAAAATTCGGCCCGGTGGAGGAAATGATCGCCCCCGGCAAGGAACTGCTGCTGCTCGAAATGGGTGAAATTTTCCTGGACGGCCAGCAATTGCTGGGCGATGGATCCAGCATGGATAGCTACCGGGATGAAGAGGGCAATGTGTATACCGTGCTGGAAATCCAATTGGATTTTATGAAGCCCGGCTACGAAGCGGAAATGCTTCAGCGCATGGAAGCGTCTCCGGAGATGAAGGAATATTATCAGGAAATGCTGGAAAAAAATCTGTATTGTAAAGCGCTCATCGAAAACGATGAAGACGGCGTGATCACCCTCACCGCGCCTTACACCCTCACCCGTTACTCGGATGATGATACTCAGCTTTATCAGGGCGGCAAGGAAGGGGAAATCACCTTCCAACTGAGCATCCGGTAATTAAATGATATTGCGAGAGGAGATTCTTTGTAAGATCATCGCATGCCCTGCGCTGTGCTTGCGCATGCTCTCTGCTTCTGCATGATTGGCTTTAGCCGCGTCGCAAACCCTCCGGGTTTGCTCCTCATCGCATGCCCGGCGCTGCGCTTGCGCATGCTCTCTGCTTCTGCATGATTGGCTTTAGCCGCGTCGCAAACCCTCCGGGTTTGCTCCTGAGAACCCCTCTCGCGCTCTCCCAAGAAAGCCACTCTGGAAATGACAGAATGTCATTTTATCATCTTGTGTGCCAGTGAAACGCTAAAAAGCAGGGAACAGCTTTTGTTCCCTGCTTTTTCTATTGCTTCGCTGGCATTCAACCTAATTAGGAAAGCCCAAGATAAATCCAGAATGACTTTCTTGGAAGGGGCCTGGGGAAACCGTTCTTTGGTCACAAAGAATGGTTTCCCCAGAATCAAGAATGGTTCCCCCGCAATAATTTTCGTTCCCTATTACGAAAGCTCGAACATACCGGTGTAGAGCTGGTAATATTTGCCCTGCTGGGCGATGAGGGAATCGTGATCGCCGCGCTCAATGATATGCCCGTTTTCCAGCACCATAATGGCCTGGGAATTGCGGACGGTGGAAAGGCGATGGGCGATTACGAACACGGTGCGCCCATGCATCAGGGCGTCCATACCCCGCTCAATGAGCAGCTCGGTACGGGTATCGATAGAAGAGGTAGCTTCATCCAGGATCAGCACCGGCGGATCGGCAACCGCTGCTCGGGCGATGGCCAGCAGCTGGCGCTGACCCTGAGAAAGATTGGCGCCGTCGCCGGTGAGCATGGTATCATAGCCCTGGGGCAGATGGCGGATAAAGAAATCCGCATTGGCGATTTTCGCCGCGCGCTCGATTTCTTCGTCCGTGGCGTCCAGTTTGCCGTAGCGGATATTATCCCGCACGGTGCCGGTAAACAGATGGGTATCCTGCAATACCATGGCCAGGGAGCGGCGCAGATCATCCTTCTTGATTTTCTGGATATTGATGCCGTCATAGCGGATTTTGCCGCCCTGAATATCGTAGAAACGATTGATCAGATTGGTGATGGTGGTTTTGCCGGCGCCGGTGGAGCCTACAAAGGCAATCTTCTGGCCGGGCTTGGCGTAGAGCGAAATATTATGCAGCACCGTCTTTTCCGGCACATAGCCGAAGGTTACGTCTTCAAAGACCACATCGCCCTTGAGCTCGGTGTAGGTAACGGTGCCATCCGCCTTGTGGGGATGCTTCCAGGCCCACATGCCGGTGCGCTCTTCCGTTTCCACGATATTGCCCTTTTCGTCCTTTTTCGCGTTGACCAGGGTCACATAGCCTTCATCCGTTTCCACCGGTTCATCCATCAGTTCAAATACCCGCTCCGCGCCGGCCAGGGCCAGCATGACGGTATTGAATTGCTGGGCCAGATTGGAAATGGGCTGGCTGAACTGACGAATCATGGGCAGGAAGGCCAGCAGCGTGGCAATTTCCAGGGCAAAAATGGAATCGGGATTATTCTTGCCCACGATGATCATGATAACGCCAACCAGGGTGACCAATACATAATTGCAATGGCTCAGGTTATTCATGATGGGGCCAAGAAGGCTGGCAAAGGTATGCGCCCGGGTGCCGGCGATGCGCACGGCTTCATTGCGCTTTTCAAATTCTTCCATGGCCTTTTCTTCATGGCAGAATACCTGCACCACCCGCTGGCCTTCGATGGTTTCCTCAATATAGCCGTTGAGGGCGCCCACGGCCTTTTGCTGGGCCACGAAATTTTTCCCGGATCGGGCGCCGATGGTCTTGGTGATCATCATCATCAGGGGCATGAGCAGAATCACCAGCAGCGTCAGCCAGCCGCTGAGCCGGAGCATGAAAAACAGGGCAAAGCAGATGGAAAGCAGGGAATTGACCGCCTGAGGGAAGGTGGAAGCGAAGAATTCCCGCAGGGTATCGGTATCATTGGTATAGCGGCTCATGATTTCACCATGGGTGCGCTGATCAAAATACCGGATGGGCAGATCTTCCATGTGATCGAACATCTTTTTGCGCACCCGGTTGAGCACGCTGGTGGATACCATCATCATGGTGCGATTCTGGAAATAGGTGCAGGATACGCTGACCAGATACAAAATCGCCATGGTGGAAAGCAGGGTGATCAGGCCGTTCAGGGCCGGGGCTACGCCGGTCAGGGCGTATTCCTCCGCCAATTGGCCAATGGTGGCATACACCGGCTGGAGCATATAGGTGGTCAGGGAGCTGATGCCCGTGGTGGCAATGATGCAAAGCACCACCAGCAAAAGCCGGGTACGATATTCCTTCATCAAATCAAGAAGGCGCTTGAAGGTATCCTTGGCATTCTTGGGCTTGGCAGGGGCTCTCATCGGTCCGCGTGGAGGCATAATCAGGCCACCCCCTTCTGCTGGGAAGTATAAACTTCCTTGTAAATTTCGCTGCGCTGCATCAATTCATCGTGGGTGCCGATATCGGTCACCTGGCCGTCATTGAGCACGATGATGCGATCGGCGTCCATGACGGAAGTGATGCGCTGGGCGATGATGATCTTGGTGGTTTCGGGCATATGGCTGCGCAGGGCCTGGCGGATCCGGGCGTCGGTAGCGGTATCCACGGCGGAGGTAGCATCGTCAAAAATGATGATCCGGGGCTTTTTCAGCAGCGCTCTTGCAATGCACAGCCGCTGCTTCTGCCCGCCGGATACATTCACGCCGCCCTGGCCCAGATCCATATCATAGCCATCGGGGAAGGCGCGCACGAAATCATCCGCGGCAGAGGCCTTGCAGGCCGCCACGATTTCTTCATCCGTGGCATGTTCATTGCCCCAGCGCAGATTATCCTTGATGGAGCCGGAGAAAAGCACATTCTTTTGCAGCACCATGGCTACCTGATCCCGCAGGGCATGCATATCATAATCGCGCACGTCCTTGCCGCCCACCAGGATTCTGCCGCAGGTGACGTCATAAAGCCTGGGAATCAGGGATACCAGCGTGGTTTTTGCCGAGCCGGTGCCGCCGATAATACCGATGGTTTCGCCGGATTTGATGGTGAAATTCGCATCCTCCAGCACCAGATTGCTTTCATCCCCGCTGTAGGAAAAGCCCACATGATCAAATACGATAGAGCCATCCTTCACTTCCGTTTCGGGATTTTCGGGGTTGACGATATCCGGTTCCTCATCCAGCACTTCGCAGATGCGGTTGATGGAGGCCCGGGCCATCACGAAGGAAACAAACAGGAAGGAGAGCATCATCAGGCTCATGAGAATCTGCATCACATACTGAATGAAGGAGGAAAGGGCGCCCAATTGCATGGTGCCGCCGATGATCTGGCCGCCGCCCAGCCACAAAAGGGCAATGATGCAGCCATTCATCAGAATCTGCATGATGGGGCCGTTCCAGATGACGATTCTTTCCGCCGCGCGCTGGGTGGCGGTTACGTCATCGGCAGAGGCCTCGAATTTTTCCTTTTCATGGCTGGCGCGAACGAATGCCTTCACCACGCGGATGGCGATCAGGTTTTCCTGAACGGAGGCATTGAGGGCGTCATATTTTTTCATCATGATCTGGAACCGGGGGAAGGCCTTGCTCATGATAAAAATGATGGCGCAAAGCAGAATGGGCGCCGCCACGGCCAGGATGGGCATGAGGGAGGAATTCATCCGGAATGCCATGATCATGGCCATCACCATCATCAGGGGGCTGCGCACCGCCATGCGCACCAGCATCATCACCACGTTCTGGGTCTGGTTAACGTCGGTGGTCAGCCGGGTGACCAGGGAGGCGGTGGAAAATTTATCGATATTTTTAAAGGAATAATGCTGCACCTTTTCAAAAATCGCCTGGCGCAGATTCCGGGAATAGCCCATGCCGCCCAGGGCGGAAAGCCGGCTGCCCGCCATGCCAAAGCCCATGGAAATCATGGACATCAGCAGCATCAGCCCGCCATAAAGCAGCACCCGGGAAATATTGCCCGAAGCCGCGCTTTCGGGAATGATCTTGTCAATCAAGGTGGCGGTGAGGGTGGGCAGCATCATTTCCATGACCACTTCCCCGATCATCACCAGCGGGCAAAGAATCAAATACTTTTTATATTTGCCCGCATATTTCAGTAAGCGAAAAAATTGCACGGTTGATTATTCCTCCTTATCTTCCTTCATTTGTTCCTGCAGCCGTTTGGCCAATTTGCAGATCGTCAGATGCCGGCAGCTTTCATCCGCCAGATTTTCAAACATCCGCTCACAGGTGCGCTGAAACGCCGCGATTTCCTCTTCCGTCAGCCCTGCAAACATCCTTTCATCCAGGGCGGTAAAGATTTTCCGGTGTTCTTCCATCCGGGCTTTGCCTTCCTGCGTAATAAAGAGGCAATTGCGCCGGGCGTCCTTATCATCGCTCTTTCTTTCCACCAGCCCCGCCTTTTCCAGGCGCTTTAAGCTGGCCGCCGCAGAGGCCGGGGTCACATCCAGTTCATCCGCCGCTTCCTTCTGTGTGCAGCCCGGATGATCCTGAATATAATGCAGCAAAGGCGGCTGGCCCGGATGAATGCCCAGGGGCCCCGTGGCCGTCCTGGCCTGAATTTTCCGCAGCAATTCCAGCCGGTGCATGGCCCCCACCGCTTCATGGTATGCCATGATCCTCCCCCTTTCATCAATCGTTTAATAATTAACCGTTTAACATTATAGATGCATTGATTTCCCCTGTCAATCCCTGGAAAAAATTATTCACGCTTTTTTCATATGTCGCGGAAAAGAATCCCCGCGCCCCTTGCAAATCAGGCAAAAGCTGATATAATAAAGGATGGAATCAATCTTTATGAAGGAAGGAATTGCTTTATGAAAAAGATTATCGTTGAAACTTCTGCCCGTCACGTGCATGTGTCCCAGGCTGATCTGGATGTGCTCTTCGGCGCCGGTTATGAACTGCATGCCAAGAAGGCCCTCTCCCAGCCCGGCCGGTATGCCTGCGAAGAACGCGTTGACGTTGTTGGCCCCAAGAAGACCCTGACCGGCGTGTCCATCCTGGGCCCCGTCCGTCCTTCCACTCAGGTGGAAATCTCCCTGACCGACGCCCGTTCCATCGGCGTTTCCGCCCCCATCCGTGAATCCGGCGATATCGCCGGCACCGGCGCCTGCAAGCTGGTTGGCCCCAAGGGCGAAGTGGAAATCAAGGAAGGCGTGATCGCCGCCAAGCGTCATATCCATATGACCTGCGCTGACGCCGAAGAATTCGGCGTGCAGGATAAGGATGTTGTTTCCGTGAAGGTGGAAACCGAAGGCCGCGCCCTCACTTTCGGTGATGTGGTGGTTCGCGTCAGCGATAAATTCGCGCTGGCCATGCATATCGATACCGACGAATCCAACGCCGCCTGCGCCGCTCCCGGCACCATGGGCGAACTGATCAAGTAATTGGATTATGAAATATTGCGGGAAGGGGTTCTTTGTAGCCAAAGAACCCCTCCCCACACCCCTCCAAGAAAGCTATAGGGGTAATATATTGGCTGTTCCGAATAGACGATGTGTCCCTGTTTCATGGGGACTTTTTTTATTTCCTTTCCTGTTTCACTGGCATTCAAGCAGATAAGATGACACTTTGTTATATCCAGAGGGAATTTTCTTTGGGAGAGCGCGAGAGGGCCTTTCTTTTAAAAAAGAAAGGCCCTCTCGCAAAATCCTCTATTAGTCTTTCCATTGACAAATGCACATAGAAAAAGTAAAATAGTAAACGGGAATTTCCGCTAATTTTTAAGGAGCTGTGCATGAAAGATTTTCCGTTAATCCGTACCGGGCGCGGGGCCATTATTGGGTTTATTGCCATTGCCGCGCCGCTGCTGCTTTTATCCTTAAGCCCGCTGACGGGCATTTATGCCGTAGCCCTGGTGCTTTTGCTGCTGCCTGCAGCGCTGGGGATTGTAGGGCTGACGGGCGGGCTTGCGCCCATGCTGGCGGGGGCCGCCGTTGGGATTTTTTCCATGTTTCTGCTGGCCGGGCGGCCGGGCGCGCTGCTTTCTGCGGTGTATGTGCTGCCGATTCTGGCGGCATTCGTGCTGCTGTTTCAATTCCGGGTTCCCTTCTGGAAAAGCTGCGCCTGCATGATCGGGGTGCATGTGCTTTCCCTGGCGGGGGTTTATCTGCTTTTGCAGCAGATGACCGGCAATGATTTATACACCGTGGCCGGGGATACGGTCATGACCGCCCTGGAAAACTGGGAAATGGGCGATATGATGCTGTATCAGGCCTATTCCATGGGGATGCTGGCGCTGCCCAATGAGCTGAGCAAGGATATGCTTTTGCAGGTGGGCGATGGCTATATGCTGGCCCCGGCGGCCAGGGCCGATCTGCTGCTTTCCATGCGTTCCATGGTGCAAAGCACCCTGGCGGCGCTGATTCCCAGCCTGATTGTAACCCAGAGCATTCTGGGTGGCGTGCTTTGCCTGCTGCTGCCCATCCGCTTTGGCTATATTGCCGCCGAACGCCGGGCGTTCCTGGCCAATCCCCCTTCCGAAATCGAAGGCGAAAAGCGGGAATACCGCAAGCCGGATTTCCCCACCCTGGGCATGCCGCCCCTTTCCCTGTGGCATATTCCCCGGGGAATTGGCTGGCAGGTATTCGTGGCGCTGCTTGCGGGCAATTTCCTGCAGGCCAGCGCCAGCGCGCCCCTGGCCATTGCCGGCATCATTCTCTATGGCGCTGCCAGCGCGCTGTTTACCCTGCAGGGCGCGGCGCTGATCAATTTCGTGCAAAAAACCCGGGGGGTCAGGCGGATCTGGCGCATCATCGTGCCCATTTTGCTGATGATGGTTTCCGTGCTTTCCTTTATCGGGATTTTTGATCAAATCGTGAATATCCGCGGGCTGAGAATGCCCCGCGAACCAAAGGAGGAAGAATAAATGAAAGTCATTTTGCTGGCCGATGTGAAAGGCACCGGTAAAAAACAGGATATCGTCAATGTAAGCGATGGCTATGCCCGCAATTTCCTGTTCCCCAAGAAACTGGCCATGGAGGCCACCCCCGGCGCTGCCAAGGAAATCGAACGCAAGCAGGCCGCCGAGCGTGCCCGTGAAATGGAACGCCGTCTGGAAGCCGAAAAGAAGGCCGCTTCCCTGCGCGGCAAGGTGATCAAGGTGGTTGCCAAGTGCGGCGCCCAGGGCCGTCTGTACGGATCCATCACCGGCGCGGAAATCGCCGCCGCCCTCAAGGAACAGCACGGCGTGGAAGTGGATAAGAAAAAGATCGATCTTGCCGAAACCATCCGCACCGTGGGCGAAACCGAAGTGGTGGTGAAGCTCTATCCCGAAATCAGCGCGAAGATGACCGTGCGCGTCACGGGCGGCGAGGCATAAAATGGATACCGCGCCTGCCTATGCCCCCATTCCTCCCCATAGCATTGATGCGGAAAAATCCGTCCTGGGCGCCATGCTTCAGGATGGCGCCGCCGTATCCGCTGCGGGGGAGCTTTTGCTGGCTGACGATTTTTATGTGCCCGCCCATCGGGAAATTTTTGACGCCGCCAAGGCCCTGGCCGCCGATAATATGGCGGTGGATTTGGTGACCATGGACGCCGAGCTTTCCCGCCGGGGCACGCTGCCCGGGGTGGGCGGCATCGAATATCTGATCGAATTGACCCAGTTCGTGCCCACCACCGCCAACGTGCGCTATTACATCCGCATCGTCAGCGAAAAATCCACCCTGCGGCGATTGATTCAGGCCTCCGGGGAAATTTCCCAGGCCGCCTATGCCCAGGAGCAAGATTTGCCCGATGTGCTTTCCCTGTCCGAAAAGCTGATTTTTGATATCGTCATGCGCCGGGATGGGGGCGAGGATCTGCAGCACGTAAAAGAGGTGCTCACCCGCACCTACGAACAGATGGAAGAATACGCCCGCCTGAAGGGGGGCGTTTCCGGCGTGCCCACCGGCTTTTATGCCCTGGATAATATGCTCACCGGCCTGCATGGGGGCGAACTGGTGCTGGTTGGCGCCCGTCCTTCCATGGGTAAAACCTCTTTCGCCATCAATATGCTGGCCAATGCCGCCCGCAAGGGAAAGAAAGTGGCCTTTTTCAGCTGCGAAATGCCCCGGGAGCAGATTGCCATGCGCCTTTTATGCGGCGACGCCCGGGTGAATCTCCAATCGGTGCGTAAAGGCATCCTCCGGGATGAGGATTGGCTGAAGCTGGCCCGCTCCCTGGCGCCCCTGGCTGCCAGCGAAATCTATATCGACGATACCTCGGGCCTCACCCCCGGGCAGATGCGCTCCCGCTGCCGCCGGCTCATGATGGATCATGGCCTGGATATGATCATGGTGGACTATCTGCAGCTGATGGGCTCGGATAAAAAGGCTGAAAGCCGGCAGGTGGAAGTGGCGGAAATTTCCCGCAGCCTCAAGGCCATCGCCCGCGAGCTCAATGTGCCCCTGGTGGCCCTGGCCCAGCTTTCCCGTGCCAATGAAAAGCGCGGCGCCGGCGGCCTCAAGCCCATGCTTTCCGACCTTCGCGATTCCGGTTCTATCGAGCAGGACGCCGACGTTGTTATGTTCCTCCACAGGGACGCCTATTACAACCGCGACGCCGAAAACCCGGATAACACCGCCGAAGTCATCGTGGCCAAGCAAAGAAACGGCCCCGTGGGCACCATCAAGCTGGCCTTTATCGGCGAATACACGCTCTTTGACAACCTCGCCAGCGACGCGGTGTAAGAACATTAAATTTGCGGGAGGGTATTTCTTTTAAAAAAGAAATACCCTCCCGCACCCTCCCAAAGAAAACTGCTTTTCTTATTTCATGCCTATCAATTTCGCATCTCAAACGTCTTGGATCATGTTGCTGTCAATAATGATTCTTGTCGTTTTTTATTTTCCACCTTCCACTGACAGGAGGTATTCTGCATCATGCAAGTCAAAGAACCGCTTTTAACCCTACGGGGCATTCAAAAAAGCTATGGGGATACCCATGTGCTCAAGGGCATTGATCTGGATATTTACCCCGGCGAATTTCTGACGCTGCTGGGGCCTTCCGGCTGCGGAAAAACCACCACCCTGCGGGTGATTGCGGGCCTGGAAACCGATCATGCCGGAAAAATCACCCTGGAAGGGGAGGATATCACCGCCCTGCCCCCGGAAAAGCGGGCCATCAACACCGTTTTTCAGAATCTGGCCCTGTTTCCCCACATGAATGTGGAAAAAAATATCGGCTATGGCCTGAAGATGCGGGGCATGAAAAAGGACGAAATCGCCCGGCGGGTAGAAAATGCCCTTTCCATGGTGCAATTGGATGGGCAGGGAAAAAAGATGCCCTCCCAGCTTTCCGGCGGCCAGAAGCAGCGGGTTGCCCTGGCCCGGGCGTTGGTGCTTCAGCCCAAGCTGCTTTTACTGGATGAGCCCTTAAGCGCTCTGGATCTGAATCTGCGCCGGCATATGCAGGGCGAACTCAAGCGCATGCAAAAGGAACTGGGCATCGCCTTCCTCTATATCACCCATGATCAGGAGGAAGCGCTGAATATGTCCGATCGGGTGGCGCTGATGCGGGATGGGCAATTCATCCAGATCGGCGCCCCCGCCGAATTATACGATTCCCCCGAATCCCTTTTTGCCGCCGCCTTCATGGGCCAGAGCAATATTCTGCGCGGCGTGATTGGCGGCTGCAGCGAAGGGAAGGCGGTGCTGGAAGTGGGCGGGCTTTCCATTCCCTGCGTCACCCATCGGCCCGTGCTGGTGGGGGATGAAATGGCCCTGTGCCTGCGGGCGGAGCGGCTGCATTATGCGCCCCACCCCACGGGGAAAATTCATATCAGCGGCATTTTGCGCGAGCATACCTATATCGGCGGCGTGCAGCGCACGAAAATCGAATTGCCCGATGGGCAGATTCTGCTGGCCCAGCGCCAGATCGACGCCCAGGATGAATGCAGCGTGGGCAGCCGGGTATTCCTCTGGTGGGATATGGCCGCGGCCGCCCTGGTGCCCTGGAGGGATATGAACCATGAAAACTGATCATTCCGCCCATCGCCGCGGCCTGCTTGCCCTGCCCATGTATTTATGGGCGCTGGCCTTTGTGGGGGTGGCGCTGCTGTATATTATCGGCCTTTCCTTCCTGGGAAAAGGGGAGGCGCTGGAAGTGACGGGGGAAATAACCCTTTCCAATTACTCCCGGCTGTGGGATCCCAAATATGGAAAGGTGCTCTGGCTTTCTTTGCGTCTGGCGGGGCTGACCACCCTGATTTCCCTGCTGCTTGGCTATCCCTTTGCCTATTTCATGGCCAAGGCCAGCGAAAAATGGCGGGTATGGCTGATGATTCTGGTGATTGCCCCTTTCTGGACCAATGCGCTGATCCGCATTTACGGCTGGAAAATTCTTTTGTATGCCAATGGGCCCATCAATCAGTTTCTGCTGAATCTGGGGCTGATCAGAAAACCCCTGAAGCTGCTCTATACCGAAGGCGCGGTGCTGCTGGGCATGGTATATGCCATGCTGCCCTTTGTGATTCTGCCGGCCTATACGGGCATTGAGCGCATGGATTGGGCCCGGGTGGAGGCTGCCCGGGATTTGGGCGCATCCCCGGCCAGGGCATTTTTTACCGTCACCCTGCCCATGACCGCGCCCTCCCTGCTGGCAGCCTGCGTGCTCACCTTCCTGCCCAGCGTGGGGCTGATTTTCCTTTCCGATATTCTGGGCGGCGCCAATACGGTGCTGTGGGGCAATCTGGTGCATGATGAATTGCTCAAGAGCCGGGATCTGCCCTTTGCGGCCGCCCTGAGCACGGTGCTGCTTTTGCTGACCGGGCTGGTGATTTATCTCTATCGCCGGGCCGGGGGCAGCAATGAGGAGATGGTATTTTGAAAAAGAATGGAATCGGGGCAAAGATTTATCTGGCCGTGCTGCTGTTTATGATGTATCTGCCCATCATCATCGTGGTGCTCTATTCCTTCAATGCCAGCACTGCCCGGGTGCCCACGGTCTTTACCGGCTTTTCCCTGCAATGGTATGAAGCGCTTTTCGATGATCAGCGCGGCTATGGCGAGGCGCTGAAAATCAGCCTGCAGGTGGGGCTTCTGAGCGTGCTTTTCTCCACCCTGCTGGGCAGCCTGGGCGCCCTGGGCCAGGCCCGGAAGCGCATCAAAGCCGGCATCGGAAATCAGCTGCTGCGCGGCGGGCAGAGCTTTCTGGAAAGCTTGGTGGTATTGCCCATCATGATTCCCGAAATCATTCTGGGCGTGGCCTTTATGCTGCTCTTTTCCCTGCTGAAATTGCCCTCCGGCATCTTTACCCTGGTGATCGCCCATACCACCTTCTGCGTGCCCTATGTCTACCTGCTGGTAAAAAGCCGGCTGGCCACCCTGGGGGATGAACTGGAATTGGCGGCCCGGGATCTGGGCGCATTCCCGGCCAGGGCTATGTTCACCATTACCCTGCCCCTCATCCGCCCTGCGGTGCTTTCCGGCGCGCTTCTTTCCCTGGCCATGAGCCTGGATGATTTTATGATCAGCTTCTTTGTCAGCGGCGCCAATTCTACCACCCTGCCTCTCAAAATCTATTCCTCCGCCCGATACGGCGTTTCTTCCCAAATCAATGCCCTTTGTACCGTCATGCTCCTTTTCGTTTTCCTTCTGGTCATCATCAGCCAGCTGGTGCTGAAACGGAAACGGGGATGACGAAGGGATGGGGTGAAATATTTGCGGGGAGAGGTTCTTTGAAGCCAAAGAACCCCTCCCCGCACCCCTCCAAGAAAGCTATTCTGGATTGGACGGATTGCCTCAGAATCAACTTGTGTGCCAGTGAAACAAAAATCAGGGAACAGATTCGTTCCCTGATTTTTTATTGCAGCACTGGCATTCAAGCAGATTTGAACACAGCCTAAATATCCAGAATAGCTTTCTTGGAGGGGGTGCGGGGGAACCATTCTTTGGCTACAAAGAATGGTTCCCCCGCAAATCCTTCTCCTTCTCATCCTTCTCATCATCCTCCCCTGCCACGGCCAGGGAAAGGGCGGCTTCCACCCGGGCCATTTTGTCCGGGGGCAGATGGCCCAGGTAACCTTTCAATCGGGATTTTTCCAGGGTGCGTACCTGTTCGCACAGGATGATGGAAGGCTTTCTGACGCCGCCCTGGGGCGGCAGAATGGATACATGGGTGCGCAGGGGCGCCTTGCCCATTTTCGAGGTCAGGGGCAGAATAATCACCGTGGGACTGAATCGATTGCCCAGATCATTCTGAATAATCAGTACCGGCCGGGTACCTCCCTGCTCCGAGCCGATCACCGGATCCAGATCCGCAAAATATATATCACCGCGTTTCACGCTGCTTCACGCTCCGCCGGCGACAGCCAACGGGCGGCCGCCGCCGCTGATCAAGGGAAGCATCCTTCCCTGCTATCAGGATATGCCGATTTAAAAGGCGGGTGAGATTTTGCGAGAGGGGCTTTCTTTTGAAAAAGAAAGTCCCTCTCGCGCTCTCCCAAAGAAAACTGGCTCTGGATTTTTCCGGTCGCCATACAATCCACTTGAATCCCAGTGCAGCAACAAAAAATCAGGAAACAGATCCACTCTGTTTCCTGCATATTTTTCCCTTGTTCCACTGGCACACAAGATGATTAAATGCTATTTTGAAATATCCAGAGCCGGTTTTCGGGAGGGTGCGGGAGGACGCTTTTGACTCAAAAGCGTCCTCCCGCAAGTATCCCATCATCCCACGCCTGCAATTTCCTTGATCGCTTCGCCGGCCAGGATCATGCCCATGACCGGTGGCACGAAGGAAAGGCTGCCGGGCAGATGCCGGCCGTTTTCAATGATCACTTCTTTGGTTTCCATGGGCGGCTCGGCGGAATAGACCACCCGATGGCGGGTGACCCCCCGCTTTTTCAATTGGCTGCGCAGGGCCCGGGCCAGAGGACAGACGGAGGTTTCATATAAATCCGCCGCCCGGAAGCGGGTGGGATCCATTTTATTGCCCGCGCCCAGGGCGCTGATGATGGGCACATTCATCTGATGCGCCGTTTCGATCAGCAGAATTTTCGAGGACACCGTATCAATGGCGTCCACAATATAATCATAAGCAGAAAAATCAAAGGCGGAAAGGGTATCGGCGGAAAAAAATTCGCATCTGGCATGCACGATGGCGCCGGGATTGATATCCAGAATCCGCTCCCGCATCACTTCGGCCTTTTTTTTGCCCACCGTGGAATGCAGCGCCACAAATTGCCGGTTGATATTGCTCAGGCTCACCTCATCATCATCCACCAGCGTGATTTCCCCCACGCCGCCCCGGGCCAGGGCCTCCGCGCAGGCCGCGCCCACGCCGCCCACGCCGAATACAGCCACATGGGCCTTTTGCAATTGATGAATGGCCTCATCGCCCAAGAGCAGGGCGGAACGGGAAAATTCAATCATGAAAGACGCTCCTTCCGGCATATGCCTCTTGCATGATACCAAAGCTACTGCTTTTTTGTCAACGAAAAAAAGAGGGAACAACTATTTGCGGGAGGGGTATTCTTTGAATAGCATCGCATACTCTGCGCTGCGCTTGCGTATGCTCTCTGCATTTGCGTTGATGGCTGGTGCCGCGTCACAAACCCTCCGGGTTTGCTCCTGAATTCCCTCCCGCACCCACCCGAAAACCTGCTCTGGATTCTCCTATTCTTCATTGAATCGACTTGAGTGCCAGTGGAGCAGCGGAATGACACGAGAATAAGAGACAATGTGGGGAACGATGGGGCTTATTCAGCCCCAACCCCCGAACCAGGGACATTGTCCCTGGACCCAGTAGCGGAACGGGAGTAGATTTTCTACAAACGGTTTCCCGCTGTAACGTGGGGAAAACGATAATAAAAACATGTGGAACGATAACCCTGTTGCTTTCTGAAAAACGCATCTTTGTTGTCTGTATCCACGGGCCGGGCGGCATTTGCCGCCCAACGGATGCAAAGCATCCTGGAAAACGAAAAAACGCCGAAGGAGAAAGCTCGCTTTCTCTCGCGGCGTTTTTATGTTTTCCAATAGCCCGTGGATTATTTTTGATCGTATTCTAAAATTTTCGTTTCCCCAAGTTTCATGCGGAGATAACCGCGTTTTTCCACCCAAGTTATTTCGCAAACCGGAGTCCAGAGGAGGAACTCCTCTGGCGCGGGGGTACGGGGGCCGCGGAGGCCCCTGCCTCGTCGTCTCCCAAGCTTCATGCGGAAATAACTGCGATTTCCCATCCCAGCCGCTTCGCAAACCGGAGTCCAGAGGAGGAACTCCTCTGGCGCGGGAGTACGGGAGGCCGCGGAGGCCCCTGCCCCCTTCCCATGCCCGCACAGAAAGAAACAGCGCCTCAGGCGAAGCGCTGTTCCAATTCTTCGTATTTTTCGTGGGTGATCAGGGCGTCATGCTCGGTGCCTTCCAGGCGCACCACATAGGTCCAGCGGCCGTAGGGCGTAATATCCCGGATCGCGCGCAGATTGATGATATAGCTCTTGTGACAGCGGAAAAAAATATCCCCGTCCAGGCGGCTTTCCATTTCCGAAAGGGTTTCAGAAAGCACATACCTTTCATTTTTCCCGGTATAGACTACCGTGGATCTTTCTTCCCGCTGCACCAGCAGGATATCCATCATATCGATAAAGGATACGCCCTCCCGATGGCGCAGCATCAGCCGCCCGGCGGTTTTCCGGATGGGCAACGCCCGGGGCCCGGGCAGGGGCGCCATGGGGGAATGGGCCAGCCGCGCCTGAATCCGCTGCAGGGTCTGCTCCAGCCGATCCAGCCGGAAGGGCTTCACCAGATAATCAAAGGCGTATACCTCGAATGCCTCGCCCATGTATTCCTCATGGCCGGTGGCGAAAATCAGAATACAGCCGGGATTTTGATCCTGAATCAGCCGGGCGCATTCAATGCCCGTTTTACCGGGCATATCCACATCCAGAAAAACCACCCGGGGCGCGCATTTTTCAAAGAGCGCCATGGCCTCATCGCCGGTGGCGGCCTCCGCAATTACGCAGAAGCCCTCCGTCGCCTGGATTTTTTTGCGCAGAATCAGCCGCATGCCCGGATCATCATCCGCAATCAGCACCGGAATCAGGGCATTTTCCTTCATGCCTGCCTCCCATAGCGCCGGGGCGCGGGACGGCGAAGAATTTCACCAATGATCACGCCGCGCACCAAATCCCGGGCAGCTTCCGATTGCTGTTCATCCTCCTGCAGGGCAGGGATGCCGCCGGCAGGGCGCTGCTCATCCAGCATATATTCGTGGCAGGCGTCCTCCCCTTCCGGGCCCATCCGGGCGGGAGCGGGGGCCTTGGGCGCCACCGGGAATGCCGCCTTCATGGGTACGGGCGCAGGCATGGGCGATACGGGGATCGCCTGCTGTACAGGGATCGCCGGGGCGGCGGCCCGGGGAATTTCCGCCGGGCTCGCCTGCTGAACCGGCGCTTTTTTCGCGGCCGGGGCAGCCTTCTTTTGATTCTTCTTGACTTTTGCAACGATGGAAAGAATGATGATCGCAAGGGTCAGCAAGGTGCTGAGCATATCTTCCATATCGTGCCTCCTTTGCCGGTATTATATGAGGCGGAAGAAATTATTTCTTGCCATCCAGGGGCTTGGAGGCGTCGACGGCAGGCGCAGTGGCCTTGGCAATGCCGGTGCGCATTTCGGTATCGGCGATGGTATTCTGCATCTGATAGTAATCCATTACGCCCAATTTGCCTTCCCGCAGGGCTTCGGCCATGGCCAGGGGCACCTGGGCCTCGGCTTCCACAACCTTGGCGCGCATTTCCTGAACGGAGGCCTTCATTTCCTGTTCGTGGGCGACAGCCATGGCCCGGCGTTCTTCCGCCTTGGCCTGGGCGATGCGGCGATCGGCTTCCGCCTGATCCATCTGCAGCTGGGCGCCGATATTGCGGCCCACATCCACATCAGCAATATCAATGGAGAGAATTTCAAAGGCAGTGCCCTTATCCAGGCCCTTATTCAGCACGGTCTGGCTGATCAGATCGGGATTTTCCAGCACGGCCTTGTGAGAAGTGGAGGAACCGATGGTGGTTACGATGCCTTCGCCGACGCGGGCAACAATGGTTTCTTCCCCGGCGCCGCCAACCAGCCGTTCAATATTGGTGCGAACGGTGATGCGGGCCTTGGCGCGCAGCTCAATGCCATCCTGAGCAATGGCGGCCACGGGGGGCGTTTCAATGACCTTGGGCAGAACGCTCATCTGCACGGCCTGAAGCACGTCACGGCCGGCCAGGTCAATGGCGCAGGCGGTGGTGAAGGAAAGATTGATGCTGGCCTGCTTGGCAGAAATGAGGGCGTTGATCACCCGTTCCACATTACCGCCGGCCAGATAATGGGTTTCCAGCATATCGGTGGTAATCTGCAGGCCGGCCTTGCGGGCCTTGATATAGGCGTTTACGATCTTCTGGGGAGAAATACGGCGGAAGCGCATACCGATCAGGGAGATGATGCGCACGCCCGCGCCGGAGGCCTTGGCATTGATCCACAGCCCCAGGGGCACATAGCGGAAAAAGACGGCAGCCAGAATGATGACCACGGCAACAATGATAAACCAGAGAACGATGAAATCTTCCATGATGAATCCCCCTCGTAAGAATTATTTATGCAAAGGCCTTTCTTCAGCCTTTGATTTCCCGAACCACAATGCGGTTGCCTTCCACCGCAAGCACTTTTACCCTGGCGCCCTTTTCCAGATAGCTGGCTTCGGATACCACATTCAGCCGCACCCCGTCAAATTCCGCAATCCCGGCGGGATTGAGCACGGTGAGGGCTTCCCCTTCCTTGCCCAGGAAGGCTTCCGTTTCCTCATGATCCATTTCCTTGGTTTCTTCATGCAGAATCAGGGCGGATTTGGAAATCTTGCCGGTGGAGGCAGATTTGATGGAAACGGATATGCTGATGCCCGCAACGGCCAGGCAGATCAGGGTGACGGCCAGGCCGGCCACCACGCCATAATGCATCCAGGTCATGATGATGCCGGTGACCACCAGGATAACCCCGGCAATCCCGGGCAGACCAAAACCGGGCACGAAAACCTCCAGTACCAGCAGGGCCACGCCAATGCCCAGGCACAGAATCAAGGGCAGATTGGTAAGAATAAATTCCATGACGGCTTCCATAATTGAAAGTAACCCCTTTCATCTTCATTTGGTAATTGTATCATATCATGAAGTGAAAAAACAGGAAAGGGGTTTTGCTTCAAAACCTCGTTTTCATGTCTGAAATGTCAGGCAGGGAGGCGGCCAGCCGGAGCACATCCTCTTCATAGACCGGGGCCAGGGCCCGCCGATAAATAATGGAGGCGGGATGATACAGGGAAAAGAGGGGAATGCCCGCCTTGCTTTCCTGCCATTGCCCGTGGCAATCCCCGATGGTGATTTTTTCCCCCGCCAGCGCCTTTAAGGGCACATTGCCCAGCGTCACCAGGGCCTTGGGCTGCACGGCGGCAATTTCCTTCATCAGCCAGGGAATGAAGAGGGATAATTCCTCCTTGTTGGGGGCGCGATTGCGATTCCGCCCGGTGGGGCCCTTTTCCGTGGGCCGGATTTTTACCACGTTGGATACGAATATTTCCTCCCGGGAAAGCTTGGCCAGGGATAAAAATTCATCCAGATTCTTTCCCGCCCTGCCCACAAAAGGACGGCGCTTGATCACTTCCGTTTCCCCCGGCGCTTCCCCAATCAGCATCAAAATGGGATGATCCTTTTTCCCATCCCCCAATACCAGGGGCTTATCCTCCCCGGGCCATAAGGGCCGGAAAAAGGAGAGCATTTCCTCATATACAGCAGATACGTCAGCCATCAAATCACTCCAACATGAAATTAAGCCAAAATTCCCCGTCCCCTCACCTGCACTGGGCATAAAGCAGATCAGATATCGCCCCCAAAAATCCAAAATCGGTTTTCGGGTGGGTGCGGGAGGGGGATTCTTTTTTCTAAAAGAATCCCCCTCCCGGATTAAAGCGTCTCCTCCAGCTTCGCCTTGACGGCTTTCAGATCCGCCCAGGCGTCGCGCTTCTTGCTTTCGTCCCGAAGGAGGGCGGCGGGATGATAGGTGGGCATAAAAAAGACGCCCTTTTTCTCCACCCATTTGCCCCGATCCCGGGTGATGCGGATTTGATCCCCCAGCACGGCCCGGGCCGCAGTGGCCCCCAGCAGCACGATCACCTTGGGCCGTACCAGAGAAAACTGCGCCCGCAGATAAGGCATGCAGGCAGCGGCCTCCTCCGGCGTGGGCACCCGATTCTGCGGCGGGCGGCATTTCACCACATTGCAGATGTAAACTTCTTCCCGGGTATAGCCAATGGCGGCAATCATTTTCGTCAGCAATTGCCCGGCCTTGCCCACAAAGGCCAGCCCCTGCAAATCTTCATCCGCGCCGGGGCCTTCGCCAATGAACATCAGATCGGCCTTGCCATTGCCCTGGCCCGGCACTTTATTATGGATATTCTGGCATAAACCGCATTTCTGGCATGCCGCAATCCCGGCATGCAGGGTATCCCAGGAAATTTCCATGGTGCGGCCTCCTTTACAGTATGCCCGAATGGAATGATTTTTTCTAAATCTTTTTTACCTGAACCGGGTGCGCAAAATGGCAAAGGTGGAGGAAACATCCTGCAAAAGCCAGGAAACCAGGCTGAAAAGCAGCGCCAGCAGCAGAAAAATCGCCGCCACCCCAAGAACAACCCCCAGGAAATTCATCATCCCGGCGGCTACCCGATACCTGTCGCGCTTTTCCTGGGCTTCCCATTCCTTGCGCTGGAAATAATCATTGTTGTCTGGCTGCGTCATCATTTTCGGGGGAAACTATTCTTTGATGCCAAAGAATAGTTTCCCCCGCACCCCCTTCCAAGAAAGCAGTATGGGATATTCTTTGGCGTGATATATGATTGTTCTTTCCCCATGGAACAATATGGAAAATTGTTTGGGCAAACCAGTCACTGGCACATACACCATCTTACGACGGCAAATAAAATTCAGAACAGGTTTCTTGGAGGGGCGCGGGGAGGGGTTCTTTGACTTCAAAGAACCTCTCCCCGCAAATCTCCCCATCCCAATTCACACATAATCCATCCACGGGGCGGCTTCGTCCTCCCGGCCGGTGAGGGCGCCCTCGGCGGAAAGGCCGGGGAAGCCCTGCTGCCGCAGCGCCTCATACACCACAATGGCCACCGAATTGGCCAGATTCAGGGATCGGGCGTCCGGGCGCATGGGGATGCGCACGCAGCGATCATATACCCGGGAAAGCAGCGATTCCGGCAGCCCCCTGGTTTCGCAGCCGAACACAATAAAATCATCCGGGCCGTAAACCGCCTCAGTATAGGCGCGGGGGGCTTTCGTGCTGGCAAAATGGAATACTGCGCCGGGATATTTTTCCATCAGCGCTTCAAAGCTGGGCAGCACCTGCATATTCACCATGGAGAAATAGTCCAGCCCCGCCCGCTTCATATATTTATCGGCCAGCGAAAAGCCAAGGGGCTCAATCAGGATCAAATCCGTGCGGGTGGCGGCGCAGGTGCGGGCAATATTGCCGGTATTCTGGGGAATTTCCGGCGCATATAAAACGACGTGCATGGCAATTTCCTTCCAATTCTGGTTGATTCCGGATTAGATATCATCCTTCCGGCAGCATTTTTCCATAGCCGCCCGAAGGCCCAGCAGCTGCAGATCCCGAATCTGATCGGTGATCAGATCGGTCAGCCCGTCAATTTCCCGCAAATCCTTTTCCCAGATATCCCGGTCGGAAAGCACGGCATAGGAAAGGGTTTCCGGGGGCATATCGGGGCTTAAACGGGAAAAGGCCAGCAGCACATCCTCATCTTCCTCTGCAATATAGGCTTCCCCTGCCCGCAGGCCCTCAAATGCGCCCTGGGCATTTTTCTTCGCCCCGGAAAAATACATGATCAGCACGGAAAGCCCCATGCAAAGGCAGGCGGGCAAAATGCCCTCCCGGCTTTCGAATTTTTCCAGAAGGGGCAGCGCCTGTTTTTCCCAGGCCCGCACCCCATTTTGCATGATCGTAAGCAAGGGCTGGGCAATGGCGGGCTTTTCCATTTCCCCGCAGATTTCCATGGCCAATTGATCCACATCCGCCTTTTGCAGGGGAATCAGCGGCATAATTTCATGAAGCAGCGCATGGCCAAGAAAGGCGCGCATGCCCTCATCCTTCATGCATTGCTCCACCGTATCAAAGCCCAATAAATATCCTGCCGAAGCAATGGTGGAAAGCAGCGCGCCTTCCATCACCATTTTCTGCTGCTGCATCGCCACAATTCTTTCCGCCATGGAATCTTCCACTCCTTTTCCATACTACCCTCTATTTTACCAAACAAACCGCCCGCTGTAAAGCCGGGGAAAAGGGCGCAAAAAAGGCCGCCGGAGAAACGGCGACCGAAAGATCTTACGGCTTCACGGCCCGGGTGGCGATAAAGGCGGGGATTTGATGCTCATGCAAAAAGCCCTGGCCATTGGTATCCTCATACAGATGGGTCAGGATGAGGCCTGCCTCCAATTGCCCGCCAATCTGCTCCTCCATGGTATGGGAAAATTGCACCCCGCTATCCTCTTTTTGCAATTCCGCCATCTGATCGGGATTTTTCAGGGGATCAAAGGGCAGGGAATGCACGATTTTCGATTCCGTTTCCTCATCCACGATAAAATTGATCCCGTTATCCAGCCCGGAAAGCAAAATGCCGCCCTTTTTCAAAATCCGATAGCATTCCTTGAAAATGGGCTTTACTTCCTGCACATAGCAATTGGAAACGGGATGGAAAATCAGATCAAAGCTTTCATCGGGGAAGGGCAGGGGCTTGGTCATATCCGCCCGGATGATCTCGATTTCGTATTGCTCCCGCTCCGCCACCATTTTTTCACTTTCCAATTGTTGCTTGGAATAATCCAGCACGGTGCAAATTCCCCCCAGCGCCGCAAAAATGGGCATTTGCTGCCCGCCGCCGCTGGCCAGGCCCAGGATCTTTTTGCCTTTGATTTCCCCAAACCAATTTTTCGGTACCGGCTTGGTGGGGGTGAGCAGCATATCCCACACCCCCTCTTTCGCCGCCAGGAAGGCTTCATGGCTGGTGGGTTTGCCCCATTCCCAGCCTTCCGCCACCCAGCGATCAATGGTATCGGCATTGATTTGCTGATAATTCATGTTATTTTCCTTTCTGCTTTTCCTTCCATTGAACCATGGGCATATCCCCCGCCGCTTTTTTCAATGCGGCTTTGGGATTTACCAGGGTCGGATGCCCGCAGAGCCGCAGCATGGGCAGATCGCTCTTGCTGTCCCCATAGGCATAGGAATTTTCAAAATCCGCTTTCAGGCCCTGCTCCTGCAGATAGGCCTGAATCCGGCGGATTTTTTCCTCGCCCTTGCAATTTTTCCCCACTTTTCCGTCATCGGAAATCTGGGTGCACAGCAGCCCGTCCACCGGCAGCATGGAGGCGACAATATTCATATAATTGCTGGTAGAGGCCGATACCAGCAGCACCAGATGCCCCTGCTGCCGATGATATTCCAGCCGCGCCCTGCCTTCCGGGAATACCCGGGGAATCAATTCATCGGATGCGAAAAAGGCGTCCATGGCAATGCGCCGATCCGCCTGCATATGCTGCCGGAAGGACAGCGCGCGCGCCTTGGCCGCTTCTTCTGTCATTTTCCCCATTTTGTATTTTACGGCCGCCAGGCACGCCTTCAGAAATTCGCCCCCGGACAGGGCGCGCAGACGCCTGGCCGTGCGCAGATAGGTAATCACGCTGTCCCCCTTGATGAGGGTGCCGTCAAAATCAAAAAGCGCCAGAATTCGCTTGGTATTTTCCATGCTCCGCGCCGCCTTTCTTCTGTCGTTGGGATTATCGTAGCATGGGAAGGCGGCATTGTCAAGGCGGCAGGACGAGGCAGGGGCCTCCGCGGCCCCCGTACCCCCGCGCCAGAGGAGTCCCTCCTCTGGACTCCGGTTTGCGAAATGACTTGGGTGGGAAAATACGGTTATTTCCGCATGAAACTTGGGAAAATAAGAACTTCAGAATACGATTAAAATAATCCACGGGCCAACCGAAAACAAAAAACGGCACGGGAGAGAACAAGTTCTCTCCGTTGCCGTTCTTTTTGTTTTCCCGGATGCTTTGCATCCGCTGGGCGGCCAATGCCGCCCGGCCCGTGGGACGACCAAGCGTATCCTCAAGTCCCAGCGGGAAAGCGTTTGTAGAAAATCCACTCCCATTCCGCTACTGGGTCCAGGGTCAATGACCCTGGTTCGGGGTTTGGGGCTGAATAAGCCCCAT
>SVHD01000106.1 GCA_015056015.1 Clostridiales bacterium
GGAAAAGAGTACACGGTCCAGGAACTGGTCGACATCTGTCTGAAGGATGAGTCTGCCTATAAGCATTCCGGCGGCGAAAACTGGCGCCAGGTGGCCGGTATTCCGCCGATGCTCTATCCTACCCATTCGACGGCTATGGTGCTTTCTGCTGCCGGAACCTATGTAAAGCGCGTATCCGCTTATGGCTTTGTGGAAAAGCAGGATAAGGATATTTTCGGCACCGATGGGCAGAATCTGTGGAATAATCCTTTCTCCAATACTTCTGCGCTTTTGCAGCTGGCCAATGGCGCGCTCGCCCGCATCAGTGAAAATCGCCGTATTTCCTGGTTTGCGCCCATGAGTTACATTACCTGCTTCCATGGCACCAAGGGCAGCTATGAATGCTCCATGGCCCAGCACAGCTATGTGCGTCTGCCGGGTAAAGAGGCCGTATTTGAGGACGTCAGCGATTTGCTCAATCCCATTGAGCTGACGAAGCATAAGGATGATCCGGAGTTTGGCAATAAATTTGTCAATGGTGCCTGGGGGAATGACCGCGCGCCCATCCAGAGCCTTGAACGCCTGCCCAGAGAACTGGATCCGCTGCATACCGGCCATGGCGGCACCCATAAATACATGGTGGACGATTTCTGCCGCGCTTTTGTGACGGGAAAACTTTCGCCCACCAACGCCTGGCGCGCTGCGCAGTATAATCTACCCGGCCTGATTGCCCATCAGAGCGCCCTGCAAAATGGCGTTGCTATGGATGTACCGTATCTTGGCGAACCGCCGGCTGACTGGGAAGTATTGCCCTCGGATGAATGACGAATTTTCGAGATCAAAAATATTGGAATTGCCGCTGAGTCCTTTATGCGCTATAATGACAGCAGCAAATTGCAAAAATTAAGGAAACGAGGGATGATACTATGTATCAGGCACTGGTTACTTACACAGATGGAAGCCAGGAAAAACTGGCGCTGAAAATGCAGGAAACCTGCCGCGGCTTTATTGTGACGCTGCCCCGGGATGAATTGCATAAGCCCGTCGAAACAGTGGATTTTATGCCGGATTTTGCCCCTGCCAAAGAGGGGGAAGAAGGCTATATCATTTACAAGAATTATATGATTCGTTTTAAGAATCATGAAGATCAGCGCATTGATACTGGCTTTTGCCAGCAGCGGATGATGGGCGTGAAAACGCCCCGGGAATGCTTTGCCTGCATTATGACCGGTATGTGGGAATATCATCGCTTTATCATTGAACGGAAGGATGGGGTTTATACCATTCATCCCCGTTTCCTGATGGAAGGCCAGCAAATTGACGGCGATTTCCAGGCGGAATATGTGATGCTCACTGGCGAAGACGCCGATTACAGCGGCATGGCACGCGCGTATCAGGATTATCAGCTCAATACTGTTGGCTGCAAAATGATTCGCGATCGCATGAATCCGGAACTGGAATATGTGCTGGATGCGCCGGAAATCCGTATTCGTCAGGCGTGGAAGCCTGTTCCTACGCCTGTTGAAGAGCAGACCGACGAAAACGAGCCTCCCATGCATGTGGCTGCTACCTTTGAACGGGTAGGCGAAGTAATGGACGCCTGCAAGGCGCATGGTGTGGATAAGGCGGAGTTCTGCCTTGTTGGCTGGAATATCAGCGGTCATGACGGCCGCTGGCCCCAAGCCTTTCCGGTGGAAGAAAAATTGGGCGGCGAAGAAGGCCTGAAAAAACTGACGAAGAAAGCCAGGGATCTGGGCTATCGCCTGGTGTGCCACACCAATTCCACCGATTGCTATTCCATTTCCAACCGGTGGAGCGATCAATTGCCCATGCGTACCCGGGACGGCGAAAAGCAGAAGAATGCCCAGTGGGGCGGCGGCCGGATGTATAATATGTGCCCCAAGGCCGGCGGCGAAAAATTCTCCATGGAGGATTTGCCCAAAGTGAAGGAACTGGGCTTCCACGGCCTGCATTACATCGATGTAATCAGCTGCGTCGCTCCTTATCGCTGCTTTGATAAAGAGCATCCCTGCACCCAGAAGGAATTCATTGCTTCCATGACCCGCATCGCCAAGAGGGCCAGCGAGTTGATGGGCGGCTTCCAGTCTGAAGGCGCTTATGACTATATGGCGCCGGTCAGCGATATGTTCCTGTATGTGGATTTCGGCCTTTTCAATCCGCCCAAGATGGTGGATGAAAACGTGCCCATGTGGCAGCTTTGCTATAACGGCATTGTGCTGAGCAATCCCGCTCCCGCCACGGTGAATTATCCGGTGAAAGATTGGCAGAGCCAGCTGAAATTCATCGAATACGGCGGCCATCCCGCAGTGTACATTCATTCCAAGTTTGTTACGCCTGATCCCTCCCGTTCCAACTGGATGGGCGATGTGGATATTACCTGCGGCTCTCCGGAGGAAATTGAGGAAGCGGCCACGCATATCAGCAATATGCTCACCGAATATAGAAAGATCAAGGATTTGCAGCTGATGAAGATGACCCATCATAAGCGTGAAGGCGATCTTGCCACTACCACTTATGAAGATGGTACACGCATCATTTGTAATTACGGTGAGGCGTCTTATTCCGTTGATGGCGTTGATATTCCCGCCCATCAATATGCTGTAGTGCGCGCGTAAAGAAAAAGAAA
>SVHD01000015.1 GCA_015056015.1 Clostridiales bacterium
GCCATGCGTTCCAGCGCCAAGGCGGTGAATTTCGGCCTGGTTTACGGCATCAGCGAATTTGGCCTGGCCCGGAATATCGGCATTTCCAGGAAAGCCGCCGGGGATTTCATCGCCCGGTATTTTGCCCGCTATCCCGGAGTGAAAAAATTTATGGATGATGCGGTGAAGAAGGGCTATGAGGACGGCTATGCCCTGACCATGATGGGCAGGCGCCGACAATTGCCGGAATTGAAGGCATCCAATGCCAATACCCGTAATTTCGGGGAACGCGCCGCCATGAATACCCCCGTTCAGGGCACGGCGGCGGATATCATCAAGCTGGCCATGGTAAAAGTGCATCAGGCGCTGAAAAGGGAAAAGCTGAAGGCTCGGCTGATTTTGCAGGTGCACGATGAACTGATGATCGAAGCGCCCCGGGAAGAAACGGAAAAGGTAACGAAAATCCTGCAGGATTGCATGGAGCAGGTGATTTCTCTGCAGGTGCCGCTGCTGGCGGAAGTAAAAACAGGCGAAAGCTGGTATGAAACCAAATGAGTGCCTATGTAATTGGCCTGACCGGGGGAATTTCCACGGGGAAAAGTAATCTTTCCTCCGCGCTGAAAAAGGCGGGGGCAAAGATCATCGACGCCGATGAAATTTCCCGTTCTCTGACCGCCCCGGGAGGAGAGGCCCTGCCCCTGATCCGGAAGGAATTCGGCGATCGGGTATTTGATGGCGAAAATCTCAATCGCAGGGCGCTGGGCGAAATGGTATTTGGCCATGAGGAAAACCGGAAAAAGCTCAATGCCATCGTGCATCCCATGGTTTTTGCCAAAATGCGGGCCGAAATTGCCGCAAGCGATGGGCCGGTGATTATGGATGTGCCGCTTTTATTCGAATGCGGCATGGATGCATGGTGCGATGAAATCTGGTGCGCCTATGTGCCTCAGAAAATCCAGGCAAAGCGCCTGATGGAAAGGGATCGGCTTACCTATCGCCAGGCCATGAACCGCATTCATTCCCAAATGCCCACCCTGGAAAAGGCAAGAAGGGCGGATCGGGTGATCCGCACCACAGGCAGCAGGGAAGAGAGCGTCGCCATCGTTTTATCCATGTGGCAGGAAACCCTGAAAAAATTTCAACCGGAAAAATAAAGGAGATTCAATTTGAGCAATTATCCCTATCCTGCGCCGCCGCCCCCTGCGGCAGCAACGCAGAGAAAAACACCATCCGGGCGCAATCGCCGCTCCAACCGAAACAGGAAAAAGAAAAAAACGGGCTTTTCCTTTTCCATCACCTGGTGGCAGGGCTGCATTCTGCTTTTGATGGTGGTGGCGCTGATGATGACCGCCTTTTCTGCGCGACAGGCCAAAATCAGCATGGATACCCTGCTTGACGATCGGGAAACGGCCCTTCGGGAATACGAGCGGGAAGTGGACAGGCATCAGGTAAAATACCGGGAATGGATTGAATACTATGCCTCGGTTTATGAAATTGATCCGGCCTTTGTGGCGGCGATTATCAAGCGGGAAAGCGATTATGATCCCCATGCGGTCAGCTATGCCGGGGCCATGGGCCTGATGCAATTCATGCCCGATAGCTTTGAATGGATCGCCCCCAAATTCGGTATCAGCGCCGATGATAAAGAGGCGATTTACGAGCCGGAAAACGCCATCAAGATGGGCTGCTATCTGCTCAGCTATATTACGAAAAAATATGATGGGGATCCCATCCTCACTGCCTGCGCCTATCATGCGGGCTGGGGGAACGTGGATAGCTGGATCAAAAAGTATTCCACCGACGGGAAAACCCTCACCATTGCCCAGATTCCCATGGATGATACGCGTTATTATGCGGGAAAGGTATTGAATGCCTATGCGATCTATCAGCAGTATTATTATTAAAGCATTGGCGCTGGCCCTGGCGCTTTGTTTGGTTTGCCCCGGAGCCCTGGCCACCACCATGGATGATACCCTCACCCTGGGCATGATTTCGGTGAAAAGCACCCATCTGAATCCCCTGCAATCGGAAGAGCGGGAATTTCAATCCCTGACGGCGCTGATGTTTGAAGGGCTGTATTCCCTGGATGATGATTATAAGCCCCAGCTTTGCCTGGCGGCCTCCTGCACGCCGGACAGCAGCGGGAAAAAATGGACCATCACCATGAAGGAAGGCATTACCTTTCATGACGGCTCGCCCTGCACTGCCCATGACGTGGCGGCCACCATCAATGAAATTCTGCGTTTGGCCAATGAAGGCAAAGGCCAGTATGCACAGCTGACATATATCATTTCCTCCGTTTCGGTGAACGACGCCCGTTCCCTGGTGATCACGGTGAGCCGTCCCTATTACGGGGTGTATTATGCCCTGACCTTTCCCGTGCTGCCCAAGGATCAGGTGCAGTATGTGACCCCCATGGGCACCGGCCCCTATAAGGCGGATTCCTTCCAGCCGGCCAATTATCTCTATCTTTCTGCTTATGAGGATTGGTGGCAGGGGGCGGCAACGGTAAAGAATATCAATGTGATGTTCCGGGCCAAAAACCGGGAATTGATTTCGGATTATGAATACAACCGGGTGGACGCTGCCATTACCCGCTCTGCCTCCGCCGGGCAATACCGCACCGGCCTTACCAACCTGAATATTACCTACCGGACCCGCCAGCTGGAAACCCTGCTGATGAATTTTTCGGAATATCCCCTGGATGATATCAATATCCGCAAGGCCATCCGCTATGCCCTGGATCTGGATAGAATCTGCGATACGGTATATATGGGCATGGCCCAGCGCACCGATACCCCCCTGCCTTCCGGCACCTGGATGTATAAGGATCATGAAACCGAATACGCCTATAATCCGGAGAAGGCAAGGCAGATCCTGGCGGAAGCCGGCTGGGCCGATCTGGATGGGGACGGCGTATTGGATAAAATGGAAGGGGATCAGAAAAAACGGCTGCGCCTGCGCATCTATGTCTATGAAGAGCAGGATAATACGGTGCGCGTTCAGGCGGCCAATCTGATCAAGGGCATGCTGGAGGATATCGGCTTTGAAGCGCCGGTGGTGACGGAAAGCTTTTCCTCCATCAAGGATCGTTTGAGCAAGCGGAATTATGATATGTGTATCGCCGCCTATCAAATGGACGTGATTCCCGATCCGGGCTTTTTGCTCATGAGCAATAATACCGGCAATTATACGGGCTATAAATCCAAGGATATGGATAAATTATTCAAGGATTTGCGCCTGGCCACCGATTTTGTTACCTATCAGAGCCTGCTCCATCAGATTCAGGATCTCTTTGCCCAGGATTGCCCCTTTATCTGCCTGTATTATCGTTCCGGCGCGCTTTTGACCAGAAAGATTTTCACCGTGGTCAGGGATGTGCGCGAGCCGGAAATTCTGCGCGGGATCGAATCCATCGGCAAATAATTTTTCCCTTTTGCATATATTGCCATCAGGGGGTGGCAATATGAGCCTTTCGGAACTGAAAACCAAAGATGTGGTCAATACCCTGGATGGAAAACGATTGGGCAAAGTCATGGATATCGAATTTGATCCCAGGGATGGCTGCGTGGAGGCGCTGGTGGTGCCGGGGGAAACGAAAATGAGCCATGTGCTCCGGGGTGAAAAATGCGGCATCGTGATTCCCTGGCAAAGAATATGCAAAATCGGGGAAAATGTGATCCTGGTGCAATTGGAACCGGGAGATTTGCAGGAAGATTAAGCCCCGGCAGGGGTAGACAAAAATCATTTTCAAGGCTATAATAAGAAAACAATCCCCAAGAAATGCAAGAGAAGGATGATGCATCCGTGAAATGTCAGTTTTGTAATTGTGCCGATAGCCGGGTTGTGGATTCCCGTCCCACGGACGATGGCAATTCCATCCGCCGCCGCCGGGAGTGCATTCAGTGCGGCCGCCGTTTTACTACCTATGAAAAGGTAGAAGTGCAGCAGCTGCTGGTCATCAAGAAGGATAATTCCCGTGAATTATTTGACGCCAAAAAGGTGCGCAGCGGGATTATTGCCGCCTGCCATAAGCGGCCCGTTTCTGCTGCCGAAATTGAAAAAATCGTCAATTCCATTGAGCAGCTGGCCTATAACAGCCTGCAGGAAGAAATCACCACCCGCCAGATCGGCGAAATGGTGATGGATGCGCTGCGGGAACTGGACGAAGTGGCCTATATCCGCTTCGCTTCCGTGTATCGCTCCTTTACCGATATCCCCACCTTCATGCAGGAACTCAAGGCCCTGGTGAGCGATCGGGATTCCGCCAAGGAATAAAAGAAAAAAACAAAACGACCGGCAGAAAAATGCCGGCCGTTTTTTGTTTACAATTTATTCGCAGTTTATCGGATTTATTTTCAAATTGGCGGGTTATAATGAATTATCTTTTCAGGAAAGGAGCAGCCTTCCATGATCTATCGCAACGAAATCAAGCATGTGATCACCCCGGGGGATAAGGCGGCCATCTGCGCCGGCATGCGGGCCATCGCCCAATTGGATCCGCATGCCCGGGAAAAGGGGCATTACCGGATTCGCAGCCTGTATTTCGATAATCTGTATGATAAAGCGCTGATGGAAAAAATCGATGGCGTCAGCGAGCGCGAAAAATTCCGGATCCGCTATTACGATGGGGATTTATCCCTGATTCACCTGGAAAAAAAGGTGAAGCGGGGCGGACTGGGATATAAAATATCCGAAACAATCAGCCAGGAGGAAGCGCAGAAAATCGTTTCCGGGGATACGGATTGGATGGCCGTCAGCGGCCGGGGATTATTGATTGAATTATACAGCAAGATGAAATCCCAGTGCCTCAGGCCGCAGACGATCGTGGATTATGATCGCATTCCCTTTGTATACGGCCCGGGCAATGTGCGGGTGACCATTGATGAAAATATCCGCACGGGGCTGCGCGGCACGGATTTTTTGAACCCCGATTGCATCACCATCCCGGCGGCGCAAAATACCATCATTCTGGAAGTGAAATGGGATGAATTTCTGCCCGGGATCATTCGAAGGGCGGTACAGGTAAAGGGCAGACGAAGCACGGCCTTTTCCAAATACGGCGTTTGCCGGATGTACGATTAAGGATTGAAAAAGAAAGGATGAACAATCATGAATAATACCTTCAGCTTTTCCGACGTTTTCAAATCCAGCTTTCTGGAAAATATCGCCAGCGTATCCCTGCTGGATATGGCGCTGGTGCTTTTGCTGGCCTTTGGCCTGGGGCTTTTCATTTTCCTGGTGTATAAAAAGACCTATTCCGGCGTGATGTATTCCGCAGGCTTTGGGGGCACGCTGATTGCGCTGACCATGATCACCGCCATGACCATTCTGGCGGTAACCAGTAATGTGGTGCTTTCCTTGGGTATGGTGGGCGCCCTTTCCATCGTTCGTTTCCGCACGGCCATTAAGGAACCCATGGATATTGCCTTCCTCTTCTGGGCTATTGCGGCGGGCATCGTGCTGGCGGCGGGAATGATTCCCCTGGCGGTATTCGGCAGTGTGATCATCGGCATTGTGATGCTGCTCTTCGTCAATCGAAAGGCGGGGCAGAATCCTTATATCGCGGTGATTTCCTGCCGGGATTCCGCGGCGGAACAGGCGGCTAAGGAATTCCTTGCCCAGCATGTGGAAAAGGCCGTCATCAAGAGCAAGACCGCCCAGGCGGGCCAGATTGAATTGAATTATGAAATCCGCCTGCGCAAGGAAAACACCGATTTTATCACCCAGCTTTCCGAAATGGATGGGGTGCATAGCGCGGTGCTGGTGAGCTATAACGGGGATTATCTCGGCTGAGGTGGAAGAAATGCTCCGAAGTAAGCATATTGAAAGGATTTGCTGTATCGCGCTGATATTGACGCTGGTTTTCACCTGCGTTTTTCTGGGCGCGGCGGCCTCCGGGATGATTGACGGCGAGCGCCTGATGGGCTATGAAACAAGGCTCTTTGATTCATCCCGGGTGCATACCCTGGAATTGGTGATGGATAACTGGGAAGGCTTTCTGGAAACCTGCCGAAATGAGGAATACGCCCAATGCGCGGTGATCATTGACGGAGAAAGCTATAAAAATGTGGCCATCCGCGCCAAGGGGAATACATCCCTTTCTTCCGTGGAAAGCTATGGCAATGATCGATACAGCTTCAAAATTGAATTTGATCATTACGAAAACGGAAAAACCTATCATGGCTTGGATAAGCTGAGCCTGAATAACCTGATCCAGGATTCTACCCACATGAAGGATTATTTATCCTATACCCTGATGTGGAAAATGGGGGTGGCATCGCCCCTTTGCAGCTTTGTGGAAATCAGGGTGAACGGGGAATACTGGGGCCTGTATCTGGCGGTGGAAGGGGTGGAGGACAGCTTCCTCGCCCGAAATTTCGGCAGCGATTATGGCGAGCTTTACAAGCCTGATTCCCTTTCCTTTGGCGGCGGTCGGGGCAATGGCATGGATTTTGACATGGAAGAAATGAAGGAAAAATTCAGCCAGATGCAGGAAAATGCGGATGCGCTGCCGCAGGGGATGCAGCCCCGTGGCGCTATGCCCACGGGCCAGGGGGAAATGCCCGGCGGTATGCAGTGGCCTGATTTTCCCGGCGTTCCCGGCGCGGGCAATAATCGAAACGGCGGAGACCGGGGCGGCATGGGCGCCATGGGAAGCAGTGATGTGATGCTGCAATACAGCGACGACAATCCGGAAAGCTACGCCAATATTTTTGACAGCGCAAAAACGGATGCGACGGAAGCGGATCAGCAGCGGCTGATCGGGGCGCTGAAAAAGCTGTCGGAAGGGGACGTATCCGCAGTCGATCAGGAGCGGGTAATCCGCTATCTGGCAGTGCATCATTTCCTGTGCAATGATGACAGCTATACCGGCAGCATGATCCACAATTACTATCTCTATGAAGAAAACGGCGCCCTTTCCATGATCCCCTGGGATTATAATCTGGCCTTTGGCGCATTTTCCATGGGCCAGGGCGGGAACGCCACGTCAGCAGTCAATCGGGGGATTGATACGCCGGTATCATCCGGCGATGTATCCAGCCGGCCCATTCTTTCCTGGATTTTTGCCAGCGAAGAAAATATGAATCGCTATCATGCAATCTATCGGGAGCTGCTGGAGAATCATTTGGAAAGCGGCTGGCTGGAGGAGGAGATCATCCGGGTCAGCGGTATGATTGCGCCCTATGTGGAAAAGGATCCCACTTCATTCTTTACCTATGAAGAATTCCAACGGGGCACGGCGGCGCTGAAGGAATTCTGCGCCCTGAGAACCCAGAGCATCCGCGGGCAGCTGGATGGCGTGATTCCCACTACCACCCAGGCGCAATCGGGCAGCAGCGCCCTGATTGACGCATCCCATCTGAATCTTTCCGATATGGGGTCCATGGGGAATGTGGGCGGTAAAGGCGGCGACAGGGACGGCGCATGGAACCGGGAAGGCAATCCCTTCAGAACGGGGAATTCTACCTGGAAAACGGAAACGCCCAGGGCTGCTGAAACGCCAGCCACACCTGCGGAAACCCCTGCACCGACAGAAATGGCGCCGATGCCCGGCGGCATGATGGGCGGCGGGCAATTCCCGGGGGGCAACATGGGCAATATGCAGCCCATGGGTACGCCGCCAGCTATGCCCGATGGCATGCAGATGCCGGAAGGAATGGGAAATATGGGCATGGGCGGCATGCCTCCGGATGGGATGATGCCGGGCGCCAATATGCCCCCGGCCAATGCAGGAGTGATGGAACCGACAGCACCCATAGAAACAAATGCGCCTGCCGAAATGGTTCCTGCAGCTACCGCAGCGCCTGCTGAAACGGCAGGGGAGAAGGAAGAAATACCGGCGCAGGATCATGGGGCAGAATTCCCGGAAACCCAGCGCAGCTCTGATTTTACCCGGGAGATTCCCGCCGGGTTTGCACCGGACAGCGGAAATATCGCCAATCGGGCGAACTGGATTTTGCTGGGGGCCTCGGTGCTGGCGCTGATGCTTGGCCTGGTCATTGCCAAATTCAGTAAGGGAAATTACAAGTAAAAATAAAAACAGCAGGGCTGAGCGCCTTGCTGTTTTATTTACTGGTTCTCAAATTCGTAAAATTCGAAATGCTCTTTGGCTTCCTCAATGCTGGAAAACAAGCTGATTCCCGCAAAGGGTTGGCATTGCTTCCGCCAGTCCGTGACATTTTTTAAAAAATCCCGGCCGTTTTCTGCAGTGAGAAAGCAACGGCGTTTCGCGTCGACATAGATAATTTTTGCATCGCTTTGAAAATCCACCGCTGTTTCCAGGGAACACAGATAGCCGCCGCTTCCGTCGTGGGCGAAAATATCCAGCCGCGGAACGGCGTAAAAATCCGGCTGGGGAAGATGATCTTCAAATAGAAAATGAATATCATAATCCCGGGCATAGCGATCATATTCCGCGTTTTTATGGCGGACAGGCATGGAGGAAAGGGTGGTTCCGGCAGGAATGATCTGAGTATCCTTGACGAAGATGCTTATGCAGTCCGCTTGATTTGTTAAATCCAGATATCGTTTTTTCATCAGCGATCCATCCTTTGGATAAAGAATGATACGCAAAAAACCACCGTCTTTCAGGTGGTTTCATGCGGTGACGAAATCGTCTTAGGCCTCTTCGGTCACTTCGTTCTGCACGGTGGGCAGAGCGCGCTGCACATAGCCGCTGCGCAGGCAACGGGTGCAAACATTCAGACGCATGGGGCGGCCTTCCACCAGAACGCGAACCTTCTGGACATTGGGAGCCCAGGTGCGGCTGCTCTTGCGGTTGGAATGGCTGACGTTGTGGCCGGTCATCAGGCCCTTTTCGCACACTTCACAAAACTTGCCCATTGTAATTACCTCCCGAGGGGAATTGCTCTTGTGGTGACGCGGCATATACCGCGAAACATCCATAATTGACAGCTTTAATATAATATCATATCCAAAGGGAAAATGCAAGCATTTTTTCAAATAAGATGGAGCTTTCCATGGGCAATCCGGCATTGTTACGGCATTTGTCACAAATGCGTAGGAAAATGGTAACATCCTGATGGCGAACCACAAGAAAAACGCGGCGCAGGAACAATGGAAAATGAACTTTTTTTCCGGGGATCGGGCCATTCTGCCGCCTTTCCTCTTGATATTTCAAGCGGTTTCATCGTATAATATGAAAGGAATTCATTCATTGAGGTGCAGTATGGAAAATATTCGCGATTACCAGGGCAAGCGCATTCATATGATTGGGATCGGGGGAAGCAGCATGTCCGGCCTGGCGGAAATGCTGCTGAAGGAAGGCTATACGGTAACTGGATCGGATAATGCCAATTCCCATGCTGTAGAAAGGCTGCGGGAAATGGGGATTGAGGTGCATGTGGGCCATGCAAAGGAAAATGTGCCGGGCACCGATCTGATGGTTTATTCTGCCGCCATTTCTGCAGAAAACCCGGAACGGCAGGAAGCGGTGCATCTGGGCATTCCTCAGATGGAAAGATCCACTTTGCTTGGGCAGCTGATGCAGGGGCATGAAAACGCCATCTGCGTTTCCGGCGCCCATGGGAAAACCACCACTTCATCCATGATTGCCTTTACCCTGCTGGAATGCGGCGTGGATCCCACGGTGCATATCGGCGGGCGGCTGGACGCCCTGGGCGGCGGATCCCGGATCGGGAAGAAGGACGTCTTTGTGGCGGAAGCCTGCGAATTCCATGGCAGCTTCCTGGAAATGCGCCCCACCCAGGCGGTAGTGCTCAATATTGACGCCGATCATCTGGATTATTATCGGGATATCGATCATATTGAAGAGGCCTTTGGCAATTTCCTTTCCCTGCTGCCTGAAGATGGCATGGCCATCGGATGGGGCGAGGATGAAAGGATCATGCGGCTCTTTTCCAAATTGCCCTGTGAAACGCGCAGCTTTGGCTTGAAGGAAGAAAACGATTATTATCCCGTCAATCTTACCTATAATGATACCGGCTGCCCCATGTATGATATCGCCTTCCGGGGTGAAATCCTGGGCAGGATTGAACTGAGGGTAGCGGGGGAATTCAATGTGCTCAATTCTCTGGCGGCCTTTGCATCCGCCCATGCTGTCGGCGTGGAGGGGGAAAAGGCGGCCCTGGCCCTATCCAAATTCGGCGGCGTGCATCGCCGGTTTGAACTGACCGGGCTGATTGACGGGGTGAAAATGTATCACGATTACGGGCATAATCCGGCAGAAATGCGGGCGGCCCTGAAGGTAGCCAAAATGCAGCATCCCAAGCGCCTGTGGGCGGTGATGCAGCCCCATACCTACAGCCGGGTGAAGAGCCTTTTCAACGATTATCTCACCTGCACCGAGGTGGCGGATTTCACCCTGGTAACGGATATTTTTGCCGCCCGGGAAAAGGATCCCGGCGATATCAGAACCGAAATGCTGATTGAAGGCATGCGCAAAAACGGTATTGACGCCGTGCATACCCCCACCTTTGATGATACGGAAAAATATCTGCGGGAGCATTGGCAGCCCGGCGATCTGGTATTGACCATGGGCTGCGGCAATATCAATCTGCTCAACGAACAAATGCAATTGCACGGGGATACCCAGCGCTGATTTAGTTTTCATGCCGGAAGGGAAAATAACCTTCCGGTATTTTTTTAGGAGGATAAAATGCAGCGTTTTTCAGCATTACTTCCAGAACCTGAAAAAATCAGGCCTGGGAAGGGATATTTACGGATAGACGCCGGCGCTGCCTGCCGGATTACAGGGGAAAATGCGGCCTGGGCCATGACGCTGGTGAAATATTTATTTGGCGCGCTGTTCGGGAAAACGGATAGAAACGCTCCTTGCGCGCTTTCCGTTACGGAGGATGCTTCTATTGGCGTTTTCGGGGCATATTGCCTGGAAATCGGCGAAAGAATATCCATCCGGGCTTCCGGAAAGGAAGGCCTGGCCTGCGCCCTGCAGACCCTCTTTTCCATCGGCAGGAAAACGGAAGCGGGCATGGAATTTCCCTGCTGCAAAATAGAGGACGCCCCTTTTAAACCTCAGCGCGGTGTGCATTTTTATATGCCGCCTGCGGATCTTGTGGATGATTTTCTCCATCTGCTGGACGCCCTGGCGTCCCTCAAATATAACATGATTATTCTGGAAACGGGGGGCGGCGTGGAACTGGATCGCCACCCGGAAATCAATGCGGCATGGAAGCGCTTTTGCCGGGAGGCAAGGGAATATCCCGGCGGGCCCCAGGGGCTGCAGGCATCCGAAGCCTATTGGAAGGATTCCACCCACGTGGAATTATGCGGATCGGGCTGCATTTCCAAGGCCGATGTTCGCCGGATTATTGATCATTGCGCCATGCTGGGGATTGAAATTGTGCCGGAAATTCAGGCCCTGAGCCATGCCTATTATCTGACGCTGGCCCATCGGGAAATTGCGGAAAGGCCCTATGAGCGCTGGCCCGATTCCTATTGCCCATCCTGCGAGGAAAGCTATCAATTGTATTTTGATGTGGCGGAGGAATTGCTTGATTTATTTCAGCCCAGGCGGGTTTCCATCGGGCATGATGAGGTGCGTGTTTTGGGGGAATGCCCCAAATGCCGGGAGAAGAGCGGGCATGATCTGCTGGCCTATGATATCAATTGCTTGTGGGATTTTTATCAGAAGCGGGGAATTCAGATCATGATGTGGGGCGAAATGCTGCAAAACCACATCAACTGGAAGGGCGTGCCTTCGGGCGGAATCGGCGTGCCAAAGCAGAAGGACGCCTATGGCCGTCCCTATCAATTGCCCGCCACATATGAAGCAGCCGGAAAAATATCCCGGGATATTCTGATGATTGACTGGCAATATTCCATGGCCAACGATACGGAAAATGAATTTGCCCAGAAGGGCTTTCAGGAGATCTTTGGCAATTTCCGCGGCTCCCAGATTTGCGGCTGGGAAAGGCGGAGCAGAAATGAAAATGTTCTGGGGGCGGAGGTATCCACCTGGTGCGTGCCCAATGCATACGAACTGGGCTTTAACGGCTGGCTGTATGAATTGGTGTTTTCCGCCATGGTGCTCTGGCGGCAGGATTACACAGATGAAAAACGGGCAGAATTTGATCGGCTGACGGCGGATTATCTGCCGCTTTTGCAGGAAAAACTCAGCGGAGAGCGCTGTTTTGACGGAAGCCTGTCCACACTGGCCCAAATGGCGGTGGTTCCCGGTGAAAAAAAGAAAATCGGGTATCGATGCGGAAGTATCCGGGAGGATGCGGCAAGGGCTGCTTATGCCGGCGGGCTTACGCCCTTGAAAGAAGGAGAAGAATTGATAATAGAGGGCAGGGCCCAATCCATCGTTTTTTTCCATGCGGCCCGGCAGCCGCTGCCCCAAAGGATTACCACCTGGAATTTCCGGGATCGGGTGGAACGGATTGCGGCCCAGTATATGATTCGCTACGAGGATGGGCTGAGCATTAATTGCCCGGTGGAATTTGGCGCGGCAGGGGATTATGGCGTGGCGCTTGGGGATTTTTCAGGGAAAAGCGGCTTTGAAATGCCCAGCGCATACGGCGATGCGCCAAGCGATATTGACAATCAGAATACAGTGGATGAAGATCATATGCAGCCTTCACCGCTTGTGAATCCGAAGGATCCCTGGCGGGGCGCCGCCCTGGCCGCATGCCGCTATGCAGAATTGGATACGCCGGAGGGAAGCCGCATCCTCTATGCCTGCGAATGGAAAAATCCCTGTCCGGAAAGAAGAATTCAATCCATCGGCGTCCGCCAGGAAGGGGCGTCGCCGGTAGAGGCCTGTCTCTTCGCAGCCGCCCTGACCAATGAATGATTTGCATGCAGCCGCCTGAAAACAGGCGGCTTTTTTCAACAATCAGAAAAAATACAGAAAAAGCTGGGAATTCAAGAAAATAAACGGATCAGAACGGCTTTTTTCACTTGAAATATCAGGAGAAAAAAGGTAAAATATAAGAAAGAAAAATGGAGAGGAATGAGCATTATGCAAATTGGTGCGCAATTATACACTATCAGAAATTTCACCCAGACTGAAGCGGATTTTGCCCGGTCCATGGAAAAAATTGCAAAGATTGGCTATAAGGTGGTTCAGGTTTCCGCAATCGGCCCTATCGAGGCCAAGAAAGTCAAGGCTATTTGCGATGCCAACGGCCTGAAAATCGCCCTGACCCATATTCCCGAAGTGAAGCTGATGAATAATCTGGATGCAGTGATCGAAGATCATCAGATCTATGATTGCAAATATATTGGCCTTGGCGCCATGTCCGAAAAATACCGGGGCGCCGATTGGCTGGATTATTTTGCAGAGGATTTCACCCCTGTTGCAGAAAAAATCAAGGCCGCCGGCATGAAATTCATGTATCATAATCATAGTTTTGAATTTGTGCATCTGCCCTGCGGCAAGACAATCATGGATGCGCTGCTGGAAAAAATGCCCGCTGATTTGATGGGCATTACTGCCGATACCTATTGGCTGCAGATTGCGGGCGTGGATGTGAATGCCTGGATGGCTTCCCATGCCGATCGGCTGCCCTGCATCCATCTGAAGGATTTGGTGCCCGCCAGCTTTGAAACGCGCATGGCGGCGGTTGGCCAGGGCAATATCAATTTCCCTGCCATTCTGGATACCGTAAGCAAAAACGGCGTGACCGAATATGCGCTGGTGGAACAGGATAATTGCTATGGAGAATCTCCCTTCGAATGCCTGAAGAAGAGCTATGATCATCTGAAAAAACTGGGTTACTGATTCATCAATATAGAGGAGGATAATTAACATGGAAAAGATTCGTCTGGGCGTCATTGGCGTAGGCAACATGGGCTCCGGTCATATTAACAACATCAAAGCGGGCAAGTGCCCCGAAATCGAAGTGGTGGCCGTGGCTGATCGCCGGGAATCCCGCCGGGAATGGTGCAAGGAAAACATCCCCACCGCGCAGATTTTCAATGAAGGCGAAGATCTGATCAAGGCCGGCGTTTGCGACGCCGTGCTCATTGCCACCCCTCATTATCAGCATCCTCCGCTGGCCCAGCTGGCCCTGGAAAACGGCCTGCACGTGATGGTGGAAAAGCCCGCCGGCGTTTACACCCTGCAGGTTCGCGAAATGATGGCCACTGCCGACGCGCATCCCGATAAGACCTTCGGCATGATGTTCAATCAGCGCACCAATTGCGTCTACCGCAAGCTGAAGGAAATGCTGGAAAATGGCGAACTGGGCGAAATCAAGCGCGTATCCTGGCTGATTACCGACTGGTATCGCACCCAGAATTATTATGATTCCGGCGCCTGGCGGGCCACCTGGGCCGGCGAAGGCGGCGGCGTGCTGATGAATCAGTGCCCCCATCAGCTGGATCTGCTCACCTGGCTGTGCGGCATGCCCAAGAAGGTTCGCGCTTTCTGCCATGCCGGCAAATGGCATGACATCGAAGTGGAAGACGATGTGACCTGCTACATGGAATTTGAAAACGGTGCTACCGGCGTTTTCGTTACCACCACCGGCGACGCCCCCGGCACCAACCGCCTGGAAATCACCGGCACCAAGGGCAAGATCGTCTGCGAAAAGGGCGAATTGATCTTTGATAAACTGGAAGTGGATGAACGTGAGTGGTGCGTCAAAGCCGAAGACGGCTTCCATAAGCCCCCCATGCAGACCGTGAATGTGGAAACCGACGGCGAAAATATTCAGCATCCCGCCGTTCTCAACGCCTTTGCCGCCAATATTCTCCGCGGCGAAAAGCTGGTGGCCGATGGACGGGAAGGCATCAATGGCCTGATGCTGGCCAATGCCATGTTCCTCTCTTCCTGGACGGATGCCACCGTATCCCTGCCCATCGATGAACAGAAATTCTACGATATGCTGATGGAAAAATGCAAGACTTCCCGGCATAAGGAAGAAGTGGATAAGACCTTCTCCACCGAGGGCACCTATTAATTTTGAAAGGAAGCATTACGATGTATCGTGTTGGCATTATCGGCTGCGGCGGAATTGCCCAAGTGCACGCCGCATCTTTGTCCAAACTCCCCCAGATTCAACTGATCGCCTGCGCCGATATTCGCAAGGAACGGGCGGACGCCATGGCGGAAAAATATGGCTGTAATGCCTATGCCTCCATGGAAGAATTGCTGGAAAAAGAAACGGTGGATGTGGTGCATCTTTGCACCCCTCATTATCTGCATGCGCCCATGGCCCTGATGGCCGCGAAGAAGGGCATTGCCGTCTTTACGGAAAAGCCTCCGGTAATCAGCTGGGAGCAGTGGGCACTGCTGGAGGAGGCCGCTTCGCTGGTGCCTTTGGGCGTTTGCTTCCAGAATCGGTATAATCTGAATGTGCGGGAAGCTGAAAGGATCATTGCTTCCGGTGAATATGGCGCTCTCAAGGGCGGCCGCGGCTTTGTTACCTGGCATCGCGAAGCGCCCTATTATGTGGAAAGCGGCTGGCGCGGCACTTGGGAAACCGAGGGCGGCGGCGCGCTGATCAATCAATCCATCCATACCCTGGATTTGATGGTGCGTTTGCTGGGCAAAGCGGACGCTGTGGATTGCTATATGACCAATCGCCATCTCAAAGGCGTGATCGAAGTGGAAGATACCGTGGATGCTTATCTGACCCTGGATGGCAAAACGGCCCTCTTCTATGCCACCACCGCCTACAGCGATGACGCCCCTGTGCAGATTGAACTGCATTTTGAAAAGGCGACCATCCTGCTGGTGGGCACCGATCAATTGGAAATCCGCACCGCGGAAGGAACCGAAACGAAAACCTTCCAGGCCACGGAAGCCCTGGGCAAGGGCTACTGGGGCAATGGGCATCTCGTTTGCATCGGCGATTTCTATGATAGCCTGACCGAAAAGCGCGCCTATCAGAATGATTTGGCCTCCGTCAAAAATACGGTGGACGTGATGCTGAAAATGTATGAACAGGGCAAGCAGCATCTGAAGTAAAAATGATTTGCATTGCGAAAGGGACTTTCTTTTCAAAAGAAAGTCCCTCTCGTTTTATCTGAAATTAACGCTGGGGAAAGCATTCTTTGGTTACAAAGAATGATCCCTTCGTTTGCTTATCTAAACTCTATGTCGGATGTATCGGATGTTTATTGAAAACAGCCACTGGCATTCGAGGAATAAAGGAAGGATTTGAAGTATCCAGGATATCTTTCTTGGAAGGGGGATGGGGAAACCGTTCTTTGGATACAAAGAATGGTTTCCCCATATTATATAAAAATAACGGGCGGGGCCTTCTTTTTTAAAAGAAGGCCCCGCCCGCAAATACGATAACACTTATTTCAGGAACCAGGTCATCATATAGCCCACGGTATTGCCGTAGCGTACCTGGGTCCATTCATCGCCGGGGGTAAGGACAGTAACCGTCGCGCCGGAATAAACGCGCTGATAGACGGCGCCGGTTTCCTTGCTGGGGGCGGAACGAAGATTGACGTAGGTATTGCCGTTCTGCACGGTTTTGATGGGCGCGGAGGGCAGGCCATAGAGGGTCAGATATTTGGTCATCATATAGCCGATATTGCCGGTAGCGCTGCCGTAAACCTTGCACCAGGTTTCGCCGTAATCGATCACTTCAAAGCGGATGCCGTTTTTATACTGGGCGATTACCTTGGAAGTGGTGGTGGGCTGGGCCCGCAGATTCAGATACTGGGTCGCCTTGGGATTATTGACGATGGCATAGCCATTGGTAACCGGGCGAACGGCGGGCGTGCTGGGGACAGAGGGGGCGGAAGGAATGGAGGGAACAGAAGGCGCGACCTGATCAGTCAGGAAGGTGCAATCCATAAATCCATCCATGCCATCCACGGAAACCTTCCAGAAATGATTGCCCTTGAGCAGCACGGATACCTGGCGGCCATTGGCGATCTGGGCCTTGATGGAGGAATTCCGGTCGGGGGCGGAGCGCAGATTCAGCTTGCCGCCGTTAAAGGTGCGGATGGTGGCCGTTTCATTGGCATTGCCGCCATAGATATAGACGAATTCCTCCCGGAAAAAGCCCGTAGCGCCATCACTCATCAGCACCTGATACCAGCCGTCGGCATAGGAAAGGATGGAGAAGGTGGCGCCGTTATAATAGATATTGACCACGGGGGAGGCATAGCTGGGATAGAGACGCAGATTCAGGAACTGGCTGGCCTTGGGATTGGCCACCACGCCGGTGATGCCCGCGCTGCTGGTATAGCCGGAAGCAACCTTCAGGAAATTTTTGCTCATATAGCCGGAAAGGCCGGAGTCCAGAATGGTCACATAATACCAATTGCCGGATTCATTGTGGATCTGCACCCAGTCATTCTGCTGGGCACGGCCCAGCCAGGCATGCTCCGTGCCGGGGCCGCTGCGCAGATTCAGGGTGGCCGTGCCGGTTACGATGGCATAATCCCCCCGGATGGCGGCGCTGGCGCCCATGGGAAGGCAGCCCAAAAGCAGACAGATGGCCGCAAGCAGGGCAAGATACTTTTTCCAAGACAGGTTTTTCATGGCTCTCCCTCCAAATGATACTGCTTACATCATATAAGACGATGGAAAATAGGATTTTGTTCCATGCCGGTTCATAAAAATTCCACCAGAATCCGGTTTTGCACATCCATGCCGCGCCGGGTCATGCGAAGAAACCCATTTTCCCGGATGATCAGCCCTTCTTCCAGGGGCTTTTTCATTTTTTCCCCGAAGCAGGCATCCAGAGAAATGCCGTGCATGCGGAGAAAATCCTCCTCCGAAACCCCCTGAATCATTCTCAGGCCCAGCATAATGCTTTCAAACCGGGCGTCTTCCGCGGAAACCGGGGTGATTTCGGCGGGCACGCCCTGCAAATAATCCTGCAAATCGGCGGGATTCTGATATCGCTTTTCGTTGAGAAAACCGCAGGCGGCACTGCCAAGGCCCAGATATTCCTTCCGTTTCCAGCAATCCATATTATGCCGGCATTCTTTGCCGGGCAAGGAAAAATTGCTGATTTCGTATTGCCTGAAGCCATGGGCGGCAAGGGTTTCCCGACAGCATTCATACATCTGCCGTTCCGTTTCCTCATCCGGCAGCTGCCACAGCCCCTTTTCCACCTGGGCATACATTTTCGTGCCTTCCTCCACGATCAGGCCATAGCAGGAAAGATGGGTGGGGGAAAGGGACAGGGCGGCGCGCAGGGTATCCTGCACGTCCGAAAGGGTCTGCCGGGGCAGGCCCAGCATCAAATCCAGATTGATATTTTCAAAGCCCATATTCCGGGCCAGGGATACGCTTTCTTCAACTTGCTCCCAGGTATGAATACGCCCCAGCAGGGATAGAAGATGGGGCTGGGAGGCCTGGGCGCCCAGGGAAAGGCGATTAACGCCGCCCTTTTTCAGCACGGAGAGAAATTCTTCCGTTACCGTGCCGGGATTGCATTCGCAGGTAAATTCTGCATCCGGCAGAATGGAAAAATATTGGCGCAGCGCATCCAGCAGCCTTTCCATCAACTGGGGTGGAAGCAAAGAGGGGGTACCGCCGCCGATAAAAAGGGTGGCGATATCCACATCCGGATCGCTCTTTTGCTGCATTTCCGCAATGACCCGATCCACATAGGCCCCCATCCATGCTTCCGCCCCGGCATAGGAGGCAAAATCACAATAGGCGCATTTTCGGGCGCAGAAGGGAATATGCAAATACAGGCCGATCTGCTTTCTCATGGCAGGGTGACAAGGTAAACATTGCTGTCGCAGGTGAGCAGCACCGCGCCATTTTTCAGCATGCCCAGATATCCGGTTACCGCCTGGCCCTTGATTTCGGAGGGCAGGCTGATGGCGGTAAAGCGCTGGGCGCCCACGTCTGCCCGGTAAACGGTATCCTGGGAAAAGGCGTAGATTCGCTTGTTAAAGAGGGTTGCGCCCACGCAGGAGGAGGGCAGGGTAAAGCGCTTATCCGTTTTTCCGGAAAGCAGGCGCAATTGATTCAGGCCCTCCACGCCATCCACCTGGCGGGAAGGGGCGAAAAGCAGCATGGCGGAATTGCCGTTCAGCTGATGATCCACCAGCTGCCAGCCGTAGACCAGCACGGTGCCGGTGCTATCCAGGGTGCCGCGGTAATCATACTGGCGCAGCTGCCGGGTGCTGATGACATTGAGCTCATTGCCGGCATAAATGATGGAATAGGGGAGATTTTCCCCCAGGGAAACTTCGCCGGAATTGCTCATATTCACCCGGAAGGTATGCATGATGGTATCGGGCACGGTGCCGTATACATCCATGGAGGTGGTCCAGAGATATTCGCCATCGCTGAAAAAGCCCAGATCCAGAATTACTTTATCCTCGTAGGCAGTGGTTTCATTATCCACGCTGGTGCCCTGCATATCCTTGATGATCAGGGACGGGCTGATATCCGCCCCCAGCACCACGGCCACATAGCGGCTGCCCACCCGGGCAAACTGAATCACATCGGCCAGATTTTCATTATAGGTGGAATGGCCGTCTTTATTGATGATATGCAGCTGGGTGCCCGACCATGCGGCCACCACCGTATCGCTGCAGGAAAAGCTGGCGCTTTCGCCCAGGGTATAGCTCCATTTCTCATGCCCCTTGGCATTCAGACAAAAGAGCGTCATGCCGTCGTAATAGAGCACGTTTTCCCCGAAGGGGGTTACATCCTGGGTGGAAACGCAGCGCAAAAGCACAGCGGACATTTTCCGGTTTCCGCTGCCAAATACACCCAGCGCCGTCAATACCAGCAGCACAAGCAGCACTGCAATAGCGCCGAGAATAATAAATCGCCGTTTTTGATCCATGGGCTTGGAAATCTGCATGAATTCAGCCTGCTTTCCGGTTTGATTCCAAGGCTTTTCCAGCCTGATCCAATCTTATTATACAATCAATCTGCCCGTTAGTCAAACAGAGAAAGAATATCCTTTTCCGTAAGGCGGGTGGGCATTTCTTCCCCGGGGGTGATGAGCTTATCAAAGAGGCGGCGCTTGCGATCGGACATGCTGAGCACCTGCTCTTCAATGGAATTATGCACCACCAACCGCAGCACTTCCACCTTTTTCGTCTGCCCGATGCGATGGGCACGGCCGGTGGCCTGCTCTTCCGCGGTGGGATTCCACCAGGGATCGTAATGAATCACCAGATCGGCGCCGGTAAGATTGAGGCCCGTGCCGCCCGCCTTCAGGGAAATCAGGAATACCTGGCCTTCCCCGTCGTCATTGAAGCGGCGGGTCAATTCTACCCGCTTTTGGGGCGGGGTTTCCCCATCCAGATAGAGATAGGGGATGCCCTCGGCCGTCAGGCGCTTTTCGATCAGATGGAGCATGGAGGTAAACTGGGAAAAGACCAGGGCCCGCCGGCCGCTGGAAAGCGCGCCGGGAAGCACATCCATCAGCAATTCCAGTTTCCCCGAAAGCCCGGCATAATCCGAAAGGCAAAGGGCGGGATGGCAGCAGATCTGCCGGAGCTCCGTAATGGCGGAAAGCACCTCGGCCCGGCCGCGGGTAAGGCCCCGCTCCCGCAAAATTTCGCCCACCCGCTCCCGCTTTTGCAAAAGCGCGGCGTCGTATACCCGGCGCTGCTCCGGCGGCAATTCGGCCATGAGCACCGATTCCATCTTTTCCGGCAGTTCGCCCAGCACATCGCCCTTCAGGCGGCGCATCAGGAAGGGCCGGATGCGATGGCGCAAATCCTCGGCATTTTGCCCTTCGCCCCAGCGGCGGAGGAAATCCGTATACCGGGGCAGATACCCGGGCAGCACGAAATCAAAGAGCGACCACAATTCCCCGGCATGATTTTCCATGGGCGTGCCGGTCAGGGCAATGCGGGTTTCGGCGGTCAATTGCTTGACGGCATGGGCGCCCACGGATTGCACATTCTTGATCTGCTGGGCTTCATCCAATACCGCAAAGCGGAAGGGAATATCCGCCATGAGGGCAATATCCCTGCGGATCAGGGGATAGCTGGTGATCACCAGATCGGGGGCGTTTTTGCCCCGGATGGTTTCGATCTGATCCGCCCGGGCGGCCTGGCCGCCGCTGAGCAGCAGCACGGATAATTCCGGCGCAAACCGGGCGCATTCATTGAGCCAGTTATAGGTGAGCGAAGTGGGGGCCACGATCAGGGAGGGCTTTTTCTCTTCCGCATTTTTTGCGCAGGCAAGCAGGGCGGAAATCATCTGCACCGTTTTGCCAAGGCCCATATCATCGGCCAGAATACCGCCCATGCCCAGGGCATGGAGGGACATCAGCCATTGATAGCCCCGCTCCTGATAGGGACGCAGGCAGGAAAGGGGCGGCTGGGGCGCGGAAAACTCCAGGGCAGCGGCCCGATCAGCGCCGGCATCCAACGTAATATCCAGATGATTTTCCCGGATCAGCGCGGAAAGATAGGCGGCCCAGCAGGCCCCCAGTTCATCCCGGCCGGTATTTTCCTCCGCTTCCACCACGGCCTCAGCCAGGGGCTGCCATTCATCGGCGTCGGAAAGATCCAGGAAGGTGCCCTCCTTGAAGCGGAAATAACGGCGCTTTTTGCGCAGGGCCTCCAGCAGGGGCAGCAATTCCTCAATGGGGGTATCCCCATCCATCATTTCCAGAATCAGCCGGCCATTCTGCAATCGCAGCGCGCCCTTGAAGAGGGGCTTGCGGGGCGTGATGCGCCTGAAATCCTTGCTGAAGAATACTTCGGCGCATTGGGTGAGCCGGCCTGCGCCCTCGGTGACAAAATCAAAGATTTTTTCGCTGCCGCTTAAATAAACCTTGCCCTTGCAGATATGGAAGCCTGCCTGGGCCAATTCATCCAGGATAACCCGTTCTCCCGGTGCATCCCGCAAAATCAGCGCGCCCTGGGGAATGGATTCGGGCTGGAAGGGATCGATTTCCACCTGGCCGTACACAAAGGAAACCTGGGCGGTAACATCGGGGCCTTCCTTATCCAGATAGACCTTGGCCTGCAGCGGCAAATGCAGGAAGCGGCTTTCCAAGGCAGGATCAATGGTGACCGTACCCACCCGCAGCAGGAAGGGCAATAATTCGCTCATGACCCGGGGAGTATCGGTATTGGAAAAGGCGAAAAGCGCCTCCGGGCCGGAAGAAAAGCGGCAGAGGGTGGAAAGCAATTCCCGCTGCTCCGGCGGGGTAATCAGGCATTCCCCATCCGCCAGGATAAAGCGAAAATCCTTGGTAAGCGGCAGCAGCCGGCTGGGCAATTCCGCCGTGATCTGCAATTTTTGCAGGGAACCGGTGAGATGGAAATTCAGATGCAGTCCATCCTCCCGAATGCCCTTCATGGCGATTTGCTCGCCGTTTACCTGCAGGGTAAAGGGCAGATCCCGCAGCGCTTCCAGCACACGGGCGGCAGCCCTGGGGGGCAAAAGCATTACCCGGGCGTCGGTACCGGATAAAGTGCGCACGGCGGGGCTTTCGCAATATTCCGCCAGAATATCCAGCAGCCGGGTTTGCTTTTCATCAAAACGCATCCACTGGGGCCGGTATTCAAAGCCCTTGCCAAAGGGCAGCGGAATATTTTCCTCCCGGCACTGGAGAAAATGAGGAATATGACGCACCACATACAGCCGTTCTTCCCCGATTTTCAGGCCAATGCGCAATCCTTCTTTGGTCAGAAATAAAACAGGCGATAATAAAATGCCATCCGATTCGGGCAGCATCCCCGAAACGGCCTCAAATAGAGCGGGCACGGCCTGCTGGGCCCGGCGCTTTTCCATTTCCTGCAGCACGCCGCTTTCCATGGCGGTCAGCGCCGCAGCCACGCAATGGGCGCAGCGATGCACCCCGCAATCGCAGGCGGTGCCGGCGGCGGAGAGACGCACCAGATGCTTTTCTTCCCCGGATACCATATAAATAATTTCTTCCTTGGCACGCCGGGCTTCCCGCACCAGGGCACGATGAAACAGGGCCTGGCCTTTTAAAAATTCGGTTTCGCCGGCCTGTTCGCGTAAAATTTCTTCTGTCAGCATGGGATCAATCCCCCCTTCAAGATGCGCAAGGGAAAATAGCGCATCTTTAAAAAATACGCCGCAGAGCCCTCTTTTCCTGCATAAAAAACAAGAAAAATTTTGCCTGTTTGGATTGGCTGATTCCGGATCGATTTGGCAATCCGGGAAAAAGGAAATGAAAAAGAGCAGGAAAGCATCCTGCCCTTGATGGAATTGAAAGAAATTATTCCGGCTTTTTATTCTCCATGCCTGCCAGGCGCAGCATTTCGCCCCGCAGATAATCGCAGAGACGTTCCTTTTCCTCGTTATTGGGAATATCGGGGTTATAGCGGGTGGGCACGCCGAAGGTGATGGTGCGCTTATGCTTATCGGCATAGAGGGGAATAAACTGGGCGCATTTGCCGGTTTTATTGTGATAGAGCTGGCCGATCATGGTAAAGCCGGTAAAGAATTCGGATACCCCCTCCCGGGCATAGCGGTGATCTTCCGTGGTAGCGGCATTTTCGGGAAAGAGCAGAATATTATCCCCGGCATCCATAGCGGCGGTGGTCTGCCGGAAGGTCTGCATCAGTTTGCGGGGGTTATCATGATAGACGGGGATGGAATCCACCGATTTCATGATCCACACCAGCACCGGCGCAGCGATCTTATCCACCAGGAAATGGAGAAGCCATTTGGGCAGCCATTTCACATCCTTGAGGGTTCCGTTGCATACCCGGTCTGCCACAACGTCCCTTTCCATCATTTCATAGGTTACCCAGGGACGGAAGGAGAAGGGCACATACAGATTGGTGACGATGGGGCCGTAAATTTCCCCGTGATTGCAGACAAATACGCAGGCGATATCCTTATCCAGCCGGATATTTTCCCTGCCCCGGATTTTATGATAATACAGGGGACGCAGCACTGCCAGCAGGATTTTAATGCCGTAGCGCTTCAGGCTTTTTTTGATGACCACGGCCTCCAGCTGATCATGCAGGGCGGCATTTTCCAGGCCTTCCTTTTGCAATTCCATATATCGGCGCAGCTTTTCCATATGCTGCTTGGTCATGGGGAAGAGCAGGGAAAAGATCAGCGCCACCGCCACCAGCCCAAAGGCGGGCAGGGTAAAGAGGGGGCTGAAGGCGCTGAAGAGGGTTTCCCAGGTCATGCTGGTATTCTCGGTGGAGATCAGGGCCAGCAGTGTCAGGGCCAGCAGGGCGATCAATTGGCCCATGAGGGAAGAAAAATTCAGCCGGATCAGCTGGGCAGCATGGGTGGCAGGGCTGGGGCTATGGCCAATGCCAAAGGCAGCCACCCGGCGCATATCGCCTTCCATGGCCATGATGGTGCGGGAGAAAATGGTGACCCCCATGGTGCAAAGGGCCAGGGAAAGATAATTGGTTACGGAAGAGGGCTCATCCAGGGCGCGGATGAATAAGATCAGCCCGTACAGCCATGCCACCAGCCCCACGATCATCAGGAAGGTGGGATCGGGCTCCCGGGATTGGGTGCGGTGCAGCAACAGATTGGTAAAGATACTGGCGGCGTAGGTGCAAAGCAGGGCAATGGCCATGCAAAGAATCAGGGCGTCTGCAGAAACGCCGATGAAGGTGAAGGTTGTCACCTGGGTAATCTGCAGGGCAGCAGTGGCGGCCAGCAGCGTATACTGGAAAATGCGATAGGCATGCACCCCCTGCAGCGCCTGGTTTTCCTGCTGATAGCTTTCAAAATCTGAAGTGCCGGGGAATTTCAAGCGGTTGATGGAATTAAATTCAAACAGCCCGCTGACCAGGAAGCCCCCTAACAGGGATAGAATGGTGGAAATGGGCAATTCGGTAAAGATGCGCATGAGCAAAAAGAGAACCGGTAAAAAGACCACCTGCACCAGCAGAAGCAGCCCCATTTTTTTCAGGGGATGATGATCATCAATCAATCCCTTTTCCGCCACATACCGCATCAGCGGAAGGCGCAGCATGATGCAAAACACCAGGGCAAACAGGCACCAGAATTCTGCCAATTGCAATTCGATGGGCAGAATCATCATCAGTGCCAGCAGCAAAAGAAAAACAAAAATCAGCAGAATCGTGCCCGTCCGGCGCAGGGAGCGGGGAATAATATGGCTGAGCAAAGGCTGGCGCAGCTGGGAAAAAATAAAGGCGACCCGCCCGCTCAGATACAGGGCGCCCCCCAGAATGGGCATGGATAAAAGCAGATTGGACGCCATCATGCAGAACAAATAGGCATAGAGCGCGCCAAAATCAATCAGGCTGCGGGCATGACGCCCGTCTTTTAATGTGGAATGCAAAATTCAGAGCCTCCCTTCCGTGAATCTTTATTGTATCGCTTTTTCCGGAAAATGGCAAGCGGGGAAAAACTATAAATGAAAAAGCATCCCTGCAAATTGGCAGGGATGCAGGAGCAATAAATACAAATCAGTCCTTGGTGTGCAGCTTGGAAAGGGCATTTTTCATGGCTTCGATGACCACGGCGTCCTTTTCACCGGGCAGCATATGGCTGATATGGGCCTGGGCCTTGGCATCGCCCATATTGGCCAGGGAAGTGGCGGCGGCAGCGCGCACATCAGCCCGGGGGGAGCGCAGCAGGGTGATCAGGGTGTTATAGGCGTCATCGCCGGTTACCTTGCCCAGGGCTTCCACGGCCTTCAGGGAGAGGGCGGGATCCTTGCTGGTGACCAGGCCGATGATACCGCTGACATTGTTTTTCGCAATCATTTTTTCCAGTTTCTGTTCCTTGTTTCCAAACATGAATAAGCGCCTCCTTTATGTTCGAAAAGGAGTATAGCGCGAAAATGTGAATAAACTATGAATAAAAAGTGGCGCAGATGTGGTAACAAAAATGCCATCGAAAGCATGAAAAAACCGCGCCCGGAATGAACCGGAGCGCGGCAATCGTGATAAAGAAATGATTACAGAATGACGATTTCGGCGTTATCCACAGCGGTCTGGATAAGGGTATCCTGATCCAGTTTGTCTTCGCCTTCCTTGATTTTTTCCGCCTTGGGCTTGGTGGCGGGATGCTTGGGGGTGAAGACGGTGCAGCAATCCTCATAGGGAAGGGAAGAGGTTTCATAGGTGCCGATTTTCTGGGCGTAATCGATAATATCGATTTTGTCAAAGCCGATCAGAGGACGGAATACGGGCATGGATACCACGGAATTGGTGGAGGCCAGGGCTTCCATGGTCTGACTGGCCACCTGGCCCACGGATTCGCCGGTAATCAGCGCCAGGGAGCCTTCCTTTTCGGCGATCTTTTCCGCAATGCGCATCATATAGCGGCGCATGATGAGGGTGGTATAATCCTCGGGGCATTTTTCGTGGATTTCCATCTGGATTTCGGTGAAGGGCACCACATATACCTTCAGCCCGCAGCAGTATTCGGACAGGATTTTCGCCAGATCCAGCACTTTCTGCTTGGCAAATTCACTGGTATAGGGGAAGGAATGATAATGCACCGCCACCAGCTGCACGCCGCGCTTGGCGATCATATAGCCGGCCACGGGGCTGTCGATGCCGCCGGAGAGCAGCAGCGCCGCCTTGCCGCCGGTGCCGACGGGCATGCCGCCAACGGCAGGATATACCTTGCAATACAGATAAGCCTGATCCCGGATTTCCACAGAAAGAACATGCTGGGGGGCATGAACATCCACCTTCAGATGATCCTCATTGGCCTGAAGCACGCATTCGCCGATTTTGGCATTAAGTTGAGGAGAGGTGAGGGGATAGCGCTTATCCGCCCGGCGGGATTCCACCTTGAAGGTGCCGCTGACATCCTTCATCATTTCGGCGGCCATTTTTCCGATGGCGTCGATATCATCCTTTTCCATTTCGATGGCGGGGCAGACGGAATGCACGCCAAATACCTTGCAAACCCGCTCCAGGCAGCTTTGGGTATCATTCATATCGCTGATGAAAACCCGGGCGTCATGAAGCCATACCTTGCCGCCGAAGGGCTTGGCAGCCTCCTTTACCCGGTTGACCAGCGCCTTGAGGAAATAGGGCCGATTCAGGCCCTTCAAATAGATTTCGCCGTAGCGAACCATAAGCAATTCACGCATGAAAATTTCTTCCCCTTTATCGTCTTTGGAATCTGGATAAAACGGCATATTGCCGCTGGATGGCCCAGGCGGTCGCTTCCATTTCTTCCGGGGTATTATCCGGGCAGAGGGAGAAGCGCAGGGCCGCTTCGGCCTGTTTTTGCGGGGTATGCATGGCCTGGAGCACCGCGCTTACCTTTTGTTTGTGGGAAGCGCAGGCAGAGCCCATGCCGATATAAATCTGCTCCCCTTCCAGGGCATGCAGCATGGTTTCAGACCGCACAGGCGGCAGCGATACATTGAGAATATGGGGCGCGGCATTTTCCCCATCCGGGGCAGGGCCGTTTACCGATGCGCCGGGAATCAATTCCTGAATCCGCTGCCACAAAAGCATTTTGTTTTCCTGCATCTGATGCCGGGCTGGATAATTCCTTACCGCCGCCATCAGCCCTGCAATGCCCGGGGTATTTTCGGTGCCGGAGCGGAAATTGCTTTCCTGGCCGCCGCCCACCATCCGGGGATGCAGCTTTACCTGGGGCAGGGTGATCAGGGCGCCGATGCCCTTGGGACCGTGAATCTTATGCCCGGAAAGGGCGTAGGAATCCACATGCAACGCAGCCATATCAAAGGGAATGCGCAGATATCCCTGCACGCCGTCCACATGGAAAAGGGCGGAGGGCGCCAATTCCCGGCGGAGGGCGTCGATTTCCTTCAGCGGCTGGATCGCGCCGGTTTCATTATTCACCTGCATGCAGCAGATGAGGCGGGTATCGGGGGTCATCATTTCCCGGAGCGCGGAAAGATCAATCCGCCCTTCCCGGTCATAGGGCATGGCCACGGCTTCAAAGCCCCTGGCATTCAGGCAGGCTTCCCGGACGGCGGCATGCTCCCCTGCGCCATAGAGGATTCTTCCGCCCCCGTGAAGGGTGGAAAGATGCCCGAGGATCGCCAGATTATCCGCTTCCGTGCCGCCTGCGGTGAAAATCACCCGGGCGTTTGGGGGGGCATGGAGGCTGGAAATGAGCAGCGCACGGCATTCCCGCATCATTTTTTCCGTCTGCAGGGCAGGGGCATATAACGCAGAAGGGTTGAAATATCCCTCCTGCATGCATTTTGTCATGGCGGAAATGACGGCGTCGGATGGCCGGGTGGTAGCGCTGTTATCAAGATAGATGGGCATGAAAGCGCCTCCGGTCAGTTATTCTGCCATACGCCCTGGGGCAGATTGCGCTTGATCAGGGCGATCATTTCTTCGCTGGGTTCAATGATGATGATGCGCTTATTATTTTCCTTCTGGAAGTAGAAATACAAAAGCTCCGCTTCCCGGTTCAGGAACCAATTGGTGCGCTTGACGCCCTGCATATTGATATAGCGCTGGAAGGAACCGGAGGACACCAGGCCGCAGGCTTCCACATTGCGGATATTCATGGTGCCCAGATTCTTGCGCTTTTTGTTGTTGTATACCTGGGCGAAATCCATCTGCGCATTGGTGAAGGTATATTCATATTCGGTCTTGAGCCGATCCTTGCGCAGGAAAATCAGCACCGCCAGACCGCCGAAAACGATCAGCTGCACCGCGTAAATCAGTACATTCAGGGTAAGGCCCTCGGTGGCGATGGCCAGGGTGACATTCTGCATCTGCAGGAAGGCGTAAATGGCGAAAACGACCCACACGATATTGGCCAGGATGATCAGAAGGCTCTGCATGCCTTTGCTTTTCGGGGTTACGACTTCTTCCAGAAATTGATCCATTGTAATATTCCTCCTAAAATTATTTATGCCATGATCAATACCATGATCAAACCAACCACGATGCCGCCCGCCACTTCCAGGGGCGTATGGCCCACCAATTCCTTGAAGCGCTGCTGGGTGATGGGCTGCCCCTCGATGAGCACTTCGCGAAGAATCTGATTGAGGGCCGCGCCCTGCTTGCCCGTTTCCGCCCGCACGCCCATGGCGTCATAGATCACGATGGCGGTAAGGGAAAAGGCCAGGGCGAATTCCACGCTGCCAAAGCCGCAGCGCAGCCCCGTCATCAGCATCAGGGAAAAGGTAAGCGCGCTATGGGAGGATGGCATGCCGCCCATACCAAAGCAGCGCCGCCAATCCAGGCGCTTATCCATAATCAGGGAAAGCAGCACCTTCAGCGCCTGGGCAACCACCCAGGAAAGCAGGGCGCACATGAGCACCTCATTGCCGAAAAAATCCTTCAGATAATTCAATCCTGCATTCCTCCTGCCTTATTGTACGCGATGAAGCGTGGATATGGCAAGTGCCTGCAAAAATTCTGCCTTTTTTCCAAAGGGGACGAGAGCGGAAACGGCAGAATCGATATGCTGTTTCGCATCGGCTTTGGCCTGATTGAGCCCTACGCAGGCGGGCCAGGTCAGCTTTCCTTCCGCCTGATCCTTGCCCAGGGTTTTTCCCATCAGGGCAGGATCCCCTTCCAGATCCAGAATATCATCCACAATCTGAAATGCAACGCCCAGATGCATGCCAAATTCTCTGCCGGCGGCGATCTGGGCTTCACTGGCGCCCGCCAGCATCAGCCCTGCGGTAATGGGGGCGGTAAGCAGGGCGGCGGTTTTGCCCAGATGGATTTTTTCCACCAGTTCTTTTTCCGGCTTGCTGCCCTCCATGGTCACATCCAGGGTCTGCCCGGCAATCATGCCGGAAATTCCGGCGGCCCGGGCAATTTCCCCCAGGGCCTGGAAGGCAGAAGGATGCGCCGATTGGGCCATGATTTCAAAGGCATGGGTGAGCAATGCATCCCCAGCCAGGATAGCCACCGCTTCCCCGTAGACCACATGATTGGTGGGCTTGCCCCGGCGCATGGTATCATCATCCATGGCAGGCAGATCATCATGAATCAGGGAATAGGCATGAATCATTTCCAGGGCGCAGGCAAAGGGCAGGGCATCCTGAATATTTCCCCCCGCCATTTCGCAGGCGCTGAGCAGCAGGCAGCCCCGCAGGCGTTTGCCCCCGGAAAGCAGGCTATACCGCATGGATTCCTTCAAAATATCCGGCGCGCCCTCCATCGGCAGATCCGAAAGGGCCTTTTCCAACCTTTCCTTATAGGCGCGCAGCGTTTCTTCCATCATCAGGGCGCATCCTCCATGGGCAATACTTCGCCGCCGGATAATTCCAGCATGCGCTTTTCGGCAGCGGATAATTCTTCCGTCAGTAATTTGGATAGCTTCATGCCTTCTTCATAGGCAGAAAGCGTTTCATTCAGGGGCATGGAGCCCTCTTCCATTTTTCTTACCAGCGCCTCCAATTCCAGCAGGCGATCTTCAAAGCTGGGCTGTTTCCTGGCCAAAGGGATCCTCCTTCCTTATCTCCGAGGCACGGATCTGCATCCGGCCATCCTGCAAAAGCAGGGTCATTTCTTCTTTGGCGGCGTCCACGCTGGTTACCGGCGTTTTTCCATCCAGCAATATGGCATAGCCCCGGGACAGGGCCTGCCGGGGCCCCAGGGCCGCAAGCTTATCCGATAAAAGGGATAGCCGGGAACGGCGATAAGTGAATTGCCTGTCCGCCAGGGCCTGCATTTTCTGGGTCAGAATATCCGCCCGGGCCCGGGCATTCTGAATTTGGGCCGCGGGATGGCGGGCAGCCAGGCGCTTTTCATACAGGCCAAGTTTCGAGGAAAGGGAGAGCAGGCGATTTTTCCCTGCGCGCTCCACATCCGATCGCATTTTGGCGATGGTATGGAGCAGCGTTTCCCTTTCCGGCACGCATAATTCCGCCGCGGCAGAGGGCGTGGCGGCACGCAGATCGGCCGCCAGATCGGAAAGGGTGACATCCACCTCATGACCCACCGCCGATACCACCGGCACCGGGCAGGCCGCAATGGCGCGCACCACGATTTCCTCGTTAAAGGCCCACAAATCCTCCAGTGATCCGCCGCCACGGCCTACGATGATCACATCCACCTGGGGCAGCATGGAGATTTCCGCAATTCCCTGTGCGATATCCTCGGCTGCGCCTTCCCCCTGTACCTGGGCGGGACGCAGAATGATCTGCATGGCGGGATAGCGGCGGCGGGTGACGGTAGCGATATCGTGGATGACCGCGCCGGAACGGGAGGTGACCACGCCTATCGCCCGGGGGAGCAAAGGCAATTGCCGCTTCCTGGCCACATCAAAGAGGCCTTCCTTCAGCAGCTTATTTTTCAGCGCTTCATATTTTAAATAAAGCTCGCCCACCCCATCCTGGGTGATATTTTCCGCATAGAATTGATAGCTGCCCGATACCGTATACAGGCCCACTGCGCCGGTGAGCACCACCTTCATGCCGTTTTCCGGCTGAAAGGAAATGCGCATGGCATTTTGCCTGTAGCAGACGCACTGGATGCGGCTTTGCTCATCCTTCAGGGTGAAATACCAATGGCCGGAGGCGTATTTTTTAAAATCGCTGATTTCCCCGCGCAGGGAAAGAAAGCGCAGGGAGGGATCGCTGGCCAGGGCCCGGCGCACATAATCATTGAGTTCGGATACCGAAAGGGTCCAGGGCATATTATTGGGCCTTTCTTTCAGCAGATTCGATGGTATTTTCCGTGAGCATGCCGATGGTCATTTTGCCAACGCCGCCGGGAACGGGGGTGATATAGCCGGCGATCTTTTCCACTTCGGCATAATCCACATCGCCAACCACCTTGCCATCCACCCGGTTGATGCCAACGTCAATGACGGCGGCGCCGGGCTTTACCATATCGGCAGTGACAAATTTGGCCTTGCCCACGGCGGCCACCAGGATATCCGCATTTTTCGTATGGGCGGCAAGATCCTGCGTGCGGGAATGGCAGATGGTCACGGTACAGTTTTCGTTAAGCAGCAGCATGGCAATGGGCTTGCCCACGATATTGCTGCGGCCGATGACCACCGCTTCTTTGCCGGAAAGGGGCACATTGCCCTTTTTCAGCATATGCATGATACCCTTGGGGGTGCAGGCGGTAACACCCGTCTGACCGGTGAAAAGCTTGCCCGCATTTTCGATATGGAAGCCGTCCACGTCCTTTTCGGGGATGATCTTGCGCAGCACTGCCGCTTCATCCAGATGGCGGGGGAGGGGCAATTGCACCAGAATACCATCCATCCGGTCATCCTGATTGAGCTTGTCAATCAGATTTTCCAATTCTTTCTGGGTGGTATTTTCCGGCAGGCGGATGGTTTCGGAAAGGATGCCCAATTCTTCACAGGCTTTTCCTTTATTGCGGACATAGACCTGGCTGGCGGGATCCTCGCCCACCAGAATGACAGCCAGCCCCACGGAAACATTTTTTTCTTTCAGGGCGTCAACGCGCGCTTTCAGGCCCTCCATCAATTCGGCGGCCATGATTTTGCCATCCAGAATGATTGCCATGTTATTTCTCCTTTTGCAGTTTTTTCAGGCCGATGATCGCCGCACCAACGGCGTTATCCCCGGAAAATTCGGGGCGGCCAAAGAAAAGATTCAGCCCCGCCCGGCGCTTTTCATTGCGCTGATGGAGCAATTGGCGAAACAGGGGAGAGGAGGCCACGCCGCCAGCCAGCAGCATATCTTTGGCGCCGGTCTTTTCCGCCGCCGCTTCCAGCAGGCGCAGCACCGTGCGCTGAAGGATGCTGTATACCTCGGCGGCCACATCCTCTTTCTTTTCGCCGGATTGAATCATTCGCATCAATTGGGCTTCCGCGCCGGAAAGATGGCAATGCAGCCCATCCTTTTCCATGCTGACGGGCACTTTTGCCTGGCTTTTTCCCTGCTTGGCCAATTCTTCCAGATAAGGGCCGCAGGGGAAGGGCAGCCCCAGGGCTACGCCCACCCGATCCACCAACTGGCCTGCGTGCAAATCAATGGAAGCGCCAAGGGGCGTAATCTGATCCCCATCCAGCAGCAATACATCTGTGGTACCGCCGGATAGATGCAGCGCCACGAACCGATCCTTTGTAAGGCCTGTGCCCCATTGGGCGGCGGCAATATGCCCCCGCTGATGGGTGGTTTCATAGAAAGGCACATGCAGCGCCGCGGCGATGGCCCGACCATGGGATGCACCCACCTGGAAAACAGGCATATAGGAATCCTCCCCGTCCCGGGGGGAAACGGAGGCGCAGACGCAGGAAATTTCTTCGCCCTGCGCCGATTCCAGCAGCGGAACCAGGATTTCAGAAAGCTGCTTTACATGCGCAAAAACGGCCTCGCTTTGGCGAAGGCCGCGTTCTCCCGCGGGGACGGGCAAAAGCCGCCGGTTTTGCCGGGGCTCCATGCCGTCATAAAGCGCGGCAGAGGTGGTATAGCAGCTGGTATCCAGCCCCAGGGAAAGCATCAGGAGTTTTCCTTTGCAGCGTCTCTTTCTGCAAGCAGAGTGGAAAGCACGCCGTTGACGAATTTCCCGGCCTGGGGGGAATCAAAGCGCTGGGCCAGGGCAACCGCTTCATTGATGACAACGGCGTCCGGCGTTTTCCGATCATAGCAAAGCTCATAGGCGGCCACGCGCAGCACCGCGCGATCCACCCGGGCGATACGATCCAGCGTCCAGCCCTTGAGGCATTTTTCAATTGCGGCGTCCAGATCATCCATATGGGATTGCACGCCGGAAAGCAGGGAATCAATATATTCCTGATCATCGTCCTCCGGGACGAATTCGATCAGGCCCTGCAGCGTTTCTTCACCGCCATCGCCGCCCAGCATATTTTCAAAAACCATCTGTACGGCAGCGGCACGCGCTGATTTACGAGCCATGGGTTTCTACCCCGTTCCTTTGGTAATTTTTTATTCCTGGGTATTCTGGGTATCTTCGGTGGCTTCCTTCACGGCCTTTTCAATTTCCGCATTCTGCTCCCGATAGGGGATATTCTGCCGGGGCGGAAACAGCTTATTGACCAGATTGCGAATCCATTCCTTCTTATCCTTTACGCCGCCGATAAAAGCGCCCACCAGGATGAGCAGCACGATCAGCAGCGTCCGCCAGAAACCGACCGCCAGGAAAAGCAGGGCCAGCAGCATGGCGATAACCGCAAAGGTAATGGCGCATTCAGGGGTGCCAACCTTGAACATTTTCTTCACAAAGGCGTTCCATTTATCATTCATTGGAAGCGTCCTCCTTTTTGGCTTGTGCTTCTTCGGCAGGGGCCGCCTCTTCTTCAGAGGCGGGGACTTCGTCAGCCTCATCAGCAGGGGCTTCTTCCGCAGGAATTTCTTCCGCGGGCTGCTCTGCGGCTTCCTCAGCTACGGGGATTTCTTCCGCAGCAGGCGGTTCGGGCAGGGTGATCTGCTGTTCATCCTTGCCGAAAATGCGCTGATGCAGGGGCAGTTTCTTTTCTTTCTTTTCTTTCTTTTCATCCGCCTCGTCATTGACCAGGGCCTGCTGATCTTCCGCCAGCAGATAGGCGGATGCATCCGCTTCATCATCGGTGGTTTCAACCGATACCCGCACTTCCTTTACGTCAATGCCGGAGGAGGCGGACAGATACTGCTTGATCTGCTTTTGCAAAGAAGCCACGGACAGGGGAATGGAAATATTGCTGGGCAGGGAAATGCAAAGATCCACCACCACGTCATTCCGGGTGTTATTGACTTTCATGGAAACCACATGGATTTCGTCATGCACGTCAATGCATTTCTGCACCAGATTTTCAATGGCCTTGACTGCAATACGCAATTCGCCGTTATCCGTCTGCTGCACCACAAAATCATGCTTGCTGTAGCTGAGCTTCTTGGGCAGCATAAACAGGAAGGACGCCAGCAGCAGGGAAAGAACGCCCAGAGCGATGCTGGTGATGCGCACGCTCAGCGCCAGGCCGCTGCCATTGGCAGTGCCCAACTGCAGGCCGATGATGACCAGGAAAAGTCCGGCGAAAGCGGTCAGCAGTGCGCCGAAAAAGAGGATCACCCGATCCCAGAATTTGATTTTCATATGGCTTGCTCCTTTTCAGGGGCGCTTAGCAGCGCTTCCGTCCGCGGGGGCCCTTGGTGGCCTTCTTTTCTTCTTCGGCAGGGGCCGCTTCTTCAGCGATCACTTCCGCTTCCGCTTTTTCGCCTTCCAGGCTCGCTTCTTCAGCCAGCACTTCGGCGTCGGCAACGGATTCTTCTTCAGCGGCAGCTTCCGCAACGATTTCTTCCACGGGGGTTTCTTCCGTCGCGGGGGCGACCTCTTCCGCTGCGGCAGGTTCTTCCGCCACAGGGGCTTCTTCCGCGGGCTTTTCTTCGGCTACGGGAGCGGCGACGGGCTCAGAAAGCACGGGGCTGCTGCTGGCGGCCTCGATGCTGGTCTGATTGGCCTTCTTCTCTTTTTCAAAGCTTACACCCTGCACATGCACGTCAACCCGCACCACATGCAGCCCGGTCAGGCTTTCCAGCGCCTTGCGCACATTTTCCTGCACTTCGCTGGCAACCTTCTGGATGGGCTTGCCATATTCCACGATGATGTAAAGATCCACGGCAGCTTCCTGACTGCCCACTTCCACCTTCACACCACGGGTAATATTCTTGTTCCGGCTGAGGATTTCGCCAAAGCCGCCGCTGATGCACATACCGGCAATGCCGTCAATTTCATTGGCGGCCACGCCGGCGATGGTAGCGATGACTTCATTGGCGTAAGTGATGGTACCGCCGTTTTGCAAATCCACGTCAACCTTGACGGGGAGATTTTCCTTTTTCTGTGGCATGCAATTGCACCTCCTTACAGGTATAGCTTAGTATAGCAGATTCTTGGCAATTTGGCAACTATTGAGCAAAATTGCCTTGAATCCGCCGCAATTCTTTTCACTGCTTGTCAGGGAGATACACGGTTGGGGCCACGGAAGATGAACATGGCTTCCTTGATCGGGATGCCCAGCAGCAGCATGGTCAGGCGATCCACGCCCAGGCCGAAGCCGCCATGGGGCGGGCAGCCGTAGCGGAAGAAATCCATATAGAATTTCACGTCTTCGCCCAGGCCCTTTTCATCCGCCTGCTTGCGCAGCTGTTCGTAGCGATGTTCGCGCTGGGCGCCGGTGGTGATTTCGGTGCCGCGCCAGATCAGGTCATAGCCCAGGGGCATGCCGTTTTCATCCCGCATGTGATAGAAAGCGCGCTTTTCGGGACGATAATCGGTCACAAAGAGGAATTCATGGCCGAATTTATCCATGGACAGCTTGGCGCACAGATGCTCGGCGTCGGTGGTCAGGTCATCCTTTTCGGATTCATCCACGGTGTAGCCATAGCGTTCTTCCAGTTCCTTATACACATCCGCCAGCTTCATTTCGGGGAAGGGCAGGGTGGGCACGATGGTATCCAGACCGAAAATTTCCTTGATCTGATCGCCGTATTTTTCCTGCACGGCCTTGAGGGCGGCCTGCAAAAGCTCGGCTTCAAAGGCCATGACGTCCTTGAAGGAAGTGATATAGCTCATTTCCAGGTCAAAGCCGGTGAATTCGGTGGCGTGCTTATTGGTGAAGGATTTTTCGGCGCGGAACACGGGGCCCACTTCGAAAATCCGGTCAAAGCCGGCGGCCATGGCCATCTGCTTATAGAACTGGGGGCTCTGGGAAAGATAGGCCTTGCGATCGAAATATTTCAGTTCGAATACGTCGGAGCCGGATTCGCTGGCAGCGCCGATGAGCTTGGGGGTATGGATTTCCATGAAGCCCTTTTCCAGCAGGAAAGCGCGCATGGAGGCAACCAATTCGGTCTGGGCCTTGAAGATCAGGGTGTTGCGGTCAGAACGCAGATCCACCCAGCGGTAATCCAGGCGGGAATCGATGGCGGCGTCCTTGGAGATGGGCAGGGGTTCGGCGATGGAGAGGATTTCCATCTGTTCGGGCAGCATTTCCTTGCCGCCCAGCTTGACGTAGCTGTTTTCTACCACGGGGCCGATGCAGGTGACCACGGATTCCACGGTCAGCTGATCCACGATGGCAGCCAGTTCGGGATTCTTTTCCTTTTCGATGGTGACCTGGAGGCGGCCGCTGTGATCACGGATGACCAGGAAGGCCATGGTGCGCTTATTGCGCAGGTTTTCGACGAAGCCCTGAATTTTGTTGTTTTCGCCAACGACGACATTCGCGATGAGATTCCGTTCCATTGTGTGCATCTCCTTTGGTAATTATGAATCTGTGTGGGATGTTATTTGCGAGAGGGGGATTCTTTCCCGGGGAAAGAATCCCCCTCTCGCGCTCTCCCCAAGAAAGCCGGTTGAGGATGGGATGATTTCCGTTATCCGGGAGGGGTATCCCTCTGTTTGATGGCTTAGAACATTTTGGCGATTTCATCCGCGGCGGTTTCCAAGGAGATTTCCTTTTCTTCCTTGGTAGCCATATCGCGCAGCTTGATCACGCCCCGTTCATATTCATCGCCGCCCACCAGCGCCACGAATTTGGCGCCGATCTTATCAGCAAATTTGAACTGGGCTTTGAGGGAGCGGCCGGCCAGATCGCAATCGGCCTTGACGCCGTTTTTGCGGAGGTTCTGGCAGAAGGTAAAGGCGGGGGCGGCCATTTCGGCGCCCAGGTTGGCCACATAAACGTCGGTAATGCTGGGGCATTCGGGCAGGGCGTTGGCGTTCCTAAGTTCCATCAGGATACGCTCGGTGCCGATGCCGAAGCCGGCAGCGGGGGTTTCGGGGCCGCCCAGTTCCTTCACCAGCCCGTCATAACGGCCGCCGCCGCACAGGGCCAGGCCTTCACGGCCGGACTGCATGATGATTTCAAAGACGGTCTTGGTATAATAATCCAGGCCGCGCACGATGCGGCTATCCACCGCAAAGGGAATCCCCTGGGCGGAAAGCAGGGCCTGCAGGCGCTCGAAATGGCTCTTGCAGTCATCGCAGAGACAATCGATGATGGCAGGGGCGTCCTTTACGATTTCCTTGCATTTTTCTTCCTTGCAATCCAGGATGCGCAGGGGGTTCTTTTCAAAGCGTTCCTGGCAGGTGGGGCACATATCCTTGATCCGGTCGCCCAGATATTCCTTCAGCTTTTCATGATATTTGGGCCGGCAATCGGGGCAGCCGATGGAATTGATATGCACGGAAAGATTCTGCAGCCCCAGATCGGTAAGCAATTCCATCAGGGCGTTGATGAGCTCCGCTTCCACGGTGGGTTCCTTACCGCCGAAGCATTCCATGCCGAACTGATGATGCTCGCGAAGGCGGCCGGCCTGGGGCTTTTCATAGCGGAAGATAGGGGCGTTGAGATAATACATTTTGCAGGGCAGGGCTTCATTATAGAGCTTGCCCTCGATGAACGCGCGGACGGCGCCGGCGGTGCCCTCGGGCTTCAGGGTGATGGAGCGTTCGCCCTTATCCAGGAAGGTATACATTTCCTTGGTAACGATATCGGTGGTGCCGCCTACGCCACGCAGGAAAAGTTCGGTATGTTCAAATACGGGGGTACGGATTTCCCTGTAACCCCAGCGCGCGGCCAGCGCACGCATTTTGGCTTCAACGGCCTGCCACATATAGGCGTCCTGGGGCAGCATATCCCGGGTGCCCTTTGGCGCTTGCGTCAGCATAGTAAAATCCCTCCTCAAAAAAATACGCCCATGCCAAATGCATGGGACGAAGATCACTTCGCGGTGCCACCCTGCTTGCGCCGCTTTTTCAAGCCGCGCCGCTTTTCAAACCGATAACGCGGTTCAAGCGCCTGCTTTCACAGGAAGGCTCGGGGGTGTCCTTCTTTTCCTGGCGGCGCGCAGCTTTCAGCCGGTGACTGCGCTCTCTTTGCCCGCCGGGGAAAAGCATTTTCCCGTCATGGCCCGTACCTTGTATTATATAGGGAAAGGAGGAAAATGTCAATAAAATTTGGTAATCGGAATGATATGGCGAATCCTTCATTTTATCATTGCAGCACTGGCGCCCAGGCCGATTCTAAGAACATCGGTAAAATCCAGAATGACTTTCTTGGAAGGGGTCTGGGGGAACCGTTCTTTGGTCACAAAGAATGGTTCCCCCAGAAATCCCCGCGTTCCCCTCATCCCGAAACGGATTCCAGACGGGCCACCTGCTCGGCCAGGGACTGGCAGAAAAGGGGCAATTCATCCATCTGCTGATCGGGCAGGCCGCCCAGGAATTCCTTGCAGCAATGCAGCATTTCCCGGGACGCCAACTGCAGATCCTCCAATTGCATCAGCAGCAGATCCCGCTGCACCTTCAAGCGATCATTGGCGTTTTCCTCCGATTGCTGCTGGGCCCGGCGAAGCAGGGATTGCAGGGCGGAAAGCAGCATCTGCGCATCCGGATCATTCAGGGGAAGAGGCGAAGAATCATCGGAAACGGGGGACGGCGCATGCCGGGATGCGGGAAAATCCGGAACGGAAATGCCTTCGCTTTCCAATTCGCGGCAGATCTGCGCAATCAATTCCGGCCGTTTTTTAAGCAGCGACCGGTATTTATTCTGATACCGGAGCATCAGCGCCTTATCCCCGCCGGATAATTCCATCACGCAGGCGCGGACCGATTGCCCCCTGCCCCGGGCAGAAAGCACATTGCGGAGCAGCTGATGAATATCCTCTTCACTGAAAACCTCAAAGGGCTGGGCGCGCTGCAGCTTTTCGCCGCCCTGATTGCGCAATTGCATGTAATAATAATTGCGAACGCTGTTGGGCTTGCGGCCAAGGGCCTCGCCCATGCGCTCAAATACGCCCCGAAGCGGCGCGCCGCTTTCGGCTGCGCTCTGGATTTCCTGCCAAAGCATTTCTATTTCCTCCGGCTGCCAGCCGCTGCGGGCCAGATGCATGGTCTGATCCATATTCATTCCCTCCACTCAGCCTGTTTTCTTCACATAGTATGCGCCTGGAATGAAAAGGATATGCAATCAAAAAATAAAATAAATTTCAAAAAAATTTTTAAAAATGGAACAAATCCCTCTTATCAATCGTCTATATGTATGAGGTGACGAAATTATGAGTACCATGCTTTCGATTTTTCCCCGGGAAGATATGCCGGCATTGCTGGCCATTGATGAAGAAGAGAAGATTGTTTACGTGGATGGCGAGCCTTGCGAACTGACCCAGCAGGAATTTTCCCTTTTGCAGGAATTGGCGCAGAATATTAACCGCGCCCTTTCCAGAGAGGAATTATTGCGCGCCGCCTGGGGATATATCTGCCCCGGCGCTACCCGTACGGTGGACGTGCATGTGCAGCGGCTGCGGAAAAAGCTGGGCTTTTCCTGTATCGAAACGGTGTATCGGCAAGGGTACAAGCTGCGGGCGCAGGAGGTTTACTGAGCTTGAAAGGACGGAGAATTCTGCGGGGAGGGGTTCTTGCAGCCAAAGAACCCCTCCCCGCCCCCCTCCAAGAAAGCTGTTCTGGATGCTGCTTTTTCATTTTCAGCGACTTGATTCCCAAGTGTATGTGAGGGGAAAACAACACAGACCCCAGAAAACAAAAAACGGCACGGAGGAAATACATTCTCTCCGCTGCCGTTTTTTATGCTTCACTGGCATTCAAGCGATTCGGTGATCGTCCGGTAAAATCCAGAGCAGGTTTTCGGGAGGGTGCGGGAGGGTGCTTTTGACTCAAAAGCATCCTCCCGCATAATGATTATCGCTTACCCCTTCGCGACTTCCGCGGCGGCGTCCAGGGAAAGGGCCTGAGCGTTCAGGGGCAGGAAGGCGAAACGGAAGGATTTGGCTTCCTTCAGATACAGCCGCGCCTCTTCCATGGGTTCGGGGCCGCAGGAATTGGTGCCCAGGGGGCCCATGGCGCCGTCAACGAGCAGGGTGATTTCATCGGTGTGGCCAAGCTCATGAGTGTGCTGGGCGGCAGTGAGCATTTCGGGGGTGTAATGATGAGCGCTGAAGGAGAAGGCGTCCCCGGCCACCATCAGGCCGATGCCCCGGGCATTGAGCAGCGCAGCGAAGGCGGTATCATCGTGAGCGCCGTTTTCCTGGGGACGGACATAATCTTCGTGGGTATCATCCACCTTGCATTCATAGCGGCCGATGAGCGCGCCGGTCTTTTTATCCGGATAGCTTTCATGCATGCCGCGGCCCTGCCAAACCAGGCGCTCGAAGCCTTCGGGCAGCGCCATGCGCAGACCCAGACGGGGCAGATAGCATTCGATTTCCTTGAGGGGGGTATAGGTCACATCCAGGGTGATTTTGCCATCCCCGGTGACAAAGTATTTCTGGCATACGCGCATGATGGGCGGGAAAACCTTGGGGCCGTATACGCCGGAAATTTCCACGGTAACGCCCTGTGCATCCTGAGAAGCGCAGAGATGATCATTGCGGCAGAGCATCTTGTTCAGCCCCATGGCATCCCATTGCTTGGCCACATTTTTTCCGCCGTTATCATTATCGGTGGGGGCCCGCCAGCAATTGACCTGCACGCCCTTTTCCAGCAGCTTTACGCCATGGAAGATCATTTCGCTCATGCCTTCCCGGTTAAAGGAAACGCTGAAATCATCGGAAGAAACGATATAGCCGTTATGGGTTTTTTCCAGGGAAAGGGCGGCCTTGGGCAGGGCGATGGGGGCCAGTTCCCTGCCCAGCTTGAGGGGCAATTGATCCAATGCCACGGTAAATCCGGCAGGGGCCCAAAGGGTATCGCAGCGCTGAGTGAATTCAAAATTCAGCATGGCGCCGGCGGGATATTCGGGCAGGGGCAGCACGATATTTTCCGTTACGCCCGCCGGGGTGGACAGGCAGATTTCACCCTGCAGCAGGACATCCTTGCCGTGAACCACGCTGTAACGCCCGTTCAGCATGGAAAGATCATTGAAGGCGTAGAGATTCTTTACCGCCACAATGCCCTTTTCTTCATCCACCATGGAAATGCGTACCGGACGCATGACATGCTTCAGTTCGGTAAGACCCGTATGGGGCGTATGATCGGGATAGCAAAGCCCATCCACGCAGAAGCAGCCGTCATGAGGCCATTCGCCGAAATCGCCGCCGTAGGCATAATACTTCTGACCGTTTTCTTCCTTGATCAGGCCATGATCCGCCCATTCCCATACGCAGCCGCCCATAAGCTGGGGATGCGCATAGAAGGCCTGCCAATAATCCTCCAGCAGGCCGGGGCCCTGGCCCATGGCATGGGCGTATTCACACTGGAAGAAAGGCTTTTGGGGATTGGATTCCGCATAGGCCACCATTTTGCCAATCGTGGCATACATGCAGGACATAACATCCGCCGTCTTGGCTTCCTGATCCCGTTCATAATGAATGGGCAGGGAAGGATCGATCTTTCTCATGGCGTCGGCCATGGCGGCGTGATTGCAGCCGTAGCCTGCTTCATTGCCCAGGCTCCACATGATGATGGCGGGATGATTCAGATCCCGCTGCACCATGCGCGTGCCCCGATCCACAAACTGCAATTCCCATTTGGGATCAGTGGCGATGAAATCATAGGATTCAAAGCAAACCACGCCGTGGCATTCCAGATCGGTTTCATCCACCACATACAGGCCGTATTCATCGCACAGGGAAAGGAAACGGGGATCATTGGGATAATGGCTGGTGCGGACGCAATTGATATTATGCTGCTTCATCAGCTTGATATCATGGATCATGGCATCCACGGGGGTATAATAGCCCAGGGTGGAATGGGTATCATGGCGGTTGACGCCCTTGAGCTTTATGGGCTGGCCGTTGAAATAGAAAACCCCATCCTGGATTTCCACTTTCTTAAAGCCAAAGAGGATGCTTTCGGCCTGGCCGTCAATTTCCACAGTGGCCTCATAACGATCGGGGGTTTCGGCGGTCCAGGCATAAACGTCTTCCACGGTGCAGGCAAATTCGGCCTTGCCGTCTTTTACGTCCACCTCTTCCTGGCAGAGCACTTCGCCCTGGAAGCACAGCTGCAGCCGGGCCTTTTTCGCGCCGGAAATAAAGGCGGTCAGGGAGAAAAGGCCGTCTTCATAGTCCTGGGAAAGGGAAGCGGAAACATGCACGTCATCAATGCGGCTTTCGCCGAAGGAGAGCAGGGAAACATCCCGGAAAATACCGGCGAAGCGCCACATATCCTGGTCTTCCAGATAGGTGCCGTCGGACCACTGGAGCACCACCACGGTAAGATGATTCTTGCCTTCCTGCACCAGATTGGTCACATCAAATTCGCTGGGCAGATGGGGGCATTTGGCAAAGCCCGCCAGCTGACCATTCACGTAGGCATAATAGCAGGAGGAAACGCCGTCAAAACGCAGAATGGTCTTGCGGTTTTCAAAGGAAGCGGGCAGGATGAAATCCCGGTCATATACGCCCACGGGGGTATCATCGGGAACGAAGGGCGGATCATAGGGAATGGGGAAGCGCACATTGGTATACTGGGGCGCGCCATAGCCCTGCAATTGCCATACGCCGGGCACATCGATCTGGCCCTTGACGCCTTCACCGGCTTCGCCGGAAAGGGCCTCCACATCCAAAGGAGAAGTATAATAGGTGAAATCCCAGCGGCCGTTGAGGGAAGCAAAATAAGGGGAAAGAGCACGCTCATTCAGCCGTGCGGCAACCAGATCCGGATAGGGAACAAAGGTGGTGCGCATGGGCAGACGATGGAGATTTGTGCAATTCAAATCCTGGAATTCGGTACGCATGATATTCCTCCGTTCTTATCTGCAGGGCAGAAAAGATTATCATATTGATCTTTTATATAGTATAGCATATCCGCGTGGGAATTGCATAGAGCATTTTTGGCGTAAAAAACGAAAAAACCCGCTCCGGAAGGAACGGGTTTTTGACGACCTAATGATTATTCTTCTTCGGGAGCTTCGGGGAAGAGGGGCTTATGGCAGCTGGGGCAGAGATAATCTTCATCGAAATCGAAATTATCCACTTCGAAGGTCATTTCTTCGCCGCAATGGGGGCAGGTGTATTCCACCAGGCTGTCATCGTCGTCTTCGTCTTCATCTTCGTCGTCATGGCAATGGCAATGGCCGCCGCAGCCGCATTCGTCATCTTCTTCATCGCCATAGATCATGTCTTCCAGCTCGCTCAGATCGCTGTCGATGGATTCCACGTATTCATCCAGATCATCATGATCATGGCGCAGTTCGTCCATTTCAACAGCCATATCGGAAAGCAATTCCAGCATCTTTTCGATGAGCTTGCCTTCGTTCTTTTCGGTATCCAGCTTCAGGCCTTCAGCCAGGCCCTTGATGTAGGAAACACGATCGGTGAGATTGCTCATTCAAATCACCTTCCGGCGCGGCTGCCGGGAAAGAAAAATGAAAATACCGCCGCAGAATTTGTATTTTCATGGGGGAGAATAAATTCGGAATTTGGAATATGTCTTGTTGACGCGTGATCCCTGATCCAACTGCCTCGGGGAAAAACGCTGATCAAACGAAAAGCGCAATATCCCGAATTGGTTTTCGGAGGGGGCGCAGGAGAACCGCTTTTGCCTTCAAAAGCGGTTCTCCTGCAAATTCTTTCCCGATTCCTTACGCGCGGCTCAGATATTCGCCGGTGCGGGTGTCGATCTTGATCACGTCGCCGATGTTGATGAACAGGGGCACCTGGATTTCGTAGCCGGTTTCGGTGGTGGCGGGCTTGAAGTTGTTGGTAGCGGTATCGCCCTTGAAGCCGGGTTCGGTCTGGGTGATTTCCAGTTCAACAAAGTTGGGGGCTTCCACGGAGAAGGCCTGGCCCTTGAAGAAGCGGATCTGAACGTTGGTATTTTCCTTCACGAACTGGATGGCTTCTTCCACGGCATCCTTGCCCAGAGGCATCTGTTCGAAGGTTTCGGGATCCATGAAGTAATACAGATCGCCATCGGTGTAGAGATACTGCATTTCCTTGGTTTCGATGATCGCGCGGGGCATTTTATCGGTGGGGTTGAAGGTGCGTTCGATCACGGCGCCGGTCATGACGTTCTTGATCTTGGTGCGGACGAAGGCCGCGCCCTTGCCGGGCTTTACGTGCTGGAAATCAACGATGTTCCACACGCCGCCTTCCCATTCGATGGTGATGCCCTTTTTGAAATCGCCAGCAGTAATCATTGGTTTATTCCTCCATTTTTATGATTTTTCTATATGGTTGCATAAGGGGCCGATCACAGGATCAGCAGCGCCTTTTGTGCATGAACCAGGGTGCGCGCGCCGTTTTCGGTGATGGCGCAGGTATTCTCAATGCGTACGCCGCCCAGGCCGGGGATGTAGATGCCGGGCTCCACGGTAACCACATGGCCTACTTCCAGAATGTCATTGCACATCTGGGAAAGGCGGGGATCCTCATGAATATCAATGCCCACCGCATGGCCCAGACCATGACCGAACCGGCCCTGATAGCCGGCGTCATCGATGATCTTGCGGGCGATGGAATCGATATCCCTGCAGCATTTGCCGGGGGCCAGGGCCGCTTCGCAGGTTTCCTGGGCCAGCAATACGGTATCATAGATTTTCTTCATTTCGGGCTTGGGCTGACCCAGGGCCACCGTGCGGGTCATATCGGAGCAATAGCCGCCCTTCTTCGCGCCGAAATCAAAGGTGATCATATCGCCCAGCTGAATTTTGCGATCGCTGGGGATGGCATGGCACAGAGAGCCGTTTTCGCCGGAAGCTACGATGGTATCAAAGGCCAGGGAATCGGCGCCCAGTTCCAGCATGGTATAATCCAGCATGATCTGCAGCTGCTTTTCTGTAACGCCGGGCTTGATCCGGGGCAGCAGCGCATCAAAAGCCTTGCAGGAAATATTGCAGGCGGTTTCGATGCAGGCCAGTTCCTTTTCATCCTTGATGCGCCGGGCTTTTTCGGGGGCGTTTTCAAGGGATACGAATTCCATGGCCGGCATGGCCTTTTTCAGGCCTTCAAAAGCGCGCATGGTCACTTCGTCATCTTCATAGCGCACACGGGCAATGCCCTTTTCGGCAAAGAGCTTCGCCGCCAGATCGGCGTGGCTTACGCCCTTTTCCACCATCCATACGTCATAGCCGGGGGCCTGACGTTCCGCCTGCTCGGTATAGCGGAAATCGGTTACGATTACCTGGAATCCATTCCCGGCGGCAATCAGGCCTTCGCCGGTATAGCCGCTGAGATAGAACATATTGGAGGGCTTATGAATCAGCACGCCTTCATTTGCGCCGACGCCCGCCAATTGCAGCATTCTTTCCATTCTGGTCATATCTTTATCCTCCAACGATATGCTATCCATAGCATACCACATTGTATTTTAGCATAAACAGTGCGGAAGCGCCACCCCTATTGACCGGAAATTTGAAATTTTTTTGCGTTTTTTCCGTATATTCCGATGGGAAGGGTGGCTATGGCCCGAAAAAATGGCGTTCACAGGCTGGAAAAAGGGAAATGGATCGCTTCTGCGTTTCTGGGTTGACAGCAAAGAAAAAAGAGAATATAATAACGAATGAACAATCGTTCAAATGAAAGGATGAACAAAAATGAGCGAAAATATGAAGCAGGATCTGATTCCCTGCTGCGGCGAGGAAGCAACCCACGAGGAATTGCTCAGCGCGGTGAATGCCGGCATGCCGGATGAAGAAATGCTCTATGATCTGGCGGAATTATATAAGGTATTCGGGGATAGCACCAGGATCAAGATTCTTTATGCGCTCTTTGAATCGGAATTATGCGTATGCGATATTGCCCGGGTGCTTTCCATGACCCAGTCGGCCATTTCCCATCAGCTGCGGGTGCTCAAGCAGGCAAAGCTGGTGAAATTCCGCCGGGAAGGCAAAACGATTTTCTATTCCCTTTCGGATGATCATGTGCGCACCATTATCGGCATGGGCATGGATCATCTTTGCGAATAAAAAGAATCAGGGAGGGAAAAGCGATGGGCTGCTCCTGCGGGCATTGCCATGATCACGATCATGAACACCATCATGAGGAAGAAAACCACGAAAATTCCTGCGGCTGTGGCTGCGGCCATGAGCACGGAGAAGCGCAGGAAGGGAAAGAAATGCTGATCCGCCTGGCAATTGGCGCAGCGCTGCTGCTGGCGGGGCTTTTTTTGCCGGTGGGGAAATGGGTTTCCCTGGGGCTGATGCTGCTTTCCCTGCTGGCGGCGGGGCTGCCGGTATTTAAAAAAGCCTTCCGGAATCTGATCCGCGGCCATATGCTGGATGAAATGTTTCTGATGGCGGCAGCATCCATCGGCGCTTTTTGCATCGGGGAATATTTTGAAGGCGTGATGGTGATGCTGCTCTACACCATCGGCGAATACTTTCAGGATCGTGCCGTGGATAAAAGCCGCAAATCCATCGTGGACGCCATGGATTTACGCCCCGAAACGGCGCGGATTGAAAAAGGCGGGGAGTGGACCGAAATCAGCCCCGATGAAGTGCAGCCGGGGGATATACTGCTGGTGCGGCCCGGGGAAAAAATTCCCCTGGACGGGATCGTTGTGGAGGGCGAATCCACCCTGGATACGGTGGCGCTGACCGGGGAAAGCATGCCCCGGGAAATCAGGACAGGGGAACATGTGATCAGCGGCTGCCTGAATATGCAAAAGGCGCTGAAGATCCGGGCGACAGAAACATATGAAAATTCCACGGTGGCCAGAATTCTGGAACTGGCGGAAAATGCCGCTTCCCGAAAGGCCAGATCGGATTTGCTGATTACCCGCTTTGCCCGGATATATACGCCTGCGGTGGTGCTGCTGGCGCTGCTGTGCGCCGTGATTCCGCCTGTATTCTTTGGCGGAAGCTGGCAGGAATGGATTCATACGGCGCTGACCTTTCTGGTGATTTCCTGCCCCTGCGCGCTGGTGATTTCTGTGCCGCTCACCTTTTTCAGTGGGATTGGCGCCTGCTCCCGGCGGGGGATTCTGGTCAAGGGCGCCAATTTCCTGGAGGCCCTGGCGCAGACGGAAATTGCCGTCTTTGATAAAACAGGCACCCTGACGGAAGGAAAATTTTCCGTGACGGGGATATATCCGCAAAATAATATGGATGAAAATGCGCTGCTGTTGCTGGCGGCCTCGGCGGAAGGATGGAGCAATCACCCCATCGCCCAATCCCTGCGGGAAAAATTCACCCCGGATATGCTTTTGCCCCTGACGGAAGCGGAGGAAATACCAGGGCATGGCGTGATTGCCCGGGTGGATGGGAAAAGGATACTGGCCGGCAATGAAAAGCTGATGGACAGGGAAACGATTGCATTGGAAAAGGCCGCTCATCCGGGCACTTGCCTGCATATTGCGCAGGACGGGAAGTATATGGGCTGCATTTTGCTGGGCGATCTGCCCAAGGCGGGCGCCGGAGAAGCACTGGAGGAATTGAAAAAAACAGGCGTAAAACAAATCGTAATGCTGACCGGGGACGGGGAAAATGCCGCCCGGGCCGCCGCGGCGCAGCTGGGCGTCAGCCGGTATCACGCCGGGCTTTTGCCGGACGGCAAGGTGAATCGCCTGGAAGCGCTGCTGAAGGAAAAGAGTGAAAAGGGCGCGCTGATTTTCATCGGCGACGGGGTCAATGACGCCCCGGTGCTTTCCCGGGCGGATGTGGGCGTGGCCATGGGCGCGCTGGGATCGGACGCCGCCATTGAAGCGGCGGATGTGGTGCTGATGGATGATGATCCCCGGAAACTGCCCCGGGCCATTGCCATCGCCAGGAAGACCCGGCTGATCGTATGGCAGAATATTCTGTTTTCTCTTGGGGTCAAGGGGGTTGTGATGATTCTGGGCTTTTTCCAGCTGGTGCCCCTGTGGCTGGCTGTTTTTGCCGATGTGGGCGTATGCTTCCTGGCCATTCTCAATGCACTGAGGAACAGATAAAACAAAATCTCCGGTATGTGTCCAACCGGCACATGCCTTCGACAAAAAAATGCCCTTGCTGCATGCAAGGGCGTTTTTGTTGTTTGCTTTAGCGCAAAAAAACCACCAGCAGAGCTGGTGAGAAAAAAAGACTTTAGATATAAGTAACCTCCTTTG
>SVHD01000072.1 GCA_015056015.1 Clostridiales bacterium
ATCGCCAAGCACCTGCGCGGCGCTGTGGAAAACACTCCCGAAGGCCGCGAAGGCATGGCTCTGGCCCAGTATGTGGCCGGCATGGGCTTCTCCAATGTGGGCCTGGGCATCGTGCATTCCATGGCCCATGGTCTGGGCGCGCTGTATGATACCCCCCATGGCGTGGCCAATGCCATCATCCTGCCCACCATCATGGAATACAATGCTCCCTGCACCGGTGAAAAGTTTCGCGCCATCGCCAAGGCCATGGGCGTTACCGGCACCGAAAATATGACCCAGGAAGAATACCGCAAGGCCGCTGTGGACGCCGTTCGCAAGCTGGCTGCCGATGTGGGCATCCCCGCTGACCTGAAAGAAATCGTCAAGGACGAAGACGTGCAGTTCCTGTCCGAATCCGCCTTTGCCGATGCCTGCCGTCCCGGCAATCCCCGCGATACCTCCGTGGAAGAAATCGCCGCCCTGTATCGCAGCCTGCTGTAATGAAAAGCAGCTTTGCGTCGGCCTGAATTTCAGGCCGGCGCATTTTTATCAGGAGGAAAAGATCTTGGAAAAGAAATTCGCCAATCTTCATTTCCATTCCACCCATTCCGATGGCGCTTATACCCCGGCTGAGCTGGTAGCCGTAGGCAAAGAAGAGGGATACAAGGCCCTGGTTCTGGCAGATCACGATGTGGCTACCGGCGTACCCGAATTGATGGCGCTTTGCAAGAAAAACGGCCTGGACAGCATGGTGGGCACGGAATTTACCTGCGAAGGCTTTGGCCAGTGCTTTCATATGCTGGGTTATGATTATGACCCGAATCATCATGAAATGGCGGCCATGCTGCGCTACTTAAGCGATAAGGCTACATTCCTTGCCCGGGAGCAATTTGATTATTGCATCGCCAAAGGCTATCTGCATGATATCACATGGAATGAAGTGGTGGCCCATAATCCCGGGATCACCTGGTTTTGCAATGAGCCGGTTTTCCGCACCATGAAGGCCAAGGGCCAGATCACCGATGTGGAATACTGGGGCTTTTTCAAGCATTTCAGGGAATATACACCCAAGTTTAATCCCTATCGCATGCCCACCGCCGAAACCATGATCGGCCTGATCCGGGCTGCCGGCGGGGTTCCTGTTCTGGCCCATCCCCATGACCAGATTCAATATGTGGAACCGCTGATGGAAATGGGCTTGATGGGGGTGGAATGCAGCCACGAAATGGTAACAGCCGAAGAGGAAACGGCCCTTCGCGCCCTGGCCGGGAAGCATGGGCTGTATACCACCGGCGGCAGCGATCATCACGGCCTGATGGGCGGTATCAGCACCAGCCGCTATCCGGATGGAAATAATCCGCATGCCTGCCCGCCGCTCGCCTTTGGCGTTACGGAGGAAGAATACTTCTGCCTGAAAGAAAGAAGGCTGGGGTAAAATTTCATGATTATTCTGATCACCGGCGCCTCCCATACCGGCAAAACAGCGCTCTCCCAACGCTTGCTGGAAAAATATCATTATCCCTATCTTTCCATCGATCATTTGAAAATGGGGCTGATCCGCAGCGGAAATACTGCCCTTACCCCCTTGAGCGATCAGGAGGCTTTAACCGATTATCTCTGGCCCATCGTTCGGGAAATAATCAAAACTGCCATTGAAAATCATCAGCACCTCATCGTGGAGGGCTGCTATATTCCCTTTGACTGGCAGCAGGATTTTGCGCCGGATTATCTGGCCCATATCCGTTGCTATTGCCTGATCATGAGCGAAAGCTATATCCGCAGTCATTTTCAGGATATCCGCAAATTCGCCAGCGTCATTGAGGATCGCGGGGATGACGAGGAATGTACCCTGGAAAGCGTACTCCTGGATAACGCCCAGTTTGCACTGCTGGCCCAAAAACATCATGCAGACTGCATCCTGATTGACGAAGCCTATCAAATCGATATTGATTTGTAATCTCTGTAAAAATAAAAGCCACGCATCGCTTGATGCGTGGCTTCTTCTTTCCGAATCTTATACCAGACCCAGGGTTTTCATCACAAAAACGAAAAGGAAAGTGGAGAAAATGGAGAATGTGCTGGACATGGCCACCTGCTCTGCCGCCAGTTCCCCATCCCCGCCCATCTGCTGCGCCATGGGGAAGGAAGAAACCGCCGTGGGGGCGCCAAAGGCGATATATACGCTGGCCAGCGCCACATCCCGCAGTCCCAGCAGCGCACCGATGGTAACAAAAATCAGGGGCGCAATAAACAATTTTCCGGAAATACCAATGGCCAATTGCCGGATATGCTTTTTCGCATTGGAAAAACGAATGGCGCCGCCCAGGGTAAAGAGCGCCAGCGGCGTGGAAAGCTTGGAAAGATCATTCATGGTGGTTTTCAGGAAGGACGGGGGCTGGAAATGGAACATCCAGAGGACATACCCCAGCAGACAGGCAATAATCAAGGGATTCTTCAGAATATTGAGCAAAATCCGCCCCAGTTTTACCTCCTTGCCGCCGTAAACCGAAAGGGCAATAACGGAAAATACATTGTAGAAGGGAACGGTTACTACCAGCAGCAGCGCCGCCAGGGAGGTATCCTGCCCCGGGAAGAGCATCGCCACCAGCGGAATACCAAAGAACGCATAATTGCTGCGGGCACAGCCCTGAATCAATACGCCTATCTTGCTGCGATCCTTTTCCAACCGGGGAATAATCAGGAAAAGCACGCCAAAAAGCAGCGTCAGTCCCAGGGGGATCAGAATAAAAGCAATGCCGGATAATTCGGTATCATAAGGGGTATTGAGCACGCTGTAGCAAAGATTGACGGGCAAAAAGATTTTGAATACCAATTGATTGATCCCCTTGACCAGGGAATCATTGAGCAAACCAATCTGCCGGGCAAAAAAGCCGACGGACATGAGCAAAAGCAGCGGCGCTACCGTATTGGCGGTAAAAAGCAGATCACTCATAAAATACACTCTCTCCTTTCGTACCTTATCAACATATCATGAATGGAAGCAAATGTAAATAATCAATTCCGCTTTTTCTCTGGATTTTTTCGGAGAATCAAAATGAAATCCGGCTTCCCCGGAAAGATACAGGAGGAATCGTTCTTTGGCTTACAAAGGACGATTCCCCCTGCGCTTCCCGTTCCCTTCATTCCTTTTTCTTCCCGCCAAAAAGACCGCCGCCCATTTCCTGAAAGGTGCGTTTGAATTTATGGATGGTATCCCTGCCGCGCCCGGTAGAAACAAACGCAAAAATCAGTGCGCCTGCCACAAGGGCGATCACCAGCCAGATCATTCCGCGCATACCGCCGGAATGATCTTTTGCCGGTGCGCTTTGCTTATTTCCCGCCGGGCCGCTTACACCGCCGTAAAGGGTACGGTTCACCACATCCGCCATATACCCGGTAGAATTGATCACATCCCCCTTTTCATTGGTGTATGTGCCAAATTCCAGCAGCACGGCCTGGCCCAGCAAATCCTGATTATAGCTGCCCTTGCCAATATAAATATCCTTGATCAATCCGGGATACATTTTATCTGCCACGGCCTTGATCTGCGCCGCAAACTGCTTATTGGCGCTGGCATTCTGATTGGATTTTCCCACCAGCAGCCGCACCATGGTGGCGTCTTCCCCCTGGATTTTTCCTTCATATGATTCCGGATCCGGAATGCCATCCCGATGAATATCAAAAATGGCGTCCACCCCATTTTCCAGAAGCGACGCCGCCGTGGACCGGCTGCGGCGATAGGCCCCGGAATCATGGGGATGATGGGTTTCATCGCTGTAATAGACGGTGATCCCTTTATTTTCCAGGGCCTGCTTGAAATTTTCTGCCACATCGTAAATGCCGCCCCGCTGTTCATCGCTGCTCACCCCATCGGTGGGCTCATAGCTTTCATCGCTGTGAGTGCAATAGATGGCCACTGCCTTTTCCCGGCCGGCGGATACCGGCTGCGCATTTTCTGTAAGCCAGCTGACGTCCGGCAGGGAATAGGCGCCCAGGGCCTGCGCCGTGGCCCGCTGCTTTGTTTCATCCACGGCAATAATTCTATAATGCCCGTTATTCCGGGCAATATATTCATCCCCGATATCGGGCAGACCGGCATACTGGGTAATTTCCGTGCCGTTCTCATCATAAATCGTAAAAATCCGGCTCTCATCAGCCAAAGCCGGCATGCTGAGCAGCATCAGCGCTGCCACCAGGATCAGCAATCGTTTCATCAGCGCTTCTCCCCCTTCCTGACAGGCGTATCCACCGGATCGCTGTTTTCCCGCCGATGGGGCCGGGCCATCCGCTCGTAGATTTCCCCCACTAATTCCGCCAGCAATACGGCCAGCAAGCCGGAAATGACAATCGTATCCATGGCCCCGGCGCCGCCCAGCACCAGCGTCTGATCAATTCCCTTGCTCCAGTTGACCACAGCCACCGCAATATCCGCCAATACCACCCCCAGCACGCCGCAGATAAAGGCCGCTCGCCGGGATCGGCCCAGCAGATAGGCAATCCCGCCGCCCACCAGACCATATACATAATTGGGATCGATGATGATGCGTTCCGGTTCATCCGGCATGATTTTCCCCAGAAGGAAAACGGCAGCGGCAGTAATAACGCTGCCAATCAGCGCCCGCACGGCCTCTTTTTTCGTATCCGTTTTGATCAACAGCCATGCGCATACGCCCAGGGGAATGGCCGCTCCCCCCAGATTAAAGGCCACGCGCCCAACGCGGATATCCGGAATCAGCCCGCCAAAGAAAATCGCTGCGGCAATAATCAACGCCGCCCGATCGCTCAGCTGCATTTTATCCAATACCCGCTGTGCCACGCCGAATAAGACCAGCGCCGATACAATGCCCAGCAAAATCAGCCCGATCGACATGATGTATTCCTCCTCCCATCGCCCGCTTCGGGGACCAGATCGGCGCGCCCTGCCAACGCCCGGACGCCCGTCCATTATCCTGCCCGAAAAAGGGAAGATTATGCTTTTGCGCTGTACAACCCCTGAAAAAGGTGGTATACTAAAAGAGAAGGACTGGGAAAGGAGGGGCGTATTTCATTGATTCAGGCCGTGATATTTGCCCTGGATGGGGTATTGGTCAATACCGATGAATGCCATTACCGGGCGTGGAAGCAATTGACGGAAGACCAGGGCATCCCCTATGATCGGAAAATCAGCCAGAAACTGCAGGGAATGAGTTACCTGGATGGGCTGAAGCTGCTTTTGCGCAAAGCGGAAAGAAAATATTCCCCCGGTGAAATACTGGCCCTGGGTGCCCGAAAAAATGATCTGTTTTCCGAACAGATTGCCGATCTTGGAAAAAAGGATATTCTCCCCGGCGCGCTGGAAACGGTGCAGGCCCTGAAGGAAAAGGGAATCCGGGTGGCAATTGGCTCCGCCAGCGAAAATGCAACGGGTATCCTGCGCCGGCTGCAGATGGAAAAATTATTTGATGCCGTGGCCGACGGCAATCAGATTACCCACGGAAAGCCCGATCCGGAAGTATTCCTGCTTGCCGCGAAAAAGCTGAATCTTCCCCCGGAATGCTGCCTGGTGGTGGAAGAAGGGGAAACCGGCGTGGTTGCCGCCAAACGCTGCGGCATGCAGGCCCTGGCCGTGGGCGATGCAGAAAACTGTAAGGACGCCGCCTATCACGCGCCTTCCCTGGCGCAGATTAATCTGGCGGAAATGATTGAATCGGGCGCCATCGCCTGATCAAAAATGAATTCCCGGATATTATAACACTTGGTAAGACAGGGATATTTTCATCCCTTGATTATAGAAAAAACAAGGAGGCTCCCCATGCTCAAACAAGATGTAGCCCAGGCGGTAATCGCCGAAGCGCTGAAAACGGGCGGCGATTTCGCCGAAATTTTTCTGGAAGACCGCTTGAATCATGATATGATGATGCTTTCCGGCAAGGTGGAAAGCGTGAACAGCCGCCGTCTGCACGGCGCCGGCGTACGCGTATTCAATGGCTTCCAGGGCGTGTATGTTTACACCAATGATACCAGCAAGGAAGGCCTGCTCGCCTGCGCCAAGCGCGCCGCCTCCGCCATCAAGGCCCAGAGCGGCTATACCGCCAAGCCCCTGATGTGGCAGGAAACCCCCAATATCCATTTTATCAAGGAAATGCCCGATACCGTCAAGAGCGCCCGGAAGGTTGAAAAGCTCAAGGCTGCCGACGCCAAGCTGAAGGAATATCAGGAAGTGGTGCAGGCCCGGGTCGGCTATACCGATAGCGTGCAGCGCGTATGGATCGCCAACAGCGAAGGCCTCTTCACCACCGATACCCGCGTCTATTCCCGCTTCATGGTGGGCGCCATTGCCTCCAACGGCACCGAAAACCAGACCGGCTCCTTCGCGCCCGGCGCCATGCAGGGCTTTGAAATCTTCGATACCCGCATCGATCCCGAAGCCGTTGCCAAGCAGGCGGCCGATCAGGCGGTTACCATGCTGCATGCTCCCATGTGCCCCGGCGGCGTGATGCCCGTTGTGATCGATAACGGTTTTGGCGGCGTAGTTTTCCACGAAGCCTGCGGTCATTCTCTGGAAGCCACCGCCGTCGCCCCCGGCAACAGTGAATTTGCCGGCAAGCTGGGCCAGAAAATCGCTGCCGATTGCGTCACCGCCATCGACGACGGTACCATGGCCAATGAATGGGGCAGCGAAAATATCGACGACGAAGGCACCCCCACCACCCGCCTGGTGCTGATTGAAAACGGTATCCTCAAGAATTACATGATTGATAAGCTCAATGCCCGCCGCATGAATATGCCTGTCACCGGCAGCGGCCGTCGTCAGGGCTATATGTTCGCCCCCACCTCTCGTATGCGCAATACCTTTATCGCTCCCGGCAATGATGATAACGAAGAAATCATCGCTTCCATGGGCGATGGCCTGTATGCCAAGTCCATGGGCGGCGGCTCGGTTGAGCCCTCCACCGGCAAATTCAATTTCTCCGTCAGCGAAGGCTATCTGGTCAAGGATGGCAAAATCGTCCATCCCGTCCGCGGCGCTTCCCTGATCGGCCGCGGCAGTGAAATCCTGCTGAAGATCGACCGGGTAGGCAAGGATATGCAGATGGGCCAGGGCATGTGCGGTTCCCAGAGCGGCTCCGTGCCCACCAACGTAGGCCAGCCCATGATCCGCGTCAGCTCCATGACGGTTGGCGGACGCTGAGAAAAGGAGGAATAAGAAAATGACCATCGATCAATTCATTCAGGCTCTTTTGGAAGAAGCAAAAAAAGCGGGCATTGAAGCGGCGGAAATTTATCTTGCCTCCAGCGATAGCTTCCGTGCCATGTGCCAGCAGGGCGAAATCAATAATTATACCGTAAATACCACCGCCGGTCTGTCCCTGCGCGGCCTGTATCAGGGCAAGATGGGCTATGCGGCCACCGAAGCTTTTGATGAATCCGCCATTTCCCAGCTTGTCGATGCCGTCAAGGAAAGCGCAGAGCTTACTGAAGATGATGACGTGCAGGAAATCTACAAGGGCGACGCCGAATATCCCGTGGTGGATAATTATCAGCCCGCGCTGGATCAGGTGGATGAAAAAGTCAAGATGGATTTCCTGCTGGATGTGGAAAAGAAGGCCAAGGAAAAGGATCCCCGCATCGTGCAGCTCACCTATAATATGATTTCCACCCGCAGCGGCGAAGAAAAGATCGTCAATTCCTACGGTCTCAATCTCAGCCATAAGGATAATATGCTGGTTGCCGTGGTCAATGTGATGGCCAAGGAAGGCGAAAAGGTTTCCACCGGCGGCAGCTTCATGGTGGATCGCGATTTTGCCAAGCTGGACGCCCAGAAAATCGCCGATGAAGCGGTAGAGGAAGCCCTCTTCATGCTCAAGGCCTCCCCCGTTCCTAGCGGCACTTACCGCGCCATCATCCATGCCAAGTGCATGCCCGATCTGCTGGGCGTATTCTCCGGCGTATTCACGGCTGAAAGCGCCCAGAAGGGCATGAGCCTGCTGGCCGGCAAGGAAGGCGAAATGATCGCCTCCGAAGCAGTCACCCTGCTGGATGATCCCCTGCTTCCCGGCGGCCTGGCCAGCCAGCCCTTCGACGCCGAAGGCGTGGCCACCAGCACCAAGGCCGTCATTGAAAACGGCAAATTGACCACCCTCCTGCATAATCTGAAAACCGCCCGGAAGGCGGGCGTCAAAACCACCGGTAACGCGGCCAAGGGCGGCTATGCCGCTCCCGTCAGCGTAAGCCCCAGCAATTTCTATATCAAGCCCGGCGAAAAGACCCTGGATGAACTGATGGCGGATATGGAAAACGGCCTGGTAATTACCGAGGTCAGCGGCCTGCATGCCGGCGCCAATCCCATCAGCGGCGATTTCTCCCTGATCGCCCAGGGTTATACCGTCAAGGACGGCAAAAAGGACGCCGCCGTGGAGCAGATCACCGTGGCTGGCAATTTCTATCAGCTGCTGAAAAATATCCGCGTGGTGGGCAGCGATCTCTGCTTCCCCGGCAGCAGCGTGGGCAGCCCCTCTGTGGATGTGGGCGAAGTGGCGGTCGCCGGTAAGTAATATTCATTTTTTCCCAGCGCCTGTGTTTCATCACGGGTGCTGGGGATTATTTTTCTACATAAGGTGGCGATATTATGCAGTATTCTTTTCCCATGCTTCCCGGGGAATACTGGTGGGGCGGCACGACGGCCAATTCCAATTGCCCGCTGCATCAGGACTCGGAATACTATGAAAACTTCATCGATTTTTCCACCTCTGCCAGTAATCAGGCCATGCCCTTCTTTGTATCCAGCCATGGCCGCTATATCTGGAGCGATCATCCCTTCCAGGTGGATGTGAGCAAGGGTGAATTTACGTTGGAGGGCCAGGACATCCAGTTGATTCAGGCGGGCAATACCCTGCGTGAAGCCTATCTCGCCGCCTCCCGGGCCCATTTCCCCTGCGATCAGAAAGAATTGCCGGAAGAATTTTTCAAAACCGCCCAGTATAATACCTGGATGGAATTCACCTATTATCCCACCCAGGAGGGCGTATTGGCGTTCGCCCGCAATTATCTAAAAAATGGCTTTGCCCCCGGGATTTTCATCATCGATGAAGGCTGGCATGGCCGCTATGGCGATTGGGAATTCGATTTTGCCCGATTCCCGGATCCGAAAAAAATGGTGGATGAATTGCACGAAATGGGCTTCAAGGTGCTTTTGTGGGTGGTTCCCTACGTTTGCGCCGACGGCGTAAAATTTGTGCGTTCCCTGCGTCCTCTGGTGGGCACCGATCCGGAAATGGCCAAGCATGTCTATATGCGCAATGAAAACAATGATGTGGCCATCATTCGCTGGTGGAATGGCTACAGCGCCATTCTGGATATGCATAATCCCTGGGATCAGCGCTTCCTGGATGATCAATTGCAGCATCTGATGAAGGATTACGGCATTGACGGCTTCAAGTTTGACGGCGGTTCCGTGGGTTCCTATAAGCCCAAGAACGTGATCAACGGCTCCTTTGCCACGGATAAAACGCCCCATGAGCTGAATCAGGCATGGAATCAATTCGGCAGCCGTTATCCCTTCCATGAATATAAGGACAGCTATCTTCGCGGCGGACACAACGCCATTCAGCGGCTGCGGGATAAGGGCCATCGCTGGGAAGGCAACGGCATCAATCAGCTTTTGCCCTGCGCGCTGACCTGCGGGCTGATCGGCCATCCCTTCATCTGCCCCGATATGATCGGCGGCGGGGAATGGAGCTATAATTATCTGCCCGGCTTCCAGATTGATGAAGAATTGTTTGTGCGCATGGCGCAGTGCTCCGCCCTCTTCCCCATGATGCAGTTTTCCTGGGCGCCCTGGAAAGCATTGAGTGCCGAAAATATGGCCATCTGTGTCGAGGCTGCCCAATTGCATCAGCGCATGGCCGGGGAAATCCTTTCGCTGGTCAAGGAAGCGGAAAAAACGGGCGAGCCCATCCTGCGCACCCTGGAATATAATGATCCCCATCAGGGCTATGCGAAAATCACCGATCAATTCATGCTGGGCGAGGATATTCTGGTGGCGCCCGTGGTCACCAAGGGAACCAGAGAACGATTGGTCGCCTTCCCCCAGGGCTGCTGGGAGGATGAAAACGGGCGGCGCTATCAGGGCCGCACCGAAAAATGGATGGCCGCGCCCCTGGAAAAGCTGCTTTGGTTCAAGCGCATCAAGGAATAAGAAAGCAGGGCGAAAGGGAATGAACCCGGTCGCCCCTTTTACTGAATAAAGGAGAAACGCATGTATTTTTACGAAATCCATTGCCATACCCAGGAAACCAGCCGCTGCGGCCGCTCTTCCGCCCATGATATGATGGCGGCCTATAAAGAAAAGGGCTTTACCGGCGTTATCGTCACCGATCATTTTGTCAACGGCTATTCCTGGGCCGCCGAACCGGAATCCTGGGATGAAAAAATGGATGTTTTTGTCCGCGGCTATCAGGCCGCCAAAAAGGCCGGGGATGAAATGGGGCTCAAGGTCTATTTCGGCCTGGAATATACGGCGGATCGCCCGGCAGGAGAGGATTATCTGGCGCTTGGCTTGAAACCTGAGCATCTTTACAAGGAATTTGTGGATTGTGATCAATGGACCATTGAACAGTTTATTGATCAGGTGCATGCGCTGGGCGGCATTGTGGTGCGCGCGCATCCATACAGGGTGGCGGATTATATGTCCAAAAAAGCCCAGGAGCGTCCCGGCCTGCCCATTGACGCGGTGGAGGTATTCAACGGGGGCAATACGAAGGAACTGTATAATCTGCAGGCCCTGGAAATGGCCATCCGGGAAGGAAAACCCATCGTGGCCGGTTCGGATACACACAAAGTTGAAACCACCGCCACCGATTACATCGGCTTTGCCCAGGATCCCGCCGATTACGCCGCCCTTTGCGCGGCCATCAAAAATGGCGACGCGGCCATCGTGCATCAGCCCCGGAAGGAATGAGAGTGGAAGGATTATGCCGGGGAAACCATTCTTTGTGACCAAAGAACGGTTTCCCCGAACCCCTTCCAAGAAAGTCGCTCTGGATATTTTCTGTGGCATTCGAAACAGCTTGAATGCCAGTGCTGCAATTTTCTCTATGCAAAAACCCGGAAGGATATCCTTCCGGGTTTTTTGTTTCACTGGCAATCAATTCTCTTTCTTAACACCAAGTAAATCCAGAGCCAGTTTTCTTTGGGTGGGCGCGGGAGGGACTTTCTTTTTTAAAAGAAAGTCCCTCCCGCAAAAAACGTCGTCTTACTTATACAGCGGGCCGTAATGCTTGCAGGCGGCATAGTCGGCGGCCTGGGTATCCTGGGTGCCAAACGCGGCCCAGGAATGGGGCCGATACACCTGATCGGGGCATACATTGTGCATAGAAACGGGAATGCGCAGCATGGAGCAGAGGGTAATCAAATCCGCACCCACATGGCCGTATACCGTTACGCCATGATTAGCGCCCCAATTCGCCATCACAGAATACACATCCTTGAACACGCCTTCACCGGTAATCCGGGGCGCAAACCAGGTGGTGGGCCAGGTAGGATCGGTGCGCTGATCCAGGGTCTTATGCACGTCATCGGGCAGATCGCAGGTATAGCCTTCCGCAATCTGCATCACCAGGCCCACGCCTTCCACCACATTG
>SVHD01000016.1 GCA_015056015.1 Clostridiales bacterium
CGATCCCTTCGATAATAAGGTCACCGTCGGCTACATGTACTATCTGAAGCTGCATCACCTGGTTGACGATAAGATCCACGCCCGTTCCACCGGCCCCTACTCCCTGGTCACCCAGCAGCCTCTGGGCGGCAAGGCGCAGTTCGGCGGCCAGCGCTTCGGCGAAATGGAAGTCTGGGCGCTGGAAGCCTACGGCGCAGCCAACACCCTGCAGGAAATTCTCACCGTCAAATCTGACGACGTGGTAGGCCGCGTGAAGACCTACGAAGCCATCGTCAAGGGTCAGAATATTCCCACCCCCGGCGTGCCCGAATCCTTCAAGGTGCTCATCAAGGAACTGCAGGCCCTGGCGCTGGATATCCGCGTGCTGGGCGAGGATCATCAGGAAATCGAAATCCGCGAACTGGATGACGACGATGATGATATGAACGATGGGCTGCCCGCGGGCCGCGAACCCATGCCCGAAGATGACTTCCTGGATGGGCCTGCCGCGGAAGACGACGGCGCCCTCAATCTGGATGAAGATATCAATCTGGACGATGATTTCGCTGATTTCGAAGTGGATGACGTGCTGGATGATATCCGCCTGGATGACGATGACATCGAATAAGATGGGCATTCCAATCCCGCCTGCGCGGGATGATAGGCCGGCAGCGGCCTGAGCGGAGGGAGTTACGATCAATGTTTGAACTGACGAATTTAGATTCCATCCAAATCGGTATGGCCTCTTCCGAGCAGATTCTCGCCTGGAGCTATGGCGAGGTCAGCAAGCCCGAGACCATCAATTACCGTACCCTCAAGCCGGAGCGGGACGGTCTCTACTGCGAGCGCATCTTTGGGCCGCAGAAGGACTGGGAATGCTCCTGCGGCAAATATAAGCGCGTAAAATTCAAGGATAAGGAAAAGGTCTGCGATAAGTGCGGCGTGCAGATCACCCGGTCCAAGGTCCGGCGTGAACGCATGGGGCATATTCAGCTGGCCGCCCCTGTAAGCCATATCTGGTATTTCAAGGGCATTCCTTCCCGGATGGGCATGCTGCTGGATGTGAGCCCCCGGGCCCTGGAAAAGGTGCTGTATTTTGCTTCCTATATCGTGCTGGATCCCGGCAATGAAGCGGCCACCAAGGTGAGCCGCAACGAGCTGATCACCGATTCCAAGTATCGTGCCATTATGGCCATGCCCGCGGAAGAACGGGGCGATTTCAAGGCCGGTATCGGCGCGGAAGCCGTCAAGGAAATGCTGCTGGCGCTGGATCTGGAAGCGCTGAGCGTATCCCTGAAGAAGGAAATTGCCGATCTGATCGAAAAAGAACGGGATCGCGAAGGCGAAGGCCAGAAGCGTACCCATGCCATCAAGCGTCTGGAAGTGGTGGAAGCCTTCCGCCTTTCCAAGAATAAGCCTGAATGGATGATCATGGATGTGGTGCCCGTCATTCCTCCGGATCTGCGCCCCATGGTGCAGCTGGACGGCGGCCGCTTTGCCACTTCCGACCTGAATGACCTGTATCGCCGGGTCATCAACCGCAATAACCGCTTAAAGCGGATGCTGGAGCTGGGCACCCCCGATATCATCGTGCGCAATGAAAAGCGCATGCTGCAGGAAGCGGTGGACGCCCTGATCGATAACGGCCGTCGCGGCCGTCCCGTCACCGGCCCCGGCAACCGTCCCCTCAAATCCCTTTCCGATCTGCTTCGCGGTAAGCAGGGCCGCTTCCGCCAGAATCTGCTGGGTAAGCGCGTTGACTATTCCGGCCGCAGCGTAATCGTTGTCGGCCCCGAACTGAAACTGCATCAGTGCGGCCTGCCCAAGGATATGGCGCTGGAATTGTTCAAGCCCTTCGTGATGGAAAAGCTGGTTTCCCAGAAGCTGGCTCACAACGTCAAATCCGCCAAGCGCATGGTGGAAAAGGTTCGCCCCGAAGTGTGGGATATTCTGGAAGGCGTCATCAAGGAACACCCCGTGCTCCTCAACCGCGCCCCCACCCTGCACCGTCTGGGTATCCAGGCATTTGAGCCCATCCTGGTGGAAGGCAAGGCCATCCGGCTGCATCCCCTGGCCTGTACCGCCTACAACGCCGACTTTGACGGCGACCAGATGGCTGTGCACGTACCGCTGTCCATGGAAGCCCAGGCCGAAGCCCGCTTCCTGATGCTGTGCGCCAACAATATCATGAAGCCCCAGGACGGCATGCCCGTTATCAGCCCCACCCAGGACATGGTTATCGGCTGCCACTACCTGACCATCACCCGGGAAGATTCCCTGGGCGCGGGCCGCATGTTCTGCTCTCCTGATGAAGCGATGATGGCCTATCAGTGCCATCAGATCAGCCTGCAGGCCCCCATCAAGGTTCGCATTGAGCGCACCTTCGAAGGCGTGACCGAGCGCCGGGTGATCGATACCACCCTGGGTCTGCTGATCTTCAATGACGTGATTCCTCAGGATCTGGGCTTCAAGCCCCGCAAGTGCCTGGACGATATGTTCGTCCTGGAAATTGACCACAAGGTCATCAAGAAGGACCTGGGCGCCATCGTGGAACGCTGCTTCCGCGTGCATGGCGAAAGCGATACCGCCGTTGTGCTGGACGCCATCAAGAACCTGGGTTACAAATATTCCACCCGCGGCGCCATCACCGTATCCGTCAGCGACATTATCGTTCCCGAAGAAAAGGAAACCTGGCTGAAGGAAACCGATGATCTGGTTGCCCGGATCAATCGCAAGTATCGCCGCGGCGAAATGAGCGAAGATGAACGCTATCGCATGGTTATCGAAGCCTGGAATGATACCACCGGGCGGCTGAAGAACCGGGTTATGGAAGTATTGCCTCCCTACAACCCCATCAGCATGATGACCGGTTCCGGTGCTCGTGGTAGCGCCGGTCAGGTAGCCCAGCTGGCCGGTATGCGCGGCCTGATGGCTTCTCCTTCCGGTAAGGCCATCGAAGTGCCTATCCGCGCCAACTTCCGTGAAGGTCTGAACGTGCTTGAATTCTTCATGTCTTCTCACGGTTCCCGTAAATCCCTGGCTGATACCGCTCTGCGTACCGCTGACTCTGGTTACCTCACCCGCCGTCTGGTGGACGTTGCCCAGGAAGTCATCGTTCGCGAAATCGACTGCTTCGAAAGCAGAGGCGAAAAGGTTCGCGGTATCACCGTTATGCCCATTGGTGAAATCGAGCAGATCGACGACCGTATCCGCGGCCGCTATGCCGCTGAGGATGTCTATCATCCCATCACCGGCGAACTGCTGGTTCACATCAATGAACTGATTGATCACGATAAGGCCCAGATGGTCAAGAAGGCCGGCATCACCAAGATGAGCGTGCGCAGCGTGCTCACCTGCCATAGCGAACACGGCGTCTGCGCCCGCTGCTACGGCATGAACCTGGCCCACGGCGGCAATGTGGATATCGGCGAAGCCGTCGGTATCATCGCTGCCCAGTCCATCGGTGAACCCGGTACCCAGCTGACCATGCGTACCTTCCACTCCGGCGGCGTTGCTTCCTCCGATGACATCACCCAGGGTCTTCCCCGCGTAGAAGAACTCTTCGAAGCCCGTAAGCCCAAGCGTGACGCCACCCTGGCCGAAATTTCCGGTAAGGTTTCCATCGTGGAAAGCAAGAAGAAGCGGGAAATCATCGTGACCAGCGAAGAGGATCCCAACGAAAAGAAGACCTACCAGATCCATTACGGCGCCCGTATCAAGGTGCAGGATGGGCAGACGGTTGCGGCCGGCGATGAATTGATCGAAGGTTCCGTCAATCCCCATGATCTGCTGCGAATCCTGGGCGTGCGCGCTGTGCAGGAATATCTGCTCAAGGAAGTTCTTTCCGCCTACTACACCTCCGGCGTTAAGATTGCCGATAAGCATATCGAAGTAATCGTGCGCCAGATGCTGCGGAAGGTTCGGGTAGAGGACGCGGGCGATACGGATCTGCTGCCCGGCGGCCTGGTGGATATCTTCCAGTTCGAAGAAGCCAATGAAAAGACCATCATGGATGGCGGCCGTCCCGCAATTGGTAAGCGGGTGCTGCTGGGCATCACCAAGGCTTCTCTGGCCACCGAATCCTTCCTCTCTGCCGCTTCCTTCCAGGAAACCACCCGCGTGCTCACCGAAGCCGCCATCAAGGGCAAGGTCGATCCGCTGCTGGGCCTGAAGGAAAATGTTATCCTGGGCAAGCTGATTCCCGCCGGTACGGGCCTGAAGCGGTATAAGAATATCGAATTGCAGGAAACCTACTGAGCTGCGGGGCAAATGCCCTGAAAGAACAAAAATCAAGGCGCTGATCGGTAAAGATCGGCGCCTTTTTTGACGGATTTTTCAAGAAAATTGCTTTTTTTTGAGCAAATGGGGGAAAAAAGGGCGAAATTTTGTTAAACGCAAAAAAAAGGTTGCGCATTGATGGTAATTTTGATAAAATAAGATACATAATAATCATTGAGAGCAATGATTCAAAAACAATCCAAAGGAGAAATGTATTATGGCAAAGGTAGCGGTTTCCGGTAAGTCCAAGGTTTTGAGCTGTGCGTGCGTAGTCATCCTGCTGGTGGCAGTTGTGATGATGTTCACCCCCTACTGGAATTATTCCCTGACTGCCAAGGATGGCACTGTGACCGAAGTTTCCACCTCCATTAACGGCTATGTATGGCGTCCCGACGAATGCAAGGATTTCGAAAAGTGGGTCAAGGAAGAAACCGGCGATAAGCCCGACATCAACGCTGAATTCGGTATGCCCGTTCTGATGCTGGCCGCCGCCGTGATCGGCATTGTGCTGTGCATCATCAAGCCCGGCGCTCCTCTGGCTGGCCTGCTCCCCATCATCTACGGTATCGCCGCGATCGTTGGCTTCACCGGCAGCGCCCTGCTGCAGATGGGCCCCTGGGTCATCCATGTGGTGATCGGCGTTGTGGCCATCGTGGCCGGTCTGGCCAAGATCGTTCTGGGCTTTACTGAAAAGGCCAAGGCGTAAGGCAGATTATATTTCAAATCAATTGAAATAAACAAAAAACGGCAAGCCGAAAAGGCTTGCTGTTTTTTGTTATGCTATGATAGAATGAAAACGGAAAATAAGCATGGATGGAGGTGAGAATATGGCAATGTGGAATCCCTGGAGAGGGTGCAGAAAATGCAGCGACGGCTGCCGCTATTGCTACATCCACAAGGGGGACGCCAAGCGCGGCGTTGATACGGGGATCATTGAAAAAACAAAGGATTTTTCCAAGCCTGCAGAGCGCTTGAAGAATGGCAATTTTAAAATGAAGCCGGGCATGGTATATACCTGCTTTTCTACCGATTTTTTGATTGAAGAGGCTGACACCTGGCGGCCCGAATGCTGGCAGATGATGAAGATGCGTCAGGATTGCACATTTCTGTTTCTCACAAAGCGTATCGACAGGTTTATGGATTGTATTCCCGATGATTGGGGCGAGGGATATGAGAATGTGGTGGTCTGCTGTACGATTGAGAATCAGCAGAACGCAGATTACAAGCTCGCAATTTTTAAAAATCTCCCGATCAGGCATAAATGCATCACGGCGCAGCCGCTTATAGAAGAAATTGATATCGGGCCCTATCTTGATGATATTGAGCTCGTGGTTGTCGGCGGTGAATCCGATCAGAATGCGCGGCCGCTGGATTACGCCTGGGTGCTTCATATCCGGGAGCAATGCATGAGAAAAAACGTATCTTTTGAATTCAGGCAATGCGGAACGCATTTTATCAAAGATGGCAGGGAATATAAATTGCAGACAAAGGATCTGTGTGCCCAGGCCAGGAAAGCCGATATTGATTTTAAAGCCATCCGTTGATCAAATGCCAATTGATCGGACGGAGAAAACGCATTTTTTCCGATGAAACAGAAAACGAGCATCCGTTTTTGCCGGATGCTCGTGATTTTTTATTGGAACAAATTCTCCGTCTTTTTTTCGTGCCCGGAATTATTTCTTGCCGGGGATGCCCCATTCGCAGGGCACATTGGTCTGGCAAAGGCCGCAGACGGCATAGCCGGTATAATCATAGCGGGAGCGGCAGAGGGGTTCGATAACGGTTTTGTGGTATTCCTGGCATTTTTGTTTGTCATGGCCGTGGATGGAAATGGCCCCTGCAGGGCAGCGGCGGATGCAGGCGGTGCAGCCGTTTTTGGCCTGGCAATATTCATTGTATTGGGTGTAGGGCCGCGGGGTGGGATCAAGGGGCAGATTGACAATGACGGATCCGTAGCGGGCGGCCTTGCCCTTGGCAGAAATCAATCCGCCGCACAGGCCGAAGGTGCCCAGCCCCGAAATCAGGGCCGTATGCCGCTCCGACCAATTGGAAACCAGCAGAAATTTATCGCTCTTTCCCCAGGAAAATTCATCCGAGCACATGGGGGCCAGGGCCTCATAGCCCAGGGAAATCAGATGCTGCTCCAGGGCCTTGGCCAGATTGCGATTGCAATTTTCCCCATGCACCCGGGCCATCTGCCATTCGATGGTGGGGCAATCGGTCTGGGTCTGGCATTTGATGTGGGTATCCCGGGTCTGGGGCAGGGCCCAGCTGATGACACTGACGCACTTGGGATCAAAGGCGTGGCCATAGGCCTTTTCCAGCCATTGCTCGGGGCGCAGATAAAATTCCGGATCAATATGCTGCTGATAAAACGCATACAGGGGATCCTCCGCCCGGCTGAAGCCCACCAGGGGCTCTTCCCAGGCGGGATAGGGCAATTCCTTCATGGTATTATGGGCGGGATCGGCCATATAATCACAGATCCACTTTTCGATTGCTTCGTTGGTCATTGGTGTTCCTCCCTTGGATCGTGGGCGTTGGTGCTTTTATATTATAATGAAAAGCGGATAAAAAAGCAATCAAAAGGGCTGCCTGGCGAAAGCAGGCAGCCCGGGCGAAAAGCAGGATTACTTGCCGCTCATCTGGCGTTCCTGCTGTTCGATCATGCGCTTGACCATATAGCCGCCGATATAGCCCGCCTGGCGGGAGGGCAGATCGCCGTTGTAGCCCTGCTTGAGGTTGATGCCCAGTTCGTTGGCGATTTCAAACTTCATATTATCCAGGGCGGCACGGGCTTCGGGAACGTTCACACGGTTGGAATTGCTGGAAGAAGAGGCGCTGTTATTGGCATTATACATGATTCATTCACTCCTGATTTTAATTTTTTTGTTTACCTGGATGGGGGGATCATTTGCCGGCCATCTGCCGTTCGGCCTGTTCGATCAGGCGCTTGACCATGTAGCCGCCTACATAGCCGTTTTCCCGGCTGCTCAGATCGCCATTGTAGCCCTGCTTGAAATTGATGCCCAATTCCCGGGCAATTTCAAATTTCATGTTATCCAGGGCAGCGCGGGCCTCGGGGATATTGGCGCGGTTTCCGGATTGATTGCCAGACTGACTCATTGCTTCTTCACCTCCCTCAACAAAGTCAATGCTATTGTGACCGATTCGGGAAGAAATACGCTGGAATTTTGTGCAAGGTGACAGCTTGTTTGAAAAAACGGCATTTTTTTTACAAAAGGGCTTGCTTTTTTTGCAAAAATTCAGTACAATAGTTGCGTATTTGCGCTAAACGTTCGGGTTTTCAAAAGCGCGGAAAGGGAGGCGCCGATTGATGAAGGAACTGCGGGAAGCCATCAAGACCTACGGCCGCGGCCTGGGGAATGATGTGGTAAAGGTGGATATGTTTTTGAACCACCGGATTGATACGGCGCTCCTTTACCGGATGGGTGAAGAATTCGCCGCCCGCTTTAAGGAAGATCGGCCCACCGTGATTCTGACGGTGGAGGCCAGCGGCATCGCCATGGCGGTGGCTGCGGCCCATGCCCTGGGCGATCTGCCCGTGGTATTTGCCAAGAAGGGCGCCACTGTGGTGCAATCCCCGGATGTGGCCCAGGCCAAGGTCTATTCCTTCACCCACAAGCGCGAAAACATCATCCGGGTGGATAAGCGCTATCTGCCCATTGGAAGCCGCGTATTGATCATTGACGATTTTCTGGCCGACGGCCAGGCCTGCCAGGGCATGATGGCCCTGTGCGCCCAGCTTTCCTGCAAGGTGGCGGGCATCGGCATCGCCATTGAAAAGGGCTTTATGCCCGGCGGCAAAAACCTGCGCGCCATGGGCGTGCATCTGGAGTCTTTGGCAATCGTTACCGGCATTGAGGATGGAAAAATCCTGCTGGCCGATGACGATTGATCCAATAGAAAAACTATCTACAGGAAAATCTGGAGGAGGAAAAACCCATGAAAAAGCTTGTTGCCCTTCTGCTGACCCTGGTTCTGTGCCTGTCCTGTCTGCCTGTGATGGCGGAAACCGCTGATCTGTCCAAGGTAAAGCTGGGCGTGATCCTGCTGCACGACGAAAACTCCACCTATGACCTCAACTTCATCAACGGCGTGAACGAAGCCGTTGCCAACCTGGGCCTTTCCGAAGAACAGGTGATCATGGTTCGCAATATCGCCGAATCCCAGGATTGCACCGAAACCGCCCTGGACCTGGTGGACGAAGGCTGCAACATCATTTTCGCCAATTCCTTCGGCCATGAAACCTATCTGCTGGCTGCTGCCAAGGAATGCCCCGATGTGCAGTTCTGCCATGCCACCGGCACCATGGCCCATACCGAAGGCCTGGCCAACTTCCACAATGCTTTCGCCGCGATCTATGAAGGCCGCTATCTGGCCGGTATCGCCGCTGGCATGAAGCTGAATGAACTCAAGGCCGCCGGCAAGCTCAAGGGCGCTGCTCCCCTGATGGGCTATGTTGGTGCTTACACCTATGCCGAAGTTATCTCCGGTTACACCTCTTTCTATCTGGGCGCCAAGTCCGTTTGCCCCGACGTCACCATGAAGGTGCAGTTCACCGGTTCCTGGTATGACGAAAAGGAAGAAAAGGCTGCTGCCGAAGCTCTGCTGGCCGCTGGCTGCGATCTGATCTCCCAGCATGCTGACTCCATGGGCGCTCCCACCGCTTGCGAATACGCCGGCGTTCCCAACGTTTCCTACAATGGCTCCACCCCGGCTTCCTGCCCCAACACCTTCATCGTTTCTTCCCGCATCAACTGGGCTCCCTACTTCGAGTACATTGTGAACCAGGTTGCTGCCGAGAAGGAAATCGCTGTTGACTGGACCGGCACCATCGCCACCGGTTCCGTGGTTCTGACCGACGTGAACACCGCTGTTGCCGCTGAAGGCACCGTGGAAGCTATCGCCAATGCCAAGGCCGCTTTCGAAAAGGGCGAACTGAAGGTATTCGATATCGCTACCGAAGGCTTCATCACCGTGGGCGGCGCTCCCCTGACCACCTATCTGGCTGACGTGGACACCGACGCTGCTTTCACCCCCGATACCGAAGCTGTGGCCGATGGCTACTTCCATGAATCCGAATACCGCAGCGCTCCCTACTTCGATGTGCGCATCGATGGCATCGAGCTGATCAACCAGATGTACTAATTTTCAGATCATCTCAGGTTTTTTGAACCAAATCTACGCTTGGACTGCCGCCCATGCCTTGGGCGGCGGTCCAAGCAATTTCCATTTTTAAAACAGTATACGGAGGGTATACCGTGGAAAAGAAGATTGCTCTCAGCATGCGGGGCGTTACCAAACGCTTTGGCAACGTCGTCGCCAATCACCAAGTGAATCTGGATGTATACAAGGGGGAAATCCTCGCAATTTTGGGCGAGAACGGCTGCGGAAAAACCACCTTGATGAATATGATTGCCGGGATCTATTTTCCGGATGAGGGCAAAATTTTCAAGGATGATCAGGAAGTGATTATCCGTTCGCCCAAGGATGCCTTTGCTTTGAAGATCGGCATGATTCATCAGCATTTCAAGCTGGTGGATCTGTTTACCGCCGCTGAAAATATTGTGCTGGGCGTGGATGAAAAAGGCCAGTACAATTTGAAAAACGTAAATAACCGGGTTTCTGAAATTGCGCAGAAATACGGATTCCATATTGATCCCCAGAAAAAAATCTATGATATGTCTGTTTCCGAAAAGCAGACCGTGGAAATTATCAAGGTGCTCTATCGCGGCGCGGATATCCTGATTCTGGATGAACCCACCGCCGTTTTGACGCCCCAGGAAATTGACCGGCTCTTTTCCGTGCTCCGGCGCATGAAGGAAGACGGAAAATCCATCATCATCATCACCCATAAGCTGCATGAAGTGCTTTCTATTTCCGATCGGGTGGCCATTTTGCGCAAGGGCGAGCATATCGCCACCGTGGATACCTGCGAGGCCACCGAAAGCAGCCTGACCGAAATGATGGTGGGAAAAAAGGTGACGCTGAATATCGACCGCAGCGAGCCCAAGAATCCTCAGCCGCGGCTGGAAGTGAAGAATCTCAATTGCGTGGATGCCGAAGGCGTCCAGATGCTCAAGGACGTGAGCTTTACCGCAAACGGCGGCGAAATTCTGGGCATTGCCGGCATCGCCGGCAGCGGCCAGAAGGAATTGCTGGAGGCCATCGCCGGCTTGCAGCCCCTGACCAGCGGCGAAATAATCTTTACCAATCCCAAAAAGGATAAGCCGGTTACCTTCTTCCATAAATCCCTGGCCCGGGTCAAGGAGCTGGCCGCCATGGATGCTTTCCATGATGAGAAGGGCAAGGCCGTATCCTTTGAGGACATGAGCAATGCCGAAATCCGCAAGTGGGTGGAAAGTGGAAATGTGCTTTTCCGGGAAGACGAAATCATCGATCTTCGCCATAAGACCCCCCTGCAGATCCGCGAATTGGGCGTGCGGCTTTCCTTCGTGCCGGAGGATCGCCTGGGCATGGGCCTGGTTGGCAGCATGGGCATCACCGATAATATGATGCTGCGCAGCTACCGCAAGGGCCATGCGGGCTTCGTGGACAGGAAAAAGCCCAAGGCCCTGGCTGAGGAAATCATCAGGGAGCTGGAAGTGGTCACCCCCGGGGTCAATACCCCCGTGCGCCGTCTTTCCGGCGGCAACGTGCAAAAGGTGCTGGTCGGCCGCGAAATCGCCTTTGCGCCCAAGGTACTCATGGCCGCTTATCCCGTCCGCGGCCTGGATATCAATTCCTCCTATACCATTTATCATCTGCTCAATAAGCAAAAGGAAAATGGCGTGGCGGTGATCTTCGTGGGCGAGGATCTGGACGTGCTGCTTTCCCTGTGCGACAGAATTCTGGTTATCAATTCCGGCGCCGTCACCGGCATGGTGGACGCCCGCACGATTACCAAGGAAGAAATCGGCCTGCTGATGACCCAGACCGATAACGCCCGGAAGGAGGCAGCCCAATGAGTGAATTGAAAAAGAAAACCGCCCATGAGCCGCTGTTCCATTTGTCCAAGCGCGCCGCCATTCATCCGGCGAAGGCGCTGGCCATCCGCCTGGCGGCCATTGTGCTGGGCCTGGTGGTATGCGGCCTGGTGGCCTTTGTGCTGATCGACAAGCTGAATCAGAACCCCGGGAAAATCGACGATTTTTATTATTGCTTCATCAAGGGCTCCTTTACCAGCAAGCGCAAGATTTGGAAATTCCTGAAGAATCTGGCGATTTTACAGTGCATTTCCCTGGCGGTTACCCCTGCCTTCCGGATGCGCTTCTGGAATATCGGCGCGGAAGGGCAGACGCTGATGGGCGTGCTGGGCGCCATTGCCGTGGCCTTCTATCTGGGCGGCCAGATTCCCGAATGGCTGCTGCTGGTGCTGATGCTGTTTGCGGCGCTTGTGTGCAGCGCCATCTGGGCCGTGATTCCCGCGCTTTTCAAGGCCAAGTGGAATACCAATGAAACCCTCTTTACCCTGATGATGAATTATGTGGCCAGCTTCGTGGTCAGCTATTTCCTGATCATTTGGGTGCCCAGCGGATCTTCCTCTCTGGGCAAGCTGAAATTTGGCAAGCTGCCTTCCTTCGGCCATGATTATCTGGTAATCATCCTGATTGTGCTGGCGCTGACGATTTTCCTCTACGTCTATCTCAAGTACAGCAAGCAGGGCTATGAAATTTCCGTTGTGGGCGAAAGCGTGCGCACTGCCCAGTACAGCGGCATTAACGTGAAAAAGGTCATCATCCGCACCATGATCGTCAGCGGCCTGCTCTGCGGCCTGACGGGCTATCTGATCGGCGCGGGCCTGGATCAATCCGTAACCACCGGTTCCGTGGGCGGCCAAGGCTTTACCGCCATCATGGTTTCCTGGCTGGCCAATTTCAATCCTCTGGTGATGCTGGTTTCCTCCGGGCTGATTGCCCTGCTGAATCAGGGCGCATCCCAGATTTCCCAGGATTTCAACGTCAGCGGCGCCATGCCGGACGTCATCGTGGGGATCATCCTCTTCTTCATCATCGGCTGCGAATTTTTCATCAATTATCAGATCATCTTCCGTAAGAAGAGCCATGGGGCGAAGGAGGGCGTCAAATGAATATCTGGCTGAATTTCCTGATTGACTCTCTGGCTTTCGGTACCACGTTCATGTATGGCTCCACCGGTGAAATCCTCACGGAAAAGGCGGGCCATCTGAACCTGGGCATTCCCGGCGTCATGTGCATGGGCGGTGCAGGCGGCGTGCTGATTCTGAATCTGATCGGCAAATCCGGCCTGCCCGGCTTCCTGATTGTGATCCTGGGCATTCTGGGCTCCATTGCCCTTTCCATGCTGATGGGCCTGATTTACAGCTTCCTGACGGTAACGATGCGGGCGAATCAGAATGTGACCGGTCTGGCGCTGACCACCTTTGGCGTGGGCCTGATGAAGGTAATCATGAGCAAGATGGATCCCACCGTGTATCTGGTGGGCCCCAAGGCGCTGTATCGCTGGCCCTTCGCGGGGCGCACCGATGCGCTGCAATACTTGGGCGTGCTCTTTTTCCTGGGCATTTTCATCGCCATTTTCTCTTCCTTCGTGCTGTATCGCACCAAGATTGGCCTGCATCTGCGGGCCGTGGGCGAAAACCCCGGCACGGCGGACGCCGTGGGCATCAACGTAACCTGGTATAAATACGCGGCCACCTGCATCGGCAGCGGCATCGCGGGCCTGGGCGGATTCTATTATATCATCGATTACATGGCTTCCCAGGAAGCCTATCTGAGCCTGGAGGCCTTTGGCTGGCTTTCCATCGCGCTGGTTATTTTCGCCCTGTGGCGTCCGCATATGACCATCATCGGCTCCACCGTATTCGGTTTCCTCTTCAGCTGCTCCAGCTTCATTGCCAATATTGAAGGGATCACGGTGACCATGGCTGCCAAGCCCCTGCTGAAGATGCTGCCCTATGTGGTTACCATCCTGGTGCTGGTGGTGACCAGCATGCGCAATAAGCGGGAAAATCAGCCCCCTCAGCATCTGGGCCTGCCCTATTTCCGGGAAGAGCGCTAAAGATCAAATCTGTAGTAAAAAAGGGTTTTCAGCTTTTGCTGAAAACCTTTTTTTCATTTCCATCATAGGATGATGATGTGAAAGGAGGGGAGAAGAAATGAATATTCTTCTTTGGCTTATTTTGGGCGCCCTGGCGGGATGGCTGGCAGGGCTGATTATGGGAAGCGATGGGCGCAATTGGCTGGTAAATATCCTGATCGGTGTGCTGGGCGCGGCCATCGGCGGCTTTGTGGCTTCGCTGCTGGGCCTGGGCGGCGTTACGGGCTTTAATCTTTACAGCCTGCTCATTGCCGTGGCCGGCGCCTGCCTGCTGCTGGGGGTATATAATCTTTTGCGGCGGCATTTATAAAGCAGAATCAAAGCGGCGCAGCGAGTTGCTGCGCCGTCTTGCTTGATGTTTTTACAGGGTATCCGTAATGCCGGTGGGGGATTCTGTTTCTTGCCGGTATTTTCCGCTGTCATTCCTTTCCATCCATCCGCTGCTGTGCTATAATACAAGGGATAAGCGGAGGTGATCCTGTGAGCATCAATCAACCGGTGGTCAAGCCGGGAGAATTTGTGTTTTCCGTAACCGGCCTGGAGCATGTGCATATCTACAGCATGTGCAGCGCGCTGATTCAGGCGGGGGCGCAGCTGAAAAGCATATATGAGCCGGATGAAAAGAAACGTTCGGCATTTTTGCAGAAGTTTCCCCAGGCGATGCCTGTTTCTTCCGAGGCGGAATTGCTTTCCGATCCCGGGGTGCATATGATTGCGGCGGCGGCCATTCCCTGCCAGCGCGGAGATCTGGGCATCCGGGTGATGGCAGCGGGGAAGGATTATTTTACCGATAAGGGCCCCTTTACCACCCTGGAGCAATTGGAAAGGGCCAGGGCGACCGTGAAAAAGACCGGACGGAAATACATGGTCTATTATTCCGAGCGGCTGCATAATGAAGGGGCCGTGCTGGCGGGAGAAATGATTGCCCAGGGGGAAATTGGCGACGTCATTCAGGTGACGGGCTTTGGCCCCCATCGGCTGGGCACCGCCCCCAGACCGGATTGGTTTTACCAAAAGGCTCAGTACGGCGGGATCCTTTGCGATATTGCCAGCCATCAGATTGAGCAGTATCTCTATTATGCCGGGGAAGAGGATGCCGCGGTAACCATGAGCCGGGTGGGCAATTATGCCCATCCCCAGTATCCGGAGCTGGAGGATTTCGGCGATTGCGCCCTGACTGGCAAAAAAGGCACCACCAATTATTTCCGGGTGGATTGGTTCACCCCCGATGGCCTGCGCACCTGGGGCGATGGGCGAACCTTCATCCTGGGCACGAAAGGCACCATCGAAATCCGGAAATACATCAATCTTGCCGCTGAAAAAACCGGGGGCAATCATGTATTCCTGGTCAATGGCAAGGGGGAAAAATACTGGGACGCCACCGGCATGACGGGCCATCCCTTCTTTGGGCAATTGATTCTGGATTGCCTGAACCGCACGGAAAATGCCATGCCCCAGCGCCATGCCTTCAAGGCAGCGGAATTGGGCTTGCTTGCCCAGGAAAAGGCCCTGCGTCTTTCCCGGGATGAAATCAAATTTTAAAGGAGAAAAATACCATGCTGGCTTTTGAAAATGACTATTCGGAAGGCGCTCACGAGAAAATTCTGCAAAGACTGATGGAAACCAACCGGGTGCAGCAGCCCGGCTATGGCAATGATGAATACAGCCAAAGCGCCAAGGAAAAAATCCGGGCGGCCTGCCAATGCCCCAATGCGGATATTTATTTCTTGGTGGGCGGCACCCAGACCAATGCCCTGACCATCGCCGCCTATCTGGGCCCGGCGGAGGGCGTGGTATCCGTGCAGACGGGGCATGTGAATCTGCATGAAGCGGGGGCCATCGAATATACCGGGCATAAAGTGATGCCCCTGCCTGCCCATGACGGGAAAATGGACGCCGGCGAACTGGAAATCATGCTCCGGGATTTCTATGCCGATCCTACCTATCCCCATATGGTGCATCCCGGCATGGTGTATATTTCCCATCCCACGGAATACGGCACCCTCTACACCAAAGCGGAATTGCAGGCCCTTTCCGCCGTTTGCCGGAAATATCAGATTCCCCTGTTCCTGGATGGCGCCCGGCTGGGCTATGGCCTGATGAGCGTGGGCACCGATGTGACGCTGCCTGTGATCGCGGCTTATTGCGACGCCTTTTACATCGGCGGCACCAAGGTGGGCGCCCTGTGCGGCGAAGCGCTGGTGTTCCCCCGGAATAATGCGCCCAAGCGCTTTTTCACCCAGGTGAAGATGCATGGCGCGCTGGTGGCCAAGGGCCGGCTGGTGGGATTGCAGTTTGATACCCTCTTTACCGATGATCTCTATCTGGAAATCAGCCGCCATGCCATCGAAATGGCCCAGTATATGAAAAAGGGTATCGCCCAGCGGGGATACCAATTCCATCTGGATTCCCCCACCAATCAGCAGTTTGTGGTGCTGGATAATGAAAAAATGAAGAAGCTGGAAAAGCAGGTGCGCTTCTCCTTCTGGGAAAAGGTGGATGATGATCATTCCGTGGTTCGCTTTGCCACCAGCTGGGCCACCCGCAAGGAAGACGTGGACGAACTGTTTAAACTGCTGGATTAAGAATAGGGAGATATAGCGGGGAGAGATTCTTTGGGGCCAAAGAATCCCTCCCCGCGCCCCTCCAAGAAAGCCATACTGGATATTTCTTTTTTTCACTTATCAGCTTGATTCCCAGTAAATCTTTGATGGCGGAGGAATAGAGCAGGGGGCTCCGCGCCCCCTGAACCCCGCGCCAGAGGAGTTCCTCCTCTGGACTCCGGCTTGCGAACGGGTTGGCAGATTCTGCAATCTTACTTCCGCATGAGACATGAGGAAATAATATTTTTTCGCCACGGGCGCAATGAAAGCAGAAAAACGGCACGGGAGAGAATGAATTCTCTCCGTTGCCGTTTTTTTCTGCTTTCCCGGATGCATCGCATCCGGCAGGGGGCATTCTGCCGCCCGGCCTGTGGCTATCGACACATTCCTGGCGCTTCAGCGGGAAAGAAGTTTGCAGAGAAATTCTGCTTCTTCCGCAACTGGGGCCAGGGTCAATGACCCTGGTTCGGGGTTTGGGGCTGAATAAGCCCCATAACGTTCCTATCGCTCCACTGGCATTCAAGTTGATTGGAGGAAAATAAGTAAAATCCAGAGTTAGTTTTCTTTGGGAGAGCGCGAGAGGGCCTTTCTTTTTTAAAAGAAAGGCCCTCTCGCCGATATTTCTCTTTATTCACTCCAACTGCACAGGGATGGCTTCTTTTTCGCGCAGGCCGAAGATCAGCGCTTCCTTTACCGGGCGGCGGGTAATTTGGGCAAGGGCCCGGGCGTACCACTGGATCTGCAGCTCGTATCGGGCGAGCAATTCCTCCCGGGTGGCCCGGTCGGTCTTATAATCCACCAGCACCCAGCCGTCCTCTTCCATAAAGCAAAGATCGATCACGCCCTGAATCAGGCTCTGACGATCGCTTTGCAGATTGAACGCCCATTCCCGGTGCACTTCCCGTGCGGCCAGGGCGCGCTTTCCCGTTTCGGACTGGAAAAAGCCCTTCAGCCAGGGGATACGGATGGCCTCGCGCTCCATGGGGGAGAGCAGGCCCTTTTCCTGCAATTGATTCAGCCCCTCGGCGTAATGATTTTCCCGGATCTTTTCATAATCGATCAGGCCCAGCACCCGATGGGTGACGGTTCCCCGCTGCACGGGGGAAAGATCCTCATCCCGCAGGAACTGGGGCAGGGGCGCATCCTCCCGGGGCGCGCGCTTATCCGAGGGCGATTCCCAGTCATCCGTTTCTTCCCGCAGCTTTTTGGCAATGGCGGTGACGGATGTTTTCAGCGGCGGCTGGGGCGGAATCTGACGCTCCATCCGGGCGGTGACGGCGGGGGAGGCGGGCTGATCGGAAAGGCCGGGCAGGGAAAGCACCAGCGCCGGGGCCGGGGCATTCAATTCATCTGCCGGCTGCTTTTGCATCTGCCAGACGCTGCCGTTTTCGGCAATGAATTGCCCCTCCCGATAGCCGCCCAGGCCCTCCATCACCCAATCCAGCATGCAGGAGGCATTGCCCGCCGCATAGGCAGTGGCGGGGCGATTCCATTTTTCCAGCGCAGCGGAAAGCCGCCGGGGAGAGCCCAGCAGAATCAGCTTTTCCCGGGCGCGGGTCATGCCTACATAGAGCAGGCGCGCCTCCTCGGCCCGGGCTTCCTTTTCGCTGACGCCCTTTAATGCCTGCAGGGCGCAGGGCTCCCGGGTGACCCGCTTTTCCCCGTCGATATAGCGAAGGGCCATTCCATACTTGGCATGCAGCTGCAATTCATTTTCCCCGCCCTTGCGGAAGGGCCGGGCCAATTCCATCAGGAAAACCACGGGGAATTCCAGCCCCTTGGATTTATGCAGGGTCAGGATGCGCACCACATCTTCGTTTTCGCCCAGGGTTTTGGCGGCCTTGCTGTCATCGCTGCCCCGGAGCCGGCCGGTTTCCCGCAGGAAAGCGCTTAGGCCCTCCTTGGCGGCTTCGCCCTGGGCACGCTCGGCCAGCAGGCGCAGATTGGCCTGGCGGAGCTCCCCATCCTCCAAAGCGCCGGCGCGCATATATAATCCGCTTTCTTCCAGCACCTGCCAGATCAAGCGATCAACCGGCACATTCATGGCAAGAAAGCGCCATTGCTCCAGCTGATTCCAGGCGGCCCGGGCCTTATCGGCCAGGGCATTTTCCTTTTCCAGCAGGGAAAGGAACGCCCTGTGAAAGGGCACCCCCGGGGCGCGATCCACCAGACGGATCCGGGCCAATTCCTCTTCCGTAAAGGAAAAACAGGGGCAGCGCAAAGCAGAAAGCAGGGGGATATCCTGCAGAGGATTATCGATCACCTGCAATACATTCATCAGATCCACCACTTCGGGCAGATCAAAAAACTGGGCGTCGGCGTCGCTGTAAACGGGAATGCCCGCCATCTGCAGCGCCCTTGCAATATAGGGCGCCCGGCCGGAGGCATAGCGTACCAGCAGCGCAATATCCCGGAAGCGCAAGGGCCTTACGCCCTCCTTTTCCCGGACGGTGGCGGTGCGCATCAATTCTTTGATCCGCTTGGCCACAAAGGCGGCTTCATAGCGGTAGCCCTTGGTCAGCTCCCCTTCTTCGCCTTCCTCCTCTTCGGCGGCGATCAGGTGAATTTCCACCGGCGCGCCCAGGGGCTGATTGCCGCCGGGGCGCAGCATGGCCGCCTGATCATAGGCAATTTCCGTTTCCTTTTCCCGCATGGCATGGATGAATACCTGATTGACGGCGGAAAGCACATTGGCGTCGGAACGGAAATTCTGCTGAAGCAGAATTTTGCGGCAGGGGGCGGATTCCTCCAGGGAATAATCGTGATATTTCTGCAAAAACAGGGTGGGATCGGCCAAGCGGAAGCGATAAATGCTCTGCTTGACGTCACCGACCATAAAGAGCATATTTTTTGCGCCCGTATGCAGGGCATTCAAAATGGCCTCCTGAATCCCCGATACATCCTGATATTCATCGATAAAAAGGGCGTCAAAGCCGCCGGCTACCTGGGCGCAGACCTGGGGATCGGACAGGGCCTTCAGGCAAAGATGCTCCAGATCGCTGTAATCCAGATAGTTTTTTTTCTGCTTGAAGGCAAAATATTTTTCTTCCATCCGCCGGGTCAATTGGCACAGGGCGCGCAGGGTGGGCAGGGTATGGGCCAATTCCTCCCGGGCCTTTTCCATTTGATCGGGCAGGATTTTCCGGGCCTCCTGGATGCGCTTTTTCCATTCCTCCCGGAGCGCTTTATATTGGGCTGCGGCATCCGGATTTTCTTCCGGGGCGGCTTTTTTGGTGCTGAGCCGCTCAAAGGCGGTTTTTCCGCCGGTGAGGCTGCCTTCATTGGCGGCGGCGATCAATTGATGGGTGAGGGCGGCGTCCTTTTCAAAGGCGGGGGCATAGCGCGCGGGCCCGTCCCCCCGATTCAGAATTTTTTCCATTTCGGGCAATAATTCCCGGGCGCCCTCCAATTGGGCGCGGCATAAATCCTGCAGAACGGGCAGCCATTTTTGGGGATCGGCCTGGGATTCATGGCAGTGGGCCTCCGCCCAATCCCAGGGATTGGCCTGAGAGAGCAGAAATGCATGCAATTGCCCGATGAGCGCAGTGATCTGCTCATCCTCAAACTGGGAAAAGAGGATTTTTTCATCCTCCGTTGGATCGGCATAGGCGCTTTCCAGGGTTTCATCCAGGGCTCGTTTTTTCAGGGCGAAAAGCTTATCCTCATCCCCGATCCGGGCCATGGGATCAATGCCGGCGGCCTCAAAATGCTCCCGCAGCACCCGATTGCAAAATACATGCAGCGTGCAGATGGCGGCCCTGGGAAGGCGCAGGGACTGGCGGCGCAGATGGGCGTTCTGTGCGCCCTCCTCATCCAGGCGGCGGCCGATGCGCTCCCGCATTTCGCCGGCGGCGGCCCGGGTGAAGGTAACGATCAGCATCCGGTCGATCTGCATGCCTTCCCGAAGCAGGGAAAGCACCCTTTCCACCAGTACTGCCGTTTTTCCCGATCCCGCGGCGGCGCTGACCAATACGCTGTCATTGCGCGCCTTGATGGCCGCTTCCTGTCCTGCCGTCCATTGCATATATTTTTCCCTCCGGAATAGAATCACAAGGCCCTATTTGGGGCATCATGTATATTGTCCGCTTCCATTTTACCCCAAGGGACGATAGTTGACAAGGCGGGAAAAATTTTCTATACTATGAAAAAATTGGTTTCGGAGGATATGGGTATGCAGGATGCGGTGAAAAATGCGGTATTCCCCCCGGCACTTTCCGATCTGGAAATTCGCGGCCCGATCGCCAGGCAGATGGATAGCTTTTTTTACGAACGGATTTTTTCTGATTTTGCGAAAAACGAAATCTATGCCGAAACGGAAGAAAAATTCCGTTTGCGGGAAGATGATCAGAATATTGTAGGCATGTGGCGGGGCGAATTCTGGGGTAAATGGGTGATCAGCGCCTGCCGGGTATGCCGCTATAAAAAGGATGAGGAATTAAAGGCCTTTTTGCATCAGGCGGCGCTGAAGCTGATTTCCACCGCCGATGAAAATGGCTATATCGGCACCTATAAAAATCCCCTCAATTGCTTTGCCCCCGATCCTGATGAAGCGGAAAAGGCAGTGGGCTGGAAAAGCAATTGGAACTGGAATATCTGGTGCCGGAAATATACCCTGTGGGGACTATTGGAATGCTATGAACTCACCGGGGATGAAGCAATTTTGCAGGGGGCAGTGCGCACCACCGATCAGTTGCTGGATATGCTGGAAGATAATCATATCCGTCTGGGTTCCACAGGCACTTTTTGCGGCATGCCCTCCGGTTCGATCTTAAAGCCTATGCTGATTCTCTATCGGCATACGGAAAATCCCCGGTATCTTCATTTTGCCGTCGCCATCGGCGAGGATTGGGACAGGGAAGATGGCCTTGCTCCCAATCTGGTGAAAAACGGCCTCAAAAATATTCTTGTGCATACCTGGTATCCCAATCCGGAGAAGTGGGCCAAGGCCTATGAAATGATGAGCTGCCTGGATGGTCTGCTGGAATTGTATCGGGTCACCGGCACGGAAAAATATTTCACCGCCGTGAAAAATATTTATGAGCAGCTGAAAAAGCATGAGCGCAATACCGTGCTCAGCGTGGGCTTTAACGATCTGTTTATCCATGGGGGAGAAGGCATGAACGCCTGCTCCGAGCCCTGCGATGTGCTGCACTGGATGCGGGTCTGCTCCGAGCTTTACAAGCTCACCGGCGATCCCGAATATATGCATACCATGGAAGAGGCCTTCCTCAATCCTTTCCTGGCGGCTTCCTTTGAAAACGGCAAATGGGGCGCAAGAGCGGTGCGCACCGTGGGGCGGCATCAGGTGGCGGTGGGCCAATCCAGCATGAAATACAGCCACTGCTGCGTCAATAATATGCCCCGGGGCTATATGAACGCCCTGGAATCCTTTGTGATGAAGGGCGAAAAGGGCATCTATGTGAATCTGTATACGCCCTTTGCCTGCAAATTTGATGATGCGCAAGTGGAAATCGGCGGCAGTTATCTGGAAAATGGCAAGGTTTCCATTCTGGTGGAAACGGAAAAAGCGGATACCCTCTTCCTGCGCCTGCCCCCCTGGAGCCGGGAAACCATCATCAATGGGAAAAAGGTATGTGCCCCCGGCACCTATTACGCGATGAACCTTTCTGCCGGGAAGCAGGAAATCTATGTGCAATTTGATATGAATCCCCGGCTGGTGGAGGAAACGGAAGAACCTGTCACCTATCCCGATAATGGGCATATCCGGGTGAAACGGATGCTGCAGGGCAATGATATTCCGGTGGAATACCTCGTTTGGGAAAAGAAGGCCCGCATGTTCTACGGCCCCCTGCTGCTTTGCCGCAGCAAGCGCATCGGCAGCACAGAGGAAGAAATGCTGTCTGCCCCCACGGTCTGCGGCAAGGGATACGCGGTCCAGGCGGAGCCGGTGGAAGCGGACGCCGTCCGCAATGCCTATCGGGTGACTTTTGAAAATGATCGGGAAAGGCGGGAAATGATCCTTTGCGATTATGCCACGGGCACCAATCTCTGGTCGGAAAATGATCCCCTGCTCTTCCATATCTGGCTCTGATTGCCCTTCGGCGGGCCCCTCTGCTTGCCAAGAAAGGGAAAAAGTGGTATAGTGTATAGCGTTTCCTTGTATAATCGGGTTGAAAAAGATGGAAAAGTGGCGAATTGGAAACGTTTCAAAAGGTAAAAAGATAAAAAAGTGGCGTTTCTCGCCCATAAACAGGGCGAAAAAAAGGATTTTCCATTCTTTTGTCGAATACCTACACGAATATCCTGATAATGAGGAGAAGCATTGATGGCAACGGTTCTGGACATTGGCGTTGATCTTGGCACGGCCAGCGTCGTGATTTACGGCAAAGGGAAGGGCGTGGTGCTCAATGAGCCCGCGGTTATTGCCTATGACCGTGATACGCGAAACGTGCTGGCTGTGGGCGAAGAGGCGCGCCGCATGATGGGGCGTACCCCCAGCAATATTGTCGCTATGCGCCCCCTGGGGGATGGCATGATTGCCGATTTTGAATTGGCCAGCGCCATGCTGCGCTATTTTGTCACCAAAGTGGTGGGCAAGCGCATCCTGGGCGGCCCCCGGGTATTGATTTCCATGCCCGCAGGGGTCAATGAGGTGGAGCGCCACAGCATTATGACCAGCCTTTTTGAGGCCGGCGCGCGCCGTACCCAATTGATGGAGCGGCCCATTGCGGCGGCCATTGGCGCGGGCCTTCCCATTGGCGAGGCCTATGGCCAGATGATCTGCGATATTGGCGGCGGCGTGACGGATATCGCCGTGATGGCCCAGGGGCGGATCATCGTGCGGGATTCGGTGAAAATCGGCGGCGATTTATTTGATGACGCCATTATCCGCTATATCCGCCGGAAGCATAATCTGCTCATCGGCGAATTGACGGCGGAGGATCTGAAGATCAATGTGGGCTCTGCCGTGCCCAGAAATGAGCAATTCTATATGGAAGTGACGGGGCGGAATCTGATTTCCGGCCTGCCCAAGGTGATGCGTATCACCAGCGATGAAATTACCGAAGCGCTGGATGAGCCCATCCAGTCCCTGCTGGAGGCCATTCATGCGGTGTTGGAGCATACCCCGGCGGAATTGGTGGCCGATATTTTTGAATCCGGCATCGTGCTTTCCGGCGGCGGCGCCCAATTGGCCGGCCTTTGCGAGGCTGTTTCCCTGGCGCTGAAGGTGGATTGCCATCTGGCGGAGGATCCCCAGGAATGTGTGGCCCGTGGCTGCGGGCTGACCCTGGAAAATCTCAGCGAATACGGCCAGTTCCTGGGCGATCGCAAAAAACGCGGATAAAGTTTTCCGGACGCTTTTTGGCGTCCGGTTTTTTTGGAGGGATTTTTATGAAAACCATGCTGGATATCAGTTACGGACAGGACCCTGCGCAGAAGCTGGATTTGATTTTGCCGGAGGCAAAAACATTCCCACTCTTCATTTATTTTCATGGCGGCGGGCTGGAAACAGGGGATAAAAGCCAGCAGGAAGACATGAAAAAGTTCCTGACGGAGCGGGGCGTGGCGGTGATTTCCGCCAATTACCGCATGTATCCCAACGCTGATTTTCCCGATTTTATTGAGGATGCGGCGGCAGTGGTGAACTGGGCTTTCCAGCATATCGGGGAATACGGCCAGTGCCAGGGCGTATATGTGGGCGGCAGTTCCGCCGGCGGGTATCTGTCTATGATGCTCTGCTTTGATTCCCACTATCTTGCCAAATATGGCCTGGAAAACAAGATCAGCGGTTATATCCATGATGCGGGCCAGCCCACCACCCATTATAAAGTGCTCAAGAACCGGGGCGTTGATTCCCGGCGGCTGATCGTGGATGAAGCCGCGCCCATCTATCATGTGGGCGTCAACGAATCCTATCCGCCCATGATTTTCCTGGTATCCGATGATGACATGAAGAATCGTCTGGAGCAGACGGAGCTGATGATTTCCACTCTCAAGCATTTCGAATACGATCAGTCGAAGATTGAAATGCGCATCATGCACGGCAAGCATTGCGCCCATAGCAAAGCCCTGGATGAAAAGGGCGAAAGTGTTTTCGGCCGCATCATCTATGGCTTCATCGCGGCGAGAGAAGCGTAAAGGGTTGGGAATATTGCGGGGGGACCATTCTTTGGAGCCAAAGAATGGTCCCCCCGCGCCCCCCTCCAAGAAAGCTGCACTGGAAATCAGGAAAGTGTTCTAATCGGCGTATGTCCCAGAGAAGCAATGATATTTTCCTGTGTCACTGGCACACCGTCAGATGCGGAGAAAAATAGAAATATCCAGAGAAAGTTTTCTTTGGGAGGGTGCGGGAGGGCCTTTCTTTTGAAAAAGAAAGGCCCTCCCGCAAATATCCCCCCCGCAAATATCCCCCCCGCAAATATCTCCCCCGCCAATCTTCCCCGTCCGTATTTTTTTCGTATCTCGGCAAAAAAATCTTGAAATTGGGGAATGATTGCTATACAATGTGATCAATCCCACTATCGTATTGGGCAGAGTAGCGTTTGGCGCGTTAAGTGTTCATGGACGGGGAGTTGCCATGAAACGAAGTCAGTTTACTGACGCGGTGCCAGATGCGCATCCCGCTGCTTACGGTTGCTGCCTCCTGCGACAGGGGAAATTTTCCGTGCCAGGAGGTCTTTTTTGCGATGAAATTCAAGGCGCTCAAAACCAAGGAACTGACCATGCTTTCTCTGCTCATTGCATTGAATGTGGTGATGGCAGAGTTGCTGAAAATCAAGGTGATCCCCAATGTGCTGGAATTATCCTTTGGCTTTTTGCCCATTGCGGTAACCGGCATGTTCTTTGGCCCGGTTGCATCCATTGTGGTGGCGGTAATCGCCGATATTATTGGCGCGCTGATTTTTTCGGGCGGCAATTTCTTTTTCGGCTATACCCTTACCGCTTTTTGCACCGGGCTTTTCTACGGCTGCTTCCTGCATAAAAAGCCCATGAAGTTGTGGAAAATTCTGCTGGCCCAGGCGCTGGTTTCCCTGATCTGCTATGCCGGGCTCAATACGCTGTGGACCTATCTGATGGGCTATGGCAGAAGCGAGGGCTTTATCGTCACCCGGCTGATTGTGAATCTGGTCAGCTATCCCATTTACAGCCTGATTCTGATCTTGCTCTCCCGCTACCGCAATACCCTGGAAAGGGCGATTCGATAAGACATGGATAAAAATCAGCAAGCGATCCTGGCGGGGCTGCGCGCCCTGTATCCCAATCCCCGGCCGGAACTGGATTTTTCCAATCCCTATGAAACCCTGGTGGCCACCATTCTGGCGGCGCAATGCACCGATCAAAGGGTGAATCAGGTGACGCCGGCCGTTTTCCGGGATTTCCCCGACGCCAACGCCATGGCGCAGACCACCCCGGAAATCCTCTATCCCTACGTAAAAAGCTGCGGCTTTACCAGCAAGGCGAAAAATATCGTGGCCGCCTGCAAAATCATTGCGGAAAAGCATGGGGGTAAGGTGCCAGATACCCTGGAGGAATTGACCGCGCTCCCCGGCGTGGGCAGGAAAACCGCCAATGTGGTATTGGCATTCGCCTTCCATATTCCCGCTATGCCCGTGGATACCCATGTATTCCGGGTGAGCAATCGATTGGGCCTGGCGGACGCCCTGACCGTGGAGGAAACGGAAAGGCAGCTCACCGACCTCATTCCCCGTGAGGATTGGTGCGACGCCCATCACTGGATGATTCTCCATGGCCGCCGGGTATGCCATTCCCAGAAGCCGGATTGCGGCAATTGTACCCTGCAGCCCTGGTGCAAGGCCGCCCACGCCGCAGAAATGATCAATCCCAAGCTGGAAGTGAAAAAACGCGCCCAGGCCCGGAAACAGGAAAAGACCAAGTGAAAAAAACGCCGCTGAACAGCGGCGTTTTTTAGTTGCAAGGACGGGAAAAACATGCTAAAATGAAAAAAATTCTTCAATTAAAGGAGAACAATGCGATGCTTGAATACAGAATTCTTTCTTCTTTGGAAAAGGTATTTCCCGATGGCCGCGGGGTGGACGCCCCGGCGCCGGAACTTGTGATGCTCAAGGGCGAAAATTTATCCTTCCAGCTGGCCTTAAAATATGCAGCCGAAGAAAAAGCCCTCCGCTTCAAGCCCGCTTTTGTGAAAACAGAAAGCGATCTGGGGGCAAAAATCACGGCGCGGGTGGTAAAGAATGTGCCGGTGCAGCATCCCCGTCCTGCGGATACGGCGGATGAAAATTATCTGTCCCTGGAGCCTGGCATGTATCCCGATGTGCTTTCCTCCCTGGAAAACAGCCCTGCCGTGCTGTTCCATAATGAATGGCAATCCATCTGGCTGGAAATCGAAGGCACGGAAGAAATGGCGGCGGGGGAATATCCCATCGTGATCCGCCTTGCCGATCATCTGGGCGAAGAATATCTGAAGGTGGAAGTAAAGGTTACCGTGCTCAACGCCGTGCTGCCCAGGCAGACCATCGCCCACACCGAATGGTTCCATTCCGATTGCCTGGCGGATTATTATCAGGTGCCGGCGTTTTCGGAAAAGCATTGGGAGATCGTGGAAAACTTCGTGCGTACCGCCGTCAAGCGGGGCTGCACCATGCTGCTTACCCCTCATTTCACCCAGGCCCTGGATACCTATATTGGCGGCGAACGCACCACCGTGCAATTGGTGGATGTGACGGTGGAAAAGGGCGAATACTCCTTTGAATTTTCCAAGCTCAAGCGCTGGATTGAAATGGCCCTTGATTGCGGCATGGAATGGATTGAAATGGCCCATCTCTTCACCCAGTGGGGGGCCACTGCGGCCCCCAAGGTCATGGCCACGGTGGATGGGGAATACAAGCGGATTTTCGGCTGGGATACGCCTTCGGTGGGCGGGGAATACACCCGCTTCCTGCGGATCTATCTGCCCCAGCTTGTAGAAAAGCTCAAGGAATGGGGCGTGGAAAAGCGCTGCTATTTCCATATTTCCGATGAACCCAATGATCAGCAGCTGGCGGGCTATAAGGCCGCCAAGGAATCCATCGCCGATCTGATCGAGGGCTTCCCCATTATGGACGCCATGTCCCATTACGAAATTTATGAGCAGAGCGGCATTACGCCCCCCGTGGTCAGCGAACGGCATCTGGATATTTTCCTGGAACACAAGGTAAGCCCCCTGTGGGATTATTATTGCTGCGGGCCTACCCAGGTGATGACCAACCGCTTTATCGTGATGCCCCTGGCCCGTACCCGGGCTTTGGGTTTGCAGCTGTGGAAATATAATCTGCAGGGCTTCCTCCATTGGGGCTATAATTTCTATAATACGGTGTGGTCCCTGGCCCATATCAATCCCTATCAGGATACCGAATCCGCCGGCGCTTTCCCGCCCGGCGACGCCTTCCTGGTATACCCCGGCCCTGGCGGCAAGCCGGAGGAATCCATCCGCATCATTGCCATGCATGAAGCCATGCAGGACGCTCGGGCCCTGCAATTGCTGGAAAAATTGATCGGCCGGGAAAAGGCCATGGCCGTTCTGGAAGCAGAGGGCGAAGTGACCCTGGAAAAATACCCCTGGGACAGCGATTCTATGCTGCGGACCCGTGCACGGATCAACGCCGCCATTGCGGAGGCCATCGCATAAACGCTTCTCCCATGGAGGTGAAAGATTATGAAAATCTGTTCCTTTGGCTCCCTGAATCTGGATCATGTTTACCGGGTGAAGGCTTTTGTGCGTCCCGGGGAAACCATTTCCGCCCGTTCCCAGCAGGATGTATGCGGGGGCAAGGGACTCAATCAATCCATCGCCATGGCAAGGGCCGGGGCCAAGGTCTATCAGGCGGGCAATATCGGGCAGGATGAAGCGGGGAAAATGCTCAAATCCGCCCTGGAAAATGCCAATGTGCATACCGATTATCTCCGGGCGCTGCCCATGCAAAGCGGCCATACCATCATCCAGGTCAGCGATGAAGGAGAAAATGCCATCATCTGCTTTGGGGGCTCCAATCAGGCGGTGGATGATGAACAGGTGGAAACGGTGCTGTCCGCATTCCAGCCCGGGGATCTGTTGGTATTGCAGAATGAAATCAATCATCTGGATGTGATTTTGCGTATCGCCCGGGAAAAAGGCATGAAAATCGCCATGAATCCTTCCCCCATTACGGAAGGATTGGAAAAGCTGCCCCTGGAAAATTGCGATATTCTTTTCGTCAATGAGCTGGAGGCCGCCTATCTTTGCGGAAGCGAAAAAGGGGATCTGCAGGCCCTGGCCGGGCGCTTTCCCCATGCCATGCTGGTCTTTACCCAGGGCAGCCGGGGCGCCCAGGTATGGCATGAGGGCAAGGTATACACCCAGAATGCCTATAAGGTGCGGGCGGTGGATACCACCGGCGCGGGGGATACCTTTACCGGCTATTTCCTCACCGCGCTTTGCGAAGGAAAGGATATTCAGGATTGCATGAAGCTGGCCGCCAAGGCCTCCGCCATCAGCGTATCCCGCCCGGGGGCTTCCGTTTCCATCCCGCTGCGGGATGAGGTGGATGCTTTCCGGCCCGGCGAATAAGCGAGTTTCATGGCCCGTTTCCGAAAGGAAACGGGCTTTTTCTTGCAAAAAAATTATATTTTCCTAATATCTTTAGGTTTACAGGAGGAGAGAAAGACTATATAATCTGAATGATTCAATGACAGGATTGTAATATTTGCTTGTCGAAGGAAAGGGATTTTGTTATGACGAAGCTGTATCATCTGGATCCCCAGGTGCATCATGTGGGGGCATTAAAGCCTGCCGCATATATGATTCCCAACTGTGCTGCCGGTATGGAAAGAGAAAATTCTGATCGATTCCAATTGCTCAATGGCGAATGGGATTTTGCTTATTATCCCCATCTGGAGGAAGAAGAACTGCAAAGGCTGCTTGCCACCGGGGAATTTGAAACCCAGACCCAAATCCCTGTGCCCTCCTGCTGGCAGACCCAGGGCTTTGATCAGGCCCAGTATATCACCTCTCCTTATCCCTTCCTCTATGATCCGCCCTATATTCCGGCGAAAAATCCCGTGGGGGTGTATCGCCGGGTGTTTTCCTGCCGGAAGAAAACGGCGGATCGGGTGACCCTTTCCTTTGAAGGGGTGGACAGCTGCTTCTATTGCCTGCTCAACGGGCAATTGGTGGGCTATGCCGAAGGCCCCCATAACACTGCGGTTTTTGATATTACCCCCTATCTGAAAAAGGAAAATACCCTGGTGGTGGTGGTATTCAAGTGGTGCAGCGGCAGTTATCTGGATGATCAGGATAAGCTGCGCCTTTCCGGCATTTTCCGGGACGTCTATCTGCTCTTCCGTCCCCAGACCCATCTGGCCGATTTTTTCATCCAGCCGGATGAAGAACGATTCATGGTGGATTGCGAAATTGCGAATCCCAGGGGAAAGATAACTTTTTCCCTGGCGTCCCCAGATGGAAAGATTGCCGGAGAAATTACCATGCCGGCGCAGGAACATATGCGGGTCTTTCTGGTTCCCACCTTTCCGGTTTACTGGAGCGCGGAAACCCCGAATTTATATACCCTGCGCATTTCCCTGGAGAAGGAATGGGTGGAAAAGCGCATCGGCCTTCGCAGCGTGGAAATTCTTAATGGCGTTTTCTGCGTCAATCATACCCCGGTGAAGCTGCTGGGGGTCAATCGCCATGACTGCGATCCTGATGGCGGCTACACCGTCACGGTAGAAAAAATGCGCCGGGATCTGCAGCTCATGAAGGATCACAACATCAATTGCGTGCGCACTTCCCATTATCCCAATGACCCCAGATTTTACGAGCTTTGCGATGAAATGGGGCTGTATGTGATCGATGAAGCGGATATGGAAACCCACGGGGTTTCCTATCCCGCCTGCATTGATGAACTGATGAATGATCCCGCATACGAAGCGGCTATTCTGGACCGGGAAGAAAGACTGGTGGAGCGGGATAAGAATTACACCTGCGTGATTCTCTGGTCCCTGGGGAATGAATCGGGCTGGGGAAAGAGCCTGGAAAAGGCCGCGAATTGGATGCATCAGCGGGATACCACCCGGCCGTTGCATATGGAAAGCGCTTTCAGCCCCTATCAGCGGGTAAAGCCCTATGACGAATGCCTGCGGGAGGTGGGGCCGGAGCTGATTGACGTGATCGCGCGCATGTATCCTTCGCCGGAAACGGCCCGGGAGTGGCTTTTCCTGCCCGGAGAAAACCGCCCCTTCCTGCTGGTGGAATATTGCCATGCCATGGGCAACAGCCTGGGCGGCATGAAGGAATACGCGGAATTTTTCTTTGAAAATGAAAGAAGCATGGGCGGCTGCATCTGGGAATTTGCCGATCATGCCCTGCGGGATGAAAACGGCCGGTTCCGCTACGGCGGGGATTTTGGCGAAAAGAAGCATAACGGCAATCTCTGCGCCGATGGCATGGTCAATCCCGATCGCATTCCTCATTCCGGGTTGCTGGAGGTCAAACAGGCCTACGCCCCGGTAATTGCGGAAAAATATGAAAGCGGCAAAGTTTTTCTGTGGAATCGCTATTCCTTTCTGTCCACGGAAGGAATGCAGATGATGGCCGCCGTGCAGAAAAACGGCAAAATCATTCATCAGGAAATGCTGCCCTGCCCGGCGATTGCGCCCCTTTCCCGGGGAGAAATGATTCTTTCCCTGCCCGCGTGGGAAGGAAAGGGCGAATATGTGCTGCGGCTTTCTCTGCAAAGGGAAGGCAAGGAAATCAGCGGCGCGTATTTCATGCTGCAGCATGGAAAATATCAGGCGCAGAGCGGCAAAACGCCCCTCAAGGCCTGCTATGAGGCAGGAATGCTCAAGGAAATCAGCAGCGCCCGGGGCGTCATGGCCTTTGACGCCGCGCCTGCTATCTTCCGGGCGCCTTTGGATAATGACCGCCGCATCCGCCTTTCCTGGGAGGATAAGGGAGGGGAAAATATCCAGATTCACTGCATGACCCTCCGCCGCTGCGAAAAAACGGATACGGGCTGCAGTGCGGAATTTGCCATGGGCGGCATGAGCTATTATCCCGTGGTGCAGGGGAATATTGCCTGGAAAATGAAGGATGAAAATACCCTGGAATGGCAGCAGAAGGTATCCGTCCGCGCCGATTATCCCTGCTGGCTGCCGCGATACGGCATGGAATTGAGGCTCCCTCTTGCCTTCCATCATATTTCCTATTATGGCCTGGGCCCGGGAGAAAGCTATGAGGATAAGCAATTATCCGTGTATCCCGCCTGCTTTGCCTATGACGCCCTGCTGCCCCAGGATACCTATGTGAAGCCCCAGGAAAGCGGCAGTCATCTGGGCAGCCATTTTGTATGCCTGACGGATGAAAATGGCCAGGGCGTGATCCTTTACAGCGAGGAAGCCTTCTCCTTCAGCGTGCAGAAAAACAGCGTGGAGGAAATTGCCGCGGCGGCGCATCCCGATGAACTGCCCGAAGCAAAATGCCTGCATCTGCATCTGGACGCCCGCATGAGCGGCGTGGGATCCAATTCTGTGGGCCCGGAATTGCCGAAAGAATATCGCATCAACCCCGGCGATTCCCTCTCCCAGCATATTTATATGGCGGCCATTGATTTAAGGCAGGATGATCCCTTCGCCTTCCTTTCCCTGTGAAAAGCCAATCCTTCCCCTGCGGGAAGGATTTTTTTATGGTGCATACTGATGGCAGGCGATGCATATCTATTTAAGGAATTGGCAGATATGAAGGAGGCATCGCAATGAATCAGGAGCTGACCCGGGGCGCGCGGCCCCTTTACCGGGATATGGCGGAAAGAACCCAGGGCGATTTGTATATCGGGGTAGTGGGGCCGGTCCGCACGGGCAAGAGCAGCTTTATTGCCGGCTTTATGGAAAAGATGGTGCTGCCCCTGATGGAAAGCGGTCCCCGTCGGGATCGGCTCACCGATGAATTGCCCCAGTCGGGCTCGGGGAAAACCGTCATGACCACCCAGCCCCAGTTTATCCCCGGGGAAGGGGCGGCAGAGATCCATCTGGATGATCATCTGACGGCGCGGATCCGCATGGTGGATTCGGTGGGATATCTGATTCCGGGGGCCCTGGGCAATCAGGAGGGGGAGGATGTGCGGATGGTATCCACGCCCTGGTCGCAAAAGGATATGCCCTTTGAAGAGGCGGCGGCCCTTGGCACCCGGAAGGTTATGGAGGATCATGCCACCATCGGCGTAGTGGTTACCACCGACGGCACCATTGCCGATTTGCCCCGATCCCATTATGTGCAGGCGGAGGAAACCATCATCCGGCAGCTCAAGGACCTTGAAAAGCCTTTTGTGGTAGTGCTCAATTCCGCCCGCCCGGAAAGCAGCGAGGCCCGGGATCTGCGCGCTGCGCTGGAGGGAAAATATGATATTCCCGTGGCCCTGATGAATGTAAAGGAAATGGAAACGGAGGAAATCCAGCGGCTGCTTTCCTCCATTCTGCTGGAATTCCCGGTGCGGGAAATTCATTTTTCCCTGCCCGAATGGGTGGGGGCCCTGGATGAAAAGCATTGGCTGCCCGCCCATGCCCTGGAAACGGCCCGGGCGCTGGGGAAAAATATCCGGAAAATGCGGGATAAAAGGGAGGCTGCCGCCGCCTTTGCCGCTTCTCCCTATCTGGGCGCGCCCCAGGATGAAAGGGTGCAATTGGGGGAAGGGGCGGTGGAATATCAATTGCCTGTTCGGGATGGGCTGTTCAATCAGGTGCTTTCCGAGCAATGCGGAGAGGAAATCCGGGGCGACGCCCATCTGCTTTCCCTGATGAAGGAATTGACCGCCGCCAAGCGGGAATATGACCGGGTAGCCGGGGCGCTTAAGTCGGTGCAGCAGACGGGATACGGCCTGGTCACCCCCGCCATGGAGGAAATATCCCTGCAGCCTCCCGAACTCATGCGCCAGGGCAGCCGTTACGGGGTAAGGCTAAGGGCCAGCGCCCCCACCCTGCATCTGATCCGATCGGATATCGAAACGGAGATTTCTCCCGTGCTGGGAGAACAGCTGCAGAGCGAGCAATTTGTGCAGGCCCTGTCCGATGAATATGAAAAGGATCCCGGCAGTCTCTGGCAAACCAATTTCTTTGGTAAATCCCTGCAGGAATTGATTCAGGAGGGGCTTTCGGGGAAATTATCCCGCATGCCTGTGGACGCCCAGGAAAAGGTGCAGCAGGCGCTGACCAGAATGCTCAATGAAGGGGAAGGCGGCATGATCTGCATCCTGCTGTAAGGGAAATTGTCACATTATCGCCATAAAAGCAGAAGAATTGGGGCTGTACATTTGCGCGATTTTGCGGTATTATGATAAAAGGCATCGGCCTAAATTTCCAGAAATGAGGAATATACATTGTATACTGAAAAGGATTATACCGATATTCGCGCCCAACTGCATCGCCGCCTGATGGTTTTCGGCATTCCCGCCCTGGTGGCGCTGGCCGGCGTCATCGTGGCCGCCTGCTTCCGCATTCAGTGGCTGGCCATTGGCGGCACGCTGCTGGTGGGCGCCTATGCCATTTTCTGCTATGGTTTGCTTTTGTATCCCGTCATCGCCTATGGCCGGCATCTGAATAATGTGCTGCATGGCCGGGTGCGCACCCTCACCGGCGCCTTCAAGGAAATGGAAGAGGGCACCGTGATCCGGGATGGGGTGCATTATTATCCCATGCTGCTGAACGTTGGCAATATGGACAGCGTGGAAGACGACCGGCTTTTCTATTTTGACGCCAATCTGCCCCGCCCTGACTGGAAGCAGGGGGAAATGCTGACCGTGACATCCCATGATAAGGCGGTTGGCGCCTGGGTGCGGGCGTAAGGGGAGCAGAAATGAACCAGAATGAATGTATCCTGGTGTGCGTTACGGTACAGAAGGAATGCGGGCGGCTGATTGAAAAAGGCAAGGCCCTGGCTGAAAGCTGTGGCGTGCCCCTGCATGTATTGCATGTGAGCGGCGGCAAAAATCCGCTGGGCAATCCCGACGCCGCGGAAGCGCTGAATTATCTTTTTTCCCTGGCCCATGAGGCGGAAGGGGAAATGAATATCCTGTATGAAACGGATGTGCCCGCCGCTATTTCCCGCTATGCCGGGAAGCAGGGGGCGAAAAAAATCATCATGGGCGCTGATCGCAGCGGCGTGATGGCGGAAAAATTGCGGGCCCTTTTGCCTGAAGGAACGGAACTGATCTGCGAAGAAGAATAAACGGAATGCCCGGGAATTGATCCCGGGCATTTTCTTTTGCAGGAAAAATGGGCGATAAATGGATATGATTCTCCACAAAACAGAGAAAAATGAAATAAATATGAAATAAATTCTCCACATTTTTTAAAAATTTGAAGAAAATTCAGATGAAGCGCCGGAATTTTTAAATTGCTTGACAAATACCCTGTGGGGGTATATGATGAAAATGCCCCAGGATGGGGTATAATCCCAATGGGGAGGATGGCGGATCAATGGAAAAGGAATGCTGCTGCCAGAAAACCAAGGAAAGAAGCCCGGAGGAAATGAAAGGCCTGATCAACCGGCTGAACCGGATTGAAGGGCAGATCCGGGGCATCCGGGGCATGGTGGAAAAAAGCGCCTATTGCACGGATATTCTCATGCAGGTCAGCGCGGTGAATGCCGCCCTGAATGCCTTTAATAAAGAATTGCTGGCCAATCATATTAAAACCTGCGTGGCCAGGGATATCCGCGCCGGGCAGGATGAAACCATCGATGAACTGGTGCTGACGCTGCAGAAGCTGATGAAATAAACGGAGGACGATCATGAAGCAATTTACGGTAACGGGCATGAGCTGCGCCGCCTGCAGCGCCCGGGTGGAAAAGGCGGTTGGAAATGTGCCGGGGGTGGAACGCTGCTCGGTAAGCTTGCTGACCAATTCCATGGGCGTTACGGGCAGCGTGGAGGACGCCGCCATCATTGCGGCAGTGGAAGCGGCGGGCTACGGCGCATTCCCCAAGGGCGCGGAAAAGGAAGCGCAGCCGGGGGCGTCCGCCGATGCGGACGCTCTTCGGGATACTGAAACCCCGGTGCTGAAAAAGCGGTTGTTTACCTCTCTTGGCTTTTTGCTGCTGCTGATGTATGTATCCATGGGCCATAGCATGTGGAATTGGCCCCTGCCCGCCTTTTTTCATGGAAATCCGGTGGCGGTGGGGCTTTTGCAGCTGCTGCTTTCCGGGATCATTCTCATCATCAATAAAAAATTCTTTGTAAACGGGCTGAAGGGCCTCGTCCATCGCGCGCCCAATATGGATACGCTGGTGGCCCTGGGCTCCGGTGCGTCCTTTGTTTACAGCGTATACGCCCTTTTCGCCATGACCGGCGCCCAGGCGGCAGGGAATATGGAGCATGCCATGCATTACCTGCATGAATTCTATTTTGAATCCGCCGCCATGATTCTGACCCTGATTACCGTGGGCAAAATGCTGGAGGCCCGCTCCAAGGGCAAAACCACCGACGCCCTGAAAAGCCTGATGAAGCTGTCTCCCCAGACGGCTACCATCCTGCAGGGAGATGCGGAAATCACTGTGCCCGTTGCCAGGGTGAAAAAGGGCGATCTGTTTATCGTCCGTCCCGGGGAAAATATCCCGGTGGACGGGGAAGTATTATCCGGCAGCAGCGCGGTGAATGAAGCGGCGCTGACCGGGGAAAGCATCCCGGTGGATAAAGGGGAGGGGGATCATGTATCCGCCGCCACGCTGAATCAATCGGGCTTCCTCAAATGCCGGGCCACCCGGGTGGGCGAGGATACCACCTTGTCCCAGATCATCAAAATGGTCAGCGACGCCGCGGCCACCAAGGCCCCCATCGCCAAGGTGGCGGATAAGGTATCCGGCGTATTTGTGCCGGTGGTGATGGGCATTGCCGCCGTAACGATTCTCATCTGGCTGCTTTGCGGGCAGAGCTTTGGCTATGCCCTGGCACGGGGCATTTCGGTGCTGGTGATTTCCTGCCCCTGCGCCCTGGGTCTGGCCACCCCGGTGGCCATCATGGTGGGCAATGGCCTGGGCGCCAGGCACGGCATTCTCTTTAAGACCGCCGTTTCCCTGGAGGAAACGGGCAAAACCAATATTGTGGCCCTGGATAAGACGGGCACCATCACCAAAGGCGCGCCCCAGGTGACGGATGTGCTGCCGGCAAATGGGGAAAATCTTCTGCTGGAAAGCGCCCTTTCCCTGGAAAAGATGAGCGAACATCCCCTGGCCCGGGCCGTGGTGGAATATGCCGGGGAAAAGGGCATTTCCGCCCCGGAAGCGGAAGATTTCACTGCCCTGCCGGGCAATGGCCTTTCGGGCATGATCGCAGGGGAAAAAGTGATTGGGGGCAGCATGGCCTTTATCGGCGGGAAAATGGATTTGCCTGCCGGCTGGCTGCAAAAGGCGGAAGAATTGGCCGGGGAAGGCAAAACCCCCCTGCTTTTTGCCCGGGGCGAGCAATTTCTGGGCATTATCGCCGTGGCCGATACCTTAAAGGAAGATAGCGCCCGGGCCATTGCGGAACTCAAGCACATGGGTGTGCGGGTGGTAATGCTTACCGGCGATAACCAGCGCACCGCCGACGCCGTGGGCCGCCAGGCCGGGGTAGATGAGGTGATTGCCGGCGTGCTGCCCGATGGGAAGGAAGCGGTGATCAGAAAGCTGAAAACGAAGGGCAAGGTGGCCATGGTGGGGGACGGCATCAATGACGCCCCGGCCCTGACCCGATCCGATATCGGCATTGCCATTGGCGCGGGCACGGATATCGCCATGGACGCCGCCGACGTGGTGCTGATGAACAGCCGCCTTTCCGATGTGCCCGCTGCCATCCGTTTAAGCCGGGCCACCCTGCGCAATATCCACCAGAATCTTTTCTGGGCGTTTTTCTACAACAGCATTGGTATTCCCCTGGCGGCAGGGGCATTCATTGCCCTGCTGGGATGGCAAATGAACCCCATGTTCGGGGCGGCGGCCATGAGCCTTTCCAGCTTCTGCGTGGTATCCAACGCGCTGCGGCTCAATTTCTTTGATCTGTACAGCACGAAAAAGGATAGAAAAATGAAACAGGCAAAGGAGAAAAAAATGATGGAAAAGACCTTGAAGATCGAAGGCATGATGTGCCCCCATTGCTCCGGCCGGGTCAAGAAGGCCCTGGAAGAATTGCCCCAGGTGGCGGAAGCCGTGGTCAGCCATGAAAGCGGCACGGCGGTTGTTACCCTCAGCGCTCCCGCAGAAGATGCGCTGCTGAAAAAGACCGTGGAAGATCAGGGCTACAAGGTAATCGGCTGACGGGCATGATTCCCTTGTGCAAACAAAAAACGCCGGATGGCAATATCCGGCGTTTTTTTGATGAGCTTTTCTGTGGCGCTGGGAAAAGGCGTTTTTTACGCCCGCTGAGGGGTTTTGGCAGAAGAGAAGCAGTCTTCCGGGGAAACGGGGAAAAGGCCGCTGTGGGCCGCATATGCGCCGCTATTCAAAGGAAATTATCCCCAGCGCCTGCCACAGGGCGGCATTGGCCTGATCCCCTGCCGGCAGGGAAAAGGCTTTTCTGGCGGCGATGACTGCCTGCCGGGTGTTCGGGCCAAAGACTCCGTCTGCATGCCCGGATAAAAAGCGATGCTGGATCAGCCGCCGCTGCAAAAGGAATACGTCCGCGCCCCGGTCTCCTTCCTTCAGTGTGCGCTTTCCGCCGGAAAGCGCACCGTATGCCCCGCCGTCCATGACCACGGGGGTGCCGTTGGGAATCATGGCGTAAAGCCTTTCCGCATCCCGCACAGACAGGCGGATGCAGCCATGGGAGGCATTCCGGCCGATGGAGGCGGGCTGATTGGTGCCGTGGATGCCGTATTGTCCCCAGGGCACATTCAGGCCCAGGAAACGGGTGCCGAAGCCGGAAAACTGGGTGGAGAAGCGATGGGTGATTTTAAAAACGCCTACCGGGGAGGGGGTATCGGCGGCGCCGGAGGCAATGGGGAAAACAGCGATGGACTGGCCGTTTTCGTAAACGATCAGCCGCTTCTGATCCAGCTCAATCCAGATCAGCAGCCCCCGGGGGCTTTGCCCCGCCGTATGCCGGGCGCTTTCCCTGCACCCCGAAAGCAGGCATATGCACAGCAGCAGGACGCAGAACCTTTTCTTTTTCTCCATTTTCTCACCGCCTCAGGCCAATTTATGCGAAAACAGGCGGCTTCATGAAAAAATCCCGGTTCTCACTGGAGAACCGGGAAATTTCATTTGTTTGATGATTAGAGCAGATTATGCTGAATCTTGCCGCTGATGGTCTTGGGCAATTCGTCCCGGAAGACCACGATGCGGGGATATTTGTAAGGCGCGGTGCGCTGCTTGACGTAATTCTGGATTTCCTTTTTGAGTTCTTCGGTAGGCTCTTTGCCCTTGACCAGCACGATGCTGGCCTTGACTACCTGGCCGCGGACGGGATCGGGGGCGGCGGAAACGCCGCATTCCAAAACGTAGGGCAATTCCATGATGACCGATTCGATTTCGAAAGGCCCGATGCGATAGCCGCTGGATTTGATCAGATCGTCCACCCGGCCCACGTACCAGTAATAGCCGTCTTCATCCCGCCAGGCGGTATCGCCGGTATGGTAAAGGCCGTCGGGATGGGAATTGTCCTGGCCGCAGTAGCCCAGATACAGGCCGCAGGGCGGATCGTTTTCCCCAAGGTGCACCACGATTTCGCCGGTTTCGCCGGTGGGCACGGAATGGCCGTCCTTATCCACAATATCCACATTGAACATGGGGGAGGGCTTGCCCATGGAACCGACCTTGGGGGTCATGCCCACCAGATTGCCGATGGTGAGGGTGGATTCGGTCTGGCCGAAGCCTTCCATCAGGGAAAGGCCGGTGGCTTTCTGGAACTGATAGAATACTTCGGGGTTCAGCGCTTCGCCGGCCACGGTGGCATGGCGGATGGAAGAAAGATCATATTTGGTAAGATCTTCCTTGATCAGCATGCGATACATGGTGGGCGGTGCGCAGAAGGTTTTGATATCGTATTTCTTGAACATGGGCAGGATCTGGGCGGCATTGAAGCGCTCAAAATCATAGACGAATACGGGGGATTCGCACAGCCACTGGCCGTAGAGCTTGCCCCAGAGGGCCTTGCCCCAGCCGGTATCGGAGATGGTGAAATGCAATTTTCCGGGCACCGCGCAATGCCAGTAGCGGGCGGTGATATAATGGCCCAGGGGATAGGTATGGCTGTGGGCCACCAGCTTGGGATAGCCGGTGGTGCCGGAGGAGAAGAGCATCACCATGGGATCATTGCCGCAGGCGGTCTCTTCCGTCCGGGGGAATTTGGAGGAATACATGGAATATTCGCTGTCAAAATCATGCCAGCCTTCTCGGGCGCCGCCGCAGACCACCAGGGTTTTTACCGTGGGGCACAGGGGCAGGGCTTCTTCCACCTGCGTTGTGGCCTTGCCGTAGGCGGTGCAGATGATGGCGGCGGCCTCCGCCTTATTGAAGCGGTATTCGTAGTCATGGGCCATCAATTGATCGGTGGCGGGGATGGCCACGGCGCCGATCTTGCAAAGGGCCAGCATGGTCAGCCAGAAATGATACTGCCGACGCAGCACCACCAGCACCTTATCGCCCTTTTTAATGCCCAGGGAGCGGAAATAATTGGCGGTGCGGGCGGATTGCTTTTTCATATCCAGGAAGGTGAAGCGGCGCTCGTTCTGATCCTTATCCAGATGCAGCATGGCCAGGGTGTCGCCCTTGCGTTCCGCCAGCTCATCCACAATATCGAAAGCGAAATTGAAGGTATCCAGATGAGAAAAATCGATTTTTTTGAGGGCGCCCTGCTCGTCTTCCATGGTATGGACGTATTTTTCGCAGACCAGCTTTTCCATGGGCTGGCCGGCCTTGATGGTTTCCATTACCCGATGCTCTTCGGTTTCCTCGCCGGGGAGCACAACGGCCATAAATACGCAATCCCCGCCTTCTGCGGCGATCATGCCATGGGGGGTGGCGGAATCGTAATAGATGGAATCCCCTTCCCGCAGCAATTCCACATGCTCGCCGATCTGCACCTTCATGGCGCCGGAGAGGATATAGTCAAATTCCTGACCGGAATGGGTGGTCTGATGGATGGGGCGATCCTGCAAAGAAGGATCAAAGGAATAGCGGACGAAATAAGGCTCGGCGATCTTTTTGCGGAAACGGGGGGCCAGATTGCGGATATCGATGCCCTTTTCCTGCGCGGTCACTTCGCCGGCGCCCTTGCGGGTGATGGTGTAGGAGGAAAGCTGGGGAGAGCGGCCCTCCATCAAATCGATCATTTCCACCTTGAAGCAAAGGGCGCATTTGTGCAGGAACGAGAAGGGAAGATCCATTTTCGCATTTTCATAGGCCAGATACTGTTCTTCGGTCAGATCGGTCATCTGGGCCATTTTTTCCGTGGAATAACCGCTGATTTCGCGCAATTCCCGAATACGGGCGGCGACCTCATACATTTGATTGGGCACTTGCTGCAGATTAGCCATTGGTACTCCTCCATTTCCGGGGCGATAAAAAAGCCCGCCCCAAAGATTTTTCTCTTTGAGACGAGCTGTACATACAACCCGCGGTACCACTCAAATTGCGTATTTTTTACGCCACTTATCGGGTTCGCGTTCCAAACCCAGTGCTCTTACGCGGCCTCACGGAAGACGCTTACTTCCCCTTTGGGGGTTCATCGCTTCGGCTCGGAAGGGATGGGCGTTTGGAGATTGCCTGCTGCCGGTTTCCAGCAATTCCGGCTCTCTGAAAGCTGCGTTTTCTCCCGCCGTCTTCGTCATCGCCTTTGGTATGAAATTGGGCATAGTTTACCACCGGTTTTTTTCTTTGTCAAGGGGGAAACAGCCAAAAAACAAAAATGGGATCAAAAATTGGCCTCGAAAACGAAAAACGGGCAAAAGAAAAAACCGCCAAACGGCGGTTTTTGCGGTTAAGGCTTAAGCTTCAGCCTTGGCCAGAGCCTTGGCCAGACGAGCCTTGCGACGGTTGGCAGTATTCTTATGCATAACGCCCTTGGCCACCGCTTTATCGATAGCGGAGGTGGTGGCGCTCAGTTGCGCACCGGCGGGGGCGACGCCCTCGGTCAGAGCGACCTGATACTTTTTGATGGCAGTCTTAACGCCCGTCTTCACCATACGATTCCGCAGGTTCTTCTTCTTGCTCACCTTTACACGCTTCATGGCGGACTTGATGTTCGGCAACTTCCTTCACCTCCTAAGTGTCTTCTCTTGGCTGACAATCAGCATCGACTATTTTAGCACAACGAAAACCAAAACGCAAGGGTTTTTTATAATTTTTTCAAATTTTTCTTTTTCCGCCCGTCAGGAGAAGATTTTCCGCCGTTTTTTGTAGTAAATCCGGGTCAAAATGAAGAGCAGCAGCATTTCCACGGCGGAAAGAATGGTTTCAAAGGCGGTCACATTCACCTGCAGGAGAATATAGATATTCACCGCCGCATAGAGGAACTGAAGAATATACACATAACCAAGGGCGTTGACCCCGAACCATTTCTTTTTCAGCAGCCCGATTTCCGCAGTGACCAGCCCGGGCAGCAAAAGCAGCTGGGCCCCCAGGGATAATTGAAAGCTGAAGCGCATCACTTCCTGAAAGCCTTCCTTATACAGTGAGGGATCAAAATTCATCACCCCCGGCAGAAGCTGAGTGAAAATGGAAATCAGGCCGACGATGATGCTTACCGGCAGGCTGAAGCAGATGAGGAATTTATGCCAGCGCATGGGCAGCAGGATGGCATTGGCCTCTGCCTGCTGGGCGCGCTTTTGCTGGCCGGCATATACATGCTCGTTCATGGGGGAGCCGCAGGACGGGCAAAAATCCGATACGACGTTGGATTCATACTGGCAATGGGGGCAAATCTGGCCCATATCGTTTACCTCCTGGAAAAATGGATCATGCCTATTATACGCCAGAAAAAGGGGATTTTCAATCGTTCTTGCGGCGAATTGGGGCCCATGATATAATATTGCCATAATTGACGCGCTGGGAGGCCCTTTGCATGATTCTTTTTGTCTGTACCGGAAATACCTGCCGCAGCCCCATGGCGGCCGCCATGGCCGGGAAAATGGGCCTGGAGGCCGCTTCTGCCGGGCTCAGCGCTTTTCCGGGCATGCCCGCCACCCCTCAGGCCATCCGCGCTGCCCGCCGCCATGGCGGGGATTTGAGCGGTCATCGCGCACAGATGGTCACTGCCCAGCTGGTGAAGGCGGCGGATTTCATCTGCCCCATGACCCGCAGCCATGCCCTGGGCCTGCTGGAAAGATTCCCCGATTGCGCGGGGAAGATTATTCTGCCTTCCCCGGAAATTCCCGATCCCTATGGCGGCGATGACGCCGTTTACGAAGCCTGCATTCAATCGCTGATTTCGATGGTGAAAAAAATTGCAGCGCAGTAAGGCGAGATAAAAAAGAACGCCGTGAGAGAAAGCAAGCTTTCCTCCGGCGTTTTTTAATAGCGGGAAACCGTTGCTGGAAAAATTGAGCAATGATTGGCTCTCGGGGTTTGGAACTGCATAATCCCCCCTGCCGTTTCCCTTGCTTCACTGGCATTCAAGCAGATCAGAACATATCAGAAATATCCAGTATGACTTTCTTGGAAAGGGGTGCGGGGGAAACCGTTCTCAGGAACAAACCCGGAGGGTTTGTGACGCGGCAGATGACAACAATGCAGATGGAGGGAGCATACGCAAGCGTAGCGCAGGGTATGCGATCAGGAGCAAACCCAGAGGGTTTGTGACGCGGCAACGGCCATCAACGCAAACGAAGAAAGCATGCGCAAGCAGCGCGCAGGGCATGCGATCAGGAGCAAACCCGGAGGGTTTGTGACGCGGCAAACGCCAACCTGGCAGAAGCAGAGAGCATACGCAAGCGTAGCGCAGGGTATGCGATGCCACTTCAAAGAATGGTTTCCCCCGCATGATTGGTTCATCTCGAAAGCATTATGCAATTTCTCAGAACTGCTGCATATCTTCCAGATACTTCTTCAGATCGGCGATGGCCACGCGTTCCTGTTCCATGGAATCGCGGTGACGGATGGTGACGGTGCCGGTTTCTTCGGTTTCGAAGTCGACAGTGATGCAGATGGGGGTGCCCACTTCATCCTGGCGGCGATAGCGCTTGCCGATGGAGCCGGTTTCATCGTAATCCACCATGAAATACTTGGCCAGATCTTCGTAAATCTGGGTGGCCAGGCCGCCCAGCTTATTCTTCTGCAGGGGCAGAACGGCTGCCTTGAAGGGCGCCAGGGCGGGATGCAGATGCAGAACGGTGCGGACGTCATTCTTTTCTTCATCCAGCACTTCTTCGTCATAGGCATTGCACAGGAAGGCCAGGAACAGGCGTTCCACGCCCACGGAGGGCTCTACGCAATAGGGAACGAATTTTTCGTTGGTAACGGGATCCATGTATTCCATGGATTTGCCGGAATGATTCATATGCTGCTTCAGGTCATAATCGGTGCGGTCCGCAATGCCCCAAAGTTCGCCCCAGCCGAAGGGGAAGAGATATTCAAAGTCGGTGGTCGCCTTGGAATAGAAGGCCAGCTTTTCGGGTTCATGATCCCGCAGGCGCAGGGCTTCTTCCTTCAGGCCCAGGGACAGCAGCCAATCCCGACAGAAGGAACGCCAGTAATTGAACCATTCCAGATCTTCGCCGGGCTTGCAGAAGAATTCCAATTCCATCTGCTCGAATTCCAGCACGCGGAAGATGAAGTTGCCGGGGGTGATTTCGTTGCGGAAGGATTTGCCGATCTGGCAGATGCCGGCGGGCAGCTTCTTCCGGGTGGTGCGCATGGTATTCATGAAGTTCACGAAAATACCCTGAGCGGTTTCGGGGCGCAGCAGCACTTCCGCAGCGGAGGATTCATTCACGCCCAGATGGGTTTTGAACATCAGATTGAACTGACGGATGCCGGTGAAATCCTTCTTGCCGCAAACGGGGCACTTGATATCGTGCTCGGCGATATAGGCTTCCAGTTCTTCATTCTTCCAGCCGTCGCCGGTTTCGGCGCCGTTGGTGAAATCTTCGATGAGCTTATCGGCGCGGAAGCGGGCCTTGCAGGCCTTGCAATCCATCAGGGGATCATTGAAGCCGCCCACGTGACCGGAAGCAACCCATACTTCGCGGTTCATCAGGATGCCGCAATCCAGACCGGTGTTATACTTGCTTTCCTGGACGAATTTCTTCCACCAGGCCTTTTTGATGTTATTCTTGAATTCCACGCCCAGGGGGCCGAAATCCCAGGTATTGGCCAGGCCGCCGTAAATATCGCTGCCGGGGAAAATGAAGCCGCGATTCTGACAAAGAGCCTTGAGCTTATCCATCGTCAACTGTGCCATCAGATACACACTCGCTTTCTTTAAGTATCCCAACTATTATAGCGATTTTGGCGGCATTGGTCAAGGCGGGATTGATGAATCAGGCCCCAAAGCGGCAAGAAAATTGCGAATTTCTTTTGCTGTATGAAGAATGATCAGCTTATCGGGAAAGGATTGGGCCAGCGCTTTTGTGCCATCCTTGCCGGTTTCATAATTTTTCGCCCATCGCAGCATACTTTGGAGCATGGCAAGATGCGGACGATAGATGCATTTCTCCAGGCCCAGCTTCTGCCGCAGCCAGCGGGAAATGATCCGGTATCGGCGAAGAAAGGGGGAAATATCCAGCAGGATCACCCGATCCGCCTGTTCCGGGGCGGATAGAAAGCATTTGCGGCCGGCGTCCTCCATAATGAAGTGCGGCTGCGCAAGGGCGGCGGCAAAGAGCGCATCCCGCTCTTCCGGCGGGCGTTTTTTATTTCCCCAGGAATCCTCCGGGCATTCTTCATAGACGATTTCATCCAGATGGAAGCAGGGAATGCCCGTTTTTTGCGAAATTTTCCGGGCCAGGGTGGTTTTTCCGCTGCCAACGGAGCCGGTAATATAGATTTTCATAAAAATTTTTTTCTCCGGAAAAATAATTTTTTTCAGCATAGCATGGGAAACCGCGCCCTGTCAAGGCGAAACCACGGGCGGCAAAGGGAGAAAAACAGATGAATTTCTTCCTATAAAATGAAATCGTAAAAAAGGCCGGAAAATGAGGAGAAAATATTTTTTCAAAAAAATTTCAAAAAACCCTTGACAAATTGCTTTGGTTTGTGTATTATATATCTCGTCGCTTGTGTGACACAGCGAAAGAAACCTTCGGGGTGTAGCGCAGTCTGGTAGCGCACGTGCTTTGGGAGCATGGGGCCGGGGGTTCGAATCCCTTCACCCCGACCATTTCCCAAACGGCGAAGGGAACAACACACATGTGGCCCCGTGGTCAAGCGGCCTAAGACACCGCCCTTTCACGGCGGTAACCCGGGTTCGAGTCCCGGCGGGGTCACCATTTTTTATCTCTTCAACCGGCAAGCGGTTTTCGGATATTACTTGGGCCTTTAGCTCAGTTGGTCAGAGCGGCCGGCTCATAACCGGTTGGTCCTGGGTTCAAGTCCCCGAAGGCCCACCATTCACGGCCCGGTAGTTCAGTCGGTTTAGAATGCCAGCCTGTCACGCTGGAGGTCGAGGGTTCGAGCCCCTTCCGGGTCGCCATTTTCTCTTTCGATTGGGCCATTTGCTGGTGTAGCTCAATTGGCAGAGCAGCTGATTTGTAATCAGCAGGTTGCGGGTTCAAGTCCCTTCACCAGCTCCGTTTCCTCTAAGAGGAAACGCACCTTTACAATCGTTATTCATGGGTAGGTTCCCGAGTGGCCAAAGGGAGCAGACTGTAAATCTGCCGTCACCGACTTCGGTGGTTCGAATCCACCCCTGCCCACCATCGCATCCTGAAAAAGGATGCGCCATTCGCGGGAATGGCGGAATTGGCAGACGCGCATGATTCAGGTTCATGTGTACGATCGTACATGCAGGTTCAAGTCCTGTTTCCCGCACCAAAATCCGGACGAATATTCGTCCGGATTTTCTTTTTGTTCGTCCGATGTAGCGAACGTTTGTTAACCTCTGTTTTCAAAAACGTTCGGATTTATTCGCTCAAATGGACGTTTTTTCGCCCGAAAAAAACCACTCATGACACGACTCATGACACGGAAAACGGTATAATCGGCTCAAAAACCATGTCATAAAGATTTAATATTCTTAGTATTCGCAGCAAAAAATAAGTTGCTACGAATATTTTTGTGTTCGCTTGTCTGCTTCAGAAGACTGTCCTATAATGTAGAAATGGAGTGATTCACCTCTGTTCTCAATCATGATGCCGGAGGGGGCAAGTTAGTATGATCAGCAACTTTGAAGATTTTTGTCAAGAGCTACAGAGATGCGGCTTTTCCATGGGTGGCGGCAATTCAAAGGGAATTTTTGCACTGATTGATTTTGACTGGCAGACCCAGGACGCGCTTGACACACCTGTGCGCTGGCACTGCGGCGACCCAGAGATCGATCCCTGGGAGTGGCGCTTCGGGCGTATCGTATTGGTATTTCAAAGCAATGTCGATAACCTTTACGTCAGTAGTCAACAGCTCGCGTCCGGCCATACTAAGGCGCCGGTTGCGCATGTATTCGCTCAGCGTCACGCCAGTGACCAGATAGAAGATCCGGGCAAAATTTGAATATGAAGAATACACATGGGCCGCCACATCTTCAACGGTGATGCTTTCGCACATATTTTCTTCGATAAATTCGATTGCCTTGTTGATGCTGTGAAGCCAGTCCATGAAATTCGCCACCTTTCAGAGAAATTATACAGCAAGTTCAGATTATGTGCATGTCATTACGTGCAGAATGGTGTCCGTTCCGTCTGCCGCTCTCCTTTGAGGCGCCCGAAAAAGAAAAGGTCTTTCCTTTGCCATGAATGTCTTTTGCGTTACCTTGTTGACCCCTCGAATTGTAAGCCGAGTTTTGCTAGACTGACAGTTCTCGGCGCGATAATTACTTTGCAAACCATATACGCGTTAAGCACTTCAAGGTTTGACAATTACTGCCTGCCAGATTCGTATGCGTATCCTTTCCGCATATATTATGCGATTGTTTATGCAGCCCATTTTGCAATTTACTATAAGCCGGTCTGTGAGGAGAATGGGTGCCAGTTTCTTTTGCATAGCCCTCCTCCTTTACGCTTTGCGGATGGCCTTCAGAATGGCGCCGAGCTTGGGCGTCGTGCCATACAGCAGCACACCCACGCGGTAGATCTTCGCCGCCAGCACACCGATGCCTGCAGAGGACACTGCCAGGATGGCAATAGACAGCAGGATCTCATGCATGGGCACCGTGCTCATGGCGATGCGCGTGAACATAGCCATGGGCGAAGTAAAAGGCACGAAGGAGCATACCTTCATCAGCGTGCTGTCCACATTGCCGGAGGACATGCCCATCATGGAGACGATGAACGCGGCCACAAACAGCAGGATCAGCGGCATGGTGGAGGTGTTGATATCCTCCAGCTTGGTAGCCGTAGAACCCAGCGCACCGTAGAGGAAGGCGTAGATCAGGAACCCCAGCACGAAGAAGATCAGCATGTAGGCGAACAGTTCCGGAGGAATGTTGAACAGCGACTGCACCAGAGGATTGCCCGCCCAGTAGTCCCGATTGATATGATACAGAACCAGCGCCGAACCAAAAACCGCTGCAATCTGGATGAATCCCGCCAGGCAGGAAGCAAGCACTTTGCCAAACATCATACTGGTAGGCCTGGCGCTGGTGATGAGCACCTCCATAGCACGAGAACTTTTTTCCGTAGCAACATTGGTGGCTACCATCTGCCCGTAGAGCATGATGACCATGTAGAGTGCAAAGATCATCACATAGGTGTAGAAGAAGTTATCCGCCTGATTCTTGCCCAAACTCGTCACTGTGGCGCGGATGGAGACGTCCATGACCGCTGAGGCGTCCTGCGGGCTCATGCCCGATGCAAGCAATGCACGGGTCTGGTACAGCCGCTGCATGGCCGATTGCGCTGTTACTGCATTGGTATCGTACATGGACAGGTTGTTCACATAGTAGGTGAAAGCATCATCGCTCTCCAGTACAAAGGCACATCCCGCCTCTCCGGATATCACGGCTTCCCTGAGTTCTTCATCTTCCGCATCGGATACACGCACTACATAGCCTGGGAAGGCCTGACGAAAGGCGTTTTCAATCAGCGCGGCATCCTCTCCCGGCTGCGACGCAACAAGCATCACCGGCAGATCAGCAGGATCCGTCGTCTCATCCTTCTGAAACAGGCCTGAGTACATGGGCCAGCACATAACAGCGGCAATCACCAGCACCAGCAGCAGGGTGGTACCGATGAAGATTTTATTTTTCAGATAATAGGTCAG
>SVHD01000073.1 GCA_015056015.1 Clostridiales bacterium
GCCTTCAGGCGCAGCTGGTATTATTGCCTTGAAGGCATGGTGCATACCACCAGCTTAGCTGGTGGTTTTGATTTTATTCTGCTGGCTGCAGGGCCATTTCCTGAAGCAGGCCCCGAATCATGGGAAGGCCCTGATTATTGATCTTTTGCTGATCCCGCCCCTGAGCGCGGGTCAATTGCGCAGCCCAGTAGGAAATGGGATGCAGTGGGATTTCATTCACCCAGGCAGATAGCTGATCCTTGCTGCGCTGCAGATGATCCAGGCATTCCTGAAGGAAGGCCTGAACCTGACCCTTTCCTTTGATTTCAAAATCGAAGGGATCAAAGGCATGCCCTGCCAGAATGAAATCGGGGGAGAGGCGCTGGATTTTCTTCACGCTTTCCCGGTAAGCGGCAGGATTGCCAACCAGGGCAAGGGCGCAGCCGTCGGTGCCCCGGGCCTGGAAGGAATCGCCGGTGATGAGGATCCTTTCTTTTTCCAGGTAAAAGCTGGCTGCGCCGGCGCAATGGCCGGGGGTGCGGATGAGGCGGATGCCGCCGGGCAGCATATCCCCGTCCTGGAGCAGCCAATCGGGGATGATGCCCCAGCGGGGCAAATCCTGAATCTCCATAGCGGCGATTTTGCCATCAAATAATTCCCGGATACGGGCATGCCCGCCGGCATGATCGCTGTGATTATGGGTACATAAAAGCAGGCCGATATCATTCAGGGACAGGTCTTCTTTTTTCAGGGCGGGCAGAAGATGGCTGTCGATATAGGCGCCGCTTTCGCCGCTGTCAATCAGGATGGTTTCTTCCTTGGTATTTCCCCTGATCAGCATCACAGAGGCAAAATAGCCGCCGCCCCAGAAAGGCATTTTGATATAGGAAAGCCGATTGTTGATATGGATGAATTCAGGCATAACGCACTCCTGTATAAAATGAAAAATAGAAAAGCGCCGATTTACATCGGCGCTTGAAAATGCATTACGCTTCCTTGGCAATTTCGACCAGCTGAGCGAAAGCAGCGGCGTCATTCACGGCCAGGTCAGCCAGCATCTTGCGGTTCACTTCGATATTCTTCTTCTTCAGACCATTGATGAAGGCAGAATAGCTCATGCCATTGATGCGGGCAGCAGCGTTGATACGGGTGATCCACAGGCGACGGAAATCACGCTTGCGCAGCTTACGACCAGTGTAAGCATAACGCAGGGAGCGGCGCACCTGTTCGCTGGCGGTGCGATACTGCTTGGACTTGGAACCCCAGTAGCCTTTCGCCAGCTTAAACACCTTGCGGCGTTTCTTATGGGCATTAACAGCCCTCTTAATACGTGCCATGTTATTGTTCCTCCTTCAACCGGCGATGGGCTTATTTGTAGGGAATCAGCGAACGGATGGTAGCGGCCTCAGCCTTATTCTGCAGGGTGCCGCCCGCACGCAGATGACGGATGCGCTTGGTGGTCTTTTTGTTCAGAATATGGTTCACATTCATCTTCTTGTGCTTGACCTTGCCCGTCTTGGTCAGGGAAAAGCGCTTCGCGGCGCCGCGGTGGGTCTTTTGCTTGGGCATGGATGTGTCCTCCTTCCGGAAAGTAATGGGATTATGCCTGCTCGGTCTTGGGCTGCTTGGCAGCCTTTTCGGCCTTGCTGGCTTTTTCCGTCTTGGGCGCCAGGATCATGATCATGTTGCGCCCTTCAATCATGGGACGACGCTCGACCGTGCACACTTCTTTGGTGCGCTCAACGAAATCCTGCATCACCTTCATGCCGATATCGGAATGGGCGATCTGACGGCCGCGGAAACGGATGGATACCTTTACCTTGTCGCCGTCCTGCAAAAAGCGGATGGCATTCTTGGCTTTGATGGCCACGTCGTTTTCTTCGATGGTGGCGGACAATTGCACTTCCTTGAGAGAAATGACCTTCTGGTTTTTACGCATTTCGCGTTCCTTCTTGGCCTGCTCAAAGCGATGCTTGTCATAATCCATCAGCTTGCATACGGGGGGAACCGCGCCGGGAACGATCTTGACCAGATCCAGTTCGGCTTCTTCAGCCAGTTCCAGCGCCTTGCGCGTGGGCATTACGCCCAACTGGGCCCCGTCCGCACCGATGACGCGCACCTCGCGGTCACGGATTTCTTCATTGATGAGCAATTCAGCGGCTATGTCGATGCACCTCCCAATCCCTTTTACCAATTAAAAATTGGCGGATGAAACCACCCGCCAATTGCATACTTTCTCTAAAGAAAATGCCTGATCCCGTGCAAAACGTCATTCGCATCGGAGAGAAGCGGGCAGCTTCTGCTTGAAACAAAGATATTATATGCAATTTCCCTTTGCTTGTCAAGAAGTTTTTTGGTTTTTTCAGCATGAAATTTTGTTTTCTTTCCCGCCGCTTTGCTTGCACCCTCGCCAAAAGAGTGATACAATACTTCGGGAAATATTATTCAGAAGGAGAAAACAGGATGGAAACACAACAAAAGACGCGCCGCCTGGAATACAAATGGGTGATTATTGCCGCCGCTTTTCTGATGGTATTTACCTGCCTGGGCTTTTGCAGCAGCAATAAGGGGCTGTATCTATCCGCCATTACGGAGGCCCTGGGGCTTTCCCGCAGCCTGTTTTCCCTGAATGACAGCTGCCGTTATATTACAACTTCCGTTGTAAATCTCTTTTTCGGCCTGCTGATTTCCAAATTCGGCGCCCGGAAAATGATCGGGGCGGGTTTTCTTTCCCTGATTGCATCGGTGCTGATTTATGCCCATGCGGAAAACATTTTTGTTTTCTATCTGGGGGGCTGTTTCCTGGGCATGGGCCTTTCCTGGACCACCACCACCATGGTGGGCTATGTGGTGGATTGCTGGTGCAAGGAGCATAAGGGCACCATCATGGGCCTGGTGCTTTGCGCCAATGGTTTGGGCGGCGCCCTGGCGGCCCAGATTGTTACCCCCTTGATTTATGAAGCGGGCAATCCCTTTGGTTATCGCAATGCCTATCAGCTGGTGGCGCTGATTCTGCTTATCGTAGGCGCGCTGGTGGTGATCCTTTTCAGGGATGCGCCCAAGGAAATTGCCGCAAATCTTCCCAAGAAGAAGGCCAAGGGCCAATCCATTCGCAGCATTACCTTCCGGGAAGCCATTCGCAAGCCTTATTTCTATGTGGCTGCGGTTTGCATTTTCTTTACCGGTTCTGCCCTGCAGGGTGTAAACGGCATTTCTGCCGCCCATATGACGGATTCGGGGCTGGACGCCGGGTATGTGGCCACGGTGCTCAGCGTGCATTCCCTGGCGCTGGCGGGAAGCAAATTCCTGACCGGCCTTGCGTATGATAAAATCGGGCTGAAAAAAACCATGCTGATTTGCAATGGTGCGGCTGTGGCGGCCTTCCTGATGCTTTCCTTTGTTTCTCCGGAAGGCCCGGGAAAAATCCTGGCCATGGGCTATGGCGTCTTTTCCTCGTTTGCCCTGCCCCTGGAAACGGTGATGATTCCTCTGATTGTTACCGAGCTTTTCGGTTCCGTATCCTTTGCCAAGCTGCTGGGGATTTATGTTTCCGTCAATACGGCGGGCTTTGCCATCGGCACCCCCATTGCCAATCTGGTGTTTGATCTTTGCGGCACTTATTTCCCCTTCCTGCTGGCGTTGGCGGCGATGATGCTGGTAGTGTGCGCAGTATTCCAGACCCTTCTTGTCAGAATTGACCGGGAAAATAAAGCGCTGGCAGCCCAGAGGGAAAATGCCTGATTATCTGCCCAAATATAAAAAGAAGAGCCTTTCCTTTCGGGAAGGCTCTTTTTTAATGGCGTTACAGCTTGTAGAAACCGGCGCTGATTTTCAGCACCTTTGTTTCTTCATCTTCTGCTGCCTTCTTTTTTTCCGGTTTTTCCCGGGCAAAATCCACGAATTCGCAGACCAATTGCAGCACGCTCTGCTGCTCCTGGGTGCATACGCACAGGGAAACGCCACGCATTTTCAGGATTTTTTCCGAGAGAAAAGCGGCTTCCACATCAGGCAGAATGATCACATTCTTGCAATCGATGATTTCAAGCCCGCGAGGACAGAGGGCGAGCATTTCCTTGCTGATGATTACATCGGAATCCATTCCCTTGATTTTCCGGGCCTGATTGATTCTGGTTACTTTATCGGCTTTCACGCAGCGCGCCTGCCAAAGATCCATCAAATCTTCATCCACCTGGGCCTCCCCGGCAACGATGATTTTTTCCAGGGATTCCAGGGCGTTTTTCGCTGCCATTTCTACCCGGCATTTGCCCACCACAAAGAGCTTTTTGCCATATTCCGCTTCCGTTTGCTGATCCAGCGTCAAATTTCCCTGAATCACCCGGAACCCCGCAGGCACGGAAATGATCTGGGCATTGGAATCAAAGAGTAATTCCCCATCCGGATAATTTTCGGAAACATAGGCGGTTTTGGCATGAATCAGGATATTCTGATCCAGCAGGGCCTGTACATCCACGTTTTCTTCAATGAGAAAGGCGCTGGAACGGGTGAAAAATGCAGCGTCCTTTTTGATTCTGCGCAGGAAACGATCATTGATCTGGATATTCCCTTCCACATAATCGGCGCCATCCGGATAAACGATCTGCTGGCCATTTTGGATGATACCGCTGCATTGCCCCTGCAGGCCTTCGGGGAGGATCAAGGGGCCATTGACCATGATTTTGGCATATTTGCGAATCGTTTCCTGGGAACCGGGGGCAAGGCGCAAATGCCCATTGACCAGCAGCACGGTGTTATCCACCACCTGGGTATGTTCCGTCAGGGTCGTTCCGCCGTTGATGTTGTTCAACTGGCAGCCATCAGGCACGTCAATCACGCCGCCGCAGTTGAGAATCGCCCCGAATTCTGCCAGCAGACGACGGGTACGGGGCGTAACCAGCACCACGCCGGAACTGACGGTAATGGCGTGATAGTGTGTCAGGGCTTCGGGCTGCACATCGGTCAGATCCACCAGGCCTGCACTGATTTTCAAATGCTTCTTTTCCATATCTATTCCTCCGTTTCATGGATGATTTGCTGTAAGCGTTGAATGGCGCTGCGAAGTTTTGTGCGCACGGTGGCAGGATTCATTTGCAGAACTCTGGCAATTTCCGTGCTGTTCATACCGGCAAAATGGCGCATCCGCAGGATTTGGGCGCTGTCCAGGGGTAAGCGGTCAAGCAATTGCACCACTTCCAGGCGGGTCAGATCATCCTGAAAAATGGGTTCTTCTTCCGGGGGCGGTTCCAGGGCCTTTCTTCTTTGCTGATCGATCACCAGGCGGCGGGCGGTGGTATACAGCCAGGTTTTCTGCTGCCCTTCGGTGAGGGCGGAAAGCGTATCTATATGCCGCATGGCACGAAGAAAGGTCTCCTGGGCGATATCCTCGCCCGATCCATTGCTTCCCAGCAGCTTTCCTGCATAGGCGCTCAGCGCCTGGAAATGAACGGAATAGAGCTTGTAAACCTCCAAGCGCATCGCCTCCTTTTCCAGATTGGATGGCCATCCCAAAAGGCAGAATCATTTGCCTTTCTGTCTTTAAGACGAATGAAACGGAGGAAAGTGTTTTGAAATACGGAAAATTTATTTCAGATGAAGCGTAATCGGATCGCCCCAGGGTTCCGTATCCATGATTTCTTCATTCCAGCGATGCATCTGCAATTGCAGGGTATCCGGAATTTCGGAAAGGGGGCCATAGCCCATCTCCCAGCAGTCCTTCTGCTGATGATAGCCGCCAAAACTGCCCAGCAGCGTCAGGGGCAATTCCTTTCCTTCTCCATCCAGCAATTCGGGAATGCAATCCATGGGATCGGCCTGAGCCCGGATGGAAATATGGGTGGTAAGGCCGGTAAAAGCGAGATCCACTTCGGATAGGCCAAAGGGCGTATCGGCAGGATCAAAGGAAAGGGAGAAAGTTTTGAAGGGCTCGGTGCTGCCTTTGTACCGGGGATAGAGGGCCGCGCCATGGCGATCGCCTTGCTTGCCCGCTTCCTTTACCTCCCAGGCGCCTACGCCAATCTGCAGGGTATCAAGATCCATACCGGCGACGGGGAAGGAAAGGGAGTGGAGGATGATATTGGGGGCCATGCGCTGGCCCAGCATCATGCTTTCGCCGGGAGGATCCATGATGGCAAGGGGAGAAGCGAACCCAGCATGAACGTCGGTAAGCACATAATAGGGGCCGTATTTATCAAGCCGGGACTGATCATCCATTTCCCATTCTTCAGGGGTCATTTCTACCGCATCGGTGTAAAGATAGGTTCCTTCCGGGGCAACGTATTCAAAGGTCACCGTTGCTACATATCCATCGCAGATCATTTCCTTCAGGGTAACGGTAATGGGGCCGAGATGGGCCGTATCTTCATCAAATTCCGTCTGGATCATCTGCTGCTGGTTTTCATTCAATTCTTCGCCGTAGCGATTGAGCAGGGAAAGAATCCCCGATTCCGAAACTGCCCAGACGGTCCCCGCCAACAGAAATACCAGGCAAAGCGCCAATGCAACAGAGCGAAAAATATACCGTTTCATGATGGTTTCCTCCTCTTTCAATGTGGAAAGTGTGGAGGAGACACGCTGGGAAAGAGATTCCGGGGGCGTGCCATAGATTTTCTGCCAAATATCGCGCTTCATTGGATTTCCTCCTTGAGAATGCTTTTTAATTTCTCTCTGCCTCGGGAAAGCCGTGAGCAGACCGCGCCCCGGGAGAGGGAAAGAATCCGGGCGATTTCATCCACGCCGTAATTTTCCATGTAATGGAGCAAAAGCGGCAGACGGAATTTTTCCGGAATTTCCTGCAGGGCGCAGCGGAGCAGATAGCCGCTTTCGCCGCCGGTGGATTCATCAATCCTATCCGGCATTTGCTCCACGGGAATCATCCGCTTTTGCTTGCGCTGGGCGTCGATGCATTCCCGGATCAGGATGCGGGTAAGCCAGGTTTCAAAATACGCTTCGTTTTTCAAAGTGTATTGTTTTTGCCAGGCCTTCAAAATGGCGTCCGATATGGCGTCCAATCGATCGTGCTCGCCGTGAAGATAAGCGCTGGCCATGCGATACAGGCGCGTTTCCATGGCGCTTACCCGGCTGGCGAATGTTTCTTTATCCAAGTGTGTCCCTCCTTTGATGCACAAGAGCCTCTTGCACTGATTAGACGAACAAAAGGGCAATTTGATTCGGGAAATGAATATTTTTGTGTTTCCAATCAATTTACGGCCGAAAAAAAGGGCCTTCAGTGAGTTGCACTGAAAACCCTTAAAGGCGAAATGGCTTACAGAATCAGATCTTCCACCACATCATCCAATACCGCCATGACGGTGGGCTTGCCCTTATCCGCCAGATCCAGGCAGAGCAATTCATCGGATACCATGGGGGTCATTACGCCGCCGTTTTGCAAAACGGTAAAGGCACGGGAGGAGGTGATCCGGGCGGCGGCGGCCACATAGGTGCCGGTGGAGCCGGATTTATTGAAGGATACGCATTTGACGCCCTTGCCGGCCCGGCCCTGGGTATCAAACATGGCGCCCATCAGCCGCTTGGCATAGCCGCGTTCGGTGAAGAGGAGAATCTGATCGGAATTGGCCAGGGAGCAGGCCATCAGCAATTGATCGCCGTCATCCAGCTTCATGCCCTTGACGCCGGCGCTGGCGCGGCCCATTTCAGGCACGGTATCCGCCTGGAAGCGGATGCACTGGCCATTCCTTGAAATCATCAGGAAATCGCAGCCTTCTTCCATGGGCGCAACGGAAAGCAGGGCGTCGTCATTTTTCAGATTGATGGCGGCAAATTTGGCGCGCTTGACGTCATATTCCGCAGCGGCGGTGCGCTTGATCTGGCCCTGCTTGGTAAAGAAGATCAGATCATTCATGGCGCTGAGGCTGCCGGGGGTAATCAGCAGCAGGGAAACGCATTTTTCCCCGGTTTCAAGCCCGGCCAGCACGCCGGAGAGGGCGCCGCCCCGCTCCTTGGGCTTATTGGATTCGTTCAGTGCGCCCACCGACAGGGGATAGCAATTGCCCTTATCGGTAAAGAAGAGCAGGGTATGATCCGTCTGCGTATGGAAGAGCCAGCGGGCCATATCGCTTTCCTTTTCGGGCATTTCCATTTTTTCAAAGAAGCGGGGGGCCATGCGGCGCAGCTGCCCGCCGCGGGTGAGGAAGACCACGGCTTCTTCGGGGGGCGGCGCTTCTTCGGTGACGGAGATCACTTCATCTTCCTTTTCCTTAAGGATCAGGGTGCGCCGTTCATCGCCGAACTGATCGGCAATTTCCATCATTTCTTTTTTGATGACGGCCAGCAATTTCTTCTCGCTCTTGAGGATACCCTCCAGGGTATTGATGAGCTTCAGAATATCGGCATATTCTTTGCGCAGGGCCTCGATTTCAAGGCCGGTCAGGCGCTGCAGACGCAGATCCAGAATGGCCTGGGCCTGCACATCGGTAAAGCCAAAGCGCTCCATCAGCCGCTGTTTTGCTTCCTTGCCGTTTTTGCTGGCACGAATGAGCGCGATCACTTCATCCAGGTTATCCACCGCGATGATCAGGCCCTCCAAGATATGGGCCCGGGCCTTCGCCTGCTCCAGTTCATACTGGGTACGGCGGGTGACCACATCCTTCTGATGGCGGATGAAATGGCCGATGACGGTTTTCAGCCCCATCTGCACGGGCTTGCCTGCCGCAACGGCCACCAGATTCACGCCGAAGGTGACCTGCAGATCGCTGTATTTATAGAGGTAAGCCAATACTTTCTGGGGATTGGCCTCTTTTTTCAGTTCAATGACGGCGCGCATGCCGCTGCGGTCGCTTTCATCCCGGATATCATGGATGCAGCCCAGGGCCGCCTTTTTTTCTTCGGAAAGCCGCAGGATTTTTTCCAGCATGGCGGCCTTGGCCACGCCATAAGGGATTTCGGTGATCACCAGCAGGGTGCGCCCGGCATTGCCCGGTTCAATTTCCACTTTGGCCCGGACGGTGAGCTTGCCCCGGCCTGTTTCATAGGCATTGCGGATTTCGGGGGTATCCAGCAGAATGCCGCCGGTGGGGAAATCGGGGGCGGGCACGGCCTCCATCAGTTTATCCAGGGAAATATCCGGATCATCCATCTGCAGGCAGACGGCGCTGCAGACTTCCTTCAGATTATGGGGCGGAATATTGGTGGCCAGGCCAACCGCGATACCGGATGCGCCGTTTACCAGCAGATTGGGGAAACGGGCAGGCAGAAGATCAGGCTCTTTCAGGGTATCGTCAAAATTCAGGCGGAAGGGGACGGTATCCTTTTCAATATCCCGCAGCATCTGCAAAGCAAGAGGGGCCATGCGCGCTTCGGTATAACGCATGGCGGCGGGGCTGTCCCCGTCGATGGAACCGAAATTGCCGTGGCCATCCACCATCACGCCGCGCAGGGAATAGGGCTGGGCCATGCGGGCCAAGGCGTCATAGACGCTGGTATCCCCGTGCGGATGATATTTACCCAGGCAATCGCCCACGATGCGGGCGCATTTGCGGTGGGGCTTATCCGGGGTCAGGCCCAGTTCGTTCATGGTATACAAAATACGCCGCTGCACGGGCTTTAAGCCATCCTCAACCCGGGGAATGGCGCGCTCGAGAATGACGTATTCCGCATAGGGCATCATGCTCTGATGGAGCACGTCCTCCAGTGGGGTCTGGATAATATCAGGCGTAATAACTTCCGGCGGCTTCTTGGCCATTGGACCGACCTCCAGTTAAATGATTGCGGGTGAACCGCTTTTGAGGGCAAAAGCGGGTTCCCCCGCGCCCCCTCCGAAAACCGGTTCGGATCAAAGCGTTTTTGCGAATTTCAGGGAAGTCTCCCCGAGTTGAGTTTAATTCTGCGTTTTTTCCACGTGCTGATCAAAATGATCGGCCTTATTGAATTCTGCGTGCTCGATGATATATTCCCGGCGGGGCTCCACCTTATCGCCCATGAGGATGGTGATCAGGGAATCGGCCTCGGCGGCGTCCTCGATGGTCACCTGCATCAGTTTTCTGTGGGCGGGATCCATGGTGGTTTCCCAAAGCTGCTCGGGATTCATTTCGCCAAGGCCCTTATAGCGCTGCAGGGTATAGCCCCGCAGGCCCTGGGTGGCCTTTTTCAATTCTTTATCATCATAGGCATAGCGGATTTCGCTGCCCTTTTTCACGGCATACAGAGGCGGCATGCCGATATACACATGGCCATCCGCCACCAGATCCCGCATATAGCGATAGAAGAAGGTGAGCAGGATAGCGCGGATATGGGCGCCGTCCTGGTCGGCGTCGGCCAGGATGATAACCTTATGATACTTGAGGGAGGTGACGTCAAAATCTTCATCGATACCGGTACCAAGGGCGGTAATGATGGAACGGAATTCCTCATTGGCCAATACCTGATCCAGCCGCTTCTTTTCGGCGTTCAGGGGCTTGCCGCGCAGGGGAAGGATGGCCTGGAAGCGCCGGTCGCGCCCTTGCTTGGCGCTGCCGCCGGCGGAATCGCCTTCCACGATGAAAAGCTCATTTTCCACGGCCTTGCGCCCGGTGCAGGCGGATAATTTGCCCACCAGGGGCGCGGCCTCCAATTGGTTTTTGGCCCGGGCCACATCCCGGGCTTTGCGGGTGGCCTCGCGGACCTTGGCGCTCTTGACCGCCTTTTCCACGATTTTCTGGGCCAGATCCTGATTTTTCAGATCTTCCAGGAATTCATATAGTTTTTCATTGACGATGGCTTCCACGGCCGGGCGCACTTCAGTATTACCCAAGCGTCCCTTGGTCTGCCCTTCAAACTGGGGATTTTTCACCATGGTGGTGACGATGGCGGTGATCCCTTCCCGGAAATCCTCGCCCGCCAGGTTATTATCCTTTTCCTTGAGGGCGCCGATTTTCCGGGCATGATCATTGAGCGCCTTGGTAAGCGCCGCCTTGAAGCCCGTTTCATGGGTGCCGCCTTCGCCGGTGGGAATATTATTTACATAGGAAAATACGGATTCGGTAAAGCCATCGGTATACTGGATGGCCACCGCGCAGACCACGTCATCCTTTTTGCCTTCAAAATAGATGGGCGTTTCATGGAGGGGATTCTTATCCTTATTCAGGAATTTCACATAATCCACGATGCCGCCGGCAAAGCAGAATTCGGCAAAGGCCTTGCCCTCTTCTTTGGTGCGTTCATCGGTAAAGGTGATTTTCAGGCCCCTGTTCAGATAGGCCAGTTCCCGCAGACGGCGGCGCACGGTATCCCCGTTGATCACCGTTTCTTCGAATACGGTATCATCGGGCAGGAAGCGCACCAGGGTGCCCCGCTTTCTGGTATTGCCGATCTTTTCCAGGGGGGATACGGGATGCCCCGCCATATATTTCTTTTCCTTGGGATCAAAATAGTTTTCAAAGCGCATGGTATAATGGCTCCAATCCCGGTAGATATCTACCGTGAGCCACTTGGAAAGGGCATTTACCACCGATGCGCCTACGCCGTGCAGACCGCCGGAATAGGCATAATTTTCGTTGCCGAATTTGCCGCCGGCGTGCAGGCGGGTAAAGATAACCTCAACCCCGGGAATGCCAAGGGCGGGATGAATATCCACCGGCATGCCGCGGCCGTT
>SVHD01000074.1 GCA_015056015.1 Clostridiales bacterium
CGATGGCTGTGGTGGCCCAGCACCAGATCGGCGCCGGAATCGATGGCGGCGCGGCCCAGCATAATCTGGTTATCCCGGGGGGCATAATCCAGTTCGTTACCCCAGTGGAAGGAAACGATCACCAGATCGCAGGTTTCTTTCGCCTTTTTGACGTCGGCATCCACCACGAGCTTGAGTTCTTCCGAAGTGATGGGCTGATTGAGGGTCTGATAGGCCAGCATGGCGATGCGCAGGCCCTGCACCTCATAAACGCCCGTGTTTTCCTTATTGCTCCATACAATGCCGGCGTTTTCCATGGTTTTGATGGTGGAGGCAATGCCATCATCGCCGAAATCGCCCACATGATTATTTTCCATGGTAACGGCTTCCACGCCGTTATTGGTCAGCGCTTCCACATAGCTGGTAGGGGCCAGGAAAAGATAGCTGTTTTCCCGTTTTTTGGAGGGGATGGAATATTCATTGGCCAATACGCCTTCAAAATTGGCGATGGTCAGATCATCGTCTTCAAAGATATCCTTTACATTGCGGAAGATGAAATTGATATCATTATCCTGCTTGGCCAATTCCTTTTCAAAAATGGAGGTGCCGCTATGCTGCACGTTCCGGCCAATGGTCACATCGCCTACGGCGGTAATGGTAATGAGCACGCTGCCATCCGCCTGATAAACGGGGGTGGGAGAGGGAACGGGCGTGGGCTCCGGGGTGGGCGTGGCATCGGGATGGGGGGTAGGCGTGATCGGATTCATGATGCTGAAATAGGAAAGCTCCTCTTCCGTATCCTCCGCCTGCACGCAAAATGTGCACAGGCTTGCCAGCGTAACAAGCACCAGCAGAATGGACCAGATTTTTTTCATGGGTTCCTCCTTGGAAAGGGATCAATGAAATTACAGAGATTGGATGAAACGCTCCATCCGGGAAAAGGCCTCCAGCATAAGGCCTAAATCCGTGGCATAGCAGCAGCGGATATGCCCGCTTCCGGATACGCCAAAGGCGTCGCCCGGCACGCAGACCACCTTTTCCTGCTGCAAAAGGCGGGTGCAGAATTCCTCGCTGGTAAGGCCGGTATGCCTGATGGAGGGGAAGCAATAGAAAGCCCCCCTGGGTTCAAAGCAATCAAGGCCCATTTTGCGAAGGGCATCCACCATTACCCGGCGGCGGCGATCATAGCTGCGCCGCATGGTTTCCACGTCTTCATAACCGCTTTCCCGGCCTTTTTTCAGGGCCTGCATGCCCGCAACCTGGGCCTGTCGGGGGGCGCACATGATGGCGTACTGGTGGATTTTATTCATTTCATAAAGAATTTCCCGGGGGGCGCAGGCATAGCCCAGGCGCCAGCCCGTCATGGCAAAGGCCTTGGAAAAGCCGTTGATCAGGATGGTGCGCTCCTTCATGCCGGGCAGGGAAGAAAAGGCGATGGTCTTTTCGCCGTTATAGGTCAGTTCCCCATAGATTTCATCGCTGATGACCAAAAGATCATGCTTTTCTGCCACTGCGGCGATTTTGAGCATCTCTTCCTTATTCATCACCGCGCCGGTGGGATTATTGGGATAGGGGAAAATCAGCGCCCGGGTTTTATCCGTAATGGCCGCTTCCATATTTTTTGCGGTGAGGCGGAATTCATCCTCCGCGTGGGTGGGAACGGGAACGGCCCTGCCGCCGGCAAAAGTAACGCAGGGGGCATAGCTGACATACCCGGGATCGGGAAGGATAACTTCATCCCCGGGGCGCAGGCATACCCGCAGCGCCAGATCGATGGCTTCGCTGGCGCCCACGGTTACCATGATTTCCTTTTCGGGATCATAGGATACCTGGAAACGCTTTTCAAGATACAGGGCAATTTCCTGGCGCAGGGGAAGAAGGCCCATATTGGGGGTATACTGGGTTTCACCATCCAGCAGGCTGTCAATGGCAGCACTGCGGATATGATAGGGCGTAACGAAATCCGGCTCGCCAACGCCCAGAGAGATAGCGCCCTTCATGGTGCCCGCAATATCGAAAAAACGACGGATGCCGCTGGGCGGCACCTGGGCCACATGGGGAGAAACGAAGCGATGGCTCACGGAGAGACCGCCATGCGCTTATCGGCGCTTTCGCCGACGAAAATAACGCCATCCTGCTTGTAGCGCTTGAGAACGAAGCTGGTAGCCGTGCCGGTTACGGTATCCAGCGGGCTGAGTTTTTCGCTGACGAAGAGGGCCAGTTCCTTAAGGGTGCGGGCTTCCACCAGCACAAGAAGATCATAACTGCCGCTCATGAGATAAACGCTTTTTACTTCTTCAAAGCGATAAATGCGGCCCGCGATGGCGTCAAAGCCCATATCCCGCTGGGGGGTGACCTTGACCTCAATCATGGCCTCTACCCGCTCTTTATCCGTGCGATCCCAGTTAATAATGGGGGAATACTGCAGGATAACCCGGTCTTTTTCCAATTCTTCGATCGCTTCTGCTACCTGGGCAAGCGCCGCGCCGGTCATAACGGCGATGCGTTCCAGGGGCGTACGGCAATCTTCGCATAAGATTTCCAGAATCTGCGCTTTTAAAGACTGCATATGGTTTTCTCCTTACAGAAAATAAGAATTAATCAGCCATCAGTTCATCGGAAAGGGCGATGAATTCATCAATCTGGCGGGCGTAAACATCCAGGGAAGCGCGCCAGAAATCCACGCTGCGCACATCAATGCCCACGCTATTGGCCACATCGGCGATCATGCCGCTGCCGCAGGAGCGAAGCAGCTGATTATACTTGGGCACGAAGGAAGCGCCCTTTTCCTGATACTGGGCATAAACGCCGGCGCCGAACAGCTGACCGAAGGCGTAGGGGAAATTATAGAAGGAAAGGCCGGAGAAATAATAGTGGCATTTGCAAGCCCACATATAGGGATGACGCACATCTTTGGCCAGGCCGTCGCCATAGCTTTCTTCCTGGGCGGAAAGCATCAGTTCCTTCAGTTCACCCACGGAAAGGGTGCGTTCCTTGCGCTGCTCAATGACGGCGGATTCGAAAAGATAGCGGCTGTAGATATCCACGATGGTCTGGGTGGTTTCCATCAGGTTGCCTTCCAGCAGGGCCAGCTTTTCTGCCTTATCCGCCTTTTCCATGGCGGCATTGGCAAGCAGGGTTTCATTGAAAATGGAGGCGGTTTCGCAAAGGGGCATGGGGGCATTGGTCATGCAGGCGGGCAGGCCGGCCATGCAGCGATTATGCCAGGCGTGGCCCAGTTCGTGGGCCAGGGTGGAAACATCGGAGAAGGAGCCGGCGAAATTGGTGAGCACACGGCTCTGATTCAGATGATGCAGCTCGGAGCAGAAAGCGCCGCCGCCCTTGCCCTCCCGGGGGAAGACGTCGATCCAGCGGTTATCAAAGGCTTCGGCAATGAAAGCGCCCATTTCGGGAGAGAACTTGCTCATTTCCTCAATCAGCTTTTCCCGGGCTTCTTCAATGGAATATACCTTGGGGGTATAGCCCTTGGGAGCGAGCGGAGCAAACATATCATAGAAGGGAATGCCATCCTTATGGCCCAGAATTTCACCCTTCTTGCGCAGATACTTCCGGAAAACGGGCAAATATTCCCGGATGGCGGTAAGCATGGCTTCCAGGGTTTCCCGATCCATATTGGATTGGAAGAGGGTCTGCTCCAGAATGGAATCAAAATGGCAGGCTTCAATCATGGTCAGTGCTTCGCCCTTGATGCCGTTGAGGCAGGCCGCCATGGGGATTTCCACCTTGGCATAGGAGGCAAGCTCGGCTTCGTAAGCGTCTTTTCTCACCTGCGGATCGGGATCGTAGGCCTTGGCACGGGCAGCCGCCAGGGGAATCTGTTCGCCCCGGTAATCCACCATCAGGGTAGCGTCCAGCTTATCCCGGAGATTGGAGAAGGCGTCGCCGCCGGTCAGGGACATTTTCAGCATCCATTCTTCGATGGCGGGATCCATCAGATGGGCGGCGGATTCCTTCGTCTGGCGCAGAGAGAAAGCGATCTTTTGCAGCTTTTCGCTCTTTTCGATCAATTCTTCCAGATTGTCAATGCCGCCCAGATACCGGGTGAAGGCAGAGGAAAGCAGAGAAAGCTGCACGGAAAAGACCATCAGCCGATCCATCATCTGCTGGGCAGGTTCATTGGAGGCGTCGGTGGAGAGGGTCAGATTGGCAAAGCTGCCCAGTTTGGAAGAAAGGCGGTTCATTTCTTCAAAAGCATCCGCCATATTTTCCAGGGCGGTCAGCGCATCGCCCTGCATCATATTTTTAACATTTTCGCAGATTTCTTTCAGGGAAGAAAAATCCTTTTCAATCTGAGGGTCATTAAAATCACTATAAAGTACGCTTAAATCCCAAGTCCAATTCATGATTATTTCCTTTCTGCGCGCTGGGCGCAATAAAAATCAGAATTTCCGTTCGGCGACGGCGGCCAGGCAGGTTTCCTTGCTTTCTTCCAGGTGATGATGCATCAGGGTTTTGAGCCCTTCCAGATCCCGCTTTTCCAGCAGTTCCAGCATCTGATGATGTTCCTGATGGGCATTGGAGCGGCGAACGATGCTGGCGATGGTCAGGGAAGAGAAGCGGATAATATATTCTTCCTGGCTGTCGATCACCCGCAGAATGCGCCGCTTATCGGAAAGATGCTCAATGGTGCTGTGGAAGGCGCGATTCTGGATGGCCAGAGCATCGGCATCCTCCTGTTCGTGGGCGACATCCATTTCCTTGAGGATACCCCGCAGCTTTTCCAACGCTTCTTCCGTTACATTTTCAATAATGGAAGGCAAAATCAGCATCATCATGGCATTGCGGATGGTGAAGATTTCGTCGATATCATTGATGGTAAAGGCGCGTACCACAACGCCCCGGTGCAATACATATTCCACCAGACCGTCTCTTTCCAGTTTGCGCAGGGCCTCCCGAAGTGGCGTGCGGCTGATATGCAATTGCTCGGCATAAACCGTTTCCACAATGCGGGAACCGGCGGGAATTTCCCCGGTAATAATGGCATGCTTTAATTGTTCATAAGCGATATCCCGGATAGGACGGCTTTCAATGGTGGATTCAAAATGCTGAAAAGACATACGGATTCCCCCTCAAGGACAAGTTTGTATACAATTACAGAATAGATAATACAATTAAAAAACAATTGTGTCAAGAAGAACGGGAAATTTCGGAAAATTGATACATTTCGACTGGCAATTTCTGTAAAAGTAAATAAGGGAAAGCGTGACAGATGATTTGGGGCAGGGATTTACCGCGATCGGGCGAATAATATAAAGAAACAAGGAGGGAACGGCATGGGAAAATGGAAGGAAATCAAAAGCATTTTCAAGCGCTGGATCATTGCGCTTCTATATCCCCGCGCCGCCAATTGCCTTTGCTGCAAGGATCCCCGGAAAGCGGCCTTTGAAGATTGTTTATGCGATGATTGCCGGGAAGGGCTGAAGGAAAGAAAAGTGCCGCCGGAGGCATGCAACCGCTGCCTGTCGCCGGTAAAGAAGGGAAAACCCTGCGCATTTTGCAAAAGTCAGATGATGCAGCCCATCAAAAAAGTATATGCGCCCTATCGCTATGGCGATGAAGTACGGCAATTGATTCATGCTTTTAAATTTGACGCCTGCGATGAGGCGCTGCCATTGCTTGCCGACGCCATGACCGATGCGCTGACGGAACGGGATTTTGACTGCATTGTGCCTGTTCCCCTGCATGAAAAGCGATTGAAGCAAAGGGGCTTCAATCAATCATTGCTGCTGGCCCAGGCAATCGGGGAAAGAATCCAGGTGCCGGTGATGGAGCTGCTGGAGCGCACGGAATTCCATAAGCCTCAGAGCAGAACGACCATGGAAAAGCGGCAGAAGAATGTGGAAAAGGTGTTTTCTGCCTGCGAAGACGCCAAAGACAAACGGATTTTGCTGCTGGATGATGTGCGCACCAGCGGCAGCACGGCCTGGGCCTGCGCCAATGCACTGAAAAAGGCCGGTGCGGAAAGCGTATCCCTGTGCGTGGCTGCGGTGGTATACCGCGGAGGAAAGAAGAAGGAAAACGCGAGGTAATACAAATGGCAGTTTTTTATCTTGTACGACACGGCGAAGCGGATTATAGCGAAATGCTGGAAAAGGGGTTTTACGGCTTTGGGCGCTCATTTGCACCCTTATCAGAAACGGGAATCAAGCAGGCAGAAATGTCCGCGCTTGATGACAGATTAAAGTCGGCAGAATTGATCGTTTCATCTCCTTACACAAGGGCTTTACAGACAGCAGCGATTATTTCAAGAGAGACTGGTTTGAAGATATGTGTTGAGGTTGATTTGCACGAATGGGAACCCGATAAAACCAATCAATACACCACTTCAGAAGAAGCAATTATGCTGACAAGGGAGTTTAACCTGTATCAAGGGAAATATCCGACAGGTCGGCAGATGAGATGGGAAACATTGGATGAAGTCAGAAAAAGAATGCGAAGCGTTGCTGATAAATATGCAAACTATGGCAAAGTCATCCTGGTTGGTCACGGTATGGCCTTCAGAACGCTTGCATATATAGAACAGATGAAACCTGCGGAAATAATTGAATGCAGTTATTACTTGGGACAAGATGATTGCCTATACTCATTTTATTAAACGCAAGCAACGAATAACCCCTCTGCATGACGGCGGGTCATGCGGAGGGGTTTGCTTTGCGGCAAAAGGCCGGTCATCCAGCATATTTGAATTTATTTATTTGACTGCCAAGACTACCTTGCCGATGTTTTTGCCATTTTGCAAAAGGGCATGGGCGTCTTCGGCCTGGGTGATGGGGAGGGTGGCAAAGATGGTGGGCTTGAGCATGGAGCCATCCTCCACCTTGGGCCAAACTTCTCTGACCAGGCTGGAAAGAATTTGGGCCTTTACTCTGGGATGACGGGAACGCAGGGTGCTGCCGATGATGCGGACATTGCGGACGTAAATATTTTTCAGGTCGATTTCCGTCTTCGTTCCGGCCAGGGCTGCAATCATGATCCAGCGGGCGCCATGCTGCAGATAGGGAAGGCAGGCACCCATCATTTCGCCGCCCAGGCAATCGATAGCCACATCCACGGGATGCCCCTCTTCCAGCTGCTGCTTGAGCACATCGGCGATATTTTCTTTCCGGGTATTGACGATGACGTCCGCGCCCAGATGCTGAATGGAAGCGGCGATTTCATCGGAAAGCACGCTGGTGATCACCCGCGCGCCAAAGGCCTTGGCCATGGGGATGACGACGCTGGCAAGGCCGCTGGCCCCGGCATGCATCAGCAGGGTATTGCCCGCCTTTAAGCCGCCCTCCATAAAAAGATTCAGATAAGCGGTGGCAAAGGCCTCCGGCATGGCGGCAGCTTCAATCAGGGAACAATTTTTCGGCACCGGCATCAGCATATCATACCGCACGGCCACATATTCCGCATAGCCGCCGCCGCCAAGCAAAGCGCAGACGGAATCGCCGATCTGCCAATGGGATTCCTTTTTTGCTTCCTCGCCCATTTCGATGATTTTGCCGGCTACTTCCAGGCCCATCCATTCAGGACAGCCGGGAGGCGGGGGATAATCCCCATCCCGCTGCATCAGATCGGCACGGTTCAGCGCGGCGGCATGAATTTCCACCAGAACCTCATCGGGCTTGATGACCGGATTTTCCACTTCGGACCAGGTCAGTTCCTTATTTTTTCCTACAAGAACAGCTTTCATTTCTATATCCTCCCTGTTGCTGGAATATATCGATGCAATTGATTACGCAATATCACTATAAATGAGAACGGCAAAAAAGTAAAGGCACAATTCTTTGAAAAAAGAGATAGTATTCTCCAAGAAGCGCGCCTTGCCAGCGGGGCCTTTTTCGATTATAATAATGGGTGGATGAAATAAGCCATGAGAAAGGACAGGGTATGCGATTTACGTTTTGTCCGCTGTTCAGCGGATCCAGCGGCAACGCGCTGTTTATCGGCGCGGGAGATACACGAATTCTGATTGACGCCGGCATGCCGGGAAAGGCCATTGAAGGGGCGCTGAAGGAAATTGGCATTCTGCCCGAAATGCTCACCGGCATTGCGGTCACCCATGAGCACAGCGACCATGTGAAAGGCGTGGGCATCTTAAGCAGAAAATATCATATTCCGGTCTATGCCAATGAGCGCACCTTCCAGGCCATGGCCCGCACGGTAGGGGAAATCGCCCCGGGAAACCGGCGATATTTTAACGATGAAGAGGATTTTTATATCGGCGATCTGGCCCTTTATCCCTTTTCCATTCCCCATGACGCTGCCGATCCTGTAGGATACCGGGTGTATTACGGGGGTCACAGCGTGGCAACGGCCACCGATATGGGATATATGAAAAAGCAGGTGCTCAAAACCCTTTCCGGGGTGGATGTGCTTTTGCTGGAAAGCAATCACGATCCCGATCTTTTGATGCAAAATCCCCATTATTCCATGTATTTGAAGCAAAGAATTCTAAGCAATCACGGCCATTTATCCAATGAAGCCAGCGCCAAGGCGCTGCTTTCCCTGTATGAAACGGGGGTAAGGCAGGTGCTGCTGGGGCATCTGAGCGGGGAAAATAATACCCCGGAGCTGGCCCTTTCCACGGCGGTGGAAGCGCTTTGCGAAGCGGGCATCAGCGTCAACGAGGATATCGGCGTGGGCCTTGCCTGGCGGGACCGGGTAAGCCGGAAATTTGAAATTGAGTGAGGGAAATAATCATGCACGTTCATGTACTGGGTTGTCATGGACCCTGGCCTTGCGCCAACGGCGCCACCAGCGGCTATCTGATGGAGCATGAAGGGAAATATATCCTGGTGGATTGCGGAAGCGGGGTATTGGGCAAACTGATGGCAATTTGCGATCCGGCAAAGCTGGAGGGCATTTTGCTTTCCCATCTGCATTTTGATCATGCCAGCGATCTGATGGTGCTCAGATATTATCTGGAGAAAATGGGAAAGACACTGAAAATCTATATTCCTGGAGAAGATCATTCCCCCCTGCGGGATTTGCTTTGCGCCCCCGCCTTCGAAGTAATTCCCTATTCCGGAAGGATTTCCATGGCCGGGCTTGAAATTGCGGTTTATCCCGTGCGTCATCCCGTGCCCTGCCGGGCGATGCGCTTTGAGGATGGAGAAAAGATTTTCGTTTACACCGGGGATACCAACGATTGCCCCGGCCTTGCGGATTTTGCAAAGGATGCGGACGCCATTTTGGCCGACGCCGCCTTTTTGCAGGCAGAATGGAATGAAAAACTGCCTCATATGAGCGCCGTGGGCGCGGCGCAGCTGGCCAAAGATGCGGGAGCGAAAAAACTGTATCTTACCCATCTGCCGGTTTCCCATGCCCCGGAAACCCTGGAAAAGGAAGCAAAAGAGATTTTTGCTGACGCCAGTTCCGTAAAGCCGGGGCTGGTGATCGCACTGTGAATATTCGTCCGTTCCATCATCAGCGTCCGCTGGCTGCCTTTGCGGCGGCCTATGGAGTGGGGATTGGAGCGGGCGTTTTCTTTGCGTTCCGGCTTTGGTATTGCCTGCTGGGGCTGATGCTTTCGGCCGCGGCTGTGCTTTTGTTGTATAAGACAGGAAAAAAGATCATTCCCGGCATGATGGCATTGGCGGTGTTTCTGGGCATGCTGCTGGCGGGAATGGCGGAAAATCCCATTCTTCCTGCTGCGCAGAATTATCAGGTACAGGGCGTGCTTTCCCAGGATATTCAATTGCGGGAGGATGGCAGCGCGGCCGGATATCTGGAAAAGGTGCGGCTTTGGGATGAAACCGGGGCGGAATATTTCCTGAAGAAAGTATACTGGACCTATACGCCCGATGAGGAAGTGCCCTTTCTGCCCGAAGAAGGCGATCAGGTATCCTTTTCCGGGTATCTGTATCATCCGGGAGAGAGGGATAACCCCTACGGCTTTGATTTCAGAATGTTCCTTTTGCAAAAGGGTGTGGCAGCCGGCATTTCCGGGGCGAAGGAGCCATTACTGACGGGGCATCCGGGGCGCGGCTTTTATTCGCTGTTTTATCATACGCGGAAATTTCTGCAGACCAGATTTCAGATGATTTTCGGGGAGCAGAGCATACTGCCGGAAACGCTGCTGCTGGGAGAAAGGGAAAATCTGCCGGAAGAAACAAAGAGCAGTTTTTCCAAGGCCGGCGTGGCCCATTTGCTTTCCGTATCCGGGCTGCATGTGGGCCTGCTTGCCTGGGCGCTGATGCTGATGCTTCGCCGGCTGTTATCGCCGAAAAAGAGAAGCTATGTATTAGGAATTTTTCTGCTGATCTACTGCGGCATGCTGGAATTCTCCGCGCCGGTGGTGCGCGCATCCATTTTATTGATGCTGGGGCAGGCGAGGCGCACGGTGCGCAGGGCCAATGATTCCCTGACCACCCTTTCCGCCGCCTTTTTGCTGATTCTTTTCTTCAGACCCCTGGATTTATTCTCGCTGGGCTTCCAGCTTTCCTTTGGGGCGGTGCTGGGAATATTCTGCCTGGGGCCGCGGCTGGAAAAAGCCCTTTCTTTCATCCGGATGTGGGAAATCAGGGAAGGCATGAGTGTCACCCTGGCCGCAACCGCCGGCATCGTCCTGCCCACCATTCAGGGATTTCATTATTTTCCTTTGATCGGCATACTGGTAAATCCCCTTGCCTGCGCGATTTTCGGGATGCTTTTGCCGGCGTATGCCCTGGTGGCGATTATTGGCTGTTTCTTTTTAACGGCAGGGCAGTATCTGGCCGTTCCCGTGAATTTCCTGGGGGAAATGATTATAACAGCCATTGAGGCCGTCGGGGATTTGCCATATGCCACCATTCGCGTGCCCTATTTTCCCTGGTATCTGGTGATTGCGATCGTTTTTTCCCTGGCGCTTTGCACGCGGTATATTCTCTGGTCGCGAAGAAAACGGATCGTTGCCGGGCTGCTGTCCCTGCTGATATCCGTTGGCGTATGGCAGGGAACGATCTGCCGGGATGTGCAGTATATTCAGTTTTCCATGGGCCAGCAGGACGCCGCCATGATTCTGGATGGAAAAGAAACCGTGCTGATTGATGCCGGGGAATACGGCGGCGATCTGGCCGGCTATCTTCTTTCCACCGGGCGCAATGCCGATCATGTGATCATCACCCATCTGCACAGCGATCATTTTCTGGGAATAAGGGAACTGATGGAAGAAGAAATTGCGATCGGCAAAATCTATCTGCCCATTCAGGCGGAGGAGATGATCATTGATCTGGAATGCTATGATCTGTTGATGGAAATTAAGGAAAAGGGCATTCCGATAACCTATCTGAGCGCAGGGGATCATCTTTTGACCCGGCGAACGGATATTGAAATTGTATGGCCCGTGGCAGGAACGATGATTCCCTTTCAGGACGCCAATCGCTATCCCTTATGCATGCTGATCCGTCTGGACGGGGTAACCCTCTTTTCTGCCAGCGATCTGGAAGGGGCTTACGAATGCTATGCCG
>SVHD01000075.1 GCA_015056015.1 Clostridiales bacterium
GAAATCAGGCCCTGGGCGCCGGCGGGCCGCCCCCTGCGCCCTACGGTGTATATTACCCTGGGAAGGCCAGGGGCATAACTGGTGGGGGATTCTGTTTCCCGATTCCCTGCGTCTGGCAAAAATGGAGGAGACGGAAGCGGGAGAGATCATCTTCCGCTATCCAATTTTTACATTTCTGTTTGGCTGGTTATGGGCTCCGTGAATTGCAATTTTTCCTCGGCGCAGGTATAATAAAATATGGAAACTGCATTTACGAAAGGAGCGCGCCATGAAACGCACGCTGATTTTTTCTTTGATTCTGCTGCTTCTTTTTGCTTCTGCAGCCGCCGCCGAAACCCTTACGCTTTCCTTTATCGGGGATTGCTCCATCGGGGAAAAGGTGGAATCCGTGGGAAAGGCGGGAAGCTATACGGCCACCGTGGATGAAAAAGGCTTTGACTGGCCCTTTTCTCTGGTGCGGGAATACCTGGAAAAGGATGATTTCACCTTTGCCAATAACGAAGTGATTTTTACCAGCCGCAAAAACCATGCCGATAAAAAGACCAATCTGAAGGCCGCAGCCCCCTATGCCCAGGTCTATCTGCATTCCGGGGTGGATGCGGTAAATACTGCCAATAATCATGCCATGGATTTTTTTGACGAGGGCTATGCCGATACCCTGGCTGCCCTGGCTGCCTGCGGCATTCCTCATTTCGGTACCCTCTATCCCGATACCAAGCGTGCCCAGGATCGATTGGGCGTCTATGAAGTAAAGGGAATCAAGATCGGTGCGGTGGGCTTTTCCTATCCGCAGGACAGCGACGTGAAGAAGATTGCCGAGAGAATCCAAACTTTGCGGGAGGAAGGCTGCGATCTGGTGGTGGTGGCGCTGCACTGGGGCAGGGAAGTGCAATCTTCTCCCCAGAGCTGGCAGTTTTCCTATGCCCGGAAGATCATTGACGCCGGGGCGGATGTGATCTGGGGGCATCATCCCCATATTCTGCAGCAGGTGCAATTCTATCAGGGCAAGCCCATCTTTTACAGCACCGGGAATTTCACCTTCGGCTCCATGAGCAATGTGGATCCCGATACGGGCATTTTCCAATTGCGCTATCAGCTGACGGATGATGGCCCCGTGCTGGAAAACTTCACCGTGATTCCCTGCCGTACCCAGGGCAAGGGCGATTACCGGCCCTATCCGCTGACCGATCCAGTGGAAATGGAAACCATGCTCAAAAAGCTGATCTATAAGAAGACCGTCAAAAATATGCAGAATCTGCCCGCTTCCTTCGCAAAAACCGGCACTGTCGATCTGATCAATGGCGAATTTGCAGAATAAAAAGAACGGGGGAATATTGCAGGGGAACCGCTTTGAAGGGAAAATGCGGTTTCCCCTGCCGCCTTCCGAAAACCGGGCCGGAAATGAGCTGGCCTTGCCGTCATTCAATTGTGCATCCCCGAAACGCGGGGATTTTTTTGTTTTCGGATGAAGCATATACATCCCCAATCGCTTCCCTGCATATTCTTGGGGGGAGGGATGGAAATGCGGCTGACGGCGGCGTTGTTTGGGGCCCTGGCGGGAGCGATGCTGGTATATCCCCTGGAGGCGGCGGCAGCGGCCCGGCATGCGCTGTCTTTATTTGCCGTTTCGGTGGCGCCTGTGCTGGGACCGTTTATGGCCTGCATGCTGATGATCACCTCACGCTTGGGGGGCGGCATGGGCGTCCGGGCAGGGCTCGGCTGGCTGTGCGGTTCGCCTGGCGGGGCGAAAATTATGCTGCTTACGAACCCCCGGGGAAAAGCAGCCCTGCGCTGCGCCGCCGTGACGGGCACCATGAGCCCCATGTTTTTCCTGGGCGCCATGGCTGGCTGGCTGCAGAGCCGGAGGAATGGGGCGCTGATCCTGCTTTGCCATATTGCCGGGGCGGCGCTGCTGGGGATGATGCTTCCCAAGGGGGAGGGGGGAGAGGCATGCCATCCTGTTCCTATGCAGCTTGGCGCGGCCATCCGGGAAAGCGGGCAGGCCCTGCTTTCCATTGCGCTTTGCATGATGCTGGGCTGCACGGCGGCAAAAATGATGCAGTGCGCTTTTCCTGATCTTCCGGAAGCGGCGGCGATCTTCTTTCAGTGCGCGCTGGAGGTGACCGCCGGGGCTGAAAGAATCGCCCTTCTGGATACGCCCTGGAAGCTTCCGCTGCTTTGCGGCGCCTGCTCCTTCGGCGGTCTTTCCCTGCTGATGCAAAATGCCGCCGTCTGGCAGGAGGCGGGAATCAAAATGGGCGCGCTGATTTGGCTGCGGCTCTGCCATGGCGGGATTTCTTTCCTGCTTTGCGCGCTGCTTTTGCAAATTTTGCCCATATAAAAAGGACGGCTTTTGCCGTCCTTGATTTTCCTATGATTACCAGGTTGCATTCATGGCCCGGCGAACCGCGCTCTGATGGGCGGAATCCACCTTGTTGGTTTCGTGGGTGCGGCTGTTATAGAAATGAATGCAGAAATGGCCGTTAAAATTATTATTGGAAATGGTGGTGGTGCCGTGGGGCATGCCATTCATGGAGGCGGCGTAGACATGGCCGTTATACATGACCAGAATGGCCCGGCGGGTCCAGCTCCAGGAACCGCCGTAGATTTGCTTCATGGTGGCGGTATCCGCGGCGGTCAGGGGCTCGCCGTCCAGGTGATTGGCCCCGGACCAGCGCTTGACCTTGAAGGTTTTTCCGGTGGAAACATCCTTCACGGTAATCACGGCGCCCTTGGGGATGATATTGCTGCCGCCGTTGAACCAATCCAGCCGCTCGGTTTTGTAGGTATAATCGGCGGCATTTTTGCCAAAGAGGGCTTTGATGGTGGAATTGCCGGCCACGCCATCCTGCTTGAGGCCTTTGGCCTTCTGGAAAGCCTTGACGGCGGCCACAGTTTTATCCCCGTATTTGCTGTCGATGGGAGCGGTGAAATATCCCTTGATTTTCAGCGCCTGCTGCAAGGCCAGCACGTCCTTTCCGCTATCGCCCTTGCGGGTGGTTTTGGGCACGGTAATCTGGGAAATTTTCGTGATGCCGTTCATCTTGGGGTCGTTGGCAACGGTGGTGGTGCTTACCGAACCAAAGAGCTTCAGGATGGTGGCATTATCGGCCTTGCCGGTTTGGGAAAGGCCCACGGATTTCTGGAAGGCCTTGACGGCGTTTGCGGTGTTATTGCCGTATTTGCCGTCCACCACGCCGGTGTAGTGCCCCTTGATTTTCAGCGCCTGCTGCAGCTTTTCCACGTCCTTGCCGGTGGAGCCCTTCTGGGTGGCCTTGGGGGCGGCGCCCAGCTGGGAAATCTTGGTGGCGGAAGCAAAGGAACTGCTGCTGGCGGCGGTGCCCAGGGCGGATTTGGCGGAATCGGAAAGGGTGACGAATCTTTGCATCACATAGCCGCTTTTTCCGTCATAGGTAACCTTGTAAAAATCTCCGCTGACGCCGGTAACCGTTACCTTGGTATTCTTGTTCAGCCGGCAATGGAACATGCAGCTGGTATTGGGCTTCATCCGGAAAAATACGTCCTTTTCGTTAATGGTGCCCGTATAGCTGGCTGCCAGGGCCAGGGGCATCATGGAGCAAAAAATGGCAATCATCAAAATCATCGCAAGGATGCGCCGGAAAGGCTTCATTTTTCTTCACTTCCCTTTCAAATGGAGTACGATTTTATTTTATTACAAAATTGTTAAAAAATCAATACTGCAACTTCACAATTTACAGATGTTTCTAAATATTTTCACAATAATTGGCAGATAATCCACGGTCCTATGCAGGAAGCCGGAAAGGACAGGGCGTATTTTTCAAAAGAAGAATGATGGAATAAAGGATGGAAATGGATTTATGCAGCTGTATCAGCAAATCATGGAAGGCGCCTTTCTTGCCCGGCCCAATCGCTTTCTTGCCCATGTGGAAACGGAAAAGGGCGTGGAAATCTGCCATGTAAAGAATACGGGGCGCTGCCGGGAATTGCTGGTGCCCGGGGCGAAAGTGTATCTTTCCGTTTCGGATAATCCTGCACGGAAAACCCGCTGCGATCTGGTGGCGGTGGAAAAGGGAAAGCTGATGATCAATATGGATAGCCAGGCCCCCAATCAGGCGGCGGGGGAGGCCCTGCCCCGGCTGATTCCGGGGCTTACCCTGCTCCGCCCGGAAACCGTCTTTGGCCAATCCCGGCTGGATTTTTATGCCGAAGCGGGGGATAGGAAAATTTTTGTGGAGGTCAAGGGTGTGACCCTGGAAAAGGATGGCCTGGCCCTTTTTCCGGACGCCCCCACGGAACGGGGAATCAGGCATCTGCAGGAATTGGAGACCTGCGCCCGGGCGGGCTATGAGGCGCTGCTGCTGTTGGTGATTCAGATGAAGGGCGTGCATGCCTTTGCGCCCAATAGCCTTACCCATCCCGCCTTTGCCGATGCATTTTATCACGCCCGGGAAAATGGGGTGAAGGTGATGGCTTATGATTGCCTGGTCACCCCGGATTCCATGACCCTGGATCATCCCATTCCGATTCTGGAGAGGGAATAAACAGGACGAAAAACCGTATTTCTTTTGTTTTTTGGCAGAAAAAAGCCGGTATTTGAATAAAAAACACATTTCCATGTGTGAATGAAACGGGACAAAAAATTAAAAATTCGATATAATTTATCATGGTAAAGCAGAATAACTATGCATATACCATTTTTTTTGTTTTTGAAAAACAGGGCGGCAGAGGGGCTTTTTTCGACTGAAAAAAGTGCTGCCCGATGATCCGGTATGGAAAAAAGCAAACGGAGGGAGACTGGCAAAGGAGCACCTCGTATGTACAAAAATAAATTATCCCGATCACAATTGGAGGCGGCGTGCAAGGAACTGGAAAAGCTGGTACACGAAGAATTGGAGGATCCCCGGGTGGTCGCCCGCGGAAAGATGATTCTTGCCTGCCTGCAGGGCCTGCCCACAGAAACGATCATGCGGGAATTTTCTGTCAGCCGCAGCATGATTTTCCGTTGGCGCGCCCGTTATTTTCAGGATGGCATCGCGGGCCTGCGGGATAAACCGCGCTGCGGAAAGCCCCCCAAATATGATCAGGATTTTGAAAATCAGGTATTGAATTTATTATCGGAAATGCCGCCGGATGGCATGGCCTCCTGGGATGGCCCCGCCCTGGCAAAGCAGCTTTCCGCATCCAATGACGCTGTCTGGCGGGTGCTGCGCAAGCATCATATTTCTCTGGCCCGGCAGCGGGAATGGAATGTGGACGCCAGATTAAATCTGCCCCAGGACTTCCCTGTGGTGGCAGGCATTTATATTGGCCCGCCGGTATGGATGGCGGTGGTGCTGGAGGAAAAGAATCAATCCGGCAGGGCCCAGGTGATCACCCGGGAACGCCAGGCGGGCAAGGCCCTTCGCCAGGCGGCAGATCAGGCTGGGGGCATTCTGGCCATGCAGGAAGCCATCCGGATCATGGCCAGCCAATCGGAAAACCCGGCGGCGGATTATACCCGGCGTATGGAGATTGTCAGCTTCCTGGATGATACGGTGGCCGCCGCGTCGGCAGGGCAACGGGTCTATGTGCATGTGGTGGGCAGTGCGGCCCAGCTGGGCATTGCCAATTGGCTGGCAACCCACAGCGATGTAACCATGTCTTTTTATTCCACGCTGGAGGAGGGCGTTCGGGCGGTGAAAAAAATGCTGCCGGAATATACGCCATCCCGGCATTCTACTTTTCTGGCCCAGGCGGCCAGCTATCCTGCTCAGGCCCATCCCTTCATCTGGAAGCTCATCCGGATGGAAAACTGATGGAAAACACATTTTCCATGGGACGTTCATGAAAAAAGGAACGTCCCATTTTCATTTGAAAATCCCCCCAAAAGCATTGAAAAGCGGGGCGGAAGAGGGTATAATGAAAAAAACAAACCGGCTGGGGCGTTCTTCGTCCTTCCGCTAAAAGAAAAGAGGAAATGAATATGAATACGATTAAGGTTCAGCATGAAAACACCCGTATGGTGGCCCATCGCGGCATGAGCGGCATTGAAAAGGAAAATACCCACGCGGCATTTGTGGCGGCGGGCAATCGCAGCTATTTTGGTATTGAAACCGACGTGCACCGCACCCTGGACGGAAAATTCGTCTGCATCCATGATGATACCACCGCCCGGGTGGCCATCGATAATCTGGTCGTGGAAAAGAGCACCTTTGATACCCTGCGCAATCTGCAGCTTTGCGATGTGGATCAGAAAAAGGGCCGCAGCGATCTGCGCATCCCCACCTTGCAGGAATACGTGCAGATTTGCAAGAAGTATGGAAAAATCGGCGTGCTGGAGTTGAAAAATACCTTTGAACCGGCGGATGTGATCAAGATTATCGAGATCATCAAGGAAGAAGATTATCTCCACGGCATCATTTTCATTTCCTTCTCCCGCGAGAATATGCTGACCCTGCGCCAGCTTTTGCCCAATCATCCCTGCCAGTATCTGATCAGCCAGTTTGCCGATGATCTGGTGGATTTCCTCTGCCAGAATCATCTGGATCTGGATATCCATTATAAGGCGCTGACGGAAGAAAGGGTAAAGCTGCTTCACGAAAAGGGCGTCCAGGTCAATTGCTGGACCTGCGATGATCCCCAGGCCGCCAAGGAACTGGTTTCCTGGGGCGTGGATTATATCACCACCAATATTCTGGAATAAGGAGAATTGGCCATGCGGGAAAAGATTCTGATCAATAAAAATTGGAAGTATTTAGCCGATACAGAACCGGTTCCTATTCCGAAAAATACGGCGGGGATGTATCGCTCCGCCAAGACCGAGCGGCTGCAGTGGGGCCCGGGCAACCGGTATAATTATGATGGACAGTGGTCCATCGACGCCAATCTGCCTCCGGTTGTGCAGCGCTGGGAAATGGTGGATCTTCCCCATGACTACATCATCACCCAGACCCCGGATGAAAATGAAACCAATTCCCTGGGCTATTTCAAATATCATAATGCCTGGTATCGCCGGCATCTCACCTTTGATGAAAGCGATAAGGGCAAGCGGATTGCCGTTTATTTTGAGGGCATCACAGGCATTTCCGATGTGTATATCAACAGCTGCTTTTTGAAGCACAATAACGGCGGCTATACCTCCTTTGAAGTGGATATCACCGATTATATCGACTATGGCGGGGATAACGTCATTGCTGTGCATGTGGACCCCAATTCCTATGAAACCTGGTGGTATGCCGGCGGCGGCATTTACCGGAATGTATGGCTGGTAAAGACCGATAAGGTTTCCGTGGATTTGTGGGGCGTGTATTCGGTGCCGCAGAAGCAGGAAGACGGAAAATGGAAAGTGCCCGTTGAAGTGACGCTGCGCAATCCGGAATTTGAAGCTGTGCCCGTTTCCGTCCATGTGGATCTGGTGGATCCTTATGGAAAAATTGCGGGGAATCTGCAGCTTTCCGGCCTGGCCGAAGCCCGGGAAAAGACCGTGCTTGCCGGCGAAACGGCGGTGGAAAATCCGCTGCTGTGGGATATCGATGATCCCAAACTGTATACGCTGAAGCTGAAGGTTTTCCGGGGAGAAGATACCCTGTGCGATACCTATGATCAGCGCATTGGTTTCCGCACCATCAAAATGGATCCCAATGAAGGCCTGTTCCTCAATGACCGGCATGTGAAGGTGAAGGGCGTCTGCGCCCATATGGATTTTGGCCTCACCGGCAAGGCCGTGCCCGATAATATCTGCCGCTACAAGGTGCAGCTCATCAAGGAAATGGGCGCCAATGCCTATCGCTGCGCGCATTATCCTCACAACGAAGCCACCATGGATGCCCTGGATGAAATGGGTATCCTCTGCATGGCGGAAAACCGTCGCTTTGAAAGCTGCGAAGAGGCCATGGAGCAGGCAGAAGCGCTGATCCGCCGGGATCGGAATCACCCCAGCGTGTTCATCTGGTCCACCAGCAATGAAGAAATGGTGTATCATGGGCTGCCTCAGGGGCATAACATTGATCGGGCGCTGCGGCATCTTTTCAATAAGCTGGATCCCACCCGGCCTACTACGGCGGCCCTGGGCTGGCCCCATAAAATGACCCTGCACAGCGATATGGAAGTTATCGGCGCCAATTACAGCCTGAAAGTCCTGGATGAACTGCATGCCCAATATCCGGATAAGCCTTTCATTTCCACGGAAAATTGCGCCGTGCCTTCTTCCCGTGGCTGGTATGACGGCAATAACCCCGCCCTTGGCGCCATGGACGCCCGGGATCAGGACCGCAATGTGGATACCTGGTATTTTGGCCGGGAGGGTACCTGGAAATATGTAATGGAGCGCAAATGGAATATGGGCTGCTTCCAATGGGACGCCTTTGAGCATCGGGGCGAAGCAGCCTGGCCCCGGCTGTGCTCTGCCTCCGGCGCCATCGATCTGTTCCTGCAGAAAAAGGAAGCCTTCTATCAGAATCAGTCCCATTGGCTGGATACGCCCATGATCCATATGCTGCCCCATTGGAATCATCAGGGGATGGAGGGCATGCCCGTCAATGTGTGGGTGTACACCAACTGTGAAGAAGCGGAATTGATTTTAAATGGCGAAAGCCTGGGCCGCCGCGCGGTAGAAAAATATACCCATCTGGAATGGGATGTGCCTTATCGGCCCGGCGAAATCGAAGTGATCGGCTATAACGATGGCAAGGTCGCCGCCCGGGATGGATACAAGACCACCGGCAAGGCGAAGGCATTGAAACTGAAGCTGGATAACAACGCCCAGGCCAATGGCATGGATATCGCCGTGTATACCTGCTATTGCGTGGATGAAAATGGGCTGGAGGTGCCCAATGCCGCCCCCACCGTGCATTTCAGCTGCAACGGCTGCGGCGCCATTGTGGGCACCGGCTCCGCCAACTGGGATCATTCTCCCGTTCCCTGCCAGACCCGGGAAATGTACGCAGGGAAAATCAGCGTTGCTGTGCGTCTCAAGGAGCTGGAAGCCGGCAAGAAGGAAAAATTCACCCTCTTTGCCCGGGCGGAAGGCCTGAATGGGGCATACTTCACCCTGGAATACGCCAATCAGGTGGAGGAAAAGCTGGATCAATCCGGGCTGGAGGATCCTTCCAACATCAAAATGGGCCATCTGTAATGGCATAAACGAAAAGAGCCGCCGGAGAAATTTTCTCCGGCGGTTTTTATTTCCTTTAGTGGTCGAAGGCGGGGTTGAAAGCGTAGAAATTCCGCTGATCCAATCGATCCTGCACGATGCGCAGCAATTCGCCGAACCGCTGGTAATGCACAATTTCCCGTGCACGCAGGAATTTCATGACCTGATTGACGTCGGGGTTATCACTGAGGCGCAGGATATTTTCATAGGTGGTGCGGGCTTTCTGCTCTGGTACGACCTCATAAGCACAACATACAGCCTCCTTTTTTAGAAATTCCAGTGGATTTCAATGGGAACATCCTTCGTTTTTGGAATTCTTTTCCCAACGCAGATGTGGTCAATCAGTACTTCCACGGCATCACGGGTCAGATGGTCCATGGTTACGTACTTTTCCACAATGGACCGGCGGTTGTCCCCGATGGCAATGCGCTCATCCAATGCAGCTACCCTGCGTTGGATTTTCCAACATAGGTTCTTCCAACGTAGGAGAAGCCGATGCAAGTGATTCGGCAACCACCGGTTTCTGTGGATTCTCATAGACAACGTATTCCATCTCGCCCAGATGCCCTTTTTCATCACGGATGCGGTTGCGAACAACATATCCTTCACGTTCCAGCTCATGCACAGCCATGCGGATGGCGTCCACGCCTTCCACGCTGATCTGTGCCAAACCCGCCAGAGTATGCACCCAGTTATCCGGCAGAGAAAGCAGCAAGCTCATTAAGCCCTTGGCTTTCAGTGTCAGGTTCTTGTTTTTCAGATGATGGTTGGACATGACGGTGTAATCCCTCGTTTTCTCGATCCTGAAAACAGCCACATTTCATCCCTCCTTTCTCCGGGAATGAAAAAACGCCCATCACATGATTGTGAGGGCGTTATCTCTCCTGGGATTGCTGGCGATGGCGGTACCAGCCTTCCAGCAGTTTCAGGATTACCTGTTCTTTTTGCTGCGGTGTGTAAGATCTGGGGAAATACTTGTTCACCTTATCACCAGTCAGGGTGATGCGGTCAAGCTCGCCCTTCTTCTCTTCCGACATGATGGCTCGCATCACATCAATGGAGAGATGCCCTTCCATGCTGAACTTCTTCAGTCGCTGCGCCTGGGAGAGGGAGGGCGTAGCCTGTTCGCTGTCCATCGCGTCCAGTAGCTCAACTTGTTCTTCTGGCTTGAGATAGGACAACTCAACAGCCGGATTAAAGGCGATTTTGCGCTCATCCACCATGTCCAGAAGAGGCGGAATGAGTTCAGTCAGACGGATGAAGCGAAAAATCTGGTTCTTGCTTTCGCCAATCTGTTGCGCCATCAATTCACTTGACCGCTGTCCCGAGAAATTGTTCCCAACTTGGGAACAATTTTCTTTTGATGGGCGTCCAGCCTGACGCTTCATGGCATCCAGCTTCATTTTGTACGCCCACGCTCGTTCACTCGGAAGAAGCGTTTCGCGCTGAAGATTGGAGTCAACCATGATGATGGTAGCAGCATCGTCATCCAGATCACGGACGATGGCGGGCATTGTGTCAAGTCCTGCAATTTGGCTGGCAAAGTGCCGCCTGTGACCGGCAACAATCTCATAGCCGCCTTCTTCCCGAGGACGCACAATGGCAGGAACCAGCACACCATGCTCACGGATGCTTTGTGCGGTATCCTGCATTTTCTCATCATCCA
>SVHD01000076.1:0-5896 GCA_015056015.1 Clostridiales bacterium
CCGTCAATCGGTTCTTTGGCTTTTGCTGCCTTGATGGCAGCGCGGCGTGCATCAACAGCTTGCTTCTTTGTTTGGTAGGGCACTCCGTAAACGTCCTTCGTGCGGCGTTGCGCAATCACTTCGCCATCCACTGTTATCTTGAATCGGTACGCCCAGTTGCCGCTTGGCAGGGGATAAACGCCTGTGTCGTACTTCTTTTTCTTCGCTTTTGTCATGATTTTCCCGCTCCTTCAAAATTGTCTTTTCAGACACTTTCAAAGAAACCGGCACTGCATGTTTTCGCCACCATCAGCGGGAAACCAAGTGTTCGTTCCCCAGCGGGGCGTAGAAATCGCAGGGCTTCGGCCCGAAGGGACGAAGAACGGAGATTTCCAGCCGCGCTAATGGCCAAGGATGAAGCCCGCCATGGCAAGGCTTTCGAAGGCCTGCTGAAGCGCTACTTTGGTAAGTAATCATATGAAAAAAGGTCAGTCCTGCAAAATGGGCTGACCTTTTTTAGAAACTGAACCCTGCCGATTGTGTGACCCAGGCTTTTTCTTCCCCCTTGCCCCATATTCTTGAGGGATAAAGCAAGCAACAAGAGACAAGGAGGCTAATAATGAAAAAACTATCCTGGTTACTGGCCCTGCTCGTGATTCTCGCTGCGCCGATACAGGGGGGCTTGGCAGACAAAACTGACGCAGCGACGCCCTATTCTCCTGCTGAATATACCGCTGAATATGAAAAAGCGGCTGCCGCACTGCTGGCGCACACGCCGGATGCAGTTGTGGATTACGCCGTGCGGGAACGTGATGACGGACGCTATGAATGGGATCTCTTTTTTGACCTCAACGGGCGTCTGGGCGTGTGTGAAGTCATTGAACCGGATTTTTCGGTTCGCCGCATTCAGTTTTATGATATGCCTGAAGGCGCATTGACGGCATCCCAAATCGTGGAGGCACTGATGCGGGAAAAGGGCGAAATTCGTATCATCGATCTGGAACTGGATTTTGACGATGGCCGTCTTCGCTATGAGGGGGTGGCAGAACTGACCGGAAAGCGTTACGAATTCGAACTTGGCATCAACGGCAAGATCATCGAATGGGAGCGCGATTGAGCCGGTGTTTGCCGGGCATTTTCGATAAAACCCGGCTGCTGGGCAGGAAAAAATGCATTTGTCAGTCAGCCGCTTGATTTACCGCACTTTGATTACATCCGGAAATACGATTTTCAGATGCCCGGCACAAAACCATTTTTGCGATTTTCAGCAGATAATCCACCAAAGCACGGGGATGATTCCTTCGGGAGTCATCCTTTTTTGTGTGAAAGTGGAGCCTGATTGAAGCGGAATGCTGCAAGAATCATTTGCGGCGCGGCGATTTTTATTCTGAGGCTTGCAGGAGAACAAACGGGAGGCAGCGAATTATTTTCCGAAGATATTATCGTACGGAGGTTTCCATGATCAAGAATATTGTTTTCGATTGCTCCGATACCCTCTTGCGCTTTAGCGCGCAGGATGAACTGGCCAAGGTGACAGGGGATAACGCCCGGGCTGCGGAAATCAAGGGGAAAATCCATCAGAGCAGATCCTGGAATCTCTATGACAAAGGGATAATAAGCGAAGCGGAATTGCGACAGGGAATTCTTCCCCTTTTTGATGAAGCCGATCGTCCCTATGCCGCCTGGTATCTGGATAACTGGCTGAAATGCTATTCGCCCATTCCCGGTATGTTTGAAATTGTGGCGGAGCTCAGGGAAAAGGGATGGCCCCTTTATATCGTTTCGGATTTTCCGCTATGCTTTGATCAGCTCAGGGCGCGCTTTCCCGATCTTTTTCAGAATTTTACCGGCCTGGCGGTATCCCATGAATGCCAGGAAACGAAGGGCGATAAGGGGCTTTTTGCCTATTTTCTGCAAAAATTTTCGATTGATCCGACGGAATGTATCTTTATTGACGATATGCCCCGGTTGGTGGAAAATGCCCGCTCCATGGGCTTCCGGGGCATCGTTCTGGAAAATGCCAAAGCTTTGCGAGACCAGCTGGAGAAACTGAATATTCTATAAAGAAAAAGGAATCCGCTGATAGGCGATGAAAACACCGGATGGGCAGGGGCTTGAACCCTGCCATTTTTTATGCTATGATGAGAAAAATTTCGATGAGGAGCAAAGAAATGGCGGGTTTTTCGGAAAAATCCCTGGAAAAGATCCGGGCGGCGCTTCGGGCCACGCCGGCGGGAAATGATGATTTCAGCATGCAGCTTTCCTCCGATGAAATCAGCGCGCATTATTTATGGAGCGAAGGCATTTCGATTCGCTTTGAGGAAGGAAAATACATCTGCACACAGCATCTGGAGCGGGCAACCCGGCATTACGAAATCCCGGATGAAGAACAGGCTGTGGCCAAATTTATGGATATAACCTGCCATCGGAAGGCGGAAATTCTGAAATATTGATCCGGATTGCCGGGGGATTTCCGCTTTTGCCGCATTGAAACTGGAGGATAAACAGCATGATTTTTTTGCTTCTGGCGATTATTAGCAGCGCCATGATTTCCGTGATCATGCGGATCAGTACGGAAAAGAACGAGGGGAAATATGCTCCTCTTGCCATGAATTATCTGATCTGCACATTGCTTTCTGCCGGCTATGCCGGGTTTGGACGGCTGTTTCCTGCGCATGCCGGGCTGGGGCTGACGCTGGGCCTGGGGGCAATCAGCGGGGTTCTGTTTCTGGCGGCATTTTTGCTTTTGCAGATTAATGTGCAAAAAAACGGTGTGGTGTTTTCCGCCGTTTTCATGAAGCTGGGGCTGCTGGTGCCCATGGCGCTTTCCATTCTGTTTTTCGGAGAAATTCCCACCTGGCTTCAGGGCGTGGGCTTTCTGGCAGCGGTGGGCGCTATCCTGCTCATGCATCTGCAAAAAGGCGCAGGGAATGCCCGGGCGGCAGGCGGGCTGATTCTGCTTTTGCTGGCCGGCGGCGGATCGGACGCCATGGCCAAAGTATTTGAAACGCTGGGCCCTGGCGAATTGGCCAATCAATTTCTCTTCTATAATTTTCTGGTGGCATTTTTGCTTTGCCTGGCCCTGGTTATATGGAAGAAGGAAAAAATCGGCAGGCGGGAAATGCTCTTTGGGGCGCTGCTTGGTATCCCCAATTTCTTTTCGACGAAATTTCTGCTGATGGCGCTGGGAGATTTGCCGGCGGTGATTGTCTATCCTACCTTCAGTGTGGGCACCATCCTGGTGGTGACGGTTGCCGGCCTGCTGCTTTTTAAGGAAAAGCTGGGAAAACGGCAGGCGCTGGCCATGTCGGTAATTTTGCTGGCCCTGATTCTTTTGAATATCTGATCCATAAGAAGGCGCAAGCAGCGCCTTCTTTTTTGTGTTTTGGAAGCAGAATTGGGGGAAAGAAAAGTATTTTCTTTAAATTTGCTCGAATATTTTTGAAAATATTGAAAAATCGATCGTTATTGATTAGAATAAGTTTAAATTGGATTGATATTTCTTTGCTTATAAGATGGAGGCGGCCCATGGACGCAACGGATCGAAGAATACTGGAAATTTTATCGGAGAATGCCAATGCCACATCCACGGAAATCGGGCAGCAGGTGAATCTATCCATTCCTGCGGTGAATAAGCGAATTCAGCGCCTGCAGAAGGAAAAAATCATCCGCCGGTTTACGGTTCTGACCGATGGGAAAAAGATCGGCAAGCCCATCATGGCCTATATTCTGGTGGTGCTTCGCTACAGCGATGGGGCGGAGGCGATTCAGGAATATATTCACCAGGATCCCGATGTGCTGGAATGCTATGCGGTGACGGGCGAATATGATTATATTCTGAAGGTATGCGCCCGGGATGTGGAGGCGCTGGAAGAAAAACTGCTGCATTTGAAGCGGCAAAAGGGCGTGGTGAAAAGCCACACCATGCTATCCTTGCAGGAGCATAAATTTGAGCCCACCATTTTGCCCGATGAGGAAGAAGATTGCCATGAATGAAAAAACGCTGAATGAATTATTTGCTTATGCCGTATCCATCCGCCGGCGATTGCATGAATATCCCGAAGTGGGATTTGAACTGGAAAAAACCGTGGCGCTGGTGGGAAATGAACTGAAAAAGATGGGGGTGGCCTTTACCGGGAAATATGGCAAAGGCAGCCTTTGCGCGGAAATCGGTCAGGGTGATAAAATCGTCGCCTTCCGGGCGGATATGGACGCCCTGCCCGTAACGGAAAAAACAAATCTTCCCTATGCATCAAAAAATGTGGGGAAAATGCATGCCTGCGGCCATGACGCCCATACGGCGGTGATGCTGGCAGCAGCAAAATATCTGAAGCAGCAGGAAGAAAAACTGCCCTGCCGCATCCGCCTGGTTTTCCAGCCCAGCGAGGAAGGGGCCGTCAGCGGCGCAAAAATGATGGTGGAAAATGGGGTCATGGAGGGGGTGGATCACATCCTCTGCACGCATTGCGAAAATGCATTGGAAGCGGGAAAAATCGGCTATTGCCCAGGGGATTATATGGCTGCCTGCGTTCCGCTGACCATCACCTTCTTTGGCAGAACGGCCCATGCGGCGCTCAGGGAAGGGGGCATTGACGCCATCGCCATGGGGCATCGCGCCTATGGGGAATTAAAGGAAATGGCGGCCCGGGAAGCGGGGGATATTCCCTATATCTGGTCCACCGGGGTGCTGTCCGGCGGCACGGCCCATAATGTAATCGCCGATCGATGTGAATTGCAGATTTCTTTCCGCTTCTATGATATGGCATTTGCCGAACGGGTGCGGGAAAATACCTTCCGAATCTGCGAAACAATCGCCCGGGAAATCGGCGGGAAAGTGGAAATCGACTGGCATATGAGCACTGGGCCCATCCATAATGACGCGGCCGTTGCCCGGCGGTTTGACCGGATCGCCAGGGCTGCGGGGCTGGAGGTGGTTTCCATTCCAAGCCGCATGAGCTCGGAGGATTTTGCCTGGTATCTGGAAAAATCGCCCGGCATGATTTTCCGCTTTGGCACCCGGAATGAGGAAAAGGGCTGCGTTCAAATGGCCCACCGGAATGATTTTTGCCTGGATGAGGATGGCATGAAGGCTGCCATTCAGGCCTTTATCGCCTATGGTATGCAGGCGGGAAGCGAAGAAAAACAGCAAGTGAGGGAAAAGGCATGATGAATCGGAATATTCTCAGCACAGCAGCACAAAATGCCCTGCCCTCCGGGGTGCGCCGGATGTTTGAACTGGCGAAGAAATATCCCGACGCCATTAACCTGACTTTGGGCGAGCCGGGCTTTACCACCCCCGATCATATCATTCAGGCAGGGATCCGGGGCCTGCAGGCGGGCAAAACCAAATACACCCCCAACGCCGGCATCAAGGAACTGCGGGACGCCATCGCCTGGAAGCTGAAAAAAGAAAACGGCATTATCTGCGATCCGGATAAGCATCTGATTGTGACCGCCGGGGCCACCCAGGCGCTGATGTTGGCCATGGTGACGCTGGTCAATCCCGGGGATGAAGTGATCATCCAGGGCCCCAACTGGCCCGATTACCGGGGCCAGATTGATATGGTCAATGGGAAAACGGTGTATGCCAGGGTAGATGAAAGCAACGGCTTTAAAATGACCGCAGATATTATTGAGCCCCTGATTACCGAGAAAACCCGCCTGATCATCATCAATTCCCCCTCCAATCCCACGGGCGGGGTACTGGATCAGGAGGATCTGGAAAAAATCGCAGCGCTGGTAAAGAAATACAAGCTGTTTGTGATTTCGGATGAGCCCTACGAAAAGCTGGTGTATGACGGCTTTGAGCAAAAGAGCCTGGCGGCCATACCGGGGCTTTCGGATTATGTGCTCACCATCAACAGCCTTTCCAAAACCTTTGCCATGACGGGCTTTCGGGTGGGCTATATCTGCGCCA
>SVHD01000076.1:5906-10484 GCA_015056015.1 Clostridiales bacterium
AAGATCACGGAAAATCTGATCAAGCTGCATGAAAATATGATTGCCAGCGTGCCCGAACCCATGCAGCTGGCGGCAGTGGAGGCCATCTACCACGGGGAAAAGGATGTGGAGGAAATGGTGGCCTATTATGATCGGAACCGGCATCTGATCGTGGATGGGCTCAATGAAATCAGGGGCTTTTCCTGTCTCTGCCCCAAGGGCGCCTTCTATGTGTTTCCCAATATTACGGGCTTTAAAATGAGCTCCGCCCAGACGGCGGAATATATTCTGGAAAAAACGCATGTGGTTACCTCTCCCGGCAGCGCCTTTGGCCCGGATGGGGAGGGCTATATCCGCATCTGCTATGCCTCCAGATACGAGGATATCGCCCAAGCCCTGGAAAGAATGAAAAAGGCCTTTGGCACCAAATAAATGAAACCGGCACGGCGTTATGCACGCTGTGCCGGATTTTGCTTTATTCGGTAAAGCTGTATTGATATCTGGAGGGGGATACCCCCATGGCCTGGCGAAAGACGGTGGAAAAATATTTTTCATCCTCGAAGCCGGCCCGTTTGGCTACTTCCGTTACGGTGTAGTATCCGCTGTCCAGCAGGGAGGCGGCATAATGCAGCCGCAGGCTGGTCAGATATTGCTTGGGGGAGAGATTCATTTCCTGACGGAATATTTTCCGCAGGTATACCGGGCAAATGCCCACGTGCCGGGCAATCTGATCGACGGTCAGCCCGCTTTGGGTATAATGGGCGCCGATAAATTGCAGGGCCCTGGCAAGCAGAGGCGAATGATTGCCTCTGCGCTGCTCGTATTCCTCATATAATTGGGCGAAAATATTGCACAGCAGGGCCGTTACCCGATATTGCCGGCTGGGATGATTCTTTTTCCATTCGTCAAAAGCCGCCTGGAACTGGGCCAGAATGGCGTCCGGGTTCACGGTCACGAAGGTTTCAATATCCTTGCCTGTATAATTGAATAATTCGAAATGAATCACCATCATTTCATCCACCGTGGCTTCCCGGGTGTAATCCACATCGGCGGGAAAAAAGGTGACGGAATAAGGCTGCATATCCATTTGCTGATCGCCCCAGGCAATATGGGCGTCCGTCCTTTTGCGGAAGGAAAGGGCGCAGAAATGGCGATTGGTGTTTTCCATGCGCACATGCCCGCTGGAAATACTCAATACATCAATCACCCGGAATACCAATTGGCTGTTTTCGAAAATCATCCCATCGCCCCTTTTCATTTCCTATATCAGGATAACACAGCAGTTTCGTTTTTTCAACCTTTCTTTTCGTTTTTCCGGTTCCATTTTGGAAAGAAATGGTGTTAAATAAGAATATGGATATTTTGATAACAGAAAGGGGAAAAGGCCCATGAATGAAATGATTTCCCATCGGGTGAATACCTGCTCCTGCCCTTCCGATCTTCGCATTACGGATATGCGCTTTGTGGATATTGACGGCGCGCCCAAGCGCTGCACCATTCTGAAAATTATGACCAACCAGGGCATTACCGGCTATGGCGAAGTGCGGGATGCATCCAGCAAAACCTATGCCCTGATGCTCAAGAGCCGTATTCTGGGGGAAAATCCCTGCAATGTGGATAAGATTTTCCGGAAAATCAAGCAGTTCGGCGGCCCTTCCCGTCAGGGGGGCGGCGTATCCGGCATTGAAATCGCCCTGTGGGATCTGGCGGGCAAGGCCTATGGCGTGCCGCTGTATCAGATGCTGGGCGGAAAATTCCGGGATGAGGTGCGGGTCTATTGCGATACGGATGTGGAAGGCAAGCATACCGGCAAGGATATGGGCATGGCCCTGAAAAAACGGATGGAAATGGGCTTTACCTTCCTGAAAATGGATCTGGGCATCGGCCTTTTGCTGGATGAACCGGGCACCCTCAATGCGCCGCTTGGGTTCATTGACGATATGAAAAAATATGCCTCCCATATTCTCAATGTGCAGGGCGGCAGTGTGACCGCCGATATGGTGCGGCATCAGAAGAGCTATTCCATCGTAACCACGGCCCATCCCTTCACCGGCATTCATCTCACCGAAAAGGGCCTGGATTATCTGGAAAACTATGTGAAGGAAATCCGTGATGTGATCGGTTATGATATTCCTCTGGCGGTGGATCATTTCGGCCATGTCTGCGTGGAGGATTGCATCCGCTTTGCCCGCCGGATGGAAAAGTATAATCTGGCCTGGATTGAGGATATGATTCCCTGGATGTATACCGATCAGTATGTGCGGCTGCGCAACAGCACCTGTATCCCGGTTTGCACCGGCGAAGATATTTACCTCAAGGAAGGCTTTGAACCCCTGATCAAGCAGGGCGGCGTATCCGTCATTCATCCCGATATTCTCACCTGCGGCGGTGCGCTGGAACTGAAAAAAATCGCCGATATGGCGGATGAGCACGGCGTTGCGGTGGCGGTGCATATGGCGGAAAGCCCGGTGGCCTGCCTGGCGGCTGTGCAGACCGCGGCGGCCATGCATAATGTATTGGCCCTGGAATTCCATTCGGTGGATGTGCCCTGGTGGGGCGATATGGTCACCGGCATCCCCAAGCCGCTGTTTGAAAACGGCTTTATCAAGGTGCCCGAAAAGCCCGGCCTCGGCTTTGATGATCTGAATGAAGAAGTGCTGCGCGCCCATATCAATCCCCGGATTCCCGGCATGTGGGAGCCCACCGATCAATGGAACAGCGAATTTTCCAACGACCGCACCTGGAGCTGAGGAGGAAAGAAAATGAACCGCAAGGATTATATCTTTAAGCATTTTGATGAAAACCGGGATTATATGAATCAGCGGGTACAGGAGGGAATTGAGGCCCATCGCAAGGGCGATTTTTCCCTGGAAATTCTGCATCAGGACGGCACGCCGGCAACGGATGTGAAGATTCATGCGAAGCTGAAAAAGCATGCTTTCCTGCATGGCGCCAATTGCTTTATGCTGGATGAAATGGAAACCCGGGAAAAGAATGAAGCCTACAAGGAAGCTTTCCCCAAGGTATTCAATCTGGCCACGCTGCCCTTTTACTGGACCGATCTGGAGCCTGAACCCGGTAAACCCCGCTTTGCCAAGGACAGCCCCAAGGTATATCGCCGTCCTGCCCCCGATCTTTGCCTGGAATATTGCGATGAAAAGGGGATCACCCCCAAGCTGCATTGCCTGAATTATGATCAGTGGGGCCCGCTTTGGGTGCCGGAATTCGATATTCCTGAAATCAAGCGCCTTTTGGAAAAGCGGATCAGGGAAATTGCGGAAAGATATGCGGATAGAATCCCTGGGATCGAAGTGATCAATGAGGTGCTCTGCCCTTACAAGCGCCAGGATTATCGCCGCAGCACCGCCTTTTTCTGGGAAGATGATCTGGTGGATTGGAGCTTTGAAATCGCCAGAAAGTATTTCCCGAAGAATGAACTGATTATCAACGAAGCCACCCGCGAAGCCTGGTTTACCCGTCAGCGTCAGCGCAGCGCCTATGCCGCCGTGATTGAGCAGGCGCTGAAGCATGGCACCTCTATCGACGCCATCGGCATGCAGTTCCATATGTTCAATCAGCTGCCCGATGAAGAAAGGGAAAGCTGCCCCTTCCTGGATCCCATCCGGCTTTATGAAGTAATGGATTTCTACTGGGAGCGCTATCATAAGCCCCTGCAGGTGACGGAAATCACCATTCCCGCCTATTCCAATGAAAAAGAGGATGAGGAAATCCAGGCCAAGCTGATGGAATATCTGTATTCCATCTGGTTCAGCCATCCCGCCATGGAGGCCGCCATTTACTGGAATCTGGTGGATGGCTATGCCGCCTTTGCGCCGCTTGGCGATATGAAAGCCGGCGAAAACTATTATCATGGCGGTCTGCTCCGTTTTGATATGAGCAAGAAGCCTGCCTTTGATATGCTGGAGGAATTATTCCATCACCGCTGGCATACCGAAGAAAAAATCCAGGCTGATGAAAAGGGCTGCGCCGCCTTCCGGGGTTTCTACGGGGATTATGAAATCACCGTGGAAAAGAACGGAAAATGCGTGAAGCTGGATACGGCGCTGACCCGGGATCAGAAGCATGCCCGATTGATTCTTGCTGAGTAAAGGAGAGATAATCTATGAAAAATTGCGCAATTACCCCGCCTGACTGGCTGGCCAGAGCAGCTGTTTATCAGATCAATCCCCGCACCTTCAGCAAGGAAGGTACCATCAAGGCCATCGAAAAGGAACTGCCTTTCCTCAAAGAACTGGGCTTTTCCATCATGTATCTTTGCCCCATTTTCCAGGCGGATGTATCCACCAACCTGGAAAACTGGAGCGAGCGCCAGAAAAAAGCCCAGACCAATAACCCGAAAAATCCCTACCGGATGAAGGATTATTTCACCATTGACGAAGAATATGGCACCATGGATGATCTGCGGGATTTGATCGCTGCGGCTCATCGGTTGGAAATGAGGGTGCTGCTGGATCTGGTGTATGCCCATATTGGCCCGGACGCGGATATTTTGAAGCGTCGCCCCGATTTTGCCCGGCAGGATGCGGCGGGCAACACCATTTACAGCCCCTGGCATTTTCCGTATCTGGATTTTGCCAG
>SVHD01000017.1 GCA_015056015.1 Clostridiales bacterium
GCCATAACTGCTTGAATTGCTTGTATTTCCCGCGACTCATGACGAGGAGGGGTAAACCTTCCTCTACATAATAACGCTTCCCGGAAGGCGGGTTTTTTCTTATTTTGCCGGGGCAATCTTCCTTGCCATAGTGCGCTGACCGTGCTACAATGGGATCATTCCATAAAGATCGGAGGCACAAGATATCATGAGCAATCTGCAATTTCCCACCTTTGGCGAAGAAAACGTTATCGAAAATCAATTGAATTCTCAGTCCCGGGTGCTGCATTTCCCGGAAAGGGAGGCGTCCGCTTTCCACGCCTGCTGCCAGTGGCTTATTGAGCAGGGCTTTGAAGAAAAGGAATCCCGGATCCGGGAGGATCATTTCTTCGCTTCCTTCCTGCGGGAAGGCACGGGCATTTTTCTCAATTATTTCGGCGGCACGAAGGAAATGCGCATTGTGGAAGAGCAATCCTGCGCCCATTTTTCCTTTGCAGATCAGCTGGGCGATCCTATCGTTTCCCCGCAGATCACCCAGCTGACGTTGGAGGATTTCGGCATGAGCTATGCCATCCGCCTTTCCGACGGGCGATTCATTCTCCTGGACGGCGGGCGGAATCTGGCGCAGGACGCCGACCGGCTTTATGAATGCCTGAAGGCTGGCTGCACGCAGGATCGGCCCCGCATTGCCGCCTGGATTTTTTCCCATCCCCATTCCGATCATTTCCATTGCTTTATCAGCTTTATGGAAAAATATGCCCCGTGCGTAGATATTGAGCGCTTCCTTTTCAATTTCCCGGATCATGACGATTTTGCCCATTATCCTGTGCTGGAAAACGCTCCCTCGCCCATAGGCAATCTGGCCTCTTTTATCTGGATTCCCCGGATGCTGGAATGGATCGAAAAAACAGGCGCCCCCATTTTCACGCCCCACACCGGGCAGCGCTTTACCATCGGCGATGCGGAAATGGAAATTCTCTCTTCCATGGATGATACCATCCATCTCTCCCATGATATCAACGCCATTTCTCTGGTCATCAAAATGCAGCTGGGGGGCCAGACCATCCTCTGGACCACCGACGCCGGCTTTAGCTATGCCCGCCTGGCCCAGCGATATGGGGAATACCTGAAATCGGATATTCTGCAAATTCCCCATCATGGCTTCCAGAGCGGCACCGCAGAAGGGGAACTGGCGGGCTATCGGCTGATCCGGCCCCGGGTATGCCTGCTGCCCGCCTCTGATTTCACTGCCTTTTCCTTCTTCTGCGCCTATCGCGCAGGCGCCCGTTTCCTCATGGAATGGGATGAAGTGGCGGAATTTATTACCGGCTCCCAATCCCGTACCCTGACCCTGCCGTATACCCCCGCCCCCAATGCCAAAGAAATCACCCGCCGCATGCTGGCAAAGGGCCAGAATACAGCAGGCGCCAATACCTGGGTATTCACCGGGCTTTCCACCGCCCGGCCGGAGGATTTTGTTTTCACCCTGCTCAATACCGTTATTCCCCCCGCCCATGTGCAGATCGATCTGTATTTTGAGCAAAAGGCCAGGGCAGTGCGTTATATTCAAACGGAAATCGGCGGCAGCTGCTTCAAGACGCTGAATATCGTCGGCGAAGAGGTGGATGGGGACGCGATGAGCTTCAATGCCGCCTCCCTCAAGGTAAAGGGCGTTCCGGAAAATCAGCCCTTTGCCGTGCGCTTTACCAGCGAAACGCCCATCATCGTTTCCCATCCGGATCACGCCCCCGCCTATCATTCCGCTTTCTGATTTTGTCCAGACAAATTTTCAATCAACAAACGGCAGGCCCGATAGAATCCGGGTCTGCCGTTTTGGTTATTGGATAAGGAAACCGTCAATCATTCCAGCCCACTCTTGCCCCTACGGTGAAATACATACTGGTTCCGCCCCAGGAGAAGCGATCCTTCAGCGCCTCGCGGAGCAGGAAATCATTGTTGCCATGGGGCAATTTGATCATCATCAGGCCTTCGCAGTAGGGCTTTTTCGGCAGGGTCTGGGGATCATATTCCCCGTAAAGCGAGCTTAATTCATCCTTGCTGCGGCAGCCTTCATGGCCGCGCAGGGCATAGCGGAGCTCCGTTTCCACCCATAAATGCTCGCCGGCTTCGGGTTTATTGCTGAAGAAGGTACGCAGACATTTTTCCAGCTTATCTTCCATGCCGTTGATGCAGATATAAACGTCGGGCACGAAATAGCATGCGGATTGCAGGGGGCCGGTTTCATAGGAATAAATTTCATTGGGGGATACGCCCTTGACGGAGGCAGCCACAATGGCATTGCGGGTGGCCTTGGCACATTCCACATGGGCGATATGATTATCCTTTGGATGCATCACAAACATCACATCCGGCTTTTCATCGCAGATCACATCCCGCAAAGCCAGGATGGTTTCATCATTATTACGGAAGGAAATGCGCCGGGGATCATCCAGAATGATTTTTTTTGCGCCCAGGATTTGGGAGGCCGCGATGCTGCGGGCATTATTGGCTTCCGGATCGGGATCGAAAATATTGGGGCGCAGCTGCACAAAGGTTACATCCCAGCCCCGCTGGGCCAATAGCGTACAGGTGCCGCCTACGCTGGCGTCTGTATCGTCGGTGTGAATCCCAATGGCCATTGCTTTCATGGTAAGCTCCCTCCAATATTTGTTTTTTTGAAACGATTCTTCAGGATCACTCCCATTATACTACGGAAAAAGAGGCGCCACAAGGGGGAAAAAACAGGACATCGGAAGGGGGAAAACAGGATATTTCGCCGGAAAACAATAAAAACGACAATAAAAACGGCAGGCCCGATATTTTCAGGCCTGCCGAACCGGATTCCATTTTTAAACGATGCCCTCGTTGATGCAATCGATAAAGAATTCGCTGCAGAGGGTATTGGCCCAGGCGAACCAGGGCCGGGAAAAATCGCCGGGATCATCCACATGGAAGCCCTCATGCATATACCACAGATCCGCATGGGTGCTCATGATCATATCCAGCAGCATTTTCTTTTCTTCCCGATCCTGGCTGGTAAGCCCCTGCATGGCCAGGGCGATATGCCATACATGATCCTTGGGGGTATGGGGACTGCCGATGCCCTTCGCCTTTTTCCCTTCGAAATAGAAGGGGTTGGTTTTGCTCAGCAGCAGCCTCCGGGTATTCTGATAGATGGGATCATCCTTTTTGCAATAGCCCAGATAGGGCGCGGAAAGCAGGGAGGGCACATTGGCGTCATCCATCAGCACGAAATTGCCCCTGCCATCCACTTCATAGGCATACACCAGCCCGAAATCCTTGGTATTGATGATGGCGTGATCCCGGATGCCCCCGTCAATCACCGCCGCCAGCAGCATGGCGTCGGCGGAAAGGGCTTCATCCTGCCAGGCATGCCGGGCCATTTCCGCCATTTCCCGCAGAATTACCACCGCGAACATATTGGAAGGCACCAGATAGCCATAGGTGCAGGCGTCATCGCTGGGGCGGAAGCCCGACCAGGTCATCCCGGTATAGGAAACGGGATTGCCCTTGCCCCGGTTATGCAGGGTATCGCAATCCCGGCGGTATTTGAGCCGGGAGAAAAGATAGGGGGAGGATTCGTGATGCTGCTCGGTTTTCCAGGTTTTGATAATCAGCGCAAAGGCGTCATGGCATTCCTGGGTAAAGATATCATCCGCTCCGCTGATTTTCCAGTATTCATAGCAAAGATGCACGGGATAACACAGGGAATCCACTTCGTATTTGCGCTCCCATACCCAGGGGCTCATTTCGGTCAGATCGTTGGTATGGCCCTGGCCGTTGGCCTCAAAATTAAAGGCATTGGCATAGGGATCCATCAGGATGGAATGCATCTGCCGGGCGATGACCTTGCGGATGGTTCCCTGGATTTCGGGATCCCCGGGCATAAGCGCCAGATAATTTTTCACCTGGGCGCTGCTGTCCCGCAGCCACATGGCGGGGATATCCCCGGTGATCACAAAGGCGTCGTCTTCCGTTTCCTGAATGGTGGTGGCCCAGGTATTGACAAAGGCATTGTTAAAAAGCTTTTTCAAATCTTCATTTTCGGTCTTGGCCAGGATGCGCTCCATATAGGCGCGCATGGACGCGGGAATGGGCTTCATGCAGTCGGCTTTCCTTTCACAAAAATAATGCATTTATTATAGAGGATGCCCTGCCGCTTGTCAAGAAAAGAAGAGAAGGCGGCAATCCGCCTTCCTTCCGAATCATCCATTGCCCAGATTCGCATTTTCAACGCTCAGATTGATGATCGTTTCCGCCCCGGTCTTATCATCCGGCGCCTGCTGGAATTGTACCCGATACCCATCCGAAAGAAATTCCGGATCCGTGGTCAGTATAAAATCCCATCCCAGCACGGCAGCGCCATTGGTTTCATTTTGTACCGCCGTATGGAGCAGCCCCACCTGATATTCCCCCAGCGCTTCCAGGGCGTCCGGGCCATACTGATCCAGGATGGCCTTTTTTGCAATTTCCAATGCATGCTCATAATCCTCCCGGGCAGGAATGGCATGGGGATACCCATAGACCTGCACCTGGATTTCCGGCGGCCAATAATACATGACATTCCCGTATTGGGCAATGGCCTCGCTTTCTTGGGGATAGAGGGGCGCAGGAGCGGCATTTCCGGCGGGGATCGCCTCGGCAGCAGACGGATTTTTCCATACGTCAAGAAGCTCTCCCTGGCGGGTAAAGGTAACGGAAAAATCCTCCCGATCGGTGGTTCTGTTGATATAGGATATATACCATTCTGCCTTTTCGGGCGGATATGCATTGGTTTCCTGATCCCACACCAGATTGAATACATCATGGATCACCCAATTTTCATTGCTTTCCACCGGCAATGCCGCGCCGAATTTTTTCTTCAGCGCTTTGGCGGCATGATTTCGGGCTTCTTCCTTGGTCATATCGCCTTCTTCCGGAATCAGCCAGAGATTGATTTCCCAATCGCCGATGGCCACCAGCATTTCGCCGTACCAATGCTTTTGCTCCAGGGTCCAGGTATTTTCCGTGCCGCCAAAGGCCGCCCGGCAGATTTCCCGGATGGTATCCCTTTCCCAATAGCCGCGGCCCGATTGGAAGGCCTGCATCAGGGTGGAGCTTTCATCCAGTGCGATGCCGTTTTCATTCAGGGCGCGCAGCAATTCCGTCATTTCCTCATGGGTATAATTCTTCTGTTCGTTCTTTTGCGCCAGCGGCACGGCCAATTGCTCCACCAGCTGCATGCCGGTCAAAAATTCCACTGCTACCGCCGTCAGCGTGAGCAGCATCAGGGCCAATGCCAGCACCAGCCCCACGGTCAATTTCTTTTTCACCTTGTATCCTCCTACTGCATTTTGATAGAAGCGATTCTGCTGCAGGGAAGAAGTGGAAAGGCCGGATAATTCCCCTTGAATTTTTTCCCGAAAGAGAGCTTTCATCTGTTCATCCTTCATGCTTCTTCACCTCCGGTCAGGGCTTCCTTCAGCAGGGCCTCCGCAGATCGCAAGCGCCGCAAAACGGCCGCCGGGGAGAGCCCCAGCGCCTCCGCGGTTTCTCTCTGGGTCATGCCCTGGAAATAATAGAGTAAAACCACCTGCTTGTATCTGTCCGGCAATTCCATCACCGCCAGCGAAAGGCTGCGATCATCCTCCGCCGTCTGGTTCAGGCGCGGGGGCAATTCCTCCAGCGCTCTGCGTTTATCAATATGCCGGAACCAGGCCGTGCGCCGATAATCCCGACAGGTATTGATGGCAATGCGCATCAGCCACGCTTTATCATTCAGAATATTTTTGCGTTCATATTCCCCCATATGCCGCCATGCTTTGATCCAGGTATCCTGGAGCGCATCCTCCGCCTGCATCCGATCGGATAGATACAGAAAGCATATCCGCAGGATATCATCGGAATAAACGCGAATCCATTGGCTCAGTTTTTCCTCCGGGGTCATGCCGGGTACCGCAGCATGCTCCATCTCCGATCACCTCCTTCACCATAAAAGACGAGCAGAAGAATCCAAAAACTTCGGCCGGCGAAAAATTTTTCCAGTTTTTCTTTTTGATCCCTGCCGCACGCAAAAAGCCCGCCTGATCAGGCGGGCTCCATGCATGATGCTTCCTGGCAGAGCTTAATCCAGAATGCCCTTGAGGGTGGGGCGCACCATGGCAGGGGCGCGATGATATCGGGATTCGATTTCCGTCCACTGCCCCGTCTTTGCGCTGGTTGCAAAGCCAGCCATCATTTCCAGCACATGGTAGGTCTGCTGCACATCGCAGCGGGCTTCCCGGCCGGTGGCAATCGCCTTGGCCATATCCGCCAGGCCCAGGCCCCGGGAATTTTCGGGATACGCATACATCAGGGGGATTTCCTTGCATACCCCGTCCTCCGGGCGATAGAGCTCGACGGCGCCGGAAAAGCAATTGGGATCGGGCACGAAGAGGGTGCCTTCGCTGCCGTAGATTTCAATGAAGCGCTTCTTTTTTTCAGGGAAATGCAGATCGAAGGTGGTAAAGATGGTGCCAATGGCCCCGGATTCATATTGCACGGTGCCGGCCACATAGGTATTCACATCCACATCCACCACTTTGCCGGCCTGGGGCTGGCTGGTAATGGTGCGCTGGGGGAAGGAAATTCTGCTGGCGCTGAATACCCGCTTCACCCCGCCCATCAGATTGATCATGGCGGTGAGGTAATAGGGCCCCATATCGAACATGGGCCCGCCGCCCCGCTTATAAAAAAATTCGGGATCGGGATGCCAGCTTTCGGGGCCATGGGTGATCATATAGGCCGCGCTGCCGATGGGGGTGCCGATGAAGCCGTCGTCAATCAGGCGGCGGCAGGTCTGGATGGCCGCGCCCAGGAAGGTATCCGGCGCGCCGCCCAGATGCAAGCCCTTTTCCTTGGCCAGGGCCAGCAGCTTTTTGCCCTCTTCCAGATCGGCGCCCAGGGGCTTTTCGCTGTATACATGCTTGCCCGCTTCCAGGGCGGCCTTGCTGACTTCAAAATGCTCGTAGGGCTGGGTGAGATTGAGCACCAATTCCACCTGGGGATCCTTAAAGGCGTCATGCATGGTTTCATAGACGGTGGGAATGCCGTATTCCTGCTGGGCCTTTTCAGCGCGCTCCCGGATCAGATCGCAAACGCCGATGAGTTCCAGTTCCTTGAAGGTCTGGGTGATATTTTTGAGATAGATGCCGCTGATATTACCAACGCCGATCATGACCGTCTTGATTCTTTTCATGGCTGAATCTCCTTTTTTAATACATTTTCGCTTTGTTTTCAAAGCGCTCGGTGGTCAAATTCTGCTCCAAAGCGATTTGCTTGCCTTCCGCCGCCCAGATCATGCCCCGCTCCATGAGAATGGCCGCATTGGGGGATTTTTCAAATACGTCGTCATGATGGCCCAGGGAATTATAAAATACCCGGCCATTGCCCCACATTTTCGTCCAGGCCACCGGCATATCCACCGGCTTATTGGAAATGTGATAATAGGAAACAATGGGGAAGCGGGTGGTGGCCAGCACCTCGATGGCGGGATCCACATGCAGATAATAGTGCTCGCTGCAGACCGGGAAATCGGATAGGCCCTCGGTGATGGGGCTGGAACCATGGCAGATATTCACGGTATATTCAATGCCGTCCCCGCCGGGATGGGATACCCATTGCCCGCCGGTGATGAATTGCCATTCCGTATCATTGCGGAAGGAATCGCACATGCCTCCGTGGCAGCCGGCCAGGCCCACGCCTGCGCCCACGGCCCGGGCCACATTTTTCGTGTATTCCCGATTGATTTCCCCCATGGTCCAGCAAAAGACCATCAGATCCAGTTCCATCAGATCATTCAGATTGGCCAGGGGATCCAGGGTATCAAAGATGGTGGTTTCAAAGCCGTGCTTTTCCAGCATGCCGGCAAAGCGGACGGAGGTTTTTTCCGGCTCATGGCCATTCCAGCCGCCCTGAAAAATCCAGGCTTTTTTCATTGGCATTCCTCCCTTATCGATTTTCTCTTGCTTGTATTATAGCATCAAATGCGCTATAATGATTGCAAGAAATAGCGCATATTCTGGACAAAAAATGCACAAAAAGAAGGGAGAGATGGCATGCGGCCTTATCTGGAAAATCGGGTCAACCGGGATCGGCTGCAAATCAGCGGCGGGCCCCTGGGCGTCTTTCCCGAGCATTTGCATCCCGATGAGGAAATGGTGTATGTATTCCAGGGGGAAATGACCCTGCTGGCCGATGGCGCGCCCCGGCGTCTTTCCCAGGGGGATTTATGCATCTGTTTTCCCGGGGTGCCCCATGGCTATCTGGAAAGAAAAGACGCCAAAGCGCTGATGATGATTTTCCCGCCCGAAATTTCCCCGGATTTTCCCGCCCTGCTTTCCCGCTCCCATCCCCGGGATCCCGTTTTGCGAAAGGCTGATCTTTCCGAGGATATTCCCTTCTGCATGGAGCAGATCCGGAAGGAATACCGGGAAAAGGGGGATGAACGGGTGCTGCGGGGATATATTCAGGTGATTTTATCCCGGGCGCTGCCCCTGCTGCCCCTTACCGACCGGGATCCGGAAATGGCGGATGTGGTATACGAAATCATGAAATATCTTTCCATCCACTACGCAGAGCCCGTATCCCTCAGCGATCTTTCCCGGGCTCTGGGGGTGAGCAAATCCTATTTATCCCATACCTTTTCCCAGCGCATCGGCATGAATTTCCGCACCTACGTCAATACCCTCCGGGCGGATAAGGCCTGCCTGCTCCTGCGCAATTCCACCCGCAGCATTACCGATATCGCCTACGAATGCGGCTTTGAAACCCAGCGCACCTTCAACCGGATTTTTTTCGCCCAATACGGCAAAAGCCCCTCAGAATACCGGAAAAAATATCAGCAGGGGCATGCCCAAAAGGCAAATGATCCCCAATATCAGAAAAAGGAGAATTTTTTATGATCAGGCCCATTATGCAGGATCCCATTTTTCTGGCGCAAAAATCCCGCCCGGCCACGGCGGAGGATCTGCCCGTAATTCAGGATTTGAAGGATACTCTTTTTGCCCATCGGGAGGGCTGCGTGGGCATGGCGGCCAATATGATCGGAAAGCAGATCCGCATCATCATCGTGGATGATCGCGGAACGCCCCTGATCCTGGTCAATCCCCGCATCATGGCAAAATCCGGGGAATATGAAGCGGAAGAGGGCTGCCTCTCCCTGGCCGGCAAACGAAAGGCCATCCGCTATGAAAAGATCAAAGTAGCCTATGAAAATGAAAAGCTGCAGCCCAAATCCCGCACCTTCACAGGCTGGACCGCCCAGATTATTCAGCATGAAATGGATCATTGCGAAGGAATTCTGATTTGATTTTTTCTTTCATTTTTTCCATCAAAAAAGGACCCGCGCCCAAAGACGCGCCGCCCTTTTTTCTTTATTCTTCTATTCCGCGGATCATCAGGGAAATGCCCGCCTCCTCCACGATAAGGCAATATTCATACCCCGGCCAGGAGAAAACGGAAGCTGCGCCCGTCAATTCCCCCTGGGCAAAGGGAAGCATCCATTGCTTTTCGTCCCCTGCCAGGGGATTTTTCATGCCCTCCAGCAGCATTTGATCCGCTTTTTCTGCATCCAGGCCTTCATCCGCCAGGGAAAAAAGCCTCCGGGCTTCCCGGATAAAGCGTCCGTAATCCTGATCCGCCGCCAGCGCCGCCAGGGGATTTTCTCCGGTCAGAAAGGCCGCCAGAGGATCCGGCGCCGCCTCAAAAAGGATGGTCACGCAGATCGCTTCATACTGCAGATCGGCTTGATAATACACCGTAAATATCCGGCCGTCCTCCGGGATGATGCGAAGCACATTTCCCTCGTTTGCCGGATTTTCATGCTGCACGATTTTTCCCGGCAGCTGATCCAGGCGGCCCATGCTCCTGGACGGGCGGCCCAGCGCCGGAATCATCTCCTGCGCCTCAAGCACCAGGCCGCAGACGGAACAATGCGCGCCATCGGTGCAGCCATTTTCGGTGGCCGTCGGGGCCTTGCCCGGATCCTTTACGGCTTTATGGCCCTTGGGTGCAATTTTCATCCGGCCCGTGGTCATCACGCCGCAGATCTGGCAGCGCTTGCTTTCCGTCAGGCCGCTTTCGGTGCAGGTGGCGGGTTTGGCGTTGCCCTCCCCGATTTCCCTGTGGCCGGTCGCCGGGATTTCCTCCCCGCCGGTTGAATAGCCGCATTGGGCGCAGGATTCGCCGCCCGTTCTGCCGGGGGATGTGCAGGTAGGGGCCGTGCCGCTTTGGGAAATCATTTGATGGCCCCTGGCCGGGATGCTCTGCTGGGCCAGGGTCACCGCGCCGCAGACGGTGCAATGCCTCCCCTCCGAAAGCCCGCCCGTGGTGCAGCCCGCCGCCCGGCCCGGATCCGCCGTTTCCGAATGCCCTCTGGCGGGAATGGCTTCCGTTTCCGTGGTCTGGCATTTGCTGCAGGTGCGCGTTTTTGCGCCGGCCTGGGTGCAGGTGGCTTCCCGGGTGCTGCTCTGCCAGGCATGACCCGTGGCAGGGATGGCCCGGCACATTTCATCGCTGTTGCAAAGGATGCATATCCGCACCTGCTCCCCATCGCTGGTGCAGCTGGCAGGGGTTCTTACCGTCCAGGCGCTGGGATAGGAATGATCCACGCGCAGAATGGAATAGGTGCTTTCCGCCCCGCAAAGGCTGCATTTTCTGCTTCCGACGCCCTCATTTGTGCAGGTGGGCGCCTGTATTACGCTTTCCTGCCAGCTATGGGCGCAGGCGCCTTCCTCCGCCGAAACACTGCCGAAGAGCAAAGAAACCAGAAATATGAGCAGGCAAAAAAGGCGTTTCAATCCATTCATATCCTTTCCTATATAAATAGGGAAAAAGTATAGCACGATTTCTGATGAAATACAAGCGCCTGCAGAATCTCCACCCCCGGGCGTCCCCCTCGTATCTGAGCATCCCGGTGCTGCCCATTCCCTTCAAAAAAGGCCTGCCGGCAATATCGGCAGGCCTTTTCCATTGATTCGTTTATTCGCTTTGGCTTTCCATCCATTTTTTCGCGGCGGCCAGGGTGGTGGCGGCGGCGGAATGCAGGGGCATATAGGGATGGGTGATCCGCTCCCAGGAGGTTTGCATCATGCCCAGCAGGCGCTCGGGGGCGATATGCGCCGCGCTGTATTTGGCCAGCTTTTCAAAATTGGAAAAATCCGCCCAGACGCTGCCGGTGGGGATTTGATCATAGCCATGCTTATCCAGAATATCAAAGCTGTTTACATAAATCTGCTGGCTTTCCGAAAGATTCTCAAAAGCGCCGGAATAATACCAGTTGCTCTGGAGCACCTCCCGGGGCATTTTTTTCAAAAATTCCAGGGGATGATTCCAGATGTAATCGGACCAGATCCAGGGCCGGGCCCCATGCTTTTCCACGCAATCCATCAGATAATAGAAATCCTTCCACCACAGATCATGCTGACGGATGGTAATATGATCGAAATTCCGCTGATGATCCGCCGTTTCCTCATCCATGCCCAGATGGAAATATTTCGACTTGAATACCTGGCATACCTCATCAATTACATCCTTGCACACCTGATAATAAATGGAGGTGGACAGCATCCAGGAATATTCCTTGAGCCAGATATCATGGCAGGCGGAAAAATTCAGCTTGGGCACCACTTCAAAGCCCATTTTCTGCAGCCTGTCCACTTCGTTTCGCATCTGCTCATGACTCCAGGAGCCCTTCACCGCCAGTTCGGGATGGGATTCATACACCATGGCCTCGCCCACGTCAATAATGAGCATATTGCAGCCCGCATCCTTTAATTCCCGGATATGCCGATCCCAAAGCTCCCGGTGAAAATGCAATTCCGCAAAGGCATTGGAATTGGATCGATGCTCCCGCCCCCGGGTATTGCCATGCTCATTCCACATATTGCAGCCCAGATGCAAAAGGGCGGCCCAATAGAAATTCTTCTGCTCGCTCATTGCTTTTTCTCCTTTTTCTTATGCGATTATGCCTGACTTCATTGTATCATAAATTTCATGGTTGTAAAGAGTATTTTCCGGGATTTGTTTTCCCCGCTCCGGGCATAAACAAGGGCGCGAAGGATTTCCCTCACGCCCTTGTTTTCAGGATTTTTTGAAATTTTTTCTTTCAGCAATTATTTGGCAGCCAGATAAGTTTCATAGGCTTCCTGATAGATTTCTTCCAGATCGCGCAGGCCCAGGCCTTCCAGTTCCTTGACGAACTGATCGAATTCAGCCAGGTCGCGAGCGCCGGTGATGAACTTGGCCACATTGGTTTCAATGTGGGCTTCCATGATCATACGGATTTCATCAATCTCGGTCTGCTGCTCTTCGGTGTAATAGGTGATGGCCGGGAAACCGGGGATAGCATGCGCGCCCACATTGGCTTTAATGTGAATGCGATCCCAACCGTCGCCATGCTCGGCAGACCAGCCCGCAGGAATGATTTCAGAAATATCTTTGCCTTCCAGCAACTGGAACAGTTCGTTGCCGTAAGTGACCACATCGGGATAATCAATGGAATGGGAACGATTGCCGAAGCCATTGCAATTAGAGCCGATGATGGCCTTAACATATTCAGTGCCAGAGGCATATTTTCCATCCAGGACATCCAGGAATTCTCTGGTCATGGTTTCGTAGTTGAATTTCCAGCCCTGCACCATGCCCAGGGTATCTGCACTGCCGGCCAGAGGGCCATCCCAAACATAGCAGAAGCCCAAATCAGTATAGAAGAAATCCAGGAAGCGGAGAAGAGCATCCAGTTCTTCATCGGTGATCTTGGCGCCTACCAGCGCGGTGCCTACCTTGAAGGGAGTAGATGCAACCCACATGGGTTCGGCGCAGTATTCGCTGGTCACGGGAGAGGTGGCCTTCCACTGCTGGAAGCGTTCCACTTCGGGGATGGTGGCGTAAACACCACCGGCCATAACAGATTTGTTTTCCTGGATCAGGGTCTGCACGGCCAGATCATCGGCGGTGAAGTAATCCTTCATCAGGATGCCATCGTTGTAGAATTTGTTCATCAGTTCCAGATAGGCCTTAAAATCCTGATGGCCGGCAGCCAGAACGGCCTTGCCATCCTTGATGGATACGTTGTGGCCATATTCGTTATGATCGCCCAGGAAGCCATAGGCATTGAGGAAAATGGTCATCAGGGAGCCGCCGGTGCCGTTGGCCGCTTCCTTGGTGGCATGGGCCGCAATGGGGGTATGATCGGGATTGGCAGCCTTGTAAGCATAGAGGACATTGACAAGATCATCCAGGGTCTTGGGGGCATCCACATCATTGGCTTCCATCCAGGCGTAGTTCAGCTGAGCAGCACGGCCGGCGATACCGTGATTGAACTTAATATTCTGGAGACCGGGCAGGGGATAGTGTGCGCCATCCGAGGTGATGCACAGCGCCTTGGCTTCGGGATAAGCTTCGAACCAGCGGCTCAGATAGGGCATACGTTCGGGAGTAATCCATTCGGTCAGGTCCTTCAGCTGGCCTTCCGCAACGCCATAGCGGCTGATTTCAGCGGTGGTCAGGCCCAGGCCCAGCAGCAGATCGGGCACATCGCCGCCCGCAAACATCAGGGGCAGCAGATCGCCCTTGGAGCTGCTCAGGATCTGCTGCACTTCGAAATCGATACCGGTAACCTTTTCGGCCCAGGTCCAGAACCACATATCTTCCACGTCCATGCCGTAAGCAGCGTCGCGGATATGGGCAACGGTGATGGTCAGTTTTTCGCCTTCTTCAACGAGGGGAAACTGAGAGTAAGCCGTGTGATCGATGACTTTCTTGTCTTCCGCCAGGGCGCCTGCGCATACGGACAGGAGCAGGCATGCGGCCAGGAGAACAGAAAAAAGCTTCTTCATGAGGTCGGGTCTCCTTTCAAATTTTCTTTGTTGATTCGTTCTATTCACTTTTCAATTGCGTTAACAGGCAATGGATCGAACAGCTTGCGCTTTTCGATTTTTTCACGGATTCCGTTGTAGAAGTCAACTTCTTGTATCGTTATTATAGCATAGCGGATAGGGATCGTAACAGAACTTATTATCTGAAATAGCAGAACGATTCTACGATTCTTAGGGAACCGGGCAGAATCATCAAACGGATTTTTTCTTTTTTTGCAAGTATTTTCGCCTCTATGCCTTTCAATGAGAAAAAGAACAAAAATTCAAACTGCCGCCTCTGATTTTTCCGTGGGAAGCGGCTTGAAGGGCAAACGCCGTTTTAGGGAAAGCAGGAAGTATTCAATTTTTGTCGAATGATAAAGAACGCCCGGCGCTTTTTCGGCGCAAGGCCAGAAAGGATCAATATGACAAAAAGCATTTATGTAATCGGCGAACCGCTGCATGAAAAAACCTATTGGTATACCATGATGATGGACGCCATCAACCGGCGCGCCGCCTATCGCCGTCAGCAGGTTATTTCCATCACCAGCGAGGAACTGGATAAAATTCCCCCCGCCTGCGCCCCGGTGATTGTCATCGGCGCCACGCGGCCCTGGCAGGATCGGCTGGTCAATCATTTATTATCGCGGAATTTGCGCTGCGTGCTGCTGAGCACGCATTTTCAAAGCGTGGGCGAAAATGTGAGCGTGATTACCCTCAATCAGGGCAATATGTCCGAATACGCCGTTCATTATTTCCGGGAAACCAATCGCCGGCGGATTGCCTATGTGGCCCATAATCCGCGCTCCATCAATGACAGCGCCAAATTCCAGGCCATGACCCAAACCTGCCGCCGATACGGCATGCAATTTGATGAAAACGATATTTTCCCCTTTGACGGCGATCTGGAAAAATGCGTTCAATCCTTTGTTGACCGCTGCGATCCCTATGACGCCGTGCTCTGCTCCAGCGATGTTTCGGGGGTGATGCTGGTAAAAAATCCCCAGCTGATACAAAAAAAGCGGATCCCGGAAGATCTGTATGTGATCAGCTATGGCAATACCCTGCTTTCCAAGCTGGTTTCCCCCTCTCTTTCTTCCATCACCCTGGATTATTATCAGGCCGGAACCATCGCCGTGGATAACGTGATCTACCTGCGCAAAAACCCCGGCATTTCTTCCCAGTATACCGTTTTAAAGGCCCGGCTGGTACTGGGGGCGTCCACCAATTTTGAATCCATCGATACCTTCCCCCTGCCCCCCATTTCCCCGCTGACGGCCGGGATTGATTATCCCGGTTTTTATCATGATCCTGTGGCCAAGGATGTGCTGGGCGTGGAAGCATTGCTCAATTCCCTGGATAAAACCGGGCTCTATATCCTGTTGACGCTGCTGAAGGGATACCGGAAGACGCAGATTCTGGATTCCCTCTATATCGCTGAAAGCACCTATAAATATCGCTTAAACAAGATTTATGCCATGGCAGGCGTCAAGCGAAAGGAAGAATTGCTTGCCCGCCTTCAAAAATGGATCAATCCCGATTCCCTGGATGATTTCCTGGCCCACCAATCCATGATGCATGAAGAGGATGACGACATCGAATAATAAAAGCGAGGTGAATTTCACCTCGCTTTTTTCTTAGCCGTAATAGGCGCCTGAAAGATCCTCCGCCTCGGTTTTATCCGGCCTTGTGGTAAAGGAAAGCAGCCAATCGTAGTTTTTTTCGTCGGAAAAAACCGTATCCCAGCAATTATGCGCAAGATCCGGGAAAAGGATCAATTCGGCGTGGCCGCCGTGCAGATTCACCGCCTTTGCCATCTGCAGGCTCTCGATGGGATCCACGGTTTTATCGCAAAGCCCATGGAAGGCGCGAATGGGAAGATTCACCAGATTCTTGGCAAATCCGGCAATCCCGCCGCCGCAAACCGGCATGGCAGAAGCAAACCAATCGGGACGCAGCGTTGCAAGCGCCCAGGTTCCATAGCCGCCCATACTGTTTCCGGTCAGATGAACCCGGGTTTCATCAATATACGGTATTTCACGATAGGTTTCTACCAGACGGATCAGGATATTCATCCATTCGTTCCAATCCCCGCTTTTGCAATGAGGCGCAAGCAGAATATAGCCTCTTGCATCCTGCCGCTTCAAAAGATTCACAACAGCAGGATTATTCCGCAGGGCGTCGATGGGCTTTCCGCGGGTGCCGGCGCCATGCAAAATGATCACCAGCGGATATTTCTTCTCCTCCTGAAATCCTTCCGGATACGAAACCAGATATTCCAATCCTTCAAACATTTTCTCCTGCATATTTTCTCTCCTTTTTAAAAACAAAAATACCCGAAAAATTCCATATGAAATCAATGAATATAATTATAGCGAATACGAATCAAAAAGTAAATATCACGGCAGTCCCCCCCAGTCTGACGATGGCGCGGCCTGATCCTCCCTTAGCAAAGCGAGCATTTGCAAAGCTTCATGATTTATACTATAATTATTGCATGCCGATTATACGGCTTTGCTTTTTAACAATATCTGTGGAGGTTATAAAAATGCAGGGTTATGTTGCTCTGAGCCGGGAAATTCCGTTCAAGGATCTGGGCGGCGGCGTGCAGCGGCGCGTCCTGTCCTATAATGAAGAAATGATGTCGGTGGAGGTTGCTTTTGAAACAGGCGCCGTTGGCGCAGCGCATACGCATCCTCATACGCAATGCAGTTATGTGCTGTCCGGTCGGTTCAGCTACTGCATTGAGGATGAAAGCGTAATTCTGTGCCCGGGCGATTCCATCGTTGTCCCGTCCGGTCTTCCCCATGGAACCACCTGCCTGGAGAAAGGCGTTCTGCTGGATATTTTCACGCCGATGCGAAAGGATTTTCTCTGAGAAAACGGGATTTCAAAATGGGATGGCCATCCATCCTTTCCGCAGACGGAACAGCAAGGTTTGCCCCGAAATGCCGGGCGAACCTTTTTTAATGAAAGGAAAAACGCCCGCTTCACCCGATAACAAAAAACCAGCCATTTCTGACTGGTTTTTCTGACAACCTTGGCGGTAATCGATCCAAGCACACGAGAACGTGAAATGTCGATTCTCTGCGGATATCTCAATCCGTATTCTCTGAGGATTCTTGAATACTCAAAGTCGATAAAATAGAGATGGCTTCTTCTGGTATTTCGTTTTGAATGGTATCGTACGGGAAAATATACTGGAAATGATAGCTATATCCATTCCCTTCCCGAATAAGAAATCCATAACTAAAAGAAGCTTGTTCTTGGGCATGAACAATGTATGTATGTGCACCAATCACAATATCCTCAAAAACAATGATCTTATTGCTCTTGTCGTAGAGTTTCCTTAACCTGATACCTTGGTCCTTTTCGCTATCTAGTGTACTGTACACAATGAATTGCGCGTTTGCGCTTTCATCTATGAATACATAGCTGAAAGGATATTCCTCAATATCTGAAAGCTCGTATTCCTGGAGTTGGTATTCAATGGGAATATGGAGCTGCAGATAGCCGCCGTCAACTTCCAAAGTCACAATTTTCAGATTATTGACTCCTTGAGATATGTTCCATTCCTCTGGCGTTTGAGCAAAAGCAACAACTGGCAGCATTGTCACCACCAGCAGGATACTAACGATGCAAAACAGCTTCTTCATGGGATTCCCTCCTTATCATTGGTCGATTTGAGCGATGTATGTAAACGAAAATGCAATGCTTGCTAATCCTGCATTTCGCAAGTACATAACCCCCGACATTTACTAAACGATACTCTGAACCACTATATTCCTCCCTTGACTATATTTAACAATTCTGTAACATTTAAGAAGAGAACTGATATGTGGCAAAAGGGGCGAAAACAAAAAACGAGGTCCTTCGGATGCACGCCAAAGAACCTCAAAACGCCCCAAACATGTACAAATATAACAAAAAACCAGTCATTTCTGACTGGTTTTTCTGGAGCTGATACCCGGATTCGGACCGGGGACCTCATCCTTACCAAGGATGCGCTCTACCTGCTGAGCTATATCAGCATGCCTCTTGGGGCAACGATGATATAATACACCATTTTCAGAAAAAAAGCAAGTGTTTTTTTCATATTTTTTAAAAAATTTTTATCCGCTGCTTTTTCGGCGAAAAAAAATGACAGTCCTTTCAGCAAAAAAGGGAAAATCACGCCGGTTTGCGGCCATGATTTTCCCCTCCTTTATTCTTCCGGATTCAGAAAACGGCATTCTTCCTCCGTCAGGGAAATTTCCAGCGCGCCCAGATTCTTTTCCAGATGCGCTTCCCGGGTGATGCCCAGAATCGGGAAAAGATTCATGGGCTGATGCAATAGCCAGGCTAGGGCGATCTGGGATACGGTTGTTCCCTTTTCCCGGGCCAGGCTTTCCGCCCGGCGCAGCTTTTCCAGGTTTTCCCCGCTTTGATGCTCCGGCGGGAAAACGCTCAAGGGCATATCGCTGGTGAATTTTCCGGAAAGGAAGCTATGCCCCATGCTGGAATAGCAAAGCACGGGCATCTGATTTTCCCGATACCACTGCCGTGCCTGTGCATTTTCCGGGCCGGACAGCTTCACCCCGCCCTTCCAGGGATCGCCGTATTGATCCACCAGGGAATAAAAAGGACTGGAAACGGAGAAGGGCTGCATCTGATGGGCCGCGGCGTATTCATTGGCCTCCTGCAAGCGCTGATGGCTCCAGTTGGATCCCCCGAAGCAGCGGATTTTCCCCGCCGCCGCCATTTCATTCAGGGTTTCCACAATGGGCCCCACCGGAACGGCAGGATCATCCCGATGCAGAAGATACAGATCAATGCAATCCACCCGCAGCCGGGCCAGGGAATCCATCAGATCGCTTTTGATATCATAAGGCGTCACCCTTTTGCGCCAGGCGTTATGATGGCAGCCCTTGGTGATGATGAACATCTTCTCCCGGTTGCCCCGCTTTTCCATCCAGCGGCCCAGGCATACTTCGCTTTCCTTATAGACCCGGGCGGTATCAAAGGCATTGATGCCGGCGGCAAAAATGGCGTCCAGCAGGGCATCCACATCCCTGTTATCCTGCATATCATGATTGGCGGCCCCGAAAATCAGCCGGGAAACGGGCTTATCCGAATAGGGAAAGGCGGTATATTGCATGGCGGATCCCTCGCATATTCAATACTTCCTGTTTTCAACGGCATTGTAGCATAAAGGATTTTTCCCGTCAATTGCCACTTTTTCCGGGAGAAACGTTGACTTTTCAACATGAATTTGATATGATAGAGCCTGGTTGTATGGGCGCATGCCGCCCGGAATGGAGGAATTGATGCATGGAACGCATTGAAAGCTTTCGGGTGGATCATACCCGGCTGGTTCCCGGGCTGTATGTATCCCGGCGGGACGGCGGGGAGGAAAAGCCCGTAACCACCTTTGATCTGCGCATTACCCGGCCCAATGAAGAGCCGGTGATGGATATGCCCGCCATCCATACCATGGAGCATCTGGGGGCCACCTTCCTTCGCAATTCGGAAATGAAGGATGATATCATCTACTTTGGCCCCATGGGCTGCCGCACGGGATTTTACCTGGTGATGTTCGGCCAATTGATGTCTGAGGACGTTTTGCCCCTGATCCGCCGGGCCTTTGCTTTTATCGCGGAATATGAAGGGGATATCCCCGGCGCATCCGCGATAGAATGCGGCAATTATCAGGAACAGAACCTGAATATGGCCCATTACTATGCGAAAAAATATCTGGCCCACCTGGAAAATCCCTGCCTGCATTATCCCGACTAATCATATACGGAGGTTTTTCCCTATGTCTTTCTGGATTGTAACCGACGCCGCCAGTGATCTGACCAAATCCTATGTGGAAAGCCACGAAAAATTTCATGTAATGCCCATGTCCTATCATATGGATGGCCAGGATCATCCCGTCATCTGCGGAGAAAAGGAAACCTGGCATCCCTTCTATGAATCCCTGCGGGGCGGCAAAATGGCCACCACCTCTCAGGTTAATACCGCCGAATACCTCAAGGTATTCAAGGAATTGACCCAGCAGGGCGAAAGCGTGCTGTGCATCGTCTTTTCCTCCGGCCTTTCCGGCACCTATCAGGCCGCCTGCCTGGCCCAGAGCATGCTGCAGGAAGAAAACCCCAACGCCAAGGTGACCGTGGTGGATTCCCTGTGCGCTTCCGCCGGCCAGGGCCTGCTGGTGCATCTGGCGCTGGAAATGCGCGCCCAGGGCGCTTCCCTTGCCGAAACCGCCCAGTGGGTGATGGAGCATCGCCAGAATATTATCCACTGGTTCACCGTGGATGATCTGGATTTCCTGCGCCGGGGCGGCCGCGTCAGCGCCACGGCGGCGTATTTCGGCGGCATGCTGAAAATCAAGCCCGTGATGCACGTGAATTTTGAAGGCAAACTGATCCCCCGGGAAAAGGTGCAGGGCCGCAAGCGCGCCCTGAAAACCCTGGCCCAGAAAACCTTTGAATTCGCCGCCCCCAGGGAAGGGCAGACCATCTTCCTCAGCCACGGCGATTGCGAAGAGGACGCCCGCTACGTGGTTTCCTGCCTGCAGGAAATGGGCTTTAATCCCAAGGATGTTATCTATATGCCCATCAGCCCCATCGTGGGCGCCCATTCCGGCCCGGGCACCGTGGCCATTTTCTTCCTGGCCGAAAGCCGGTAAATCCGCGCTTTTCCCCCAGAATGCTTCTTCCGTTTCTGCCCTTTTCCTTCCGGGAAGAGGGCAGATTTTTTCGTTTCGGAAGCGGATTTTTTTCCAATCAGCCCGTGCATAGAAAATCGGGGCGGCAGGCGGGCGAAAAGCGCTGTGGTGGGGAGAATTTGTCCCGGACAGGGGCTGGACAAACAGCAAGGAATTAGGTATAATAGTTTTTGGTGAATTATCACCTGAACTTACTTCTCAATTGTCTAAATACAAGGAGGTTTTTCCCATGGTGAAGGTTGCTATCAATGGTTTCGGCCGCATTGGTCGTCTTGCTTTCCGTCAGATGTTCGGTGCCGAAGGTTACGAAGTGGTTGCTATCAACGACCTGACCAACCCCGCTATGCTGGCTCATCTGCTCAAGTATGATACCGCTCAGAAGGGTTACTGCGGCGCTATCGGCGAAAACAAGCACACCGTCGAAGCCACTGAAAATTCCATCATCGTTGACGGCAAGGAAATCCGCATCTACGCCGAAAAAGATGCCAACAACTGCCCCTGGGGCGAACTGGATGTAGACGTTGTGCTGGAATGCACCGGCTTCTACTGCTCCAAGGAAAAGTCCATGGCTCATATCAACGCTGGTGCCAAGAAGGTTGTTATCTCTGCTCCCGCCGGCAACGATCTGCCCACCATCGTGTTCTCTGTTAACGAAAACACCCTGACCAAGGAAGACAAGATCATCTCCGCCGCTTCCTGCACCACCAACTGCCTGGCCCCCATGGCCAAGGCCCTGAATGATACCTATCCCATCCAGACCGGTATCATGACCACCGTGCATGCTTACACCGGCGACCAGATGATCCTGGACGGCCCCCATCGGAAGGGCGATCTGCGTCGTGCCCGCGCTGGCGCTCAGAACATCGTTCCCAACTCCACCGGCGCCGCCAAGGCCATCGGTCTGGTTATCCCCGAACTGAACAAGAAGCTCATCGGTTCCGCTCAGCGCGTTCCCGTTTGCACCGGCTCCACCACCATTCTGGTTGCCGTTGTTAAGGGTCAGGATGTGACCAAGGAATCCATCAACGCCGCCATGAAGGCTGCCGCTTCCGCTTCCTATGGCTACACCGAAGAACAGCTGGTCTCCTCCGATATCATCGGCATGACCTACGGCTCCCTGTTCGATGCCACCCAGACCATGGTTGCCAAGATCGATGACGATACCTATCAGGTGCAGGTTGTGTCCTGGTACGACAACGAAAATTCCTACACCTCTCAGATGGTCCGCACCATCAAGTACTTCGCCGAACTGTAATTCATTTCGCAAGTACAAAATGTGAATAGCATTTCCCCCTCTTCCGAAAGGAAGAGGGGTTTTTTTATATCCCGGGCCATCAAAAAAACGGCGGCATCCTGCCCTTCTTTGCCATAACCACCCGGGGGATTCCAATTCCATATCGGCCGGGATTCCGCCCGAAAATGTGTCCGTTTTAGAAATTTAGGCCAGAAAAGCCAAAAATCCATCAAATATCCAAAAAATTGACGATTGAACAATTGTTTTTGCCATGGGATAATACAGAAAACATCAATTGCATACGGCAATTGGAAAATTGAAAAGACAGGAGGACTCCCCCATGACGAAACGGTATGTCGCCCTCATCCTCGCGCTGGTTCTGTCGCTGACGCTGCTGCCCGCAGCCGTTGCCGAAGCCGCGGAACCCGAAAAGATCTCCTATTGGGCGGATATGAACGCCAATATGGCCCAGACCATTTCCAACCTGGATGAAAACCTGACCTGGCAGAAAATGCAGGAAATCTTCAACGTGGATATCGCCTTTGATCATCCCGCCGTCGGCGCTGCCGCCGAAACCTTCAATCTGATGATCGCCGGCCGTGAATTCCCCGACGTCATCGAATATGCCTGGAATTCTTACAACGGCGGCCCCGAAAAGGCCATCAGCGATGAAATCATCATCGATCTGACCCCCTATTTCACCCCCGAAATCATGCCCAATCTGTATGCCTATCTGCAGGAAAACCCCAATATCCGCAAGCAGGTATTGACCGACAGCGGCGTGCTCTATTGCTTCCCCTGCATCAATATCAGCCCCTATAAATCCACTTCCGGCTATATCGCCAATACCGATATGATGGCCGCCGCCGGCGTGGAAGAAATCCTGACCATCGCCGATGTGGATAAGCTGGCCCGCTATGCCCAGTCCCAGGGCGTGGAAACCCCCATCAATATTTCCTCCGGCAATATCCTCAAGGATACCGCTGCCGGCGCCTTCGGCGTGGGCTACAGCTGGTATATTGATGACGGCGAAGTGAAATTCGGCCCCTTCGAGGAAAATTACAAGGCCTATATCAAGCAGTATGCCCAGTGGTATCAGGATGGGCTGCTCAACCCCGATTTCGTGGCCCTGACCAATGGTCAGATCATTTCCTCCCTGGTGGAGGGCAACACCGCCTTCACCTTCGGCTACATGGCTTCCTGCATGAATACCGCCCGCACCACCGCCAAATCCCAGGGCAAAACCCTGAATCTGCTGGGCGTGCAGTATCCCCATTCCGAGCTGGTTGAAAAGCCCATTTTCACCGGCCGCGGCTGGGATTTCTCCACTACCACCAATGCCGCCATTACCGTTGCCTGCAAGAATCCCGAGCTGGTATGCCGGATGATGGACTATTTCTACGGCGAAGAAGGCAATCTGCTCAAGAATTTCGGCGTGGAAGGCTATACCTATAATATGGTGGATGGCAAGCCCGTCTACAGCGATGTGATCATGAATGACCCCGATCATTCCTGGCGCGTGAAGATGGCCGGCATGCTCCGCTGCGATGTGGCCTTCCCCGGCTTCATCGTGGAACAGTTCCATGAAATTTCCTTCGGCTTTGCCGATGATGCGGAAGGCATTTCCGCCCAGACCGCCGCGACCTGGCAGCTCTACAACGATTACTGCGCCAATTACAAATTCCCCCAGCTGACCCCCACCGAGGATGAAAGCGATGCGCTGGCCGATATCACCGTCAGCCTGAACACCTTCATGAAGGAATCCATCGTGGCCATGATTATGGGCCTGGAAGATGTGGATACCTTCTATGATACCTTCGTGGAAGAATGCAAGAATATGGGCGCGGAAGAAGCCCTGGAAATCTATAACGCGGCCTATCAGCGCTATCTGAGCCGCTGATTCGCCGGAATCATCCGCTGCCGGCCGGGCAACAAGGCTTGTTCGGCCGGCAGCCTTTCTATCTCCCGCCCTTCCCCGGCCACCCCTTTTTATTCTATACAGGAGAGAAATATTCATGATCAATGCAAATGTGAAAAAAGGCGGATCCTTCCTCCAGCGCCTCCGCAAAGAAATGCGCACACACCCCACCCTCTATCTCCTGATGATTCCCTTTGTGCTGTATTATATTCTGTTTGATTATGTGCCCATGTATGGGGTGGCAATCGCCTTCCAGGATTATAATGTGGTCAAGGGCATCGGCGGCAGCGATTGGGTAGGGATCCATCATTTTGAAAAATTCCTCAACAGCTATTATTTCGATCGCCTGGTGGGCAATACCCTGGCCATTTCCCTTCTTTCCCTGATTTTTTCCTTTCCCATGCCCATTCTATTGGCCCTTTCCCTGAATGAGGTGCGCTCCAATTCCTTCCGCCGCACCATTCAGACCCTCAGCTATCTTCCCCATTTCATTTCCACTGTAGTCGTATGCGGCATCATCCGCATCTTCTTTGACAAAGACGGCATCATGACCCAGGTGCTCACCCTCTTTGGCATACCCAACCGGAATCTGCTGGTGTATCCCCAGTATTTCCGTGGCATTTACATCGGTACCGGCATCTGGCAGAGCATGGGCTGGAGCTCCATCATCTATATCGCCGCCCTTTCCGGGGTCAGTCCGGAATTATACGAGGCGGCAACCATCGACGGCGCAGGCCGATTCCAGAAAATGTGGCATGTTTCCATTCCCGCCATATTACCCACCATCGTTACCATGTTCATCCTCAATTGCGGCAGACTCATGTCTGTGGGCTATGAAAAAATCATGCTGCTCTATAATGAAAATACCTATAAGACCGCGGACGTAATCAGTACCTATGTATATCGTTACGGCCTGGGCGGCAGTTTTGAATACAGCTATACCACCGCCATCAGCATTTTCACCAGCATCGTCAATGTGGTGCTGCTTACCTGCTCCAATTTCCTGAGCAATAAATTAAGCGGCTACGGCCTTTGGTAAGGGGGAATTGAGATGAAAATCACCCGCGGCGACCGGGCTTTCGGCATCATCAACGGCCTTTTTCTCATTCTGATCGCAGCCGCCTGCCTCTATCCCATCATCCATGTTATCAACGGCTCCTTCAGCGATCCGCTGCTTTTGCAATCCCATACGGGGCTTTTGCTGACCCCGGATGGCTTCACCACGAAAGCCTATGAAGTGGTATTCAAGCGGGGGGATATCTACACCGGCTATTGCAATACCATTTTCCTGGTGCTCTGCGGCACGGCCATCAATCTGGTGATGACCTCCTGTGGCGCTTTCCTGCTTTCCCGTCAGAAATTCATTCCCAAGAATTTTCTGATGCTGATGGTAGTGATCACCATGTATTTTTCCGGCGGTCTGATTCCCACCTTTCTGCTCTACAAAAATACCTATCACATCTATAATTCCTATCTGGCCCTGCTTTTACCCGGCGCCATTTCTTCCTGGAATCTGATCGTGATGCGCACCTCCTTCCAGGGCATTCCCCGGGAGTTGGAGGAATCGGCCTATATTGACGGCGCCAACGATTTTGTGGTTCTCATCCGGGTCATTCTGCCCCTGAGCACCGCCACCATCGCCGTCATGGCCCTTTTCTACGGCGTATCCCACTGGAATAGTTGGTTCGCCGCCATGATCTATCTGAAGGATCGCTCCAAATATCCGCTTCAGCTTTTCCTGCGGGAAATGCTGGTTTTGCAGGATGGCGCCGGGGTAACAACGGAAGAGGAAATGCTGGCCGAAAATCTGAAATATGCCACCATTGTGGTGGCCACCGTGCCCATCCTCTTCATCTATCCCTTTATTCAGCGCTATTTCGTCAAGGGCGTCATGGTGGGCGCCCTGAAGGGATAAGGAGAAAAGCATATGGCCATTATCCTTGATCAGGATTTCCAGGGCGGAAATCTGGGGAAATATACCGTTTCCGGCGATATAGTCTTCGTGGAAAATGATCTGCGGGGCTGCCAGGGGGATTGGTTCTATTGGGCGTTCCGGGTGCGGGGCGCCGCGGGGAAAACCCTCCGCTTCGACTTCGGCGATAAAAAACGGGTGGGCTATTTCGGTGCCGCCGTCAGCCATGATCTGAAAACATGGCAATGGGGTGGAAAGGCGGATGGGATGTATGCCTTCACCTATACCTTTGGCCCGGAGGAAAATGAGGCCTATTTCTGCCATGATCTGTATTACAGCCCCCAGCGATTCTTTTTCTTTGCCCAAAGGCAGCATTGGGATGTGGATATTCTCTGCCAGACGGAAAAAGGCCGGGCCTTGCCCTGTATCCAGCTGGGAACGGGGAAAAAGCAGATCCTTCTTGCCTCCCGCCATCATTGCTGTGAATCTACCGGCACCTATGTGCTGGAAGGAATTCTGGAAGAAATCGGCGGAAAGCTGTCCCCGGATTATTCCCTGCTGGCCATTCCTTTTGTGGATTACGATGGCGTGATGGAGGGGGATCAAGGGAAAAACCGGGCGCCATATGATCACAACCGGGATTATCATGATCAGCCCATCTATGCCGCCTGCCGGGAAATCATGGCCCGAGCGAAGAAACAGGATACCGCAATGGCATTTGATTTTCATTCTCCCCATCATTGTGCCCTTACCAGCGCCGGCCCGGGGCCCTATTGCGATCATGTATTCATGATCCGCAATAATCCCGGCATGCGGGATCAGCAGGTATTATTTTCCCGCTTTTTCCGGGAGGAGGCCGCCCGGGATCCCGCCGCATTTTCCTATACCGGGGAATATGATTTTGATTATGATACCCTGTGGAACAGCGATAACAAGCCCACATTCGGCTGCTATTTTTCCCACTTTCCCGGGGTGCAGCTTGCATTTTGCCTGGAAACCGCTTATTATGGAGTGGAAGAGGACCGCGTAACCCAGGAAAGCCTGCTGGCCCTGGGCCGCAGCTTTGCCCGGGCAATGCTGCGCTATATGGCTTCATCCATTTGAATCAAGGCCTGTCCCTTTCTTCCAGGGGGCACCCCTTTCCATCTTGACCAACTGCAGGAAGGAAACATGCATGAAATTCAGTAACGGCTTGCGTCCGCAATACCGCCTACAATCCAATACCGTCTTTTCATGGTATCTTTCCAGCGCCTTGGTGGCATTGCTGCCCGTATTGATTACGCTGATCGTATTCAGCTATACCCAGACCCTGTATAAAAATGAAACCGTGGAATCCCAGCGCTCACTGTTGGATATGATCAGCACCCGGGTAGAGGCAGAATTGCAGGAAGCCGTGAATCTGACCAATGATTTTCTCATCAGCGATGAATTAAGCGCCGTCAAGCAAATCAGGGAAAAGGAAATCACCGCCGCCATCCGCTATCAATTATGGGATTATACCTCCAATTCCTTTCCCAATATCAAGGCCCATTCCGGTACCATTGACGAAGTGATCCTCTATCTTCCCCAGAGCCGGCTGCTGCTTTCCAATCAGTTGTATTGCTCCCTGGATAAGGCCGTCAGCACCTATTTCCAGAACAGCGGCCTGGACCAGGAAACCCTGCAGGAAATGCTGACCACGCCTCATAAGCGCCAGCTTTATACTATGCCCAACGCCGCCTTCGGCCGGGTGATGATGGTCACCTCCCAATACAGCTTATCCAATCAGCTGCTGATGAATGTGATGGTGCTCATTCACGCCAATGCCATCGATACCGTGCTGGCCAATACCCGCCAATTGCCCGGCAGCCTGATTTTCGCCTTTGATTCCAACAGGCAATTGATCTTCCAGAATTCCCTTTCCAAATCGCAGACCGATCTGGAAAGAATTCTGCCTGCCATGGAAACGGCCCTGGAAAAAACGTCCGCTTCCGTCATTCTAAGCGGCGCCAATCATTATACCCTTTTCGTCCAGAAGCAGGATTATCTCACCTACGTCTATCTCGTCCCGGATACCCAGCTGTATCGCAGCACCCGCCTGGCCGTGCAATCCGTCTTGGTTGCCTATGTCATCTGCCTGGTGCTTTGCTTCTGGATGATCCGCGGTATCGTCAAGCGCAATTACATGTCCGTCAGCGGCATTTTAGAGCAATTATCCTTCTGCAATGATGAAAATGCTGGCAAGGATATTTTCGCCACCATCCGCCGGGGGATAGACCAGGTGCACAGCCGCTATAACGAATTGCTGGATCATGTGCAGATCATCAGCGCGGAAAGCGGCAAGGCCGCCTTTTTGCGCTATCTCAGCGCCGGCAGCAGCGAGGATGCCGCCGCCATCAAAGCACAATTGGAAAAATGCGGCCTGCACTGGGACGCCCCCTTCTATGCCCTGGCGCTGGTGCGCACCGATCAATTGCCCGACGCCCTGCCCCTGTATGCGGCCCGGGGCCTGATTGAAGAGCAATTGCAGGAAATGCTCATGTGCAGCGTGGATGCGGAGGAATACAGCGTATTTCTGCTGGGCCTTGGGCATCCCGGCCAATATACCCTTTTGCAAGAAAAGCTCATCGATATCCAGTTCCGGCTGGATCAATTGCATGCCTTCGTGCGCATTTGCCTCTCCCAGCGGGCAGAGGGCTTTGATAAATTGCCGGAGGCCTATCGCTATGCGGTGCAGGCCCTGCGCAATTGTATGCTGGTGGATGAAGAAAGCCTGATCATTCCTACCCAGGATTATTCCGGGCTTTTCTATCATTATGATACCAATGATGAAATGCAATTGCTTTCCGCCATCCGCAAAAAGGATCAGGCGGCCGTCCATCAGATACTGGATCGCATTTTGCCCGCTTCCTCCTCCGCCAGCAGCATTTCCATGTGCCTGATTTTTGATATTGCCTCCACCTATATCAAGGCGATGCAGCCCCTGATCGGCCAGGAGGGGGCAGTGCCGGCCCAGTTGGAAGCCATGATCGGCAGCCTGCGCGCCTGCAGCAGCATGGAGCAGACCCGTCAGGTATTATCCCAGATGACGGAATGGCTCTGCCAGCTGGAGAGCAAAGCCGGCGAAAACCGGCCCCAGTATGCAGTGCAGAAAATCAAGGATTATATTCAGAAAAATATCCGCAATCCGGAATTGGATAATACCATGATTGCCGAGGCATGCCATCTGAATCCTTCCTATCTTTCCACCCTCTTTAAAAATGCAACGGGCATGGGCCTCAATGAATATATCAGCTTCAGCCGGGTGGAGCTTGCCAAGCAAGAATTGCTCTCCGGCAAGCGCCAATGCCAGGATATTGCCCAAGCCGTGGGCTTTTCCAATGCCATGACCTTCAACCGGGTATTCAAAAAACATACCGGGCAGACCCCGGGAAAATATACCAGGGACTAATTCCCAACGGAGGTATTTCATGCGGACGGATTATGAATACATTTTTCTGGGCTGCTCCTGTTTTGCCATGGGCTGCGCCGCACAGAAAAATGAGGATTGCCTGATTCTGGAGCAAAATGAAAGCATCGGCGGTGAATTTACCGAGGCTTTGTATACCACAGCCGTTCAAAAGCCGGAGGGAAAGGCCCTGGCCTTTTATGAAGAATTGATCAACCGGGGCATCATGAGCGAGGAGAGCGCCCGGCGGGGCGAAATTCATCTGCCTGCCGTTCAGGTGGTGCTCAATCGCCTGGCCTTGGAATATCATCTGCATATTCTTTTCCGCACCCAGATCATCCGCATCGAAAAAAAGGAAGCGGGCTATGAAATCGAAGCGGTGTGCAATGCCCGCATCCTGCATTTCACCTGCCGGAAAATCATCGATACCCGCAGTTCGGATTTTGATCTGATCCGTCGGCATGATCCCCAGGCCCAATGCTGTCTGGCCGCCAATCTTTATGCTCCCCATATTCCCCATTCCTCCTGGCCCGGCGTGGAAATCCGCAAGGGCTTTCTGCCCGGCGAAGCCTTCCTGCGGATGCATTTTTCCGCCCCCTCCCCCTGGAACCGAAGCCTGCTGATGAAAGCGTTTGAAGATCGGCCCGGGGATTATCTGCCCCTGACGCTGCTGCTGATCCCCCAGAACCATGGGATTTCCTGCCAAAAAATCCGGGTGGAAACGGCCCATGGGCTGTTCATTCCCGGCTGTTCCTTCGGCAATCCGGTGCAGGCCTGGGAAGCGGGCCTGAATGAAAAGGAGGCGTTTTGCTGATGCGCGGAATTTATCGCCTGATGAATGACGAGCGGCGTCTGGCCGCGGAAATTCCCCAAAACGCCCGGGAATACGATGCCATCGTGGTGGGCGGGGGCACCGCCGGGGCCATTGCCGCGCTGGCGCTTTCGATGGAAGAATGCCGGGTGCTGGTGGTGGAGCGGCTCAATTGCCTGGGCGGCATGGGTACCGCCGGGCGCATTGAAAATTATTATTTCGGCTGCCGGGGCGGCCTGTATGAGCAAATTGACGCCGAAGCCAAGGGCAGCGAACCCCTGGGCTATACCGTCAGCTATCCCAACGGCTATAATTGCGAGCTGAAAGAGCGGGTGCTGGAAGAAAAAATCCGGGACCTGGGCGGCGAAATCGCCTACGGCGCCGATTTGACCGGCGTTATCATGGATGGGAACACCGTGCTGGGCGTGGAATATATTCAGGGCGCGCAATTGCATTGCGCCTGCGCTCCGGTGGTGATCGACGCCACGGCGGAGGGCTATCTTTGCCAGATCGCCGGGGCGGAATATACCCTGGGCCGGGAGCTGGATCAGAAGGTGCAGCCCTTTGGCAATGTGCGCATTGATCTGGTGGAGGAAAGCATGACCGGCAGCCATTCCTATACCGACTGCGGCTATGTATCCCCCATCGTGCCCGAGCAATACAGCCAGGCCATTCTCAGCGCCTCCAGATTTTCCACCTATCTGCTGGATGATTATCGGATTGGCCGCCGCCTGCTGGGCATCACCCCCTATATTGGCATGCGGGAAGGCATGCTGATTCAGGGCGAAGAGCGGCTGCGGCTGCAGGATGTGGTAAACGGCGTCAGCCCCAAGGAAAAAATTCTGTTCTACGCCTATTCCAATGCGGATAACCACGGCAAAGATATGGCCTTTGAAAATCGTCCCCAGCAGGATTGGATGATCGCCTGCAGTCTCTGGGGCCTGAATTTTTCCCTGGGCGTGCCCATGGGCTGCGTCATTCCCAGGGGCATTCACGGGCTGCTGGCCGCAGGCCGCTTGATCAGCGTGGATCATGATCTGGCCTCTTGCGTGCGGATGGAAAGGGATGTGCAAAAATGCGGGGAAGCAGTGGGCTATCTGGCCGCCCTGGCCGTCAGGGATCGGGTGGATGTGCGGGATGTGGATTATGAAAAGCTGGAAAAGAAGCTGCGCGCTTCCGGCTGCCTGACGGAAAAAAATCACGTAGGCTTTATGGACAGCCGCCTGCCCGCCCGGCAAGCCCGGATAAAAATGCCCCTTTCCCCGGAAGAAATCAAGGCCGGCCTTGCCAGCGATTCCCCCGGCATGGCCATCTGGCAAGCCGCCCATGCCTGGCAGGATCGCAGTCCCCTTTACGCCTTCCTTGCCGATGAAAACGACCATCTTCGCATTCATGCCGCCATGGCGCTGGCCCTGGCCGGGGAGGACGCCGGGGCGGAAATTTTGCTGGAATGCGTGCGGAAGCAGGATGATTTTGTGCCCGCCACCAGCCGGAAATATAATATGATCCGGGGCGCGGCCGCGCTCTATCTGCTGGGCCGTATTGCCTATGCCCCCGCCCTGGATGATATTTTGCATATCATTCACGATTGGCAGCAAATTCACCCCGCCAACTTCAAAAAGGATGAATTCCTGGCGGATGAAGAGGAATATCGCTTTCAGTATCTGTCCCAGGCCATTGTGGCCGCCGAAGAAATCGCCCTGCTTCATCCGGCGGCGCGGGAAAAGACGGATGCCGTCATTCACGGCGTGATCGATGATCCCGCCTTCTCCATCCACAGCACCCTCAAGGGCCGCCAGCAGCTGAAATATCAGATGGCGGATATGATCCGCCATGCGGTGGACTGCCTGGAAAAGAAACGGAAATAATCAAAAAAGAGCCCCCGGTTCCACGCCGGGGGCTTTTGATTGCCCGAAAAATTATAGCAGCCTGCAGGTTGTGGCGAACTCGAAAGTGATGTATAATATGTGCAAACCAGTAAGAACAACCAGGGCTTTCCTGCACGGAATCGGGCATATAGGGGCCTTGGAAACGATACGAAAGCACTGCCCCGGATAAAGCCGGCTGATGCAGTGGGATACAGCGGAAGGAGTAGCCCATGGAGCGCTCATACATTGCTTTTATCAGCTATAAGCATACGGAACATGACGCCGCGATTGCCAAGCAGGTTCATACCCTGATTGAAAATTATATCATTCCCCGCTCCCTGCGGAAGGATACAAAAAAGCTGGGCATCGTATTCCGGGATGAAGAGGAATTGCCGATTTCCAGCGATCTGACGGAAAGCATCCGCGAGGCCCTGGATGCATCGCGCTATCTGATCGTGGTCTGCTCTCCGGAAGCAAAGCAATCGCCCTGGGTGGCAAGGGAAATCAATTATTTTCTGACCCATCACAGCCCGGAGGACGCCTTTGTGGTGCTGGCCGGCGGCGAGCCCGGCGATGTATTCCCCCGGCAGCTCACCCATATCCTGAATCCGGAAACCGGCGCCTATCAGGATGTGGAGCCCCTGGCCCTGGATGTGCGGGCGGATACCCTCGCCTCCTCCCTTAAAAAAACCAGGGCGCAGATCAAAAAGCTCCTGGCAGGCATGCTGGGCTGTTCCTACGACAGCCTGGTGCAGCGGGAAAAAACCCGCCGGATGAAGCGGATTTCGGCGATCATCGCCCTTTTCCTGCTGCTGGCCGCCAGCTTTATCGGCATGCTCTTTGCAAAAAATCAGGAATTGACCCAAAAAAACCAGCAATTGACCGAGGCCATTGAGCTTTCCCTTCGCCGGGAAGCCGATCTGCTGGTAAAAAAAGCGGAAGACGCGCTGCAAAGCGGGGATATCGCCGCGGCCATGCAGTTTGCCGGCGACGCCCTGTATTCCGCCGATATCCAAAGGCCCTATTCTCCCCAGGCGGAGCGCCTGCTTTTTTCCACCCTGGATGTGCTTGGGGAGGAAGCGGATCTTCCCCTGCTGTCCCGGGTTGCGCTCACCCACCGCGCCCCCGTGGAAATGATGGCCTGCACCACTGACGGAAGCATCGTTTATACCATCGACGCCTATGGCACGGTCAGCAGCTTTGATTCCGCCGATGGAAAACTGCATTGGAGCTGTAAGCTGAAGGAAAAAGAAAGGGGCTCCAGCTCCCCGCTCGCGCCGCAGCTTTGGTATGATGAGGAAAATCAGCGCATCGGCTGCTATTATGCCGACAGCCTTTGGGGGCTGAATGCCGCCACGGGGCAGATTTTATGGCAGACCCCATTGGAAAATACCGCCGACGCAGGATTTTTCTTTGAAGCAGAAAGCCGGCAGCTGGCCTGCATCGAAAGAGAATTCATTCTCAGTTCTTCCAGCTCCGAATATCGCTTCTGCATCTTTTCCCTCCTGGACGGCAGCCTGCTGGGGAAAATCCCGCTGATCACAATGCCCATGGGTGAATCCGCCGCTTTTTACCGGACGAAAGACACCTGTTCCGGCGGCATGTTTTCCGGCGCCGATTGCTTTGTGGGCACGGCCTTCAAAACAGAAAATCTGGCGTATAAAGGGCATCTGTATCTGATCAATCTTTCGGAAAAAAAGGTAACCTGGATCGAAAACCCTGCCCTGGATCAGGGATGGAATTATCTCAAAACCCATGTGATCGGCGATGAGCGGGCGCTGGTTTTCAGCGGCTCGGGAAATCGCCTGTACGCGCAATGCTTTGATATGAAAACCGGCGGCCTGCTGTGGGAAAGCGAGGCCGAGCTGGGGAAATATACCTCCTCCGATGCCAATTTCCTTGTCATTGCCGGAAAAAAACAAATCATCATCGGCTGGGGCGAAAATATGGCGGCCCTTTCCGTTGATACCGGAAACGTGCTGGCCACCGTTACCCTGCAGGCGGAGATTGCCGATTTGTATGAATTATCCAGCGGTCTTTTTGGCTTCACCCTGAAAAATGGCTACTGCGCCGTTGGCTGGCGAAATGCGGCGGGGCTGATGGATTCCGCAGCTTTTGATACAACCATTGATCTGCCGGATACCGAAAAGGTGCTCACCCCCCAGTACGGCCTGATTCAGGTATATTTCACAGAAAACACCATCGATGGCTTCAGCACGCTGCCGCTGAAGGAAGGGGGCGGCATGATCATCTGTCTTTCGGCGGATGAGCGCACCGCCTATGTTACGTCAATTCTGCCAAGCCCGGTGCTTCCGGAGGCCGTATTCCTTCAGGCTGCGGACGCCGCCTCCGTTTACGGCGGCAGCCTCCTGGATATCACGCCCCAGGGAACGGCGCTGACCGGATGGGTGAAGCAATCTGACGGCCAGGGGCTGAATCTGGTGGATACCGTAAACCACACCTTTTCCACCCTGGTAATTCCGGATGCGGAAACACTGAAATACTGCGATCATTTTTCCCTGACCAAGGATAACCGGTATATCATTGCCTGGAATGAGGGCGGACGCATTTGCCGCATTGGCGCCGATGGGCAAACCGAAACCCTGGCCCTGGGCGAGCATGTGGTGCTTGACAAAATCAATGACCTGGAAATGGTGGACGCCAAATACTGGGCGGATGCAGCCCGGCAGACAGCGGATGGCAGCATCATCGCGGCCACCTGCGACGGGAAGCAGATCACTTTCTGGCGGGATGGCGGGCAGATGGAAAATATCCCGGTTCCGCAGGATACCCGCTGGACGGTCGTATCCGGCTGGAGCATGCCGCGCCTTTTCCGGGTCGGGCCAAACGGCCTGATGGTGCTGAGCGATTTTGCATCCGAAGCCTCCACGGAGCTGGAGCATTTTTCGGTCTATCATTTTGCCGAAAAAAAATGGAAGCAGATGGATGATGCGGCCCATGGCTCCCCCTATCGGCTGATGGCATTTGGTCGGCAGTCCCCGGTGTTTGCGGTCTATGATGAGGATATGCGCCTGCGGATCTATGATTATCATGCCGCTGCGCCGGTGCATTGCATGCCCATTGATCTGCCGGCGATTTCCATCGCCAAAATCGAAATGCTGCTGGATGATCAGTATATCTGCCTGCTTACCAAGGATGGCCAGGCAATGATCTATTGCATCCAAACCAACGAGCTGGTATTCTGTACCGCCGTTGATACCGAGTATGCCACCGTCGATGCAGATCAGTTTTTCCTCTGGCCGGATCCGGCAAACCAGCGATTGTATCTCTCTTCCGGCCAGCATGTGCAGTGCATTGATCTGCGCACCTGGGAACCGCTCTTTACCGGAAAGAATTTTGCCTTCTATCATGCGGGGCAGAATGAAATTTACGTCAAAGTCTATGACTGGGCGGATTCCACCATTTCTTTAAAGGCCGTTCCCATTCCGTCCACCGATCAGATGATTGAAATTACGCGCAACGCCCTCTATTGACGGAAAAAATAAGCGCTGAATGCGCAAAATGCAGGAGAAGCCATGACTACGATTTTGTTTATCATCATTGCAGCGGCGTGCTTCCTGGCCGCCGTGCTGAATCTGGCCGTGGAAAACCGGCTCAGAAACCGGATCATGAGCGTGCTGGTTACCATCGCCGTGGTCCTCGGTCTCATCTTGTATGGATATGGGTATTCGTATGTATTCGGCTTCAATCTGATTGCCGTTTTGCATACGATCATGTCGGTGTGCAAGATGGTGGGCGGCTCCAGCGATCTGGACAGCATCGCATCCGCCCCGCTGTTTGAGAATCAATGGATTCTCATTCTCTTCTGGGCAGCCCATTTCATGGCATTTTATGCGGTGGCCGGCACCGCGGCGGCAGCCCTGGGCGGCAAATTGCTGCAGCGGATTCGCGTGGCCTTTTTGCGGCGCGGCACGCTGCTGCTGATTTACGGGGTCAATGAGGATTCCGTGGCCTACGGAAAAAGGCAGATGGATGTGCTGCATCGCTCCGTCGTATTCATCGGGCAGGGAGATTCTGCCCTGGAGGCGGAAATTCATGCCGCAGGCGGCGTGCTGGAAAGAAACGGCGATCAGCCGGATGGCCGGCTGCTGCGCAAGCTGGGCGTGCGCCCCGGCAAGCGATCCATCGAAATTGCCGCCCTGCATGAAGACCAAACGAAGAATTCTGTTTTTGTCCGCCATCTGCAAAAAGCATTTGAAAAGGCCGCTATCCTGCCCTGGCAAACCCGCCTGCTGATCCGGGATGCGGAAGAAGAGCAAATTGCCGCCCTGATCGCTTCGGAAGGCAAATACGGCTACGGCAGCGCCACATCCTTTGATGAATATGAGCTTGCGGCCCGGCTGATGATGCAAAAGCTGCCTCCCTGCGATACCATCCGCTTTGACGATCAGGCCCGCGCCCGGGATGATTTCCAGGCGCTGATCATCGGCTTTGGCCGGATGGGCCGCGCCGCCCTGGACGCGCTTTTGATGAACGGCCAATTCTGCGGCAGTGCATTCCGGGTGGATATTTTCGATGAAACGCCCCAGAACGGCATGCTCTATGATCAGGAAATCCAACGGCAATATGATATCCGCTTTCATGCCTTCAATGGAAAATCCGACGCCTTCTATGCCTTCCTGAAGGAACGGAAGGACGCCATCCGCTATATCGTGATCTGTACCGGCGATGAAAAAGAAAACCAGGAAATTGCCCGGGATATCAGCCGCTGGCTGAAGGCCCGGAACGCCGCGCCCGCCATTGTGCAATGCAGCAATCAGGGGCTGGCATATGCCCGCCCCGGCGAAAGCAGCCCCATGTATCTGAATATTTATGACAGCGACACCCTGGATCTTGAGCAGATTGACCGGATGGCCATGGCAATTAACCATGCCTACAGCAGAAATTCCGAAAAAACGCCCTGGGAAAACTGGAAGCGCTGTGATTATTTCAGCAGAATGAGCTGCCGGGCCTCCGCCGATTTTTATCAGGCAATCCTCAAGGCAGCCGGAAAAACCGCGCAGCAGGTGGACGCGGGAAATTGGCCGCCCCAGGGAGAAATGCTGGAAAGCCTGGCCATTACCGAGCATTTGCGCTGGTGCGCCTTCCATTATGTGATGGGCTTTTCCCTGATGAGCGATGCGGAATTGAATCAGCGAATTGAATATTACCGGACGGAAAAAGCGGAAAAGGGCGCATCCTCCCTGCGGATCAGCAAGGATATGGAAAAAAGAATTCATGCCTGCCTGATTCCCTGGGATCAGCTGGATCAGCTTTCCGCCCGGGAAACGGAAGTAACCGGAAAACCGGTGGATTATAAGCAAATGGACCGCAATAATATCCTGGTGCTGCCGGATATCCTGGCGATTCTGCATGAGATTTCCGAACAGCAGGAAAATGGAAAAAAGGCATAAAATCCGCCTTCCCTCCGCGAAACTGAAACGGGCTGCCCCTGGCGGGCGGCCTGTTTTTTACGGAAAAAGAGCGGGGCCGGGAAAGTGTTTTTGCAATGTTTTTCTGTCCGATGCCTATTGACAAATAAAAACGAAAGGAGTATTTTATTCGCGTAAACCACATATCAAATGCATGGATTGAGACAAGCGCGCTTCCACAGCGTCCCCAGAGAAATGCCGGTTGGTGCGAGGCATGAAAAGCATGAAAGGTCAGCGTATCCCTCATGAGCAGTCCGCTGAAGCCTGGCCACGGCCCGGTCTAAGCCCGATCGTATTCTCCACGTTACAGGAGAGCACATTCGCCAGAAATGGCCGATGTGGCTGAGCAGGCCGCACTGGATGCGGCAAGAAGAGTGGTATCGCGGGAAATACATCCCGTCTCTTACGGATCATTGGAATCGGTGAGAGGCGGGTTTTTTATATAAAAACACGTTTTCCCTCCGGATGCGGCCGCGGCGCGGATGCCGGGGAAACGCGAATCAGATCAGGAAAGGATGTTTTGAATGAATGGCATAACGATCATGTTGATCGCCCTTGCGGTGCTGGGCGCCGGTTATCTTCTCTATGGCCGCTGGCTGGCCAAGACCTGGGGCATCGATCCCAAGGCAAAAACCCCCGCCTATGAAATGGAGGATGGCGTCGATTACGCGCCCACCGCCCCGGGCGTTGTATTCGGCCATCAGTTTGCCTCCATCGCCGGCGCCGGGCCCATCAACGGCCCCATCCAGGCGGCCATTTTCGGCTGGGTGCCCGTGCTTTTGTGGGTGCTGGTTGGCGGCCTGTTCTTCGGCGCCGTGCAGGATTTCGTTTCCATGTACGCCTCCGTCCGCAATAAGGGCCGCACCATCGGCCATATCATTGAATTGTATATCGGCAAGATCGGCAAAAAGCTTTTCACCCTGTTTGTGTGGCTCTTTTCCATTCTGGTTGTGGCCGCCTTTGCCGATGTGGTAGCCAATACCTTCAACGGCTTTGCCGCCACCCCGGATGTATCCCTGGCCAACGGCCAGGTGGCAACCACCTCCATGCTGTTCATTGCCGCCGCTGTGGGCCTGGGCATAGTGCTGAAGTTGTGCCGCTTCAAGCCCCTGGTGAATACCGCCATCGCCATCGGCCTGCTGGTGCTGTGCATCGTGCTGGGCATGGCATTGCCCATGTATGTGCCTACCGGCGCCTGGCATCTGATCGTGTTTGTCTATATCGCCGTTGCCTCCATCGTGCCGGTATGGGCGCTGCTGCAGCCCCGGGATTACCTGAACAGCTATCTGCTGGTGGCCATGATCGTGGCGGCCGTGGCGGGCGTATTCGTTGCCAATCCCCAGATGAATTTGAATGCCTTCAACGGCTTCACCGTCAATGGTCAGCATATGTTCCCCATCCTGTTTGTCACCATTGCCTGCGGCGCCGTATCCGGCTTCCATTCGCTGGTTTCTTCCGGCACCGCCTCCAAGCAGGTGCAGAATGAAAAGCATATGCTGCCTATTTCCTTTGGCTCCATGCTGCTGGAAAGCCTGCTGGCCGTTGTTGCGCTGATCGCCGTTGGCGCGGTATCCAGCGGCGCGCAGGTGGCCTCCGGCACCCCCGCCGTGGTGTTCGCTTCCGCCATTTCCGGTTTCCTCGGCAAGGTTGGAATTCCTCAGAATGTGGCTTTTACGCTGATCAATCTGGCCGTTTCCGCCTTCGCCCTCACCTCTCTGGATTCCGTGGCCCGCGTGGGCCGGCTGGCCTTCCAGGAATTCTTCCTGGATTCCACCGATGACGAAGCGACCATGAGCCCCGTCAAGAAATTCCTCACCAACAAATATACCGCCACCGTGGCCACCCTGGCGATGGCCTATGCCCTGGCCAAGGCGGGCTATGCCAATATCTGGCCCCTGTTCGGTTCTGCCAATCAGCTGCTCAGCGCCCTGGCGCTCATTGCCTGCGCGGTATTCCTCAAGCGCACCAACCGCAAGGGCTGGATGCTGTGGGTGCCCATGGGCGTTATGCTGGCCGTGACCCTGACCGCACTGACCATGACCATCCTCACCAAATTCGGCGGCATTTTCGCCGGTACCACTGCCAACCTGGGCGGCGATCTGCTGCAGGGCTGCTTCGCCATCGCGCTGTTTGTGCTGGGCGTCACCGTGGCGGTGCAGGGCGTGAAGAAGCTCTTCGGGAAGAAAGAAACAGCGAACGCGTAATCTTTCCCGCTGCTTCAATCGCTTCCCCTGGTTGTAATAATAAAAACAGGGATACCCGAAAGGGTATCCCGTTTTTGATGGTCGAAGTGGCGGGATTCGCCCGCCGGGGCCGAGGACTGCCCCGACGCCAGCCCGGGGTGCTAAAAACAGTCCACCGGACTGTTTTTCCCCTGCAAGCAGGGACGCACCCTTCGAATCCCGCCATTTTTCATCAAATCAAAACCGGGACACCCCAAAGGGTATCCCGTTTTTTTGGTCGAAGTGGCGGGATTCGAACCCGCGGCCTTTTGGTCCTGAAGTGCAAAAAAACGGCAACAAACAACACCGAATACAACAAAGTTTCAAGAGCGTAAACGTGAAATAAAATACAAAATACGCATGCATTCCTTGCACATTATTCTTGTTTATTGCAGTTTCATATGGTACGATGAATGTACACCTTACGTTATCTGAAACAAATGAACTAAAGGAGAGAACCTTGGTGAATAGATATCACTGGCTCGAAGATCTTCATGCTGCCCATTACGCAACGCTGCTGCGTCTGGCACAGAACCGATTACGGCGCCTGACCGGCAACATAGACGACGCCGAGGATGTGGTGCAGGACGCCTTTCTGCTTGCAGCTGAGAAGGACATACGCCGCCTGGATAATCCACTGGCTTGGCTGATGAAAACCACATCCAACCTGTGCCTGCAGCGCATGGATCGTGCCAAGCGTGATACCGGCAAGCAGCAACGCTTTATACAGCATAAACTGGACAACAGTGCAGATCGCTCGGTATACGCGGTTGAACGTCAAGAAAGTGAGACGGACATCCTGTTATGGATGCTGATGCTGGAGCAAAGCTTGTCCCCCGATGAATGGGAACTCTTGCGCAAATACTGCCTTGAGGGCGTCCCCATCGAATCGCTGGCGGCGGAATTAGACGTGCCAGTCAACCGACTAAAGGTCAAAATACACCGAATCAGAAAGAAACTTGAAAAAATTCGTCGGGATGTGTAACTTTTACCCCTGCAATTCTGATATAGATATGGAGCGTGAAAACGATGATAAATCGTAACGAGAAACTGGAAATCGCCAAGCGCTTACGCCTTTCTACGGAAAGCGAGTTGAGCCGTGATGACTTAGAGCAGATGCTGGATGCCGAATTGAGCAAGCCGGAAGTCGAGATGGACACCGAGCTCGTGCAGCAGATACTGGAAATGCTGGAGGAAACTCCTTCCCAGGCACAGCAGCGCGAGGCTTGGCGAAAGACTGACAAGCGGCTGAAGCTCAAGCAGTGGCAGCCTGTCGTGACCGGGCTGACGCGAATTGCTGCCGCCGGCGTGATTCTGGTTGCACTGATGTTTGCGACCTATGGTACAGCCCAAGCCCTGAACTGGGAATTCCTGCTGCGGTTGATGAGGCCCTTCGCTGAAACCTTCATGATCTACTCGGGTGATAAACCGGAACCGACTCCGGAGCCCATGACCAGTGAGGTATACAGTGATGTTGGGCGTGCCTTTACTCAGGAGGAGTTTGCCACCCTTGCTGATTGCCCCGACAAAGTGGAAGGATATCCCGCCAAACCGGTATGGATGCCTGAGCGTTTTACGTATCTACAAGGAAGTCTGTATTCTGATCCGCTGATGACTTGTATTACACATGTATTCAGAAGTGACTCAGGGAACTGTATCATTGATATCTCTATGCTAGAAGATGGGAATCAATCGGATACTTATCAATTTGAACAGTTGCCTGCAGAGAATGTCTCAATGTATGTTGCCGGTTATCAGATAACCCTCTACTCCAATACACGTAATGCTCAAAGAACTGTCTCATGGGTAGCACAAAATACACACTATTGCATCGCCGGAAATATCAGCGAGGAGGAAACGATATCAATCATCGAATCCATGATGAAATGAGGAATTTACCTATGACAAAAGTGATTAGCGCTGTTTTGATTCTCTCTCTTCTGTGCTCTTGTGTCTTTTCCTACGCAGTTGCAGAAGAAATAACACCCCGTGCAAGTGACTACTTTACCAGCTATGGAACCTCCATGTCCGCACCTGGTGGTGGTGGCATCAACATCACCTTCCGCGCCGTCGGCACCGACATCTGCAACCAGATCGGCGTGGCGAACTACTGCGTACAGAAGCTGAATAATGACGGCAACTGGGAATACTGCTCTGGCGCCCTCTCCGGCCAGACGGGCACCAACGTGGCCTCCTACACCTTCGGGCGGTACTTCCAGGGCGTTGCCGGAGAGACGTATCGGATCCAGGTGACGTTCCTGTGCACCATCAACAACAGCACCGAAACCAAGTCCTACACCAGCGGCAGGATCACCGCAGAATAAGCAAGAAGGAAGATCGCACATATGGCTAAACGACCTGACATGCAGGTGGTTGGCGCGAAGATCGCTCACCTGCGCCGGGAGAAGGGGCTGTGCGCCGCCGCTTTTGCCCGGGAGATTGAGCAGCCAGTCTGGCTGATCATGCTGTTAGGGAGCGCGCACATGGAGCAGTCGAAGCAGTTGATCGACCTGCTCCCGGATTCAGTGATCGAGGAGTTCCTGCGGGAGATTCGCGAGGCGTACGGCGTAAGCCACCGCTGGCTGACCACCCGGTACCAGTCGCCCAGGCATCCGCCGCTGCCCGACACGGAGTCTTCTCCTGCACCGCTGCTTCTCCCCATCACCATCTGTCCCGAGGACACCATGGCGTTCCTGGACGATCTGATGGCGCTGGTGCTGCCGGATCCCCGCAACCTGCTGCAGAATGACAGCTTCTTCCGTCAGAGTCTCAAGGCCGTAACGATGCTGCAGCAGCTGCAAGTGGCGCAGCTTCAAAAGAATGGGCAGGAAGAACTGGCAGAGCAGCATCGCCAGCGGTTCAAGCAGCTGCGGAAGAAGCGCGTCGCCTACTGGATGAAGGAGCTTCACATCACTGAACTTGACCTGAAGGAGTCTGCCATAACCGTTTGACTTCCCATTGCCAGCGGTGGTGCAATGCCATCGCTGGTTCTTCGGTTGACGACATACCATACAGCATGGCAACATCTTTTCCAGAAATGAGAAGCTTTATGAACACACGCCAAATTCACGAATTACTCTACACCCTCGGAATTGGTCGGCATTATCTTGGGCACAACATCACCGTTCACGCCATTCAGCTCATCCTCTGTGACAAAGACAGCCTTCTGCACGTAAAGGATGACATTATCATTCCAATCGCTGCGCAGCACCAGTGTGACTGGCGTGCTGTCGAGCGCAATATCCGTACTGTCATTCATCGGGCGTGGACGCTCAATCGCCCTCTGGTTGAACATATGGCACTCTACCCGCTGGATCACGAACCCACGGTCTCAGAGTTCCTCGACATCTTTGCCGCGTATGTGGGGCGGGGCTCGAGGTGACATTCAGGGATTATGGTCCATCACAGTATCATTCAAATACTGCCGCCTGCGCAATGACCGGGAGACTGGTCAGAACGCAGGCGGTTTTTGTGAATTTGAAATTTTGCTGTGAGAACTTTATCTTTGGAGTTCATCACACATCGAAGGCAGAATTTGTCTTATGCAAAATTTTATAGTATAATAAGTATATACAAAGTGGCAGTGCCTCAAGGGAGTGAATAACCTAATGATCTTAACCCCTATTAGTCATCTGCGCGGCATGTTGCAGCATCGTGCAAGCATCCCGAATAACCCTTATCATGACCAGCATATTCTGGAGTTTACCGGATATATGGAAGAGACAGTTGAAATACTGTAGCAGTATTATGACGGCATCCTCCTGAAGCAGAATGAGATGATTGAGTCCCTTGTTCAACGAGTGGAGAAGTTGGAGCAAACCGTTCCCACCAAGCGTAATCTGTTTGAGGTGGATGTTGTAGCAACCAAGGAATCCCTGCGGAAACTGAAGGAGACCATTCTGGGCATCTTCCAATAAAACAATCTCCCGGTAGTTGAGGCGGCGGCCATTTCAAAATGGTGCAGCAACTTTCAACCTGAAACCCATCCCCATAATGACAGAAGGGAACAGACCACCAGAGCGTGGCTGTTCCCTTTTTGTGTTAGATTTTTGTGCCGTCCTCGAACTCATAACCGAAAAAATACTTAGCCCCAAGGGCTTCGCCGATTTTCTCCAACTCTTCCACAGAGAAAGTGCCGCGTTTCATCTTCTGGTTAAAGTTGGAGGGAGTCTGTCCAAGCATACGAGCCAAAGCAGCCTGGCTGATCTGCTTGTAAGCCAGTGCCATGCTGATCTTCTGTTCCAGTGTCATACAATCACCTCGCAACTATTGTATCACAGAAACAGGAATAAAGCAAATGCTGTATGATGAAGTCGTTTTAGTAAAAGAAATTCACACAAATGTTGATATTTCTATTGGAAGCATTAAGCGAATGCTGTATAATAATAAGTGAAAACAGGGCCACGAGCCCTGAAGAAAAAGGAGGA
>SVHD01000077.1 GCA_015056015.1 Clostridiales bacterium
CCATGCTTCTAATTAGTAAGTTATTATTTGAAAAATAAACTTCGCTCATTATTTACCTCCACAAATTCAAGTTTTTCGCTTTCATTCTATCATGGCGATACAAAAACCGCAAGCCTTGGCTGGCCTGCGGCAATGCGAAGGATCACGCCTTCTTTTCTGCTTAGAATTCCAGATCGTATCGTGTGCCGTGGGAAAAGAGCGTGCCTTTTTCCAGGCGGATGCGCAGGATGCAGGTATTCTCATCCGCCTCATTGATATGCCCGTTCTGATACCAGGCGGCAAAGGCGGCGCGAAGAATGGCCGCCATCCGGGCATTTTCCGCCTTCAGGATATGCCCCTGATTCTCCCCCACACCCTGGGCGGTGAACCAATCCCCGGAAACGGCCACACGGGGATTCTTTTCAATCTGCTGCATTTTTCGGGAAAGGGCATGGGTGATCACATAAAATGCGCCGTACTCATAATAGGCGTTTACCGTGCGCACGAAGGGCCTGTGATCTTCCTCCGTGGCCAGGGCGATCAGGCAATCATGATGAAAGCGTTCATTTAAGATGGCCTGGGCCTTGGGATCAATCGAGGTCATCATCATTATTCCTTTCTTCAGGAAAATGTTCAGGCGATCAGTCCTTCAAATATTCGACAGGCACCTGATAGCCCAATTGCACCAGCGCATCGGCATATTCCCTGTTTTGCAGCCGCTGGCAGGATTCCTGCCGCTTTTTTTCCAGTTCTTTGGCCTTCTTGCCGGATTTCACCTTGATCGTTTCAATGATCATGCCGAAGAAAAAAATCACCGCCAATACCGCACCCACCAGCAGGGCCTTGAAAACGCGCCCACGCATGGAATAGCTGACCACATTCAGCGCAATCAGCACGATGCTGGCAATCAGCGTGCCCAGAATCATTTTGCCGTTGCCCTTGGTGGAAAGATCCTCCGGGCGGATGCCGTCAATGGCAATTTCATGATAGCGCTTATTCCAGTATTGCTTCTTGCATTTTTTGCAGGTGCGGATAGGACTGCCATATATATAGACGTTTTTATAGGTTCCCTCGATATCGGCGCCGCAATGGGGGCATTTTCCATTTTCCTGCGGAATATTGCTCATGCCAGACACTTCCTTTTCATTTTCTTTTCTGTATTTTACCACGCTCCCCCCGCCTTTGGCAAGCGCGCATTTTCCGATTTTGCTCCCTGATTATTTTCTGAAATAGCCTTTGCATTTTTGCTGGTAATGAATTATAATGGAGAAAGAAAATAAAGCGGCTTACAGCCGCATGGGAGGCTTTCAAATGAAAGGTACCTTTTTTCTGGGCGAAGGGAAATTTGAAGTGCGGGAAATGGAATTTTCCGCTCCCGGCCCCCATCAGGTATTGATCCGCAATAAGGCGGCGGGCATCTGCGGCACCGACGTACATATTTATCACGGCGGCAAGGGCTCTGCGGATGTTACCCCGCCCGTGGTGCTGGGCCATGAATATTCCGGCGTGGTGGAGGCCATTGGCGAAAATGTCACCGCCGTAAAGGTGGGCGATTGCGTCACGGTGGATCCTAATATTTATTGCGGAAAATGCTATCATTGCCGCAAGGGCCAGAAGCAATTTTGCGATCATATGGTGGCCGTGGGCGTAAATATGGATGGCGGCTTCGCGGAATACAGCATGGTGCCCGAAAATCAGGTCTTTGCCATGAAGAAGGAAGTGGGCTTTGAGGCCATGGCCATGGCGGAACCCCTGGCCTGCTGCATTCACGGCATCGAATTGGTAGAAATCAAGAGCGGCGATCTGGTCACCGTGGTTGGCGGCGGCGCTATCGGCCTTTTGATGGTGCAGTTGGCCAAGCTCCGCGGCGCGGGCCAGGTTATTCTTTCCGAGCCCGTGGCGGCCCGCCGGGAAATCGGCCTGCAGGTTGGCGCGGATTATGCCATTGATCCCCTGGCTTCCGATCCCCTGGCCCAGATTCAGGCCATCACCGGCCGCATGGGCGCGGATGTGGTAATCGAGTGCGTGGGCAAAACCTTTGCCACCAAGCAGGCTTTTGATATTGCCGATCGCGGCGGGCGGATTCTGCTCTTCAGCGTGCCGGATGTGGACGCCAAATTTGAAATGCCCCTCTTTGACGTTTTCAAAAAGGAACTGAAAATCTGCGGCTCCTTCGTCAACCCCGATTCCCATCAGGAAGCCGTGGATCTGATCAATGCCGGCCGGATTCAGACCGCTCCCCTGATCACCCATCGCTATCCCATCGCCAAGCTGGAAGAAGCCATCCATATGCAGATGTCCGCCGAATCCATCAAGGTGCAGATCATTCCGGAAATGGAATAAAAAAATCAAAAATTTTTCAAAAAAATTTTGATTCATATGTTTCACCCGCGCTGAAAGCGTGTATATAATAAGCGTGAGATGAAACCGGGGAAACCCGGAAGACCAAATAAAAGAAGAGAGAAAATGGAGGAAGAAAAATTATGAAGTGGGTTTGCAAAATTTGCGGTTACGTACACGAAGGTCCTGAAGCTCCCGAAAAGTGCCCCCAGTGCAAGGCTCCTGCCAGCAAGTTCGAAGAAATGAAGGAAGGCCGTGAATGGGCCGACGAACATCGTGTGGGCGTAGCCCAGGGCGTTGACGAACGGGTGATCGAAGGCCTGCGCGCCAATTTCACCGGCGAATGCACCGAAGTGGGCATGTATCTGGCCATGGCCCGGGTTGCCCATCGTGAAGGCTATCCCGAAATCGGCCTGTATTGGGAAAAGGCCGCTTACGAAGAAGCGGAACATGCCGCCAAGTTCGCCGAACTGCTGGGCGAAGTGGTCACCGATTCCACCGAAAAGAACCTGACCATGCGCGTGGAAGCCGAATGCGGCGCCACCGCCGGCAAGAAGGAACTGGCCACCCTGGCCAAGCAGCTGGGCTACGACGCCATCCATGACACAGTGCATGAAATGGCGAAGGATGAGGCGAGGCACGGAAAAGCCTTTGAAGGCCTTTTGAAGCGCTACTTCGGCTAATTCATATCGATCATTTGAGCTAAAGGGACAGTGATTGTCCCTTTAGCTTATTTGCATAAGAGGAAGAATAATATGCTTTTTTACCTGCTTATTCTGGCTGTTGCCATTTTGATAGACTACATCATCGCTAATGCCTTCTATAATATTGCATGCGAGAAGGGCTTTAAGGACCGAAAGTACTTCTGGTATTCGTTCCTGCTGTCGTTCGCAGGTTATCTTATGGTGATCGCATTGCCTGACCGCAAATCCACCTCTCCCAAAGTCTCAAATGAGTCCGCTCACATTGTTCTGCCCAAGCAAAAGGCAACTAATGTCGAGGGTCCTCGTGGAAAGAAGAGATGCTATGCCTGTGGACATGTGCAAACCGCCAGCAACCAATCATGCGAAAAGTGTGGCGAATATCTCTACTGAAGCGCTACTTCAATAAGTAAGAAATCCAGTAAAATCAAGTTTTTTTAAGGGAATCACTCTGAAAAGGGTGGTTCCCTTTTTCTACTTCTCTGCCATTCTGCTGCTGATTTGGGCTTGATTTTCCCCCTCCTTTATGCCATTCCTTTGATTACAGGAGGGGCAACAATGAGCAAGGTCTATGGATAGGGAACCTTCGTTGCCAGGGACTCAGCGCACACAGCCTTGAACTCAGCCTGGTACTTCTCAGCATCCTCCAGCAGGGAGATGTAGCGCTCCATCTTGGCATAGGTCAGGTTGCGATAAGACTTCTTCTATTCCCCGTCAACATCGTTACCACCTCTGCAAATGCGCTGCATCCAGGGAGATACAATACCAGCGTTCTTTTCTCTCATGATTTCAAATGCGCGGCTGCAGGCTGAATGATATACCGGCGGCAAAATAACCCGCACGCAAAAGCAAACTTTTTTTGAAAAGCTTCTGTTCCTCCGATTCAAAACAGCAGCAATGTGTTATATAATATGCGCGAGTGACGAACTAACCCTCAGCTTATGACCTCCTATGTCCGTGTCCTGTCCTCTTTTTTTCGAAAATTCAGGATGCAACATTTCATTGCTTGCTTTTGTTGGCCTTCCAAATCATAATTGTTCCGGGAGGTGTGCTTGTAAACAAAGTACAGTTATCAATCAAAAGGCTCCGTCAGGACAGAGGAATGAATCAGGAACAATTGGCGGAGCAGCTTCATGTGACCCGGCAGGCAGTATCCAACTGGGAAACGGGAAAAACCCAGCCGGATATTGAAATGCTGGTAAAAATCGCGGAATATTTCGATGTTTCCGTGGAGTATCTGATCTACGGAAAGGAGCCGACAACCAATTCCGGCGAAGAGGTTCACCGCTGGGTGTGGAATCGCGGGCGTTTTCATTTTGCCCTCAGTTGGTATCCGGAACGGTTTGTCGCAATCGGCGGCGTGCTGGCCATGATCATATCCTATGTGAACTGGCATTCTATTGGCTGGGCACTGCTGCATGGACTAATGAATTGGGTTTATGTCATATACTACATGATTCGCTATTGATTTGGCAGCCGCGGAAACGCCTTTGAAAGCATCGCCGGGGGGCGGATAACGTATCCGATTTACATTCCCCTTCCGCTGTGGTATAATGATTTCAATTGAAAAGGAGGGGATTTCAAATGAAAAAAGCCGGCATTATTCTTCTGATCCTGCAGGCATTCGCCATCTTTGGCGGGGTGGTTAACGGCAATCTGGCACGTCTTTTTGCCTTCGACGGCGTGCCTGCCATCTTTGAATTGCTGGGATTTTTCCTGCCCGCCATCATTGGCGTCATTCTGCTTCTGCGGGCGAAAAAGAAAGCGGCCAAGTAAAGAAAAAATTTGAAAAACATTGCTTCTCTATGTTTGAATTCAGTTCAACCGGTGTATATTAATAATGCAAGGCAGATGAGCCTGAAACCCATTGAAATGATAAAGGAGAAATGATTTATGAAGTATGAATGCCCCTGCGGCTACATTTACGATCCTGCGGTTGGCGATCCTGACGGCGGCATTGCCCCCGGCACCAAGTGGGAAGATATTCCCGAAGATTGGGTATGCCCCATCTGCGGCCTGGGCAAGGATGCTTTCACCGAAGCCTGATCACAAATTCAAAACGAGGAACCGCTCAAAAGGGCGGTTCTTTTTTATTTACCGTTCGCAGAATTTATGCTATAATAGGAGCAGAATTTCTTCTTCAGTAAAAATTTTTTTGAAAGGATGATTTATATGAAAATTACCTTTTTGGGCAGCAGTCACGGCGTGCCGGAACCCGATCGGAAATGCAGCTGCATCATGGTGGAAATCGGCGAAAACATTTATTTTGTGGATATGGGTACCCCTGCCATTGATGAACTTCGCAAGCGGGGCAAAAATATCGACGCCGTCAAGGGTATTTTTATTACCCATATGCACGGCGATCATACCAACGGCCTGATTCAGTTTGTGGATCTGGTGCATTGGTATTTCAAAACCCCCGATCCCGTCATCTGCCTGCCCATGATGGAGGCTGTGCAGGTAATTGAGGATTGGATCAAGGTGACCCTCAATACCGGCGTAAAGAAAATGACCTATCGCCAGACCGAGGCAGGCCAGGTATTCAATGACGGCGTGCTGAAGGTAACCGCCATCCCCACCCAGCATTGCCATCGTTCCTTCGCTTATCTTTTTGAAGCGGAAGGCAAGGCAGTGCTCTTTACCGGGGATCTGAGCAACCCCGGCCGGGATTTCCCTGCGGTGGAAATGCCCCTTGATCTGCTGATCTGCGAATCCGCCCATTTCCCGGCCACGGATTATCTGCCCGTGCTGGAAAAGATGGATGTGAAAAAGGTTTGCATCACCCATTTTTCCAATAAGCGTCTCATCAGCGTGATGGAATGCATCAGTGCCCTGACCGAAAAGGGCATTCCTGCTTTGAAAGCCACGGATGATCTGGAACTGACGGTGTAAAAACACAAAGGGCTGTTATCAAGCAGCCCTTTTTTTGTGCGCGCTCTTGTATCCGATCCGTTTTTCTGATACAATCAAACTGCTCGCAAAGGAGGATTTTTTATGGAAAAAATCAGCCGTTTTTTTCAGAGGATCGGCATGGATCCTCAAACCAAAATTGAAAACACGGTGGATTTTCTGGGCCGGGTACAGAATAACTGCGTGCTCTATATTGCCTATGAAAATCTGGATATTCTGGAAGGAAAGCCGCTGGTGCTCACGCCGGACGCCCTCTATGAAAAAATCGTTATCCGGGGCCGGGGCGGCTATTGCTTTGAATTAAATGGCCTGCTCACCCATATGTTCCGGGAAATGGGCTTTTCCGTTTCTGAACGCTTCGCCCGTTTCCTCCGCGGTGAACAGGATATTCCCATGCGCCGTCATCGGGTGACGCTGGTGCATATGGCGGACGGGGATTATCTTTGCGATATCGGCGTGGGCCAGATCGCGCCCCGGCTGCCCCTGAAGATTGAAGAAAACACCATTCAGGAGCAAAACGGCGAAACCTATCACTTCACCCGGGACGCCCGGCACGGCTGGATCCTGTGGGATTTATATCACGGGGCCTGGCGGGAATACATTTGCTTTACCGATGAAGCGGTTTATGATGTAGATTTTCTGCAGCCCACCTTCTTTTGCGAAAATCATCCCGATTCCCCCTTCAACAAAAAGTATATTCTTGCCATCAAAACGGAAACGGGCCGCCGCAGCATTGATGGGCGCACCTACAAGATTTTTGAAGGCGAAAAGCTTGCCCATATCGAAGAGAATCTTTCGGATGAACGGCTGCATGCGCTATTTGAAAAAGAATTCTATCTGACCATCTGATGCCTTTCTATATCATGAAAAAACCAAGGACGCCCGGCCAATTGGCCGGGCGTCCTTCTTTTGATTAAGCGAATGTCACATTGCTGCGCAATGCCACCCGCTGCATAATTCCCTTCACATCGCTTTGCTGATCCCAGAGCATTTCCGCATACAGCGCAACAGGATACATGATACATTCCCCGAACATGCCGTCTTCCACCAGCGCAGTCGCCACCAGATCGCCATCCTTGCATTGCTGCAGCAGACGGATCATTTTCCACACCTTATCTGCATGAATGATCCAGCCTGCCTGCAAAAATCGCCAGATACGCCGCTTGCGGATAAGCCGGTTTTCTTTCATCCAATTGGAACTGACCCCGGGGTGAACAGGCCCCTGAATATGCTCAAATTCCTGCCAATTCAGTTTTGTCAGCCCCTTGGTGACCACACCAAAGCGATCCGCTGCGCCGCGCAGTACGGCAATTTTCCTTACAAAATCACAGGTTTCATCAAATTGCCCGAGGTCATCGGGAATATAGGAGAAGGGGAAGGAACCGCAGTTTTCCCATACGATGCGTACCCGGGGATCCACACGGCGAATGTAATCAAGCTTATCCTTTACCGATGTGGCATGAAGGCCGAATTGCAATTCCATATCCGGATATTGGTTCAAAAAGCCCGCAGCGGTCTTATTAACAAATGCTGTCACTGCTTCGGCAATGAAATGATCCCCGATTTTTTCGGTGGGTAGCTCGGTAAAGGATTGAAAATAGATGCCATCGCCACCCAGCGGATGATATTCCTGCTGATATTGGGCCAGAATTTTATCGCTGCTGGCCATTGCCTGTTCGATATCAATTTTTCCGCAATTGGTATCCCAGAACCAGGCAAAGCCCCAGATCAGCTTCACTCCGCAGGCATGGGCATAGGCAATCATATCCTTCGCATTGATCGGTGGATGATCATTCCATATAATCAGAGTGTTCATTTTCAATCGAACCATATGGTCAATGAAGCCCTTGAAATTGTAGATCACATGCCCCCAGGTCCATATACCGCGCTGACGGATGGACGGGCGGGAAGATAATTCAAAATCCGGCCAATCCTGTTCAAAAGGATTGCTCCAGTATCGATCCGTGTTGGGATGCTCGCAGTGCACAATAAAGCGATCAAAAAAATCCACACATCCATAGAGCACGCCGCTGTCATCGCTGCCTTCAATCACAGCGATATCCCCATGCACCCGGATGCTGTATTCCTCCGGGTGCGATAAATCATTTGCAGAATTTTGGGCGATATAGGCATTATTTTCCTTTGTGCCGATATAGATGCGGCGATACTCGCTCAGATCCGTTATTTCATCGGCAGAAAAACAAACCGGATATTCCAAGGTATAATCCAGCAGGGATTCAGTCAGTATTTCGATGGCCTTTTTCTGAATTCCGTTTTGGTAAGCACCATAAATAATCGCTACCTTTTTCACGGATTATCCCCCCTTTTTTTCGTGCTGCTTCTGTTTGCATTGTAACACGAAAATGTCGTTGAATCAAGCGTTCCATGCTTTCTCAATCGGGAATGGCTTATTCTTTCCTGCAAACTTACAGAGCGAAGTCAATTGTCAAATGCCGGTATCTGCGTTATAATAAGAGCCGACAGAAAATGAAAGAGTAGTTTTTGTGGTGATTGGATGTTGTTTGAAAGGAGAAATCTTCATGAATCGCACGACGAAAGAATTTGATATTGTGGTATTGGGCGCGGGCCCTGCGGGCCTGGCAGCGGCGCTTGCGGCGGCGCGGAATGGGGCCAAAGTATTGCTGGCGGATAAAAACGGATATCTGGGCGGCAATATGACCCTGGGCCTGCCCCTGCTTGCCTATCTGGATAAGGATGGCCGCAGAGTGGTCAAGGGCATTGCCCAGGAATTTATTGATGATCTGTGGAATTATGAAACGCCCTACGGTCGGGCGGCGTCCACCCATCTGCCCTGCCCGCTGCATAATTCCGTCACCCTCTACGATCATGAAATTTTTAAATTCGTGGCCTTCCGCAAGGTGCTGGATGCTGGGATTGAAATTCTTCTGCACAGCGAATTGCGCGGGGTGAATGTGGAAAATCATACCCTCAAATCCATTGAACTGATGGGCAAAGGCTGGATTATCGACGTGAAGGCGAAAATCTTTATCGACGCCACCGGTGATGGGGATATGGCCTATCTTTGCGGCGCCAGTTACGAAAAGGGCCAGAAGGATACCGGCGTATTGCAGCCGCCCACGCTGATGTTCAATGTGCGGGGCGTGGATCTGGATAAAACCCTGGATTTCATCGCCGCCGATCCGGAACAGATGGTGCATTGCGATACCATGGAAATCGGCGAGGGCTTCAATGCCGATTTCTTCCGTAAAAATCCCAATCATGTGCTGGTGGGCATGCGCAAGCTCTTTTTGCAATTGAAAGCCGAGGGGAAAATGCCCATCGACCGGGATACCCTGATTTATATCAAGAGCCTCTTGCCCGATGAAATCCATCTTAATTGCACCCGCCATCTGGGCACCGACGGCAGCGACGTATTCAGCCTGACCCACGCGGAAATCGAAGGCTATCTGCAGATCGAAAAATTTGTGGAGGCCTTGCGCGCCTATGTGCCCGGCTTTGAAAAATGCTATATTTCCCAGATTTATCCCACCATGGGCATCCGGGAAAGCCGCCGCTTCAAGGGCATCCGGGTGCTGACGGAGGAAGAAGTGCTCCGGGGCGATATGGGGGATGAAACCATCGGCATCGGATCCTATATCATCGATATTCACGCTGGGGACGGCAACGGCACCATCATCAAAAAAATTCCGCCCTACGGCCTGCCCTACGGCATGACGGTGAGCAGCGAAATTGAAGGGCTGATGTTTGCGGGCCGCTGCGCCAGCATGGATGCTGTGGTCATGAGCAGCGCCCGGGTCATGCCCATTTGCATGGCCATGGGCGAAGGCGCGGGCGTTGGCGCGGCGCTGGCCATCCGGCATGGCATTTCCCCCAAGAATGTGGATGTGAAGGAAATCCGGGAAATTCTGCTCAAATCCAATGTGCTTTTGCAGCCGGAAGAATAAGGGGAAGAAACGATCATGCGACTGATGAAAAAAATCATTGATCCGGATACCATGGAAATCCTCTATGATCCGCCCTTTACGCAGGAAAATTTCGCCCGGGATTTTGAAATCCGGGATGGGAATTGGTATGTGGAGGATGGTTGGCTCATCGGGGAAAGCAGAAAGAATTTTGCCTCCATGGCCCTTCTGAAAGAAAATTTCTTTGGCCCCATCTGCCTGGATTTTTATGCCAAGGTGCTGCCGCCCTGCACCCATGATATCAACTGCATGTGGTCGGGCAGTTGGAATGAGGAAACGAATACCCGGCATATCGCCTATGTGGCGGGCATCGGCGGCTGGTGGGACGGCAAAATCGGTTTTGAAAAATCCCCGGAATATAAGCTCAATTGCGGCACCAAAATGTTTCAGTTTGAGCCGGGAAAAACCTAGCATATGCAGTGCGGCTCCATCGGCGGGCATGTATTTGTGATCGTGGATG
>SVHD01000018.1 GCA_015056015.1 Clostridiales bacterium
AAAGGAGGTTACTTATATCTAAAGTCTTTTTTTCTCACCAGCTCTGCTGGTGGTTTTTTTGCGCTAAAGCAAACAATCAAAAAACGCACCGAAAAAACGGTGCGTTTTTGTATATCGGAAAAATTATGCATGGCTGACGGGCGCAGGATGGTCCGCGTGTTCCCCCAGCATTTTTTCCATCCAGATCATATCATACCAGCGGCCGAATTTATAGCCGCACTGATGGAAATGCGCCGCCAGATGATACCCCATTTTTTCATGAAAACGCATGCTGGCATTGGTGAGGGTTTCATCCTCCATATCCGTATAGGCGATGCAGGCGCAGGCATTGAGGATATTCATCCTTCGCAGCGCGTCCTCCAGGGCGGTATATAGTTCCCTGCCAATTCCTTTTCCCTTTGCATCGGATGCCAGATAAATGGTGGTTTCCACCGCCCATTGATAGGCCGCCCGGGGCTTGAACGCCCCTGCATAGGCATAGCCCAGGATTTGCCCATTTTCTTCTGCCACCAGATAGGGATACTTTTTCAGCGTATTTTCGATTCTTTCCGTAAATTCCCAAAGGGATGGCACGTCATATTCAAAAGTAATGGCGGTCTTTTCCACATAGGGGGCATAAATCGCCAGAAGCGCCGGGGCGTCCAAAGGCCTGGCCGGGCGTATGATCACGGATAATTCCTCCTTGCTCTGCCGGATACCGCTTTATTGTAAGCGCTTTTCCATCGCCCGGTCAAGAGAAAACAGAGAAAATTCCATTCTTCTCACCGAACATCCATCCCCTTCTTGACAGAATGGATGGGCTATGCTATCAATGATAATGGATTTTAGCCGCATATCGCGGCAGAAAGAGGGATTGGCTTTGTCAGCTTTCCTGCCCGGAGAAGAAAATCTGCATCGGTTCATCCGCCAGGCGGATATGAATCTATCCGCCATGGAGCTTTTTACCCGGCTTCTATATCACCCACGCCCCTTCAGCGCCGTGGAAATTGAAAATTTTGCCAAGGATCTATCCATGCCCGTAGAAAGCGCCTATCCCGTGCTGCTTTCCGCCGCCTGCGGCCTGGAAAGCGATCGGAATCCCCGGCATCGGCTGATGGAGGAAAAATATCTTTTCCCCGCGCTGCGCCCTCTGGAGGACGAATGCTACCGCCAAAATCCCTATTATCAAAAAATTCATTTTCCCGAAGCCCAGCTGGGAGAATGGCGATTGACCCATCTGCGCTATGCGCCCTATGAGGTTTTCCCCTGCGGAAATCTGCAGCCATTCCCGGACGGCCGGGAAATACCGCCGCTGGGTTATTTCCAAAAGGAATTTTCTTATCCCTCCGTACTGGAAAACGGCCGGGAATGGATGACCATCACCCCCAACGAAATCGAAACCATGAAGGATGATCTGGCTGCCGCCCGGGGGGATATCCTGGTTTTCGGTCTGGGGCTGGGCTATTTTGCCTTTATGGCGGCAGAAAAAAAGGAGGTATCCTCCGTTACCGTCATTGAGCGGGATGAGCAGGTCATCGCCCTTTTTCGGAAGCATCTTCTGCCCCAGTTCCCCCATGCCGGAAAAATCACCATTCTTTGCTGCGACGCTTTTGATAATTGGGGAGGCATGCTGCCCCGTCCGGGCTATGATTTTGCCTATTTTGATCTTTGGCATGATGCCGGGGACGGCCTGGCGCTGTATCTGAAACTGCGGCAGATGAAAATGCCGCTTTCCATCCCCTGCACGCGCTTCTGGATTGAACAGGATATGCTGCTCTTCCTCAAAGGGCTCTTGCTGGATGCCATGAAGGAAAAAAGCGGCCCGATTCATGCGCTGCTGTCCCAGGAAATCAAAAGCTTTGATTCCTGGGAAGGCCTGCTTTCTCAGGAAAATCTGCGCCGTCTTGCACTGAAAATTCCGCCGGAATGGGTGGAAAGAGGGTGATTTCCTCCTCCGCCTGCATCCTTTCCTTCAATTGACAAAAGCGCACATCCGTTCTATAATAAATGCGTTATAAAAGGGGGCGCTTTATGCGAATTTTAGGCATCGACCCTGGCCTTGCCACCATGGGCTGGGGCGTATTGGATGTAAACGGCAGCAAGAATCAGCTGGTGGAATGCGGCGCCATTATTACTCCGCCGGATATGGCCATGCCCAATCGGCTGCACAATATTTTTCTCGATGTGAAAACGCTGATTGTCACCTATCAGCCCGACGAAATCGTGTTTGAAGAATTATTCTTTGCCAAGAATGTCACCACCGCCCTCAATGTGGGCGCGGCCCGGGGCGTGGCGCTGTGCGCCTGTGCAGAATATGGAAAACCCATGTATGAATACACCCCCATGCAAATCAAGCAGGCGGTGACCGGTTACGGCAAGGCAGATAAAATGCAGGTGCAGCAGATGGTCAAAATGATGCTGAATCTGCCCAAGATCATTCGTCCGGATGATGCGGCCGACGCCGTCGCCGCCGCGCTGACCCATGCGGCCTCCGGCAGAATGAAAGAGCAATTCCTGATGAAATAACAGGAGGGCAATAAAAACATGTATGCCTATATCAAGGGAATAGTGGCCGATAAAGGCCAAAATGAAGTGGTGATTGACGCAGGGGGCGTGGGCTATCTGCTTTCCTGCAGCATGACCACTTTGCAGGAAGTGCCGCCCGTTGGCGAATCCATGAAAATGCATACCTATCTTTCCGTGCGGGAAGACGCCATGGAATTATTCGGCTTTGCCACAAGGGAAGAAAAAAATATGTTCACCCGGCTGCTTTCCGTCAGCGGCATCGGCCCCAAGGTGGCCCTTTCCATCCTGGGCAGCATGCCCCTTCGGGATTTGACGCTGGCCATCGTTACCGGGGATACCACCACCCTTTCCCGGGCCCCGGGTGTTGGCAAAAAAACAGCCCAGCGGCTGGCGCTGGAACTGAAGGAAAAGGTGGATCAGAGCGATCTGGAAAATGTGCCTGCCGCTTCCGGCAGCTATACCCCCATTCAGGAAGATGCCGCCACCGAGGCCCTGGCCGCCCTGCAGGCCCTGGGCTATACCCCCGCCGAGGCCGCCAAGGCCATTTCCCAAGTCAGAGGCCAGAGCGATTCCGCCAATGAACTGGTACGCCTTGCGCTGCGGAGCATGGCAGGATTCTGAGGTAATTGCCGGGGGAACCGCTTTTGACGGCAAAAGCGGTTCCCCCGGCACCCCCTCCGAAAACCGATTCGGAAAATAACTATTTTACATCTAATCAACTTGTGTGTCCGTCAGCATCAGGCAGAATAGGGAGTTTATCCATGAATAAAGAAAACGACAGATTGGTCATGACCGGGATGCGCCAGGAAGACGAGGATATGGAAATCTCCCTGCGCCCGCATCATTTACGGGAATATATCGGCCAGGAAAAAGTAAAAAACAGCCTGGGCATTTATATCAGTGCCGCCCTCAAGCGCCATGATGCGCTGGATCATATCCTGCTCTATGGCCCGCCTGGCCTGGGTAAAACCACCCTGGCCTGCATTGTGGCGGCTGAAATGGGCCAGAACATCCGGGTCACTTCCGGCCCGGCCATTGAACGTCCCGGGGATCTGGCCTCCATTCTCACCAATCTAAATGCCGGGGATATTCTTTTTATCGATGAAATTCACCGGCTTTCCCGGGCGGTAGAGGAAGTGCTCTATCCCGCCATGGAGGATTATGCCCTCGATATCATGATCGGCAAGGGCCCCACTGCCCGCTCCATGCGCCTGGATTTGCCCAAGTTCACCCTGGTTGGCGCCACCACCCGGGCAGGCCGGCTTTCCGCGCCGCTGCGCGATCGTTTCGGCATCGTTTTCCGGCTGGAAATGTATACCCCTGAAGAGCTTTCCCGCATCGTGGCCCGTTCCGCCGGGATTTTAGGCATGCCCTATGATGATGGCGGCATTCTGGAAATTGCCCGCCGCAGCCGCGGCACGCCCCGCATTGCCAATCGTCTGCTCAAGCGCGTGCGGGATTACGCCCAGGTGCGCGGGGATGGGCATATTACCGCCGAAGTGGCCCGGGACAGCCTGAACATGCAGGATGTGGATTCTCTGGGGCTGGATCGGATTGACCGGGCAGTATTATCCGCCATGATCGAAAAATTCGGCGGCGGCCCGGTGGGGCTGGATACCCTGGCAGCCGTTACCGGCGAAGATGCGGTGACCATTGAAGACGTATACGAACCCTACCTGATGCAGCTGGGCTTCATCATGCGCACCCCCCGGGGCCGCGTGGCCACGCCCCTGGCCTATGAGCATCTGGGCAAAACGCCCCCGGCTGCACCGGCTTCCGCCCAGGAAGAAACGGAACAAACCACCCTATTCTGATTGTTCGGAGGATTGCATATGATTCGTCCTGCCACCCTGGCCGATTTACCCGTCATTGAAAATATCTATGCCATTGCCCGGCGCTTCATGCGGGATAACGGCAATCCCACCCAGTGGTGGGGTGGCTATCCCAAACGGGAATTGCTGGAAAGCGATATTGAAAAGGGCGAGCTTTTCGTCTATGAGGAAGACGGCGTGCTCCACGGCGTATTTGCCTTTATTCTGGGCGAAGATCCCACTTATGCCTATATTGAAGACGGAAAATGGCCCAATAGCAAGCCCTATGGCACCATCCACCGCATTGCATCGGATGGCAAAACCAAGGGGGTATTCACCAAATGCTTTGCCTTCACCCTGGAAAGGGCCGATGAAATCCGCATTGATACCCATCATGATAACCTGCCCATGCAGCACGTGGTAGAAAAGCATGGCTTCCAATATTGCGGGGTCATTTATGTATCGGATGGCACGCCGCGCAAGGCCTACCAGTATTCCAAGGGCAACACCTGAAAAGGAGAGGTTTTTTCCATGGAATTTCAGCCCTATTTCCATCCCGATTTTGAAAAGCTGAATCTGCTTCACGCCCCGGACGCCCGCCTGCTTCCTGTGGAAAAGGATTTTGTGGCCCCGGAAAATTATCATGCCACCAGCATTTTCCCGGAATACTTCAAGGTAAACGGGCAATGGATTCTGGCAGAAGAAAGCCGGATGGATTGCGTGGCCGTCTGGACGGGTGAAAAAGTCAGGATCACCGAATTTCGTCATCTGAAAAAAGGGGATCTGGTCTTTATCGGCCGCACCGAGGATGGCAGCGAGGGCATCTATATGCATACCCGGGGCTTTGCTTCCCCTTCTTCCGCCGGCAGGGACGCCTTTGCCTTCCGGCAGGGCCGTTCCCGGGAAACCGCCTTTTCCCGGGATTATGATCAGCTCTATGATCTTTTGCGCCATGAAAAGGATCACGGCCATATCGTCTGGGTGCTGGGCCCGGCGGTGGCCTTTGATTCCGATTCCCGGGACGCCTTTGCGCGGCTGGTGAAAAACGGCTATGTCAACGCGGTGCTGGCAGGCAATGCCCTGGCCACCCATGATCTGGAGGGGGCTTACAAGCGCACTGCCCTGGGCCAGGATATCTATACCCAGCAAAGCATGCCCATGGGCCATTATCATCATATTGACACCATCAATCGGGTGCGGCTGCATGGCTCCATCCCCGCCTTTATTGAAAAGGAAGATATTCAGGATGGCATCATTCATGCCTGCGTAAAAAATGATGTGCCCTTTGTGCTCACCGGCTCCATCCGGGATGACGGGCCCCTGCCCGAGGTATACGGCGATGTTTACGCCGGTCAGGACGCCATGCGCGATCAGGTCAGAAAGGCGACTACTGTTATCTGCATGGCCACCGCCCTGCATTCCATCGCCACCGGGAATATGACCCCGTCCTTCCGCGTGATGCCGGATGGCAGCATTCGCCCCGTATTCTTTTACTGCGTGGATATTTCCGAATTTGCGGTGAATAAATTAGGGGATCGCGGCAGTCTCAGCGCCCGCTCCATCGTCACCAACGTCCAGGATTTCGTGGTCAACGTGGCCAAGGGCCTGGGGGTGTGAGAAAACGATGGGATCATTGCGGGAGGACCTTTCTTTTGAAAAAGAAAGCCCCTCCCGCACCCTCCCAAAGAAAACTGATTCGGGCTGTATCTGGCATCCAAATGCTAACCCTCTCCCCGTGATTGATGAAGAATAAATATTTTCCATCATTCAGACTTTTACGAATAATACGAAAAAGGATCTGCTTCCATGAAAACTTCCGATTTTTACTATGATCTTCCCGAGCGGCTCATCGCTCAGACCCCCATGGACCCCCGTGACGCCGCCCGCATGATGGTGATCCATCGGGATTCCGGATTGCATGAAGACAAGATTTTCCGGGATATTCCCGATTATCTGCGCCCCGGCGATGTGATGGTCATCAATCAGACCAAGGTGATTCCTGCCCGTTTGCTGGGCGAAAAGGAAGATACCCATGTGCCGGTGGAAATTCTGCTGCTCAAGCGGGTGGATAAGGACACCTGGGAAACCCTGGTGCGCCCCGGCCGCCGGCTGAAAAAGGGCGTTACCGTTTCCTTTGGCGACGGGCTTTTGCGCGCTGAAATCGGCGATACCACCGATGCCGGCGGGCGCATTGTGCGCTTCATTTATGACGGCGTATTTGAAGAGCTTCTGGATCAGCTGGGCGAAATGCCCCTGCCTCCCTACATCCATGAAAAATTGGAGGATCCCACCCAGTATCAAACCATCTATGCCAAGCAGGAGGGCAGCGCCGCCGCCCCCACCGCAGGCCTGCATTTCACGCCGGAAGTGATGAAGCGCATTGCCGATATGGGCATTGAAATCGTGCCCGTTCTGCTTCATGTGGGCCTTGGCACCTTCCGTCCCGTGAAGGTGGAGGATGTATCCGAGCATGTGATGCATTCCGAATATTATGAAGTAACCAAAGAAGCGGCGGACAAAATCAACGCTGCCCGGAAAAACGGCGGCCGCATCGTCTGCATTGGTACCACCTCTGTCCGCACATTGGAAACGGTGGCGGATGAAAACGGCATCGTGCATCCCGGCATGGGCATGACCAATATTTTTATCACCCCTGGGGTGAAATTAAAGGCCACCGATGTGCTGATGACCAATTTCCATCTGCCGGAAAGCACTTTGCTGATGCTGGTTTCCGCCCTGATGGGTAAGGAAGAGGCCCTCGCCGCCTACAAGGAAGCCGTGGAAAAGGAATACCGTTTCTTCTCCTTTGGCGATTGCATGCTGATCCTGTAATCGTATTTTCACCGCCGGAATGCGCGCTGCATTTCGGCGGTTTTTGTTTGCCGGGATGAATTGACAAACGATTTTCGCCATGTCATAATAAACAAAAGCATTTTTGATTCTTGAAGCGCAAAGGAGAAACCTTCATGAAGCATATTCAGGTAAAATTCCAGAATAACCGGCCTGAATTATTATTGGATCATGTTTCTCAGCCTCCGGTGCTTTACGGCCTCAGCGATTTTCCCGCCGCCCGGAGTAATACAGCCTATGCCCAGAAAAATATCGCCAATTTTGCTGCCCAGGGCATTCACATGGTCACCGCTGATACCAATCTGGCTTACGCCTGGCACAAGGCCACGCCCTTTGATATCGAGCCCATTCAGGCTGAAATCGCAGGCGTTCTGGAGGCCGATCCCGATTCCATGGTGCTGCTGCGTCTACACATGAATCCCCCCTATTGGTGGCTTCGGGATCATCCGGAAGAAACGGCCTGGTATCTGGGCAACCCCGGCGTTGACGACGGGGAACCCATCCGCATGATCCGGGATGACGGCATTGGTGCAAACGGTGGTACTGAAGGCCGGCTGCGGGTCTGCCTGGGATCCAAATTGTGGCTCAAGGAAGCGGGCGAAAGGCTGAAAATGCTTTGCCAGCAATTGAGCCAGACCCCGGAAGGCAAGCATCTCATGGGCATTCAGGTGGCCTGCGGCCTGTACGGCGAATGGCATCAATGGGGCACCGATGACGGCCCTTGCATGGAAAAGCATTTCCGGGAATATTTAAAAGAAACCTATCAAACCGATGATAATCTGCAAAAAAACTGGGGCCGGGATGATGTAACCATCGAAAATGCCCCCTTCCTGCCCGATGTGAATCAGCCAGGGGATGACGGCATTTTCCGGGATCCCATCAAAGGCCGCAATATCATGGACGCCCAAATGTCCATTCTGATGACCGTGCCGGAAGCAATCCTGTATTTCTGCCGTATCATCAAGGAAAATTGGCCCTGGCCCATTCTGGCCGCCGCCTTCTATGGTTCTTATATAGGATCGACAAATAAAAATTTTGCCCCCATCGGCTGCGGTCTGCGCCCCGATATTATTTTTCAGGAGCCCGGCGTTGTGGATTGCCTGTGTTCCCCCTTCCCCTACATGAAAAATCGTTTGGCGGATGGCGCGCCCATGTCCCGGGGCCTATTGGAATCCATGCGCCTGCACCATGTGCTCTGGCTCACCGAAATGGATCAAAACCCAGTGGGCGCCGCCACTTACCACGGCGGCGATCCCAAGCAGCGCCCTGAAACCATCGCCATGCTGCGGCGCAATTGTATACTGCCCTTGCTCGGCGGTATGGGGTACTGGTATTATGATCACCGCATCGTTCCCGCCGTTGCCAAACTGGAAGGCACCGCTTCCACGGTGGGTAGTATCTTTTACAAAAAGGGCTGGTGGGACGCCCCGGATCTGATGGCGGAAATCGGCCGGATTCAACGAATCGCTGAAAAACGGAACGCAAAGTCCTATCGTCCTGTCGCCGATGTATTGATCGTTTATGATACCAAGTCCCATTTGGCCCATGCCCAGAATATCGATCAGCATTTTTCCCTGCAAAATGCCATTGCCCGCAGCGGCGCGGCCTTTGATTGTATCTATCTTTCCGATCTGAATAAGGCCGAGCTTTCCCGGTATCGTTGCGTGATTTTCGCCAACGCCTGGCAATTGAATGAAGCCCAGCAAGCGGAAATCAAAAAACTGACGGCGGATAAGCAGGTGATCTTCCTCTATGCCGCGGGCTATTCCGACGAAAAGACGCTGGATATCGCCCATATCCAGGAAACGATCGGCATGGCATTGGAAAAAATCGAAACTGAAGGCGTCATGGTATCTAACGGCGGTGTGCTGCCCAAGGAAAGCATTGCCCTGGATGAAAACGCCGCGCAAATCATTTCCCCCTGCTTCAAAGTAACCGATACCGCCGCTCATCCCCTGGCTTATTATGAAAAAAGCGGGGCTTGCTGCGCCGCCCGGAAGGAAAATATCTGGTATTTTGCTCTGCCGACCCTTTCTCAGGATTGGGCCCGGGCCATTTTCAAGGAAGCAGGCTGCCATATTTATGGCGAAAACGGCGACGCTATCTTTGCCGATCAGGATATGATGATGATCAATACCTATTCCGGCTGCTGGCAGGAAATCACATTGCGAAACGGAAAAACCTTCCTTTGTGATCTGCCCGCCATGACCACCGCTGTCTACAACGCCCAAACCGGCGAACGATATCTATAAGGAGCAATCTGTATGAAAAATTTGACTTACGCCTATCGCAAGGCCCTTTCCGAAATTGCCCTGGGAATGGATGATCTGATGGCCGATCTGGAGGATATCCGGGATGAGGCCCAGGAATGCCTGGACGAAAACGGCGATACGGCCATCCAGAAAGATATTGCCCGGATGGATGAAGCGATCAAGGCGCTGATGGCGGCTGCGGAAGCGCTGGAAGGCATTGAGAACTAAGTACTTCAAGGAGGTTTTCCCATGCGGATCACCGTTGTCGGCGGTATGAATCTGGATATTCTGGGCGCGCCTGCGGAAAAGATGCTCCCCCGGGATTCTACCCCCGGGTTCATTACCCTGCGCCCCGGCGGCGTAGGGCGTAATATTGCGGCAAGACTTTCGCAAAAGGGGGCGCAGGTATCGCTCATTACCGCGTTGGGAAATGATGAACGGGCAAGCATGCTTATAGCATTTTGCCGGCAGGCCGGACTGGATCTTTCCCATTCGATCCAGACCGATTGCCCTGCCCCCTGCTATCTTTGCATTCATGATGAAAAGGGCGATATGGCCCAGGCCATCAATGATATGCGGGCCATGGCCGCCATTACTCCCGAAGCGATGGAAAGCAGGATGGATGATATCAATCAGGGAGATGGCTGCGTGCTGGACGCCAATCTATCCCCCGAAACGCTGCGCTATATTGCTGAAAATGCCCGCGTGCCCCTGTTTCTGGATCCGGTGAGCTGCGCAAAGGCGCCGCGGATTTTGCCCATTCTTCCCCATCTCACTGCCATCAAGCCCAACCTGATGGAGGCTGAGGCCTTAACCGGCGAGAAAGAACCGGAAAAGGCCGCCCGGGCGCTGGTCAAAGCCGGGGTTAAGCACGTATTTATTTCCATGGGCGAAAAAGGCGTATGCTTCGCCAATGCGCATGAAGCCGGGCAAGTGGCCGCCATTCCGCTTCCTCATATTCCCTTAACCGGCGCCGGGGACGCCCTCTGCGCAGGGGTGACGCTGGCGTTGCTTGAAGGGAAATCCACCGGGGACAGCGCGATGCAGGGTTGCCTTGCCTCTTATGAAGCATTGATGGCTGCCCGCTAAAGAAAAAAAACGAAATATTTTACATTTTTTTCTGGAAAACACAAAAAAATCGAAGAAATATGCTTGCGTTTGCGGGCAAATAGGAATATAATTACGGCGGTTGGCATTTTCGGGTCTGTGGTTGCAAGCCGATGCCAGTCGCAGGCAAAGCGGTCCACGTAAGCCGATCAAAGTATCGGTGAGCATGGTGCGGTCTAGATGTAAGCCCGGCCGCGTGCAATACGCGAGAGGATGGCGTGAGGGCGAAAATTCGCAGAGCAAAGTCCCAGCCGGCGAGTGTGGGGTCAAAGACCAGGTCAGCCGATGCTAACCAACAAATTCATCAGGGGGAACAAACAACATGTATCAGGACAAGACGCTGGTGTGCCGTGACTGTGGCAATGAATTTACTTTCACTGCCGGTGAACAGGAATTCTATGCCGAAAAGGGCTTCCAGAATGAGCCCACCCGCTGCCGTGAATGCCGTCAGGCTCACAAGGCTGCGCGGAACAACAATGCCAACGGCCCGCGCGAAATGCACGACGCCGTGTGCGCCAACTGCGGCGCTCAGACGAAGGTGCCCTTCCAGCCCAAGGAAGATCGTCCCGTCTACTGCAGCGAGTGCTTCGCCGCGATGCAGCGCAAGTAATCGAACCTGCAAGAGACTCTGTCCCATCCTGATGGGATAGAGCCTCTTTTTTACTTTATCGCATTGTTTGCTTTTTCAATCAAACAATGCGCCCGCCCTCTGCCCTATTGGCGCAGCCGCGGATTGCGGCCCGCCCGCGGAGGAAGTATAATTTTTTCGGTTCAAACACAGAAGCAAAGCTTTTGATGATTCTATCCCTGTAGCAGAGGAAAACTTATGAAAATTGAGAAAATCACAAAAAAATCCTTTACCGTAATCGGAAAGGAGGGCTCCACCCGGGATGGGCAGGGCTTTATCCAGAAATTATGGGAAAACGCCAACGGGCATTTTCACGAAGTGGCGGCATTGGCCCAAAAAGATGAAAACGGGAATATCGCCGGCATCTGGGGCGCCATGAGCGATTTTTCCCGTTCCTTTAAGCCTTGGGAAGAGCATTTCAGCCAGGGGCTTTATCTGGCCGGGATAGAATGCCCCGATGGCACGGAAGCCCCCGAAGGATGGCAAAAATGGATCATTCCAGGTTTTGAATATCTTCGCATTGAATGCGAGGACGAACAAACTTTTTCGCAGGGCATTGCCTATATGAAGGAAAATCATATTCCTCTGGCGGGCGCCGTTCACGATTTCACATGCCCCGGAACGGGAAAGAATTATATGCTCTTTCCCATCGCAAAGCTTCCTTAAATCAAAAAAGGAATTCTTATTCTTCCCGGCATTGCAGCCGGTATCCCGCCCGGAATACCGTTTCGATACAGGATACCCCCAGCTTTTTTCTCAGTCGCTGGATATGCACATCCACCGTGCGGGTATCCCCCGGGCTGGCATAACCCCAGGCACTCTGCAGCAATTCCGTCCGGCTTACGATTTTATTCTTCTCTTCAATCAGCCGCGCCAGCAGCAAAAATTCCTGGGGCGTCAGATGGCAGGGCTGGCCATTCATCCGGGCCGTTTTCTGCTCCGCATCAATTTCCAGTGCTCCCGTTTCCCCATTCATCAATTCCAGCCACAGCATTTCAGGCATATTCCCTCCCCCGATCCGGCATCCTTTGTATTGATCACAAGGCGATGAATAATCGCCCGGGCATTGTTATTTTTGAAATTATTTCGTAATAATTTCTTAATAATTATATATCCACAGCCTCCGGAAAGTCAAGGTTTTTGGGCGGTTACAACTGTAAATTCTGGAAGCGCCAAAAAACACGCACCCCTTTTCATCGCATTCACGCCTGTTCTCTACGAAAAAAATTTTGAAATTTTTCGATTTTTTTGAAAAAAATCTATTGACAATCGCGAAGGTTTGGGGTATACTTATTCTCGCGGTTGAGAGAAAGCTCAAGATCGCCACACGATGGGGAATGGTGTAACGGCAGCACCTACGACTCTGACTCGTATTGTCAAGGTTCAAATCCTTGTTCCCCAGCCACTTGCCTCCATTGTCTAGAGGCCTAGGACGCCGCCCTCTCAAGGCGGAAACATGGGTTCGAATCCCATTGGAGGTGCCAATCCGCCAATGTCGGATTCAGAAAAGAAATCGTCGCGATGCGGCGGTTTCTTTTTTTGTCGATTTTTTTCCTGCAGGAAACGGCTTGCCAATCCGCATATCACCGCTTATAATGAAAGCAAGCATTATTCTGAATTATTGGAGGGAATCACCCCATGTCTATTACCAGAGAGCAGATCAGTTTTTATTCTTCCATGTTTCCCGGCCGTTCTTCTGCCCGGGAAATTATCCAGTGCGCCGCTGATTTCCATGTAGGCGGCATGGAACTGATGAATTTCTGTGAGGAATTAAAAACCCCCGATCTGGCCGCCGCCAAAGAATTGGGCGCCCTGGCCCGTTCTCACGGCCTGACTCTCCCCTGCTTTTCGGTAGGCATTAATATCATTGACGATCCGAAAAATGCGGTGGAGCAGCTCTTCGGCTACGCGAGGATTTGCGCAGAATTGGGAATTCCCTATCTGCATCATACCATTGCCCTGAATTTTTCCGATCCCAATTTCACCGAAGAAATTCAGGCCCAGCGCTTCCAGTTGGGGGCCGAATGCGCGCTGAAGGTATGCGATTATGCCAATTCCCTGGGTGTGCGCACGCTGATTGAGGATCAGGGCTTCGTATTTAACGGGGTGGAAAATTGCCTGCGGCTGCATCATTTGTCCCAGGAAAAAATCGGCTTTGTGGCCGATGTGGGCAATATCATGTTCTACGATGAAAAGCCCGAGGATTTTATTCTGGCGGCCGGCAGCCAGGTATGCCATGCACATATCAAGGATTATCATCTTCTTCCCGGCCATCAGGACGGCGCCGACGGCTATTGCACCTGGCAGGGCAATACGCTGCAAAACGCCGAAATCGGCACGGGCAGCATTGATTTTGAAAAGGTCTTTTCCGCTTTTGAAAAGATCGGCTACCAGGGTATGTATGCCCTGGAATTTTCCGGCGTTAAGGATATGAATGAAGTGGAGCGGGTGATTCAGTTTTTGCTCCGCCATTAAGCATCCATTCATCTTATCGCCCGAAAAAGGAGACCGCCGCCATGAAAGAATTGGATCGTCGCCTCATCCAGATCGTGCCTGCCGCCCGGCAGCTTTCCCTGCAGCAAATGGAATTCTATGCTTTTGTGCATTTTACGGTGAATACATTCACCAACCGGGAATGGGGCGACGGCAAGGAAAGCCCTTCCATTTTCAATCCCATTCATCTGGATGCCAATCAATGGGCGAAAAATATACGCGATGCCGGAATGAAAGGCATGATTCTCACCTGCAAGCATCATGACGGCTTTTGCCTTTGGCCCAGCAAATACACCTGGCACAGCGTGGCATCCAGCCCTTACAAGGATGGTCATGGCGATATTGTGGCCGAGGCCGCAGCAGCCTGCAAAAAAGCAGGCATTAAATTCGGCATTTATTTATCACCATGGGATCGCAATCAGCCGCTCTACGGCCAGGGGAAAAAATATGATGATTATTTCGTTGCCCAGCTGACTGAGCTACTGACCGGCTACGGCGATATTTTTGCCGTCTGGTTTGACGGCGCCTGCGGCGAAGGCCCCAATGGAAAAAAGCAATATTATGATTGGAATCGCTATTACGAGGTCGTTCGTTCCCTGCAGCCCGGCGCCTGCATTCATATCTGCGGGCCGGATATCCGCTGGTGCGGCAATGAGGCCGGCGATACCCGGGCGTCGGAATGGAGCGTGGTGCCCCGGCGCACCGCCGATACCGAAAAAATTGCCGCTGCCAGCCAGCAAAACGATGATTCAAATTTTCGCCAGCGCATCATCCGGGCCCAGGATCAGGATCTGGGCAGCCGGAAAATTCTGCAGGATGAGCAGGAACTGATCTGGTATCCCGCCGAAGTGGATACCTCCATCCGCCCGGGCTGGTTCTGGCATCCACAGGAAGATCATCAAGTTCATTCGCTGGAAAAGCTCATTGATATCTACGAAAAATCCGTAGGCGGAAACGCCACGCTTCTGCTGAATATTCCCCCAACCAGTGAAGGCCTCTTTCACGAAAATGACGCGGCCCGGCTGCAGGAATTGGGGGCATATATCCGGCGCAGCTATCGCGAAAATCTCCTGGATTGCGCCAGGCTCTCTGCCTCCCCCGCCGCGCCCGGTCATGATATATCCAGCTGCCGGCAGCCGGATGCAGCCTATTATCTCCCGGCCGACGAAACGGGCAGCGCCACCATTGAAATGCATTGGGAAAAAGAAATTACCGCAGAGAGAATTCTGATTCAGGAACAAATCCTGTGCAGCCAGCGGGTAGAAAGCTTCGCCGTTGACGCCTGGATCAATCATGCATGGCAGCAGATAGCGGAAGGAACCACCATTGGATATAAAAAGATTCTCCGCCTGCATGGCATTCAAACCACCGCCCTGCGGCTGCGGATTCTGGATAGCCGGATTGCCCCCACAATTCAATTTATGGGCGTATATGCCTGATCAATGAACAGCCATACGGAAATCGCTTCCGTATGGCTGTTTGCTATTCCAGATTTTTCATATCGGCCGATGGCGATAGGCCAATATATTTTTTATATCGGCGGTAGAAGGTGGAATAATCCTGAAAGCCGCTGGCGGCAAAGGCGGCGGAAATGCTGCGGGATTGCCGTAATTGCTGCCGCGCCGCAAATACCCGCTTGCGCATGGTATATTCCCAAATGCCGCAGCCCATCACCGCCTTGAACCGGCGATTCAAATAAATTTTATCCCGGAACAGCGCCTTTTCCAGATCGGACAGCTGCCATTCATCCTGCAAATGCCCATGAATAAACTGAATCATCTGGCTAACCAGATCATCCCTTTCCGGCGCATTTTCCTGGCCCAAAGCCATTTTTTCCGCCGTCTTGGCAAGCAGCACCCCAATGACTGCCCGGATTCTCTCTTCCATGGCAACACCATTTAATGTGGGCGTTTGCAGCAGAGAAAAGCATGTTTCCAGCCACTGCTGATCCTTCTCCCCGAAGGAAAAGCCGTTGCTTCCCCCATGAATAGCCTGCAGCAGCGGCAAAAATCCATCCGGCAAAAGCCGGGGCGCAAAAAGCAGCGCTATGCGCTCATAGGGCGTTTCCTGGCTGCGGATCAGAATATTATGGGCCTGGCCGCATTCGGTCATGATCATGCTGCCCCGCTGCAGGGCATGGATATGCCCTTCCACCACAAAATCCGCTTCCCCACGGATGAAATAATAGATTTCATACATGGGATGGGAATGACTGCGGAAGCTGTCCTCCCCCGCTTCCGGCCGCTGGGTCAGGGTATGATGAAAATAAAAATCATCCTCCCTGCAGGAAAAAATCACGTCATTTTCCATCTTTATTCCTCCCCATGACGCCAGTATATCATAATAAGTTATTATTTGCAAAGATTTTTTCATTATATGCAATTTACTTGCAAATAGATATATTTTATAATATCAATGATATGGAAAATTCAAAAATTGGGATAAGCAGCAAAGTTTGGATCAATATGGCGCAATGCCATCTATATCCCCAATTTCAAATCAATTATATGAATAGGAGCGTGAACAGCCATGGCCGTCATCAAGGAATTCTCCTGTGATCAACTTCTTGTCAGGGTATTTGATTCCCGGGCCGCAATGGGGCTCTGCGCCGGCGCAGAGGCCGCTGCCTGCATCAAAAAGCTGCTGGCCGAAAAGGAAAGCATCAATGTGATGTTTGCCGCCGCCCCTTCCCAGAATGAAACCCTGGCCGCCCTGATTGCCGATCCCCAGATTGACTGGGGGCGCATCAATGCCTTCCATATGGATGAATATGTGGGCCTGGATCCCGATCATCCTGCCGGCTTCCGCAATTTTCTCAAGCGCGCCATTTTCGATCTGAAGCCCTTCAAAAGCGTCAATCTGCTCAACGGCAACGCCGAAAACCCCGAAGCAGAGGCCGCGCGCTATGATCAGCTGCTGCGGGATCATCCTCTGGATGTATGCCTGCTGGGCGTTGGCGAAAACGGGCATATTGCCTTCAACGATCCCCCCGTCGCCGATTTTGCCGATGAAAAATACGTCAAGATCGTTGCACTGGAGGAGCGCTGCCGTCAGCAGCAGGTCAATGACGGCTGTTTTGCGCAGATTGATCAGGTGCCCACCCATGCGCTCACCGTCACCATTCCCGGCCTGACCCAGGCCGGCGCCATGTTCTGCTCCGTGCCCGCGGCAACCAAGGCGGAAGCCATCACCCATATGATCCACGATGAAATCAGCACCGCCTGCCCCGCCACCATCCTGCGCAGACATGCCCAGGCCTTCCTTTACTGCGATCAGGACAGTGGGAAAAACCTGCTGTAAACGGAGGAATGATCCATGTTTCAGCTTGGTATGATCACCGACGAGGTATCCCAGAATTTGAAAGAAGTGGCTGCCTTCTGCCGGGATTTTGATCTTTCCCATGTGGAATTAAGATCTGTGGAGGGAAAGGGGCCTTTTGAATGGAGCGATGCGGATGCGGATCATATCCGGCGCTTTACCCAGGATCAGGGGCTTTCCGTGGTCGCCCTTTCTTCTCCCCTTTTCAAATGCGATATCGGGAATGAAGCGGCCATCGCGGCCCAGATTGATTCTTTCGACCGGCTTTCGGATTATGCCTGCGCCTTCGGCTGCAAAATCATCCGGGGCTTTGATTTCTGGGCCTGCGGCGCCTCTCCCCTCCGGCGGGCGGAAAAATATCAGAAGATCATCGAGCTTTGCGAAAAGAAGGATCTTACCTGCGCGCTGGAATACGATCCTTCCGTTCATGCCAGCACGCCCGGATTGCTCAAGGAATTATTGGATACCATCCATCATCCCCGCATCCGCGCGCTGTTTGATCCCGGCAACGGCATCTTTTCCGCGCCGGATTCCCATCCCTATCCGGATGATTATGAGCTGCTGAAAAATGATCTTTGCCATATCCATGTAAAGGATGCAAAAATCATAAACGGCAAGGTGGACGCCGTTCGGGTAGGCGATGGATGGGTAAATTATCCCGGGCTGATTCAAAAATTGATCCAGGATGATTATTCCGGCTATCTGATGCTGGAAACCCATTATCGCTTAACCAGCCTGCTCACGGAAGAGCAATTAAAGCTTCCCGGCGGAAACGCCTTCTCCCTGGGCGGAGAGCCCGCTTCCCGGGAAAGCATGAAACGCCTGAAAGAAATCATTGCCAACGCACAATAAAAGGAGGAATTATCATGGATAAAATTCGCGTTGCCATCATTGGCCAGGGCCGCAGCGGCCGGGATATTCACGGTGCTTATTTCAAGAGCGAACAGAACGAACATTTCCAGGTGGTTGCTGTGGTGGACGCCATTGATTATCGCCGGGATCGGGCCAAAGAAGAATACGGCTGTGACGTATACGAAAATTATCAGCAGCTTTTTGACCGCAAGGATATCGATCTGGTGGTCAATTCCACCTTCTCCCATCAGCATATCCCGGTCACCATTGATCTGCTGAAGCACGGCTTCAACGTAATTTGCGAAAAGCCTTTTGCCAAATCCTACGAGGACGGCTGCTTTGCCATCAAGGCCGCCAAAGAAAGCGGAAAGATGCTCAATGTATTCCAGCAATCCCGCTTTGCGCCCTATTTCACGCGCATCCGGGAAATTCTTGCTTCCGGCGTGCTGGGCGAAGTAATTCAGGTATCCATCAGCTTTTCCGGCTTTGCCCGGCGCTGGGACTGGCAGACCAGCAAAGCCTATGCCGGCGGCAACGTGCGCAATACCGGCCCCCATCCCCTGGATCAGGCCATGGCACTGATGGGTTTCCCGGAACAGGTGAATGTATTTTCCAAGCTGGCCTGCGTCAATACCTTTGGTGATGCGGAAGACTACGCCAAGATCGTTCTCACCGCCCCCGGCGCGCCCCTTCTGGATGTGGAAATTTCCAGCTGCAATGCCTACGCGCCCTATACCTATGTAATCCATTGCAAGAATGGTTCCCTTCGGGCCACCATGAGCAAAATCGAATACAAATACTTTGATCCCGCCACCGCCCCTGAGCAGCATCAGATTCTCGCCCCCCTGGAAAAGGAAGGCGGCTATCCTGCTTACTGCGGCGAAAAGCTGGAATGGATTCAGAAGGAAGAGGACGTCACCGGCTCTGCCTTCAATACCGCCGTGCATGCCTATTACACCATGATTTATGATCATCTGACCCAGGGCAAGCCCATGGAAATCACCCCCCAGCAGGTGCTTACCCAGCTGAAGGTCATCGATCAGATTCACGCCCAGAATCCCCTTACCGTGAAATAAGGAGGCATCGCCATGAAAATTGCTATTCTCGGCACTGAAAACTCCCATGCGCTGGCCTTTGCCCGATTGATCAAGGAAAAAGCCAAATATCGGGATGTGGAAATTACGGGCGTATACGGTTATGACGCCGCTGCCAATCAAAAGCTGCTGAATGAAGGGCTGGTTTCCTATGTAGCCCAGGATCCCCATGAATTTCTGGGCAAGGTGGATGGCATCGTGGTGGTGGCCCGTCACGGGGATCATCATCATGAATATGCCCTGCCCTATGTAAAGGCTGGCATTCCCGCCTTCATCGATAAGCCCTTTACCGTGGATCTGGAAAAGGCCCAGGAATTGCTGGACGCCGCCAAAGAAAACGGCGCGCTGATCTGCGGCGGATCTTCCCTGAAATTTGCGGATGAATTTTTGCCCCTGAAGCGCTATGCGGAAAAGAATACCGTGGTAGGCGGCTATGTGGCCGCGCCCATCAACATGGTCAATGATTACGCCGGCTTCTATTTCTATTCCCAGCATCTGATTGAAATTCTGTTCACCGTCTTTGGCAAGGATATCAAAACCGTGTATGCCTCCTGCCCGGATGAAAGCAAAAACCGGGTCAGCGTAATCGTCGGATACGATACCTTTGACGTCACCATCCAGTTTGTGGATTGCTATCATTATGCCGCCGGCGTTGTATGCAAAGAAGGCGTGCAGACCGCCGTTGCCAGCGATATCGTCTACTGCTATGAAAAAGAGCTGGATGAATACTTCCATATGGTGAAGGAACAAAAGATGGAACAGGATTATGCGGAATATAAAAAGCCCGTCACCCTGCTGCATTGCATCCAGGAATCCTATCAGCAGAAAAAGGTTGTGGAAGTCAAATGGTAAGCATCATCAAAAATGCCCGGATCGTGAGCGATGGAAAGCTTCTGGAGAATCAATGGATTGCCGTTAAGGATGGCATGATTGAGGCCCTCCTGCCCGCTTCCAGCCCCATCCCCGGAGATGCCCAGATCATTGATTTGAAGGGGAATTATCTTTCCCCCGGCTGGATTGATCTGCATTGCCACGGGGCAGGCGGCCATGAATTCATTGACGGAACGAGGGAAGCCATTCTTTCCGCCTGCAATCTTCATGCCGCCCATGGCACCCGGATTCTCTACCCCACCGTTTCCGCAACGGATATTCCCACCATTGAAAAATTCCTGATTGCCCTGGACGCCTGTCGCCAGGACGCCGATCTGATCATCCCCGGCGCCCACCTGGAAGGGCCTTATCTGGCCCCGGAAATGTGCGGCGGGCAGGATCCCCAATATATCACCGCCCCCGTGGAAGCGGATTATCAGGCCCTGATTGCCCGCTTTGGCGATCTGATCACCCGCTGGGATTATGCCCCCGAGCGGGATGACGGACGTTTCCAGGACGCCCTGAACGCCCACGGTATCCTGGGGGCCATTGCCCATTCGGCGGCGGAATACGATGTGGTAAAGCGGGCCCTGGAAAACGGCTGCCATCTGGTTACCCATCTGTATTCCTGCACCTCCACCATCACCCGCCATCAGGGCTTCCGGCATCTTGGCATCATTGAATCGGCCTATCTGCTGGATGACATGTATGTAGAGGCCATCGCTGATGGCTGCCATCTGCCGGCTGAATTAATGCAGCTGATCGTAAAAGGAAAAGGCATGGAAAAGGTTTGCCTGATTACCGATGCTATCCGCCACGCCGGGCTTACCAAAATCACCGGCCAGGCCGGCGGCACGGACAGCGTGCCCTACATCATCGAGGATGGCGTGGCCAAGCTGGCCGATCGCAGCGCCTTTGCCGGCAGCATCGCCACCACCGACGTGCTGCTCAAGCGTACCTGCAAGGCGGGCATTCCCATGCCCCAGGTGATTCGCATGATGACCAAGACCCCTGCCGAAGTCATGGGGCTGCAGGAATACGGCAGCATTGCCCCGGGCTATCGCGCCTGCTTTACCGTATTTGATGAAAATCTGGATGTGCAGCCCAATATCCCAGGTATGTAAACAATCGCATCAAAAAAACGCGGAATTACATTCCGCGTTTTTTCTTTGGGGATCATTCCAATGTTATCCCATATACCAACAGCGCGTAGCCCTCGCCATTTACCTGCACCTTGATTTTTTCCAGCGATTTTTCCGGGTCAATCGGCAAGGAAAGCAAATTGGCGATATATTGCTCCCGATCAAAATCATAGGAAAATTCCAGCGCACGGGGGGCCATTTCCGCTACGGGGTTGAGCCGGGAGGGGCCATAGCATACCGCCGCCGTGGTGATTTCCACGCCGTTGCGAAGCGGGAAGCAAACATCCGTGCCATCCTGATAGCTCAGGGTATAGCTGCCGATTTCCTCTCCGTAGGCGCCGCCTGCAGGATAGCCCTTTGGCAAGCTCACATTGCCAATGAAATGCACCAGCGCTGCCTTTTTCCCCGCAGGAATTTCCAGGCAATCCCCGGCCAGGATTACAAGGGGCCGCCTTTCCAATTTCACCGGCAATTGCCCCAAGGCATACACATCTTCATACAATTGCGGGCCATAAACGGCCTTGCGTTCCCGCTTGAATTGATAATAGAATCGTTCAATGGGCGCGCGCAAAAGATTCAATGCGTTTTCCCAGTTTTCATCCTGCTTGGTCATTCCGGAAAAGGCGGAAAGATCCAGCGCGGTGCATTCCTTTTGCGGCTGTGAAAAAGCGGTCGTATTGGCCCGATATTCCACCGGGGGTTTTTCATTAATTTGGGCAAACTCCCTTGAAAATACCTCCAATATGCTGGTGGGATTCCGATCTTTATCCACCAGGCCTTCCTTCAAAAGCCCATCCTTGCAGGCAGGCTCGGCCCGGCTGAATTCATACATATCCGCCCAGCACCAGAATGCTGCCCCGGCGATTACCTTTCCGCCGTCGGGATGCTGCCAGTATTCCCGGATTACGGAAATAAAGCGCTTCATCAATTCCGGATTCTGATACAGATAATGCCCGCCCCATTCGGTAAGCAGCAGCGGCATATCATCCAGTTCCTCTGCCGCCTGCTTCATCCGATCGGTATAGGCGTCATAGGGATGCATGGTATAAAAATCAAAGCCGCAGCGCGGAAACATATCCTTGGTCATTTCCAGGCTCATGCAATTGGCGCCGGATACCAGCCGGGTATCATCATTTTCCCGGCATACCCGGGCGGAATCCATCAGGAATTCCGGCGTGAAAATGCATTCATTGAAGCTGAGCCAGAAGGCGATGCTCACATGATTCCGATCCCGCAAAACGGTGCGGCGGAGCACCTCCAGGCTATCCCGGCAAATGATGGAATTTTTCATATCCGACCACCAAAGCCCGGGTTCTTCCGAGGTGAGCATGCCCAATTCATCTGCCAATTCCAGAATATAGGGATCATGAGGATAATGCACCAGCCGCACATAATTGACGCCGGCAGCCTTAATCATTTCCATATCACTGCGCATTTCTTCCCGGCTTGCGGTATGCCCCTGATCGCCGTAGAGATCATGGCGGCAAACGCCGGTGAGGAAAAGCGGCTTGCCATTTAAGCAGAATCGCTGGCCCTGAATGGCAAAATCCCGGAAACCCACCTTTTCCTGCCGGATATCCAGCAGTTTTTGCCCATCATACAGCCTGCTTTCCAGTGTATACAGGTAGGGCATATCGGGCGACCATAGAATGGGGGCGGCAACGGAAAAGCTCAGCTCTGCCTTTTCTGTTACCGCCGTTTCTTCCGCATGAATCACGGCATTTTCCCGGTTCTTCAAAACCGTTTCAATCCGGAATTCCCTGCCCGTCCCGTCCACTTCCAGGCTGATGGCGCAGTGGGCCTGGGCGTAATCTTCAGAATAGGAGGCGCGGAAAAAGCTATCGGCAATTTTCCCCTCGCCGCAGTATTCCACATATACATCCCGGATAATACCGCCATAGTTTTCCCAGCCCTCGGAAGGGCCGAAAACCACATCCATATCCTCAATTTCCACGGATACTTCATTTTTCTTTTCCCGGATCAGATGGGAAATTTCAAAGGTGTAGCGGCAGTAGGGCAGCATTTCCCCCAGGAATTCGCCATTGCATTCCACCCGGGCATGATAGGTGATTCCCTCCAGCACCAGAAACGCGCGGGGGAAATCCCCTTCCCTATCAAATTCACGCCGGACGGTGGATTTCCCAACGGGCAGGGCAGAAAAGGGCACCTTTCGCTTTCCAAATCTTCCCTTTCCAATCCGATAATCCCAAAGGCCATTTAAACACTGCTTCTGAAGCGCCATCGTCATCCCTCCAGTAATTCTTCCAGCGTGCGTTCCTTCTTCATCAGTTCATCCCGCAAAGCAAGGATGGCATTTTTCAATTCTCCCGCTTCCAGACCGCAAAGCTCGGAAAGGATCTGATCATCCGTCTTTTCCTTGCGCAGCGTCAGCCATTTTTCATCCCAGGGATAAAGCAGCGCGGCGGCGGCGGTCAATTGCAGCACCTTTCCCTCGCCGCCATGCTTGCGGATCAATTGCAAAATCCCAATGATTCTTTCCCCGGCCGCCATTTTCCGCGCCACATCCCGGGCGTTTCTTTCCACCGTATCCCGAATGGCGGTGGAGGTGAATTTGGCCCTGGAAAGCAGGGAAAATTCCCGCTGATCCGCTTCTTCATAGCCAAATTCCAGGCACATGGCCCGGTTGGTTTCCTCGTAATTCCGATCCAGCAGCCCCAGGATTTCCGGATCATTGGCGGCCTTGGCATAATCGGTATAGCCCCTGTATGCCCCCAGATACGCAATCACGCAGCTGGCGGCATTATAGGTGAATAATTTTCTCGTCAGGAAATTGCCAAAGTCCCCCACAGGGCGCACGGCGGCAATAGGCGGCTGATAGCCGGAAAGCAAATCGGCGTCGCACTGCAGATAGGGATAATTCTCCGATGCGATATTCAATCCGCCATCCTCAATGGTGGTGCAAAATACAGTCGCTTCGCTGACATGCACATGAGGATTATCAATCAATGCGGACAGCTTTTTCGCAGGATTGGAGGCATTTTCGCAGGTGATCACATACCGTTCTTTTTCCCCCTGCAAAGCATCATGCAGACGTTTTCCGACATCCTCCAGATTCTGGCCGCCTACGGAAACGAAAATCAATTCCGCCCGGGAAAAATCCGCATCTTCCCAGGTGCAGGCCTGAAAGCCCTCCACCACGCTGTTTTCCCGATCCCGGTTGAAATAGCTGATTTCAAAGCGGCCCGCTTCTTTGAGCTTTTCAATCAATTGGGCGTCCCGATCCACAAAAGCAACCTGCTTGCCATCCTCCCCGGCCAGACGGGCAATAAAGCCCCTGCCCGTTTTGCCGGCGCCGATGATCATGATTTTATTCATGAAGCCACCCCCACTTTTTCAGATAATCCACCTTTTCCAGAATCATATTGAAAAGCACGCTGCCCTTTTCCAGGCTGCAAACCTGGGTCAGAACGGCCTCCAGGCCTTCCGTTTCCCGCATTTCCTTGAGCTTCACAGCGGAGGGATCCTCTTCATTTTCATAGAAAAGGGCGGCTGCAACAGCCACGCAGAGATTTTCGGGCACAAACCCTTCCTCCAGCACCAGCCGGGCAGAGCCGATCAGACGGTCATCCTTCCCCAGCTTCCGCATGGGATCCCGGGCATTGCGTTCAATAAAATCCACGATGGTATAATCCTGCAGTTTTGCCTTGGAGGTAAGGGTAAAGGCCAATTGCTCATCCAGGGGGAAATGATGGCGCTTGGAAAGGGCGTTGGCGGTTTCCTGATATACGCCGGAAAGAATCTTCAGGATTCTTTCATCATGGGCAGCGTCCGCCAGCTTTTCATAGCCAAGCAAAGCCCCCAGGAAGGATACCGTGCCGTTGGCGGCATTATAAGTATAGAATTTCCGCTCCAGGAAGCCGGTAAATTCGCTGAGCAATTTCAGTTCCGGCAGCTTGGGCAATTCCCCTACTACCCGGGAGGCGTCCACAGGCAATTCCCAGAAATTCTGCACATTCACGCAAAGCGGATCCTCTGCAAGGGCTTTTTCATCGGATTCAATGGCGGAGCGCATAATGACCGCTTCCGTGATCCCCACAGAATTTTTCAAATATTCCTGGCATTCCGGCTTTACCGCTTCTTCCAGGGCAGCACGCAGAATCTGCGCCGGCAATTTCCAGTTTTCGCAGGTGACGATATTCAAGGGCTTTCCGCTTTCCGCTTTTTTTTCAATGCCGACCTTGAGAAAATCCACGATCCCAGGCAGATTCTTTCCGCCCACCGCCGTAAATACCGCATCCGCCCCCGCAATGGAAGCGGCGATTTCATCCATCTGGGAAAATTTCAGGGCGCGCCCTGCCATCTTCACCACGCAATCCTTTTCCGGGCAGCCCAGAATATGCACCGTATATTGCTTCCGTTCATTCAGCGCATCGCAAAGGGCGTCGCTCTTTTCCACAAAATCAAAAGGAATATGGCTCAGATACAAAAGATGGCCGATAAAGCCCCGGGCGATTTTTCCCGCACCCATCAGTACGCATTTCATTGTTTCTTCACGCTCCTTAACGCTTGAAATTCATCCTTCAATATGGGATACAGCCGTTTGTACAATGCAAATCGATCGGTAAATGCATCGGTATTTTCCGGGGAATAATATTCCGCTTCCCCGCAGCAGATTTTCTGCGCTTCCTCAAATCCCGCGCATACGCCTGCCCCTGTCATGGCAATCATGCATGCCCCCAGGGCGGAGGCCTCCTTTTCCCGGGAAATGGTCAATTCCATGCCCAGGATATCGGCCTTCAATTGATTGAGCGCAGGATTTTCCGCAGCGCCCCCGGTCACGATCATCCGTCCCCTGGGCAGCTGCAATTTTTCCAGAATATGCTTTAAACTGAAGCATACGCCTTCCATCACCGCATAGGCCATTTCCGCTTCCCCGCAATTCCCACTGACGCCAAAAAACACGCCCCGGGCATTGGGATCACAGATCGGGCAGCGCTCCCCATTGAGATAGGGAAGGAACACCGGCGGCATTTTTTCAAGGATCTGCTTTGGATTGCAGCCTCCGGGAAACAGTCTGCGCATCAAATTCAGGGAAGGGCCGGAGGACGCCGTTACCCCATAGCGCACAAAATGGAAGAAATATTTCCCGCTGACCACTTGATCAGCCCGCAAATTTTCTTCCGCCACGCCGCCCACATGCTCGCTGGTGCCGGTAATATCGAATAGATCTCCGTTTCTTTGCACGCCGCTGCCAAGCAGGGCGGCAAAAAAATCATTGCAGCCGTTATAGATGGGCAGCCCTTCCCGAAGTCCCGTTTCCAGGGCCGCCTCCCGGGTTAATCTGCCGGCCAGGGCAGACGGCGGCAAAAGCGGCGGCAGAATATCAGCGGAAACATTCAAATAATCCAGCATCTTTTCGCTGTAATCTTCCGTTTCCAGATTTGCCAGTCCCCGCCAGGAATAAGGATCGGACAGGCGGTGGCCCGTCAGCTTTTCCATCAGAAAATCCTTGGGCATGCAGATGGAATGGATTTTTTCCATCCGTTTCTTCGCATACAGAATGGCCGGCATGGGATAGGAAAGCAGATCAGGATGGGGCATGGAAATTTCAGAAAGAAAAGTTTCCTGGGAAATATCCCCCTTGATTTTGTTCAGTTCCTCCACCCCTGCTGCGGCGTCCCAGCCGATGATGCTTTCCCCGCCGTTTACCAGATAGGTGCCCACCTGAGAGGAAAGGCCCACGCCCTCAATTTCCAGCGGCGGCAGCTTTCCGATTCCCCGGCAAAGGGCCGCCCACCAGCCTTGAGGCGTTTTTTCCGTATAGGCTTCCCTGGCCCTGAGGATATTTCCATCCCTGCTTCTGAAAAGCAGCTTTACCGAAGACGTGCCCAGATCAATGCCTAAAAATCCACTCATAACCGGAAGATGGCTTTAACAAAGCCCTGGGGCCGTTTGGCCGCCATATCCAGCGCTTGAGCGAAATTTTCAATGGGCATGGTATTGGTCACCAGGGGAGAAAGATCCACGATGCCCTCTTCCATCAGCATGGCCGCTTTTTTATGCATATTCCAGTTATTGCCCGCGCCGATCACATGCAGATTATTGATGTGCACGTCATCAATGCGGATATTCATATTTTTGCCCCGGCCATAGCCCGCCAGCGCAACCCGGCCGCCCTTTTTGGCGATCCGCAGCGCCTGCTGATTGCAGATTTCAATGCCGGTGCACTCAATGATCACATCGGTTCCCTGGGGATGCAGCTTTTTCATTTCCGCTTCCAGATCGCAATTCTTCGTGGCGATGGTGGCATAGGCCCCCATTTCTTTGGCGATCTGCAATCTGCCTTCGCTGGACGCCGCCACCACGATGCGCCGCATGCCCATGGCCTTGGCCACCGCCAGCATGCAAAGCCCGATGGAGCCCGCGCCGATAATCAGGCAGGTTTCGGCAAATTTCGCATTGACCTTTTCAAAGGTGCCCAGGGCCACGCCCAGGGGCTCGCAAAGGGCGGCCTGCTCCCAGGCCAGGGAATCCTGAATTTCATAAAGGCCATAGGCAGGCATGATGGCATATTCCGCATAGGCCCCGTTGCGGCGGAAGCCGATTTCCTCAAACTCCTTACAATAGCGCCAGTTGCCGCTGCGGCAGGCGTCGCATTTCAGGCATACCACGTCATTGCTGCCAATTACATGCTTGCCCACCCAATGCTGATCTTCCTCGCTGCCGGCCTTATCCACAATGCCGCTCCATTCATGGCCGGGAATCAAGGGATAATTGGCCGGAATACCGCCGGAGAGCACTTCCAGATCCGTGGCGCAGACTGCCGCTGCCTTTACCTTGATGCGCACAAAACCAGGACCGGGTTCCGGAATGGGGGCATCCGTCAGATAGACCTTTCCGGGCTTTTCGATCATAACAGCTTTCATAAAAAACCTCCTCAAATGGAATTTTATCCATGAATTTCAATATGCCTGATTGCATGGCGGATGGCCACCAGCGCCGCGCCCTGCACGGCGGATTTTGCGCCCTCCAGAATATGCAGTTCCTGCTGCATATGCCTGCCCTCAATTTCCCAAAGCGCTTTTTCAAACCGCTCGCAAAAGCCGGGCCGGTATTTGAGCAAATCGCCGCAAAGCACAATGGACTGGGGACGGAATAAACGGATCATATTATATACCGCAAAGGCCAGCGGCTGGGCAAGGCAATCCGGCCCGTCAGGATTTTCCCTTGCTTCCCTGGCATAGCGGCGCACATAGGCCTCCAGGCATCCCTTTGCCCCGCAGGCGCATTCCTCTCCGCCGGGCATTACAATGGTATGGGCAATTTCCCATAGGCCGCTGCCCCTTACAATGCCGCCGTTCACCGCGGCCGCCATCCCCACGCTTTCATCCAGACGCAATAGAATGGTGTTATCGCTGCCGAATTCCTCCATATGGGCCAGCAGCATGCAATCCGGGTCATGGCGCAGATACACCCGCTTGCCAAAGCGATCCTGCAGGATTTGCCGCAGGGGAATATCCTTCCAGCCCGGGCATTGGGGCAAATATACGGAAACGCCCTGATTGCCGTCTACTTCCCCCTGCATGGAAACGCCGATGGCCATGATCTGCTGCTCCCGGTCGGCTGCAATGGCCTGCTCACAGATTCCATAAATACCGCCCAGCAGCGCATCCGCAGAGGAAAAATCCGCCGGGGCGCTGTATGCGCAGATTTCTTCCCCCCGCAGATTCATGACGCATCCATTCAGGCCGGTGTTATTGATATCCAGCCCCAGCACGAAATGCTTCTCGCCATTAATTTCCAGAATCCCCGGAGTACGGCCCGAGGCCCTGCTTTCATTTTCTTCTTTATGCTCACATAAATAGCCGGCATTGATGAGTCGATTGACCACATTGGTAATCCCGCCCCAGGAAAAGCCGGTCATGGCCTCCAATTGGCGGCGGGTGGCCCGCCTCATCTGACGCACCATTTCCAGGGTGCGCACGCAATTGGCATGGCAAAGATCCTGCTGCCCCAATAAGCGCGCCATGGACATCCCCCCTTGACACTTATATCACCCGGTGATATAATCAAATTGTATCACGCCGTGATATAATTGTCAAGCAGCATCCAAAGAGATTGTGCAAAGCTCTGTTTTGTGGTATGATCAATGATGAGGTGAAAAAAATGAATCTGAAGGAATGCATTCTCAATTCCCATCCCGCTTTGGATCAGGCCGCCATTTTCTATCTGGGGCAAGAAGGCATGCTGGTAAAATACCAGGAAAAATATCTGTTCTTTGATCCCTATCTTTCCGATTATGTCGATCGGAATTGCTGCAGCGAAAATGTCATCTGGCGGCGGAATTATCCCGCGCCCATCGATCCTGCTTCGCTGGATTTCATTGATTATGTTTTCTGCTCCCATAGCCATGCGGATCACGCCGATCCCGATACCCTGACCGCTCTGGCCAAGGCCTCCCCCAATGCCAGATTCATCGGCGGAAAGCCGGTACAGCGTGTATTTGAAAAATGCGGCATTGCTGCCGATCGCCTGATTTGCGCCCGCGCAGATGAAGAAATTTTCCTGGAAGAAAATATCTCCGTCCTGCCCATTCCTGCCGCCCATGAAGAAATCATCCGGGATGAAGAAGGCAATTGCCAGGCCCTTGGCTTCCTTGCCACGCTGGGAAAAATCCGCTTCTATCACGCCGGGGATTGCTGCGTATATGATGGCCTGGCCCAGCGCATTCAGGGCGCAGATATCGCTTGCCTCCCCATTAACGGGCGGGATTATTATCGTCTGCGCGACGATATTATCGGCAATATGGATTGCCAGGAGGCGGCGCGGCTGGCCAGAGAAGCCCAAATTGCCCTGACCATTCCCATGCATTATGATCTCTATCCCATCAATTGCCTCAATCCCGGCTGGTTTGTGGAATCCATGGCCCGCTTTGCCCCCGGCCAGGCCTTCCATCTGTTCCAGCCCGGCGAAAAATTTCTGTTTGAAAAAAACGAAGGATAAGAACGTTTTCCCCAGAGTCACCGATCAATTCGAAAGCGAGGAATCATTATGCTCACCCACAAGGACAATCAATTCTATCTCAATGGCGAAAAATTTGATATCCACAGCGGCGCGGTGCATTATTTCCGTTCCTTCCCCGAGCAGTGGGAGGGGCTTTTGACGAAGCTGAAAAACTGCGGCCTGAATACGGTGGAAACCTATTGCTGCTGGAATATGCATGAACCGGAGGAAGGAAAATTCTGCTTCGAGGGCATGCTGGATATTGAACGCTTTATCCAAACGGCGCAGAAGGTAGGCCTGTATGTGATCATCCGGCCCGGCCCCTACATCTGCGCTGAATGGGATCTGGGCGCCCTGCCCGGCTGGCTGCTGAAGGATCCGGATATCCGCCTGCGCAGCAAAGAGCCTTCCTATTTTTCCAAGGTAGAAAATTATATGGCCCAATTGATGAAGCATGTCACCCCCTACCTGGAAACCAAGGGCGGCCCGGTGATCATGATGATGGTGGAAAACGAATATGGTTCTTTCGGCAATGATCTGGAATACATGAATGAAAGCGCCCGGCTGCTGCGCAAATTGGGCGTGGATATTGCCCTGGGCACGGCGGATGGCCATACCCTGATGCATTTAAACGGCGGCCATACGGATTATTCCTATCTGGGCATCGACTTTGGCTATACCCATAATCTGCCCGATACCCATCTCCAGCCCGCCCTTTCCCTGCGCCCGGATGAACCGCTTTTGCATGCCGAGCACTGGATTGGTCAATTTGCCCATTGGGGCAATAAGCCCCAGGCCTATGCCGCCGAATATGTGGCCAATGAAGTAAAAGAGCATTTGGAAAAGCATGTGAATTTCAATCTGTATATGTTCCACGGCGGCACCAACTGGGGCTTCAATGCCGGGGCCAATTCCGTCATTGTAGACGTCAAGGGCGATCCGAACAAGCGCGTTTTTGCCCCGGATATCACCAGCTATGATTATGACGCTCCCCTGAATGAATGGGGCGATTGCACCCCCAAATATTTTGCCATCCAGAAGGAGATGGAAAAGCATCTGGGGGTAACGCTGCCCAAGCCCGCGCCCATTGAAACCCAGGTCATCGGAAAAGTGGCCCTGAATGAAACCGCCTCTCTCTTTGATAATCTGGAAAATATCGGCGCTCATTTCACCGCCATCAATCCCCGCTGCATGGAGCATTATGGCCAGAGCCAGGGCTATATCCTCTATCGCGCCCAGATCACCACCAAACAAAAGGTGAAAACCCTGATCTTTACCGACGTGAAGGATCGCACCCATGTATTTTTCAACGGCGTGCTCCGGGGCGTGATTTACCGGAATGACGAAAAGCAGTATCTGGATGTGGACGGCTGGATGGATGAAGGCGGCACCCTGGAATTGCTGGTGGAAAATCTGGGGCATATCAACTTTGGCCCCGATATGCTGCTGGGCGATCGCAAAGGCATTTGCGGCCATGTGATTATGTCCATTCTTCCCTCCCCCCGCCAGGTGATTTTCAATTGGGATGTATATACCCTGCCCATGAATAATCTGCAGCTGCTGGAATACAAAGGCGAAGGCCGCAAGCCCGCCTTCTACCGCGGCACCTTCAAGGCGGAAAAGAAGCTGGATTGCTTCATTCACCTGGATCATTTCACCAAGGGCTTTGTCACCGTCAATGGCTTCAATCTGGGCCGCTTCTGGAATGTGGGCCCCCAGCAGAGCCTGTATCTTCCCTGGCCGCTGCTGAAGGATGAAAACGAAATCATCGTCTTTGATGAAGAGGGCTGCCTGGGCACCCCCGAAGTGGAAATCACCGATCAGCATATCCTCAATTCCTTCAAGAGCAATGCCGAGGCGGAAACCGTGGTATAATTGTTCATCGGCTCCGGGAGAATTCCTCCCGGAGTTTTTTTCTTGGGCTGATCCTGCAAAACGGCATTGACGATTCCGGGAAAAAGTATGTATAATAAGAATCATCGCAAAGCTTTTTAAGGAGAGATTATTATGAAACGCTCTGAAATGAATCGCTGCATCAGCCGCGCTCTGGAATACTATGAAAAGGCCCATATCGTGCTGACGGAGGAAGAAAAAACCCGCATCGAGGTGGCCGATTTTGATCTGGGCATCGTGGAAAATGTAGGCCTGCAATTACTGGTCTATGTCAATACCATGCGGGTATGCGCCAAAGAAATGGTGCTCTTCCCTGGGCAGAGCTGCCCGGAACACTGGCATGTGCCCACCGATGGCCTGCCCGGCAAGGAGGAAACCTTCCGCTGCCGCTACGGAAAGGTTTATCTCTATGTGGAGGGCGAAGGCGAAAAAGAAAAAATCCAGGCCAAGCTGCCCGATACCAAGGTATCCGTTTTCCATGAAATCGTGCTGCATCCCGGCGAACAATATACCCTCATGCCCGGCACCAAGCATTGGTTCCAGGGTGGCGAGGATGGCGCGGTCATTTCCGAATTTTCTACCCGCAGCACCGATGAAACCGATCAATTCACCGATGAACGGCTGGTGCGCATGCCCCAGGTTGAGGAAGATTGATTCTTTTCATCAAAACGCCCGGGCATTTTTCCGGGCGTTTTTCCTTTTAGACCAAAATCAATCAAATATTGCGCAATTTTCCCTTGCCATTTTTCCCGTTCCGTCGTATGATGAAAGGCGAACGGCTTTGCCCATATTCTAACAAGCGAGGAACCGCAATATGAAATTCTCCCCCACTCAGCGCCGCATCACCGCGGGCATCGTACTGGCCTATACCTGCGCGTATCTTTGCCGGCTGAATCTTTCCGCCGCTCTGGGCGGCATTACTGAATCCCTGCAAATCAGCGATACCCAGGCAGGCACGCTGCAAACCGCCTTTGCCATCGTTTATGCTGCCGGGCAATTGATCAATGGCGCCATTGTGGATCGGCTGAATCCCTTCCGGCATATCATGACCAGCCTGATCGGCTTTTCGATCTGCAATCTGCTCATGGGCTTTTGCACCAGCTATCCCCTGCTGCTTTGCCTTTGCTTTATGAACGGCATTTTCCAATCCATGCTCTGGACCCCCATCGTGCGCCTGATGGCCCGTTTTTATCCCACCAAGGTGGAAAGAAGCAAGGCCAGCCTGGCATTTTCCACCTGCATGATCGTAGGCCATCTGGGGGCGTGGAGCATTTCCGGCGTGATGGTCAATACCCTGGGCTGGGGCCTTGCCTTTACCATTCCCGGGATTATTGCTTTTATCGGCATGCTGATCGTCCGCAGTCTGCTCCGGGAAGCCAGGGATATGGGCAGCCAGCCCGTGGTCAAGGCCAGTCGCGCGCAGGAAACCCACGGCCATTCCCTGCTGGGGATGTTTGCCTCCACCGGTTTGCTCTTCCTGCTGGGCGCCTGCATTCTTTACGGCTTCGTGCGGGATGGCATCGTTACCTGGGCCCCCAAGACCCTGGGCGGTCTGGGCAGCGGCGGCCTTGCGGCGGTGGCCTCTTCCCTGATCATTCCTTTGATCAATATCGTGGGCTATACCACGGGCAATTATCTCAACCGCAAGGGAATCAAAAATACCCGCCTTTGCATTGCCCTGATGACAAGCGCCGCCATGCTCTTTTGCGCCCTGCTTTCCCTGAACGGCGGCATGTGGATCACCGCTCTGCTGATGGGCCTTGGCTGCGCAGCCCTCAATGGGCTTAATCCCCTGCTGACTGCCCTGGTACCCCTGGAATATGATAAAACCCGCCGGGTCAGCCTGGTAGCCGGGCTGATTGACAGCTTCATCTATATCGGCTCCGCCCTGGCCGGCTTTGTAGGCGGCAGCATTTCGGAAGGCCTGGGTGCCAGCGCGCTCTTTATTGCCTGGGCGGTTGCCGCCTGCGTCGCCGCCTTGCTGATGCTTCTTTCCAGCCGGAAAAAATGCCTGAAGGCCCTGGATGATTACGCGGTATAATCTTTCAAAAGCGCAAATAAAAAGGATTCCCGGCCGGGAATCCTTTTTTATTATGCATTTTCAGCAGCTTTGGGGAAAAGCAATTCGATTGTTTCTCCTGCCTCATGGGCAAATTCCTGCCCGTCTGCAAGTCGCAAGGTGCCTTTTTTATCCGCCCGGACAGAAGCCCTGGAAAGGGCGCCGTTTTCCCACATCAGATCCACTTTGTATCCACCCCGGGCACGGAGCCCACGCACAAAGCCCTGCTTCCATTCTTCCGGCAATGCAGGCAGCAATTTCAGCCTTCCATCCCGGGTGGTTTGCATAAGCATTTCGGCAATGCCTGCGCAGGCGCCGTAATTGCCGTCAATCTGGAAAGGCGGATGGGCGTCAAAAAGATTCAGATATGTGCCGCCCTTCTGGAGGACGGAGATGGATTTTTCCCTCAGCTTCCCCGGGGTTCTTTCATCCACGGTACGCAGCTGCATTTTCAGCAGCCGAAGGGTGTGATCCCCATCGCCCAGGCGCGCCCATTGATTAATGCGCCAGCCCATGGCCCAGCCCGTGCTGTCATCCCCCCGGCGGAGCAGGGATTGCCGGCAGGCCTCTGCCCACTTGGGGGTTTCCTCCGGAGAGATTTCCCGGCCCGGATGCAGCGCATAGAGATGGGAAATATGCCGGTGATGGATTTCTGCTTCCTCAAAATTTTCATTCCATTCCATCAGTTCCCCATCCCGGCCGATTTCATAGCCCATGCAATCGGGCAGCGTTTCTTTCAGCTTTTCCGTAAAATCATCTGCGATCTGCATGGCATCCGCCGCCTGCAGACAGAAATCAAAAATTTCCCGGATAACGGCCTGATGCATGGCAGCGGTATGGGCAACGGCGATTCTTTCCCCTTGATAAAGGAAACAGTTTTCCGGGGAAGTGGCCGGCGCCAGCACCCATTTGCCCTGATGATTTTTCGTCAGCTGGGACAGATAGAATTCCGCTGCGCCCCGGAGAATGGGCCAGGCAGTATCTTTCAAAAAGTCTTCATCACCGGTGTATTCATAATGCTCCCATACATGCCGGGCAATCCAGCCGGACGACATGGGCCAGAAAGCAAATACTGCGCAGCCCGGGGTTTTGGCGCCAACAGGCGTGCTCATCCGCCAGAGATCGGTATTATGATGGGACACAAAACCGGGGGCATGATAATATTCCCGGGCGGTGCGTGCTCCGCTTTCCTGCAGTTCCCTGGCCAGACGGATCATGGGCTCATGGCATTCCGGCAAATCAATCATCAAGGTGGGCCAATAATTCATTTGGGTATTGATGTTGATGGTATAATTACAGTTCCACGGGGGCCGAGCATTGGGATTCCAGATACCCTGCAGATTGGTGGGCTGGGTTCCCTGCCGGGAAGCAGCGATGGTCAGATACCGCCCAAAATGGAAATAAAGCGCAAACAGGGAAGGATCCTTCTCCCCCTTTTCCAGCCGATGCAGCCGTTCATCCGTGGGGAGCAGGCTTTCTTCCCCACATTCCAACGCAAAATCCACCCGGTCATACAGGGCGCGGTGATCCGAAAGATGCGCCTGATAGAGGGCGTCATATTCCTTTTCTTCCGCCGCATCCAGTTCCCGTTGGCAGGGCGTAAGGAAAGGCTTTCCCTCCAGAACCGGATGCCGGTTCCAGCCGTTAAAGCTGGTACGTGCGTTGAAGAAAAGCAAAACTTCATCCGCATTTTCCACATGCAGGCAGCTGCCCAGGGGCATAACATCCGCGCCCTTTGCAATCAGCCGCATTTCCCCGTAATAGCCCATGCCTTTTTCTTCGTCCGTCTTTCCATAAACCATTTTCCCACGGGGCTGCTGGGGCACATGATCATGCCAGCGATAGGAAGGGCAATGGCCCTGGATGGACATGCAGTTTTCATCCAGGCTCACCTGGGCATTCAACGCGGGAGAGAGCATGGCTTCCATGGAAATCGCTGCCGGACGGCTGGCCCGGATGCACATGACCAGCGCTTCATCCGGGGCGCTGATAAACATTTCCCGGCAATACTCCGTATCCCCCACGGCATATTCCACCCGATGAACGCCGGTGGATAAATCCAGAGAGCGTTTGTATTGCCGAATATTTTCTTCATGCCCCATGGAAATGCGGATTTCCCCAAGCGGCAGATAGACCTGGCTCCAAAGGGCAGTAAAATGCTGCTCCAATTCCTTTTGCGCCTGGGCGTATTTTCCCTGTCCCGTCAAGGCCCGGGCCTTGTGCAAAGCATCATACGCCGCCGGATTCCCATAAAAAGAAGGCGTTCCGCTCCAAAGCGTATCCTCATTCAGGCAGATTTTTTCTTCCTTCGCTCCGCCAAATACCATAGCGCCCAGGCGGCCATTGCCCAGAGGCAACGCCTCATTCCAGCTTCGGGCGCCCTCACGATACCAGATTCTGTGGTTTCCCTGCATGTTCATTCAAAATTTTCCTCCGCTGAAAGAGAAATTTCATTTTTCATATTCATTCTCCCTCCATCGGGAAATTACCTTCCTAATTTTCCATCGTTTGCAATTTTTGCGTCATTTTGTTTCTTCTATTGCTTATTAATATACACTTTACATAAAAATTATACATTTCTTCCATTGAAAATCTTGTTTTTCCCCTGGCTTTTCCTGTATTTTTATTGTCTTTTGCTTGTGCATATTTTTTCTTTCAACTATAATATTTTTGATTCTCAGTAATCTGATTGAATCATGGATGAAAGGGAAAGAAACGATGAGCCGGTATTTGATAAAACGAATTGCGATGATGATCGTAACCCTCTTTATGATCGCCCTGTTAACCTTTATTTTGATGCATGTGGTGCCCGGCGGCCCCTTTACACAGGAAAAGCAGGTGCCCCAGGCTGTTTTGGATGCGCTGAATGAAAAATATCACCTGAATGATCCTTTATGGAAGCAATTTCTGGATTATATGAAGGGCCTGCTGAAATTTGAGTTGGGGCCCAGTTTCAAATACCAGGGAAAAACCGTCAATGATTTTATCGGCAACGGCCTTCCCTATTCCGCCACCCTTGGCGGAATCACCCTGGTTTTCGTGCTGCTGACCAGCATTCCCATGGGCATTGTGGCCGCGCTGAAGAATGGCAAATGGCAGGATATGCTGCTGATGGCCCTGGCCACCATCGGCGTTACCATTCCCTCGTTCGTAATCGGCACGGGATTGATGTATATCTTTTCCTATCAATTGGGCTGGACGCCCACCTACGGCGTGGATAAATGGCAGGGATATATTTTGCCCTGCATCGCCCTGGGCGGCTATTCCGTCAGTTTCCTGGCCCGCCTGATGCGCTCTTCCCTTCTGGAAGTGATGGGCCAGGATTACATCCGCACTGCCCGGGCCAAGGGCATCAGCGAAAGCCGGGTCATCGTCAAGCATGCCCTGCGAAACGCCCTGATTCCCGTCATCACGGTGCTGGGCCCCACGGTGGCCAATCTGCTCACGGGCAGCTTCGTCATCGAAAAGATTTACGCCATTCCCGGCATGGGCAGCTATTTTGTCAACAGCGTCACTCAGCGTGACTATACCACCATCATGGGCATGACCATCTTCTATGCCGCCTTCCTCATCGCCATGATTTTCATTGTGGATATTTTCTATTGCCTCATTGATCCCCGGATCAAATACGACTGATGAAAGGAGATTCTGTTTCAATGGATGCAGCAAATAAATGGGAACGAATCTCCTCTTCGGATGGGGAGGCAGATCGTCTTTATTCCAAATCCCGTACGTTCGCCGGGGATGTATGGTTCCGCTTCCGGCGGAAGCCAACGGCGCTTCTGGGCTTTATTCTGGTGGTTATTCTTTTGCTCTTTGCCATTGTGGGGCCCTTCTTTTCGCCCTATACCTATTCCCAGCAGAATACCAAGATGGCCAATGTACCTCCGGTCATGAAGGTTTTCCCCGGCCCCGACGGCAGCTATTTTTACATCACCCAGGGCCTGAAGGTGATCGAGCTGGATGAAGACGGGCATCTGATTCAGCAGTTGAAGAAAAAGAAGGATGACGCCAAGCTGAAGCAGACCAGCTTCAAATTCGGCGATGATCAGCTGGTAATCATGGATTATTCCTCTCTTCCCGCCGTTATGCTGGATCAGGATGGCAACCGGATCGAGGAAACCATCCTGAAATGGAATGCCACCTATGTTCTTGGCACCGATCATTTGGGAAGAGATATTCTCACCCGCCTGATGTACGGCACCAGGATTTCCCTGATGGTGGCCTTCATTGCCACTGCCGTCAATATGATTATCGGTATTCTCTATGGCGGCATTGCAGGCTATCGCGGCGGAAAAACAGACGCCATCATGATGCGCATCGTGGATATTATTTCCACCATTCCTCTTACGCTGTATGTAATCCTCATCAAGGTTTGCCTGGATGACGGGCTGATTTCCATCATCGTGGCCCTCTCCAGCGTATACTGGGTGGATATGGCCCGCGTTGTCCGCGGCCAGGTGCTGAGCCTGAAGAATCAGGAATTCGTCATGGCCGCCCGCACCATCGGCTCCTCTACCCGCACCATTCTGCTTACCCATCTGATTCCCAATGCCATGGGGCCCATCCTGGTTACCGTTACCATGCTGATCCCCAGCGCCATCTTTATGGAAGCCTTTATGAGCTTCATCGGCATCGGCATTGCCCCGCCCATGGCTTCCCTGGGCACCATGTGCAATGATGCCACCGAGGCCCTGCGCACCAATCCCTATCAATTGTTCCTGCCTGCCATCGTGATTTGCGTGATCATGTTCGCCTTCAATTTTGTGGGCGACGGCCTGCGGGACGCCCTGGATCCCAAGCTGAAGAAATAAGAAAGGAAGCGACGATATGGAACCGATTTTGGACGTCCGGGATCTGCATACGTCCTTCCTCACCTCCAATGGCGAAGTCAAGGCTGTGCGAGGCGTCAGCTTCCAGGTTGGCAAAGGCGAAACCATCGGCATTGTGGGCGAAAGCGGCAGCGGCAAATCCGTTACCAGCCTTTCGATTCTGAAATTGCTGGGGTCCACCGGCTGCATCAAAAGCGGCAGCATTTGCCTCAACGGCGAAGAACTGACGAAAAAATCCTCCCGGGAAATGCAGAAAATCCGGGGCGAAAAAGTTTCCATGATTTTTCAGGATCCCATGACCAGCCTGAATCCGCTGCTGACCGTGGGAGATCAGGTGGGCGAAATGCTCTGGGCCCACAATAAAAAGCTGAGCAAAAAAGAACGGGATGAAAAGGTGCTGGAATTATTCCGCATGGTACGCATCCCTGAACCGGAAAAACGATTGAAGAGCTTTCCCCATGAATTTTCCGGCGGCATGCGCCAGCGCGTGATGATCGCCATGGCCCTGGCCTGCCGGCCCGAATTGCTGATTGCGGATGAACCCACCACCGCCCTGGATGTTTCCATTCAGGATCAGATTCTGAAACTGATGCGCCAATTGCAGCAGGAAATCGGGATGAGCATCATGTTCATCACCCATGATCTGGGCGTGGTGGCCGAATTATGCAGCCGGGTACTGGTGATGTATGGCGGGCTGATCATGGAAGAAGCCAGCATTTTCGATATTTTCGAAAATCCCAAGCATCCCTATACCATGGGGCTGATTGCCTCCATTCCCGATTTGAATCAGGATAAAAATACCCTGCTCAAGCCCATTCCCGGTTCTCCGCCGGATATGATCCATCCCCCCAAGGGATGCCCCTTTGCCCCGCGCTGCCCCTATGCCTGCCGCATTTGCCAGGAGGAAATTCCCCCTTACGTGCAATTGGATGAAGGGCATCGCAGCATGTGCTGGCTTCTGGCGCCGGACGCCCCGGCCCAGGATAACCCCTTCAAGCAAGGAAAGGAGGATGCATAATGGATCGCGCCTTTCCGGATCGTCCCCTGCTTCAGGTGCAGGGATTGACCAAGCATTTCCCCGTCCGCAGCGGCGGCGGAAATAAAGTGGTGCATGCGGTGGATCAGGTTTCCTTTTCCATTCCCAAGGGCAAAACCCTGGGATTGGTCGGGGAATCGGGCTGCGGGAAAAGCACCTGCGCCCGCACCATCATCCGCATCTATGATCCCACGGCGGGCAAAATCATTCTGGATGGCCAGGATATTTCCTCGCTCAATCAAAAGGAATTGATGCCCTACCGCAAAAAGATGCAGATGATTTTCCAGGATCCTTACGCATCCCTGAATGCCCGCATGACGGTGCATGATATTATTGCGGAGCCCCTGCGTGCCCACCATATCTGCCATAGCAAAGCAGAAGAAAGAGATATGGTGAATGAAATGCTCTCGCAGGTGGGCCTCAATCAGGAGCACGCCGGCCGCTACGCCCATGAATTTTCCGGCGGTCAGCGTCAGCGCGTGGGCATCGCCCGGGCCCTGATTTTAAAGCCTGAGCTGGTGATCTGCGATGAACCCATCTCCGCCCTGGATGTTTCCATCCAGGCCCAGATCATCAATCTGCTCCGCCAATTCCAGGAAAATCTGGGGCTCAGCTATCTCTTTATCGCCCACGATCTTTCCATGGTGCGCTATGTATCCGATGAGGTGGGCGTGATGTATCTGGGGCAATTGGTGGAAATCTGCGACGCCAATGAGATTTACAGCCATCCTTTGCATCCCTATACCAAGGGCCTGCTTTCTTCCATTCCGGTGCCCAATCCCAGAATGGCCCAAACGAAGGAAAGCGTTGGATTGGAGGGCGATCTGCCCAGCCCCATCGCCCCGCCTTCCGGCTGCCGGTTCCATACCCGCTGCCCCTACGCCACCAAGAAATGCGCCGAATGCACCCCTGAACTAAAGGATGTAGGCGGCGGACACTATGTAGCCTGTCACCAGGTTACGGATTCATCCGTTTGATGCGCGGCAAAACCGCTGTCAATAAAAAAATTTAGGAGGAAATACACATGCGGAAAATGCTCAGCCTGCTGCTGGCCCTGATGATGCTCCTTTCCATGACCACCATCGCCAGCGCCGAAGCCACCCAGGAAATCATCTATGCCCTCGCCAACGAACCCGATGGCATCGACCCCAGCATCACCAATAACTCCTTCGCTTCCCCCATTCTGGTAAACGCATTTGAAGGCCTTTTCACCTATGACACCACTACCGGTCTGCTGGTCTATGGCGAAGCTGCCGATTGCGTTGTCAGCGATGATGGCCTCGTTTACACCTTCACCCTGAAGGATAACCTCAAGTGGTCCGATGGCACGCCCCACACCGCCCAGGATTACGTGTACACCATCAAGCGCATCCTCATCCCCGAAACCGCCGCCAAGTATGTGACCAATGTCACCGATTACATCGTGGGCGCTCAGGAATACTATGATGGCACCACCACCGATTTTGAAACCGTTGGCGTCAAGGCCACCGATGACAAGACCCTGGTCTTCACCCTGAAAGCCCCGATCTCTTTCTTCCCTGCTTTGCTCAGCATGTGGACCTTCAGCCCCGTGCAGGCTGCCACCATCGAAGCCAATGGCGACCAGTGGACCAACAAGGCGGAAACCTATGTTTCCAACGGCCCCTTCATGGTCTCTGAACTCAACCTGGGCGAAAGCGTCGTGCTGGTGAAGAATCCCCATTACTACGATGCTGACAAGGTCAAGTTGGAAAAGATCACCTTCCGTTACATCGCCGACCAGAGCACCTCTTTGATGGCCTATGAAAACGGCGAAATCGATGGCATGAACACCGTTCCCTCTTCCGACTATGCCCGCCTGAAGGCCAGCGATTCCGGTTTGGTGCTTTCTGCCGCCTACGGCACCGTGTATTACAACTTCAACTGCGAAAAGGCTCCCTTTGATAACGTGCTGGTCCGCAAGGCCTTCAACCTGGCCATTGACCGCTACACCATCATCAACGACGTGGCCCAGACCGATGCCGAACCCGCTTTCTCCTTCATGAGCCCCGGTTATGTGCTGGATGGCGAAGAATTCGTAGAAGGCCGCAGCGATTTTGGTCTCTCTGATGAAGCCGATGTGGAAGCCGCCCAGGCCGCGCTGGCTGAAGCCGGCTATCCCAATGGCGAAGGCTTCCCCGAAATCACCCTGAGTTACTACACCAACGAAAGCGTGAAGAAGATTGTTGAAGCCCTCGCCGAAATGCTGGAAACCAACCTGAACATCAAGGTGAAGATCACCAATGCTGACTGGGCCATCTTCTACGAAGACGTGCTGGCTGGCAATTTCGATCTCTGCGCCATGGGCTGGAGCGGCGACTATGTCCATCCCATGACCTTCTTGATGCTCCTCAAGACCGGCGACATCAACAACCTGGGTGGTTATTCCAATGCCGATTACGATGCACTGGTGAACCAGGCACTTTCTATGACCGATGACAAGGCCGCCATGGAAGTGATGCGTCAGGCCGATAATCTGGTCAGCGCTGACTATCCCGTGCTGTCCCTGTACTACAAGAGCAATACGATGCTGATGAATCCCGCTGTCCAGGGCTATCTGGTCACCGCTTCCAACCATCTGCTGCTCAAGACCGCTTACGTGGCCGAATAATTTCACTTTTTCTCTGCGGCCTGCTGCTCTTTGGCGGCAGGCCGCTTCCCTTATCAACAAAAGGAGAAATCATCATGACCGAATGCATTATCACCATGCAGGATGGCAAAAAAATGCGCTTTGAGCTCTTCCACGAAAAAGCGCCCATCACCGTTTCCAATTTCGCAAAAGCGGCCAATGAGGGCTTCTTTGACGGCCTTGGCTTTTGCCGGGTGGTGAAAGGATATGTGATTCAGGGCGGCTCCCCCGATAACGATATCATGACCGACAGCGGCTTTCACATCGTGGGCGAATTCAAGGAAAATGGCTATGATACCGGGCTGGATCATCGCCGGGGCGCCATCAGCATGGCCCGGGACGATGCTTATGATACCGCCGGCACCCAGTTTTTCGTGGTGCATCAGGACGCTCATAAGCTGGATGGGCGGTATGCCTCCTTTGGCTATATGCTGGAAGGCTTTGACGTGCTGGATGAAATCGCTTCCGTAGAAACAACCAGCCCCGAAACCTGGAATCATCCCCTGGTGATGCCCATCATCGCCTCCATCCGGGTTACAAGCGATGCGCCGCTTCCCCCTGTTCAGCGGATTCCCTGAGAATAAAGGATCGTTCCATAAAAAAACGGCTTCTTGACGAAGAGCCGTTTTTTCTATAAAATAAAGCTGATTGACATACTTTATTGAAAGGAGTAAACCAACATGAAATGGTATTCTCTCACCGATGCCCCTTTGCAAATCTACGGCCTGGCCGTAAAAG
>SVHD01000019.1 GCA_015056015.1 Clostridiales bacterium
ATAACAGCTGCCATCCGGTCCGCGCCAGTCATTGCCGATCGTCGCGTTGAATGCTTTCTTGTAAAACTCAACAGCAGTCTTGCTGTTTTTCACATACATCTGCATCAGGGTTCTTTTCATGATGTACCTCCTACATACAGTTGCAGCGTGCTCCCATCTGACATAACAAATCGGGTTGTGTTATTTCTTTTTCTTGTTACGATAGATAATGAGCGCCGCTATAGCCACAACTATTATTCCAACGCAGCCGACAATCGCCAGCCAATTTGTTTGGGAGGCTAAAAATATAGCGGTAGGTCCATCGGCACCACCAATAATCCCAATAGTTGCAGGCTCATTACTGCTTATCATATGAACACCTCATTCCTCTACTTACAGGCTGTCAGTCTTCCTCATAGCACAATAGATCATCTGCGCAATACCAGCCAAAATCAGGGCAATAGCCGCAGCAATGACAAACGGCATAGAAACTTCATAATCCCGAGGAGAATAGCTGCCTGCAGCAGCGGCTTGATAAGCCACGCGTCCAAGGACTGGCATCACATTTTGGATCATGCTATGGGCACATAGCAGCAGCATACCAAGGATGATCTCAATACTGCCAAGAATATAGGTTGTCTTCTTCATGATGTTGTTCTCCTTTATAATTCGAATTATATAATGACTCGATAGCGAAGTCTGAGATATTCCTTCCTCCTAAGCAGCCCTGAATATGCGGCAAGGTCTGATCAAAGTCCAAATGATCAGAAGGCCCGGTTGTAATCGTGCCATCAACGGACATCAGCAGAAACGCAGATCATCTAAAACTTAAATCAGAAAATGGGGCATGTCCATATCCAAGCATGAAGAGTACACTCAATAGAATAATTGCTATGCCCTGTAGTTGCTTTTTCACACACTCAATCTCCTTGTTTGGATGTTTGCGTTGTTTTAACCAAATTCAACCCAAACACACCGCCATCAAACACAATCTCGTTACCGTCTGCATCCTTATAGAACGACACCTTTTCCGTTTCGATCAGCTCAAAGCCCAAGGATTTGAGAAGCGAAACAGAGGGCGTGTTATTGATAGCAGTGCCTGCGGTCAGCCTTTTAATGCCAAGCTCACGCATATAGTCAATGAGCGCCAAATGACTTTCCTTTGCGTAGCCCTTGCCGTGATATGCGGAGTGGAAGCAATAGCCGATCTCGTGTCCGTTCTCTCGAATGTTAAAGGCTATGTATCCGATCACGGCATCGTCAAGGCAAACGGCAAAAAACATATGCTCGGTGCCGCTGTTCGCCGCTGCCCATTTTGCAATTCTCGGCTGAACATCCGCATCATCGGTGATGTGTGGCTTGTCGTACTGCGAAAAGCTTCTCAAAGGCCTTTTCTCGCTTCCATGGAATCGCACCGTCTGAAGTAAAGAAGGGTAGGAGCGTGCTGGAATTTTTCCATCCATTCACAATAAACATTTCAGTGCAGGGAGGTTACAGCATGGCAAAGAAATTGATTGACGAGTTCCACTGGCGCGGAAACGCGCTGCACAAAAACGAGAGCATGAGCGATCAGGAGCGGTATGACGAGCTTATCAACTGGGCACGCAAGGCACGAGGCAAGAACCCCAACGTATTCGACAAACTGACCGAGTGGCTGTTGGATGATATGGAATGGAGCGAGGAGCAGCTCGCTCAGAACCGGCAAATCCTGATGCAGGGTATTCTGGCTCGCTTCAAAGAGCAGAACGCGCAGCTGCGCACTAATCTCCTTGAACTACGCTCCACCGGTCTGGTAAACGAGGCGGTATTCAAGGCGCTTGATCGGTTCGATGAAGAGCTGTCCGGCGTTTCTATCGACCCAAATTTGAAGGACGTCGTGTCCCTCGTATTCAGCGACTTTTCCGTTATGCTGGACAGAAAAATCAGAAAAGTAATTGCAGGCGACAAATCCGGCCCCGCAGGCGTCGATACGATTAGCTTCTATGGCTACATCAACTGCCTCAAGGACTGCGACGCGCAGGTGCAGTGGTCACTATTCATGCCGGACACAGTCAAGCGTCAGCAGAATGGCTTTATGGTAAAGAGCTTCGAATATATGAAGGCTCCTGCCATGCGCTTCATTGGCCGGGAAGGTGCCGATCTTGAGGAAATTGAGAACCGAAGAAAACTCTTTGCTGTACTGGATGGCATGAGTGATTACGCTTCTGATATCACGACAGATGTCTTGTTTCTGCACCATCATGGTCAGTGTGTTGACGTTGCTCCGTGGCATATGCTCTGGGGACGCTTCATGCAGCCAGATGCGCCTGTGCCAGATGGATTTGAGTATATTGATCTCGTTACCGAGAACGACGGCGGAACTGGCGTGCCCTTTCTGTCTCAGTACGCTTATACCACCTTCTCCGGCGATGCGGAAGCCATGCATCGTGAAGAGGGCTACGATGTCCACGGCATGTACGACGTCACCCGCAATATCATCCTCGGTCAGGGTGTGATGATTCCCTATCCCCATAAATACTGGACGGCTGAAGTTTTCCAGAACGGTTTTGAGAAGCCCGGAACGGCATATATGTTCAGCGTTGATCTGGACGCGCAGTAAGTCACCCTTTCGGAAGCATATGATTGTCGCAGCAAATGTGAATCAAATGAAGACTACGCTTATACATACGCTCAATCAAGGAGACGGATTATGCAAAGCATTAGAATTTATGAAATTCCGGACTGCAGGATGGTATCATCCGGCGTGGGGATGTTTGGCGACGGCACTTTAGAGAAATTTGAGAAATGGCTTTCCATGCAGCCGCGAGGGATATATCCGAAGGATTTTCTGTATTGGGACAGTTCATCCGATGAAAAGCAGGGCTTCAATTGGCTGTATGTGTATGAAGAAGGAATGAGCGTGCCCGACGAATTTCCCATCGTGAATTTTCATGGCGGACTGTATGCAGTCGCAACAGATATCGACCAAAAAACCAACAAGGAAGTCATGGATTCGGAGCTAAATATCTTTTTGATAGACAACGGGTTTGAGCGCGATACATCGCGTCCGGAACTCGGAAATATCATCACAAGCCCGCATGCGAAAGAAACGCTAGGATATGAGCAGATGAACTACTGGTTTCCTATCCGAAAAAATCACGAAGGAGTTGATGAACATACGCTGCGTTTCCGAAATCCGACCCTTTGAAGAGATTCTTGAAATCTATCGTCTCCCAGCTTTCCGCATCATCGGCGTTGAAGCACGTTCGGGCGGCACACTCGGCAATACAGCGCCAGCCCTGTGGGACAGCGTTTTCAAAAGTGGTAAGGATCAAACATTGCGTTCGCTCCCCTCGCTCATACCTGAATCGCTTATGGGCTGGACCTGCGAGCATGATCCCGAAACCGATACCTTTGTCTACATGGTCTGTACAATTACACCTGCCGGAACGGAGGTGCCGGAAGGTTTCACTTTCCGTGACTGGCCAGAGACACTATGCGCAAAGGGGCTCTTTGGTGAAGATGTAGGAAAAACTTGTGAACGCATAAAGCCGTTGGGATACACTATAAACTGGGATATCTGCCCATGGAACGCCGAATTACATATGGACGAAGAGAAAGCAAATCCTCCAAAACAAAGTAAAACCCCGTGGCATTGGCTGGTGCCAGTCAAGCCTGGCACACAAGAACGGAAATAAAAAATGAAGAGAACCCTGATGCAGATATATAGAGTTGGGTTACGCACGAATAACGCGTAATATTTCTGTAATAGTCAATACGAGACACACACGGAGTGCTCAGCGTATGGACGGCACAAATGGGACTCATGACACAACCCATGACACAGGATTTCGCAAACCCTTATAAATCAAGGGGTTTGAGGCTTGTGTCAAGAGGTTCAAGTCCTGTTTCCCGCACCAAGCACTTGCGAAAGCAAGTGCTTTTTCTTTTGCAAAATGCCTTTGAAATAGAAGCACAGCAGGAGAAAGCAATGCGGAAGCGGCGGCCCTGGCGGCAGCACAAAAAAGCCCGGTTCAAATGAACCGGGCTTTCATCATGCTGATTTGAAAATCTGCATCTTCCTTCGGAATATCATTATTTGAGCAATTCCAGCTTCGTCCGCTGCATGTAGGCTTCCAGGAATTCCTTCCGGGGCCCGAAAAGGCCGCCCGCCTGCCGGATATCATCGCTGATTTCCTTGGCAAGCTGCTTGATCAGCTGCATCGCCTCGGCCGTGCAGGCTTCGGTAAGCTGCGCCAGATTCTGCAGGGCCGCTTCCTTTTCCCCTTGCTGCATCAGATTCCGGGCGCATTGCTCCATGCTTTCGGCGCGGGCGTGGAAGTCCTCGTCCAGTCTGCGCAATGCGGCCCTTGCGGAAACGCCATACCGGCCTTCATCCACGCTGATCAGCATGGCCAGCCGTTCGGTTTCCCACCACAGAGAATCTTCGCGGTAAAATTCTCCGGCGTTTTTCATGGCATCGGGCACATCGCCCGCCCAATACACCGGAATGAAAACGGAACAGCAGGGCATGGAGGCGGAATAGCGGGAAACAGGGCCCAGCAGATCATCCCAATGGCACAGCAGGGAAGCGGCGGTCTGGGAACTATCCCAGGTCATGGCGTGCATACAGATGGAGACAAAGCCGCCGTAGCAGGCGCCAAAACGGGGCTCAATGATTTCGCCTTCAAAATGATCCCGCAGGATTTTTTTGGCATTGGCCATATCCAGGGGCTTTTGATGGGCGCTGATCAGTTTTTTCAATCTGCGGAAACGAGGCGTGGATTGGCTCTGCCGCAGGGCGGGCAGGGTATAGGCCTTGGCAAAATCCAAAGGCTCGTCGGGGCGCAGCCAGCGGCGATTCCGGGCGTATTCCTCCAATTGATCAGAGCAGAGCGTGTAATCCGTGCCAATGCTGTAGCAATTGGAAATAGCGGCCCAATCCGTGATTTTTTTGGCCGCCCATTGCCGGCCGGCGGTTTCCAGCAGCCAGATTTCCTCCTTGTCCACCAGCAGGAAGGAATTTTCATATCGGCGATCAAAAAGCGGGCTGGCATTGGCGTTTTGCCCGTATTGCGTAAGCAGCGCGGTGATCACATCCACGCCTTTCCGGGCCGTATCTGCCCGTTCCAGGGCCAGGCGGAGCAAATCCATGCCCAGCAGCCCTTCTTCCTTTTCGCCTTCGCAGCGGGAACCCTCTGCCTCATTGCCGATGATCAGGCCGCATTCATTCACGCCCATTTCAAAGCCCCAGATCCAATAGGGCCGGGAGCCAAGAACGGTATAGGTTTTTTCTGCCTGGGGGATGGTCAGATGGGTGCATTTTACCGTTTCGCCCTTCTCATGAACGCCGCCGGGAAAAAAGGACAGGGGCTGCGCTTCACCCAGAGGGCGATCGCTGTTTTTGGCCAGAAAATTTTGATTCCCGGTAAAAAATTCTTTTGTCAGGGCAAAGGTATCGCAAGAGAGCATGAAAAAAATCCTCCTTTTTGCTGGGGAAATACAGTGAATATTACTGTGAAGAATTATAACAGCAAAGCGATTTTTCTGTCAAGGAAAGGGGCTTGAATGCGCCGAAGAAAAAGATTATAATACATATGATCACAACAGGAGAGGGGATTCACGATGAAAAAAAGAATTGCTGCCCTGGTGCTGGCGCTCTTGCTGACGGCGCTGCCCTTGACTTCCCTGGCGGGAACCTTTCAGGAAAGCCATGCCATTGCCTATATGGAAAGCCGCTTTACCTGCGGCTGCAGCCGCGGCGGCACCGGCACCATGATTGGCCGCTTCGGCCTGATTACGGCGGCCCATAATCTGTATTGCCATCAGCATGCCAAGCCGCTGCAATACTGCAATTTCTATTTTGGCGCCAAATCGGCGGGCAGCTGCTGGTATCAGTATACGGGCCGCTTCAATTACAAGGTTTATGATACCTTCGTTAATGGCTATTCCTCCAAAAATGATATCGGCTATGTAATTTTTGAAACGCCGGTGGGGGATGAAACGGGCTGGTTTGCCTGCCGGGTGGGCGATGATCATTATCTGAATGAAGAATTCACCCATGTTTATTCCTATGATAACAAGCGGCATCTGGACGCCCTTTTTGAAATCCAGTATGTGCTGGACAGCTACCAGATTTACTGGAACGGCTGGCTTTCCGGCGCGGAGGGCGGCCCGGTCTATTTCTGGAATGAGGGCATGGAATATCCGGAAGTGATTGCTGTATATACCTCTCACGATAACCAGGGAAATGGCTATGGCCGGCGATTGACCCAGAATGTATTCAATGATATGCGGGCGGAGGGCGCCTTCAACTGATGATAAGGCGGCGTGATGATCACGCCGCTTTTTGCGTGCATGAAAAATGATAAAAAACTGTAAAAACAGGCGGATTGATGATAAAATCTCATATTTTTTCTCCTCTGCGAATGAATTATAATAATAAAAAACGGGATCAATCCATGATCGGAAAGGGAGAAATATATGCAGGCACGGGTGGTCAATTATCATGGCGTAAATTCCATTGAAATCAATGGGAAGATTTTTCAATATGTAGGCTATCGTTCCTGGACGCCCAAGGAAAAATATCTCAGGGCCTTTGATGAACTGGGCTTTCCCTTTATGACCATGCTGCCCAGCGGCATCAAAAATTCCCTGGGCGTGCCCTATTCCCCCTACGGCGAATACTGGATCGGGGAGGGAAAATACGATTGGGATGTGCTGCGGCGGCAGATCGATGATTTTGTCAATTACGCGCCCCATACCTATATCCTCCTCAATATTATGCTGGATACCCGGGACTGGTTTTTGAAGGAGCATCCCGATTGCCCCAATTCCTTTATTTACTTTACGGCGGCCTGCGCTTACAAGCCCTGGATTGAGGCGGCGTCGCAGATGGTGAAGGATACCATCGATTTTGTGGAACGGGAATACCCGGAAAAAGTTTTCGGCATTATGCTGTCCGCCGGCGGCACCTGCGAATGGCATAATAAGGCGCCGGATTTTTTGCAAAATGAAAATCGGCTGGCGGATTTCAGACGCTGGTGCGGCCGGCCGGACGCCTGGGTGCCCACCTCTGCGGAAAGAGCAGAAACAGGGGATGACGCCGCCCGCAGAGGCGGCGATCATGATGTGGCTATCACCGATACGCTGCAATATATGCCCGCCCCGAAAAACGCTGCGGAAATCCAATATGGGATGTTCCGCGATCCGGTTTTGCAGAAAAATACCATGGATTTCTATCGCTATTCTGCCAGCATTGTGATCGATACGCTGCGGCATTTTGCCCGCTTGGTGAAAACGCATACGAATAACCGGCTGCTGGTGGGCGCGCCGGTGGGCTATATTATGAATGCCGCGCCGGTTTATACGTATATGTATCAGGCGCTGCAAATGAAGGAACTGGATTTGATCGCCTGCCCGGCCTCCTATAGTCATCGCACGCTGGATAGCGTCAGCTCCTCCCAGACGGGGCTGGATGCGGTTCGCCTGAATGGCAAAGTGATGGTGCATTCTGTGGATAACGTCACCTATGCCGGCAGCAGAACGGCTTACGGCCAGATGCTGCTCTATGCCCATATCGCCCATGAAAGCATGGAGCAATCCATCAATTATATCCGCCGGGAAACCGCCATGGCCATGGCCAAGGGCGCAGGATTCTGGTTTTTTGATATGTATGCCTGCTGGTATCCCGAGGAAAAGGATCGGTACGAGCTGTACAGAATCAAGGAAGCCTACGGAAAGATTCTGGAAAAGCCGGTGAAATATACTGCCCAGGTGGCCATGCTGATGGATACCACTGCCATTCTCCATAGCCCCGCGCTGGATCAGTGGGGCAAGGAAACCAATGTGGATCAGCGGGAAGAATTGGGGCATATGGGCTGCCCGGTGGATTTCCTGTCCGTTTATGATCTGCTGCTGCCCGATTTCCCCGATGATCAGTATAAGCTGATGATCCTGCCCAGTTGCTTTTCTGCGGGGACGGAATTGCGGGATGCCGTCAATCGCCTGCGGAAAAAGGGCGTCAGTTTCCTTTTCTATCATGCCGCCGGCGGCATGACCGAAACGGGGCTGGATTATGAGGCGGCCTCCGATTTTACCGGCATTCATCTTTGCCCTGATCCGGAAAAGGCCTTCTTTACCCTGGTGGAAAAGGAGCATAATTGCCTGGGCTATGATAAAATCTACGGCCATCCCCGGAAGCTGGTGGTCACCCCGGCCATGACCGCGGATGACCCGGATATCGAGGTGTGGGGCAGGGATATGTTTTCCCAGAAACCCCGTCTGGTACTGAAAAAACGGGAAAAGGGCTTTGACGCCTGGACCTTCCGTGGAACCGTGCCTGCAGGGGTGCTAAGGAAAATCGCGCTGGAGGCCGGGGTGTTCATGTATCAGGATCATGGATTGCCCACCTACGCCAACGGGCGCATGGCCGCCTTCTTCGATCATAAAGGCGGAAAACGGGAAATCACCTTCCCCTACAAGGGCAAAATGCTGGATTATTACACCGGTCAGGAATACGAAAGCGACGGCACGCCCCTGCAGATTGAATTCAAGGAAAACGAATGCAAGCTCTTCATTTATGAGTAAGCGATAAGAAGGAGCGTTGAGAATATGCAGGCAAGAGTAGTCAAGCACAACGGGGTGAATTGCATTGAAATCAATGGGAAGATATTTCCTTATGTGGGCTATCGCTCCTGGATGCCCCAGGAAAAATATCTTCGTTCCTTTGATGAACTGGGCTTTCATTTCATGACCATGCTGCCCAGCAGCATCAAAAATTCCCATGGCGTGCCCTATTCTCCCTACGGTGAATACTGGATCGGGGATGGAAAATACGATTGGGATGTGTTGCGCAAACAGATCGATGATTTTGTGAATTATGCGCCCCATACCTATATCCTGCTTAATCTGATGCTGGATACCCGGGAATGGTTCCTCAGGGATCATCCGGCCTGCCTGAATTCCTTTAATTATATTTCCGCGGCCTGCGCCTACAAGCCCTGGATTGATACGGCCTCCCGGATGCTCAGAGATACCATTGATTTTGTGGAAAGGGAGTATCCGGATAAGGTATTTGGCATCATGCTCTCTGCCGGCGGCACCTGCGAATGGTATAATCGGTTTCATGATTATCCTGAAAATGAGGTGCGGGATGCGCATTTCCGGGCCTGGTGCGGCCGTGCCGATGCGAAATTGCCCACGATAGCGGAAATGCAGGAAACCGGCGATGATGCGGCCCGGAAACTGGGGCAGGATACGGAAGGGCGGTTTGGCATTTTCCGGAATCCCGCAATCCAGAAGGGCGTGATGGAGTACTATCAATATTCCAATCAATTGGTTGTGGATACCCTGCAATATTTTGCCAGACTGGTGAAGGAGCATACCCGGAATCGCCTGATCGTGGGCGCGCCATCGGGATATATCATGGGTTACGCATCGGCAGATGCAGCAAAAGCATATATGTATCAGGTGCTCCAGATCAAGGAACTGGATCTGATCGCCTGCCCGGCCTCCTACAGGCATCGCGCTCTGGACAGCGTCAGCGCCTCCCAGAGCGGCCTGGACGCCGTTCGTCTCAATGGCAAGGTAATTGTGCATTCTGTGGATAATGTCACCTATGCCGGCGGGCGCACAGTGATGGGCCAATTGCTCCAGAATCTGACCCAGAATCATACGGCGGCCCGGCATGCGGTTCATGAAAATATGGAGCAATCCATCAATTATATCCGCCGGGAAACCGCCATGGCCATGGCCAAGGGCGCGGGATTCTGGTTCTTTGATATGTATGCCTGCTGGTATCCGGAGGAAAAGGACCGGTATGAACTGTACAGAATGAAGGAGGCATACAACAAAATTCTGGAAAAGCCGGTGAAATATACCGCCCAGGTAGCCGTGCTGGCGGATACCACCGCTTCCCTCTATACCCCCATCATCGGGCCAATGGGCCATGAAAATATCAAGCTGCAGCAGGAAGAACTGGGGCATATGGGCTGCCCGGTGGAATATCTTTCGATTTATGATCTGCTGCTGCCTGATTTCCCGGCTGATCAGTATAAACTGATCCTGATTCCCAATTGCTTCTCGGCCGGGCAGGAATTGCGGGATGCGATCAATCGCCTGCGGAAAAAGGGCGTCAGCTTCCTTACCTATTATGCTGCCGGGGCCATCACGGAAGATGGCCTGGATTATGATGCAGCCTCCGATTTCTGCGGCATTCGCCTGTGCCGGGATCCGGAACCGGCGCATTTTACGGTGGTGGAGGAAGGGTATAATGCCCTGGGCTATCCGCAGATTTACGGCGATCCCCGGGAATACAAGCCCGAACCTGTTATTACCGTGGCAGATGAGGATGCAGAAATCTGGGGCCGGGATTTCTTCACAAAGAAAGCGCGCCTGGCCGTGAAAAAGCGGGACAAGGGCTTTGACGCCTGGACCTTCCGAGGTGCGGTACCCCGGGGAATCCTGCGGAAGCTGGCGCTGGAGGCCGGCGTTTTCATGTATCAGGATCATGGATTGCCCACCTATGCCAATGGCCGCATGGCTGCTTTCTTTGATCATAAGGGCGGAAAACGGGAAATCACCTTCCCCTACAAGGGCAAAATGCTGGATTATTATACCGGAAAGGAATACGTAAGCGACGGCACGCCCCTGCTGATTGAATTCAAGGAAAACGAATGCAAGCTGTTTATCTACGAAGATTAAGGGAAAATTTCATCCGGATGATTTTTCATCCGGATTTTTTTATTGCCCGAAAAAGGAAAAATGAAAAAGACAGAAAACAATTGTATAAATGCTGTAACGAACGGGCTTTCTTTGCATCTGTATCAGTGAAAGGGGGGAGCAAGATGGAGGAAATGGAAAAAATCTATCGCGAGTATGGAGGCATGATCAAAGGCATGCTGATCAATCTTTGCCATGATGAATTTCTGTCTGAAGAATTGACCCAGGAAACCTTTTTCCAGGCCTTCCTTCACGCCCGGGATTTCCGGGGCGGCTCCCTTTCGGCATGGCTGTGCACGATTGCCAAGCGATTATATTTTACTTCCCTCAGGAAGCAAAGGGCCCTTTCCCTGGAGGAAGTGAAGGAACCCTCTGCCCCCGATTTTGCCGACGCCCTGGTATCCAGCGATCAGGCCATGCGGGCCCAGCATATCCTGCATCATCTGGAGGAGCCCTATCGGGAGGTATTTACCCTGCGCACCTATGCAGAATTGAGCCATAAACAGATTGCAGAGCTATTCGGAAAAAGCGAGGCCTGGGCCCGGGTGACCTATTACCGGGCGCGGCAGCGGCTTTCCGAAGCGCTGATGGAGGAAGAACATCATGAATAAAGATTGTAATATTGCCCGGGATCTGATGCCCCTGGTCATTGATGAAGTGGCCAGCGGGGAAAGCAAAAATTTTGTGGAAGCGCATATCGGGGATTGCCCCCCCTGCCGGGATTATTTTGAAGGCATGAAAAATGCGTTTCATGCCATGGCCGCCGAAAAAGCCCATCAGGATGCAGAACGGAAAATGATGGAGGCCGCCGCCCTGGAACTGAAAAAGAAGCGGAGACGGCGCACCCTGAAGGCTGTTTTGATTGGTACCTTGGTGGCGCTGGTGCTTACCTATGGCGGGGCTCTGACCATTTCCCATCTCGCATATACCCCCGCCGTGTATTTGGAGGCGGATCGGATCGGCTTTTCCATGTATCAGCTCAGCAACGGGGATATCTATTTCCGGGAAACGGCGCTGAATGCGGGTTTCTTTGTGGAATGGCAGGAAAAAACAGAAACCGTGGACGGAAAAAAGGTGCTGTCTTTGCAGGCCATGGAGCCCCGGCTGATTCTTCGGCGGCAGGAAAGCGGAAATTCCTGCACCGGTATCCTGAGCGATTTTGCTGAAAGGGAAATAGATCTGATCCGCATCGGCCGGGAGGGGGCCTGGGAAACGGTCTGGGAAAAAGGCGATGAAATTCCTGCCGCATCCGAAGCCCTGGAAAACTACTGGGCAATCAGCGGGAAAATAGATGCGTTGGTTGTCCAGGCGGAGGATGTGGGCGGCAAGCCGGCTTTCACCGATGAAGAATGGGTGGAATATGAAAAGCTGCAGGCGGAGCTGCTTTTCTGGGGCCGCCGGGTCTATGAGGAATGGCAGACGGAAAAATTGTGGGATTAAATGTGCGGAAAACTCTCGGCGTCATCTCGGACGCCGAGAGCTTTTTTACAAATATGAAAGGATTGACAATGGTTTTTCCGTGTGCTTTAATGAAACGGAAAAGAAACGGCCGATAAGCAGATCGAAAGGAAGAATACATATGAAAATTCTGGAAAGCAAAATCGTGGGCTTGCTGCCGCCTGCGGAGGGCAATCCCCGAAACAGCGAGGGATCATTTCTTCGCCTGGATGACGGCAGCATTGCCTTTGCTTACAGCCGCTATACAGGAAACAGCGCCAATGATCATGCGGCCTGCGAAATCGCCTGCATTTATTCCCGGGATGGCGGAGAAACCTTTGATACAGCGCATCCTCAAAAGCTGGTGGGCGCAGAGGAATACGGAGAGAAAAACGTGATGAGCGTTACTTTGCGCCGGATGCACAATGGCGATATCGGCCTTTTTTACCTGCTGAAGCAGGAAAAGGAAAGGCTTGAATCCCGCTATATTCTGCGCCGGTACCGGGGCGATTTTTCCTACCCGGTGGGCGAAACAATCATTGCGCCGGATCGGGTGCCGGGCTATTATGTCATCAATAATGACCGGGTGGAGGAATTGTCCTCCGGCCGCTGGCTGGTTATGGGGGCCTATCATTTTACCGGCCGGCAAAGGGATGGCAGCCCGTTTACGGATCCCCGGGCGCTGGCCTTTACCTTCTGTTCCGATGATGATGGATATACCTGGCAGCAGATGGATGCGGTGCTGGCGCTCAATCAGCCGGGCAGCCGCACCGGATTGCAGGAACCTGGCTGCGTGGAATTGCCGGGCGGCGCGGTCTATGCTTATTTCCGAACCGATCTTTCCTATCAATATGAAAGCGTTTCGGCCGATCAGGGAGAAAGCTGGTTCCAGCCCCGGGTTTCCCGTTTTTCCTCGCCCCGTTCGCCCATGCTGATCAAGCGGAATGAAAAGGATGGCTTGTATTGGGCGGTGTGGAATCCGGTGCCGGAATACTTTGGCAGGGAACAACCCACGGATTATTGGATCGGGGGCAGAACGCCGCTGGTGATGGCGGTATCGGAAGACGGCGTGAATTTTTCCCAGCCTGTGATTCTGGAAGATGATCCCACCCGGGGCTTTTGCTATCCTGCGCTGCATTTCCTGGATGATGGCATGCTGCTGGCTTATTGCAGCGGCGGAAAAGAAGAAAAAGGATGCCTGAACCGGATTACAATCCGGAAAATTACCCTCCCTTCGGGTGATTGAAATTTAAATTTACTTGACATCTTTCTGCCTTCGCGGTATACTTGTTTGGAATTGTAAATCAGGCTGTGAGGCAGAAAAATCCCTGATGATTCCGCGTTTCAGCGAGCCGATGAGGGTGTAAGATCGGCACGATGGATGGGGGAGGGCCGCTGCCGAGCCAACGCCGGAACGTGATCCTTTCATCAGTATGGCGATTCGGGCTCCTCCCGTTATCAGGAATTGAGGTGGGCGCGCAAGCGCCAATTGAAGTGGTACCGCGAATGCAGTGTGTCTGTTCGTCTTCAAAGATGTTACAGGCACACTTATTTTTTAGGGGAACGAGGAAAAGGTATGGCGGGAGGAGATTTCTTTTGAAAAAGAAATCTCCTCCCGCACCCTCCCAAAGAAAACCACCTCTGGATTTTTCTGGTGTACATTCTATCATCGTCTGTGCCAGTGAAGCAATTCTTATATTGCGGCACTGGCATTCAAGAGAGTAGGAGACGCAACAGTATCATCCAGAATCAGTTTCCTTTGGATGGGTGCGGGAAGGCCTTTCCTTTTCAAAGGAAAGGTCTTCCCGCCAGTTTCCCGCCCCCGTAATCTTAGGAGGAAAGAATATGAAATCTTTGACTGCCAACGAACTGCGCGCGCTTTTCCTGCAGTTTTTCCAGGAAAAGGGCCACAAGGTAATCCCCTCTGCTTCCGTCATTCCCGAGAATGACCCCACCGTGCTCTTCACCACCGCCGGCATGCATCCCCTGGTTCCCTATCTGCTGGGCCAGAAGCATCCTGCCGGCACCCGGCTCACCGACGTGCAAAAGTGCATCCGCACCGGCGATATCGACGACGTAGGCGATATGAGCCATCTGACCTTCTTTGAAATGCTGGGCAACTGGAGCCTGGGCGATTATTTCAAGAAGGAAATGATTCCCTGGAGCTGGGAATTCCTGACCAGCGAAAAATGGCTGGGCATCGATCCCGCCAAGCTGGCCTTCACCGTCTTTGAAGGCGACGAAGACTGCCCCCGCGACGAAGAAGCCGCCAATCTCTGGCGCAGCTGCGGCGTGAAGGATGATCATCTCTTCTATCTGCCCAAGGAACATAACTGGTGGGGCCCTGCCGGCGTTACCGGTCCCTGCGGCCCGGACACCGAAATGTTCATCATCGTCAAGGAGCCCTGCGGCCCCAATTGCTCCCCTGCCTGCAAGTGCGGCGCTTACCTGGAAATCTGGAACGACGTATTCATGCAGTATAACAAGCAGCAGGATGGCACCTTCATTCCCCTGTCCCAGAAGAACGTGGACACCGGCATGGGTCTGGAGCGCACCATCTGCGTGCTGACCGGCAAGAAGAGCGTTTACGAAACCGATATCTTTGCCCGTATCCTGGGCAAGATCGAAGAGCTCTCCGGCAAGAGCTACAATCCCGATGATGAAAATACCAAGGCTTTCCGCATCATCGCCGATCATATGCGCACCTCCACCTTCATCCTGGGCGATCCCCGGGGCGTATCCCCCTCCAATGTGGACCAGGGCTATATCCTCCGCCGTCTGATCCGCCGCGCGGTGCGCTATGGCATGGGCCTGGGTCTGGGCGCCGGCTTCACCTGCGAAATCGCCAAGGTGATCATCGATCAGTACAGCGATGTTTATCCTGAACTGAAGGAAAATTCCGCCTTCGTGCTGGAACAGCTGAAGCTGGAAGAAGAACGCTTTGCCCGCACCCTCAAGCAGGGCGAAAAGGAATTCGACAAGATTTACAATAACGTCTGCAATACCAAGAATCTGCTGGATTCCATTCTGGCCAACGCCGATCCCGTGGCCTGCGCCCAGGAAAATGCCAAGACCAAGAAGCTGCGTCCCTCTCCCGATATGCTGCCCATCATTGAGGCCGCCAACAACGGCGATCCGGCCGCCCTGAAGGCTGCCATCGAAGCCCGCCTTGCCACCCTGTCCACCCTGGATGGCCGCAGCGCCTTCAAGCTCTATGATACCTATGGCTTCCCCATTGAAATGACCATGGAACTGGCCGCTGAAAAGGGCCTGAAGGTGGACGAGGAAGATTTCGCCCAGCGCTTCAAGCAGCATCAGGAAACCAGCCATGCCGGCGCCGAACAGCGCTTCAAGGGCGGCTTGGCCGACGCCAGCGAGCAGACTGCCTGCCTGCATACCGCCACCCATCTGCTCCAGGCTGCGCTGCGGAAAGTCCTGGGTGACGAAGTGCATCAGAAGGGCTCCAATATCACTGCCGAACGTCTCCGTTTCGACTTCACCTTCGGCCGCAAGATGACCGCCGAAGAAATCGCCGAAGTGCAGAAGCTGGTCAACGAAGCCATCGAAGCCAAGGCCCCCGTGACCATGGAAGAAATGACCGTTGCCGAAGCCAAGGCGCAGGGCGCCATGGGCCTGTTCGAAAGCAAGTATGGCGAAAAGGTCAAGGTGTATACCATGGGCCAGTTCTCCAAGGAAATCTGCGGCGGCCCCCATGCTTCCAATACCGGCGATCTGGTTTCCTTCAAGATTCAGAAGGAAGAATCCTCCTCTGCCGGCGTGCGCCGCATCAAGGCCACCATCGGCCGTCAGGCGTAAGATTTTTCAATAAATTATGCGAGAGGGTGTTTCTGAAAAAGAAACACCCTCTTTTCTTTCCCAAAGAAAACTGTTTTGGGATCCATTGGGATGATGGAAAAATGCAAAGCATCCCGCGGGGCGGTCACGGATTATGTTTTCGGGCGGATTGAATCCGCCTTTTTTGATTGCGCGCAGGGAGATGGAAAGAAATTTATAAAAAATGGTTAAAAATAGCAGGAAATTTTGATTGAATGGCGAATATAAGGGGTACATAGATAATGTGAGAGAGAAAAAAGAAAGAAATAACCGGAGGGGTTCCGGTTCATAAACTTGAGAGGAGTGTTTCTATGAAAACCAACATCACCGCGAAGAACATGGTTGTCACCCCCGGCATTACCAATCGTATCACCAAGAAAACTGCCACCATGGAACGCTATCTGAAGCCGGATACGGAAATGTTTGTCCGGCTGCGCAAGGAGCGGGATGAGCGCATCTGCGAAATCACCGTTCCCATGAACGGCGTTACCCTGCGCGCGGAATCCTCCAGCAAGGATAATTTGTTTATGTCCATCGACAGCGCCCTGGCCAAGCTGGAACGCCAGATCCTGCGTCATCGCACCAAGCTGGAAAAGCGGCTGCGTGAAGACGCCTATCGGGATGAAACCCCCGAATTTATCGAGGATATCGCCGCCTACGGCACGGAAGCCCGCAAGGTTGTGCGTACCAAGACCTTCCCCGTACGTCCCATGGCGGTGGAAGACGCCATCCTGCAGATGGAATTGCTGGGCCATTCCTTCTTCGTCTTCGTCAATATTGAAACGGAGCGGACCAACGTCCTCTATCTGCGCAAGGACGGCAATTTGGGCCTGATGGTGCCGGAAGACTAAAAATTTTATGAAGGGCGGCCTTATTTATCGCCCGATTTATTGCAAAAGGGGCCGGATGAAAATCCGGTCCCTTTTCCTTTGGATTTCAGTATTTATTATAATCCCTGCCACAGAAGCTTTTCCATTTCCTGATGCAGGACCAATTCTGCGCCTGCGGCGGCCTGATTTAAATCCAGGGAACGGAGGTGGGTTTCCCTGGTTCCTCCCCAATCTTCGTCGGGTTCCCTGACGGAAAGGATCAGCGTCATGGGCGATTTTTCATCAAAGCAGATTTCCGCCCTTCTTACCAGCCGCAGCTGCCCATCCTCCCAGCGATAAATCTCGCTGGCGCCGGTGGCGGCGCTGTCGTGGATATAATTATAAACCAGCTGCTTTTCGGGATAGAGGGTATAATTGCTCAGCCAGATGGCGCCGATATTCCGCGCTTCAAATGCGCTTTCGTTGGGGTTATAGAAAAAGAAGGTATGCTGGCTGTTGGACGCCCCCAGCAGATACAGAATATCCAGATCGGGATAGCCGTCAAAATCCAGATCTTTTGCCACAATGCCGGGCATGCCCTCAAAATCATCCTGGGTGGATACATACAGGGATTGGAAAATTTCCTTCGTTTCTTCCCGGATGATATCCAGCCGGAAGATTTTTTCCCGGGCATAATCCGCGCCCCGGTATTGCTGGCCGACCCATTCCGCAGCGATGGAAAATTGTTCGCCGGTGGGGAAGGAAAGCTGCGCTTCCCCCAGGGCAGCGGGCGCAAGGAACAGCAAAAGAAGCAGCAAAGCGAAGAATTTTTTCATGCGATTCATCCTTTCATATTGGTTTCAACCATGAAACGATGGAGAATGGGGATTTCTTCCACCAGTAAATTTTTGATTTTGAAAAAACCCAAGGCATGATTGCCCTGGGTTTATATCTGTATTTTTGATCAATCCCCGAAGGAGATGCCCATATCCTTGGCCACCTGCACCATCTGATGATCCTGGGGCACCAGCTTGGGCACGCCGGCAATTTCGGAAAGCTTGTTATGGGTGATGGTATTGCCCACCAGCGCCACGGTAACGCCGTATTCTTCCCGGGCGATAAGCTGGGCGGCATGCACGCCGAACTGGGTGGAAAGCACGCGGTCATAGGCAGAGGGAGAGCCGCCCCGCTGCACATGCCCGGGCACCACGGCCCTGGCTTCCACGCCCACCAGATCGGAAAGCTCCTTGGCCACCCGGTTGGCAATGCCGTTGAAGCCCTTTTCGGCGCGCAGGGCATCCCGCTCCTTGCGCTTCATTTTGGCTTCCTTCTTATCCATGGCGCCTTCGGCCACCGCCAGGATGGAGAAGGCCTTTTTGCTCTTGGCCCGGGTTTCCACCACCTTGGCCACTTCCTTGATATCATAGGGGATTTCGGGCAGCAGCACCACATCCGCGCCGCCGGCCAGGCCGGAATACAAGGTCAGCCAGCCCGCCTTATTGCCCATGATTTCAATCACCATGCAGCGGCCGTGGGAGGCGGCGGTGGTATGAATCCGGTCGATGACGTCGGTGGCGATATCCACGGCGGTATGGAAACCGAAGGTGAAATCGGTGCCGTAAATATCGTTGTCGATGGTCTTGGGCAGACCGATCACATTCAGCCCTTCCTCGGAAAGCAGATTGGCGGTTTTGTGGGTGCCGTTGCCGCCCAGGGTCACCAGGCAATCCAGCTTCATTTTTTCGTAGTTTTCCTTCATGGCCTTGACCTTGTCCACCTTGTCATCCTCGATGACGCGCATATTGCGGAAGGGGGTGCGGGCCGTGCCCAGGATGGTGCCGCCCAGGGTCAGAATGCCGGAAAACTGGCTGCGCTTCATTTCCTGCCATTCGCCCTCGATCAGGCCGCGATAGCCATCCTGAATGCCAACGATTTCCACATCTTCAAACATTTCATACGCCGCACGGGCTACGCCGCGGATGGCCGCATTCAGGCCGGGGCAATCGCCGCCGCTGGTCAAAATACCAATTCTACGCTTCATAAGGCACGCTCCTTTTGAGATTATTTTGCGAGAGGGGGATTCTTTGGTGCCAAAGAATCCCCCTCTCGCGCTCTCCCCAAGAAAGCGGTATGGGATATTTCTTTTGCACTTCAAAGATGATTTTTCCCCCCGAAAAGAATCAATCAAAGTTTATTCTGCTTGTTTCACTGGCACACAAGCTGATTGGACGACATCCAGTAAAACCCAGAGTGGGTTTTCTTTGGGAGAGCGCGAGAGGGCCTTTCTTTTTCCGAAAAGAAAGGTTCTCTCGCCAATTCTCATTTTCCCCACTGGTACACAAGCCGATTTTGCGGCGACCAGTAAAATCCAGAGTGGGTTTTCTTTGGGAGAGCGCGAGAAGGCCTTTCTTTTTTCGAAAAGAAAGGTTCTCTCGCCAATTCTCGTTTTTCCCACTGGCACACAAGTAGATTTTGTGGCGACCGGTAAAATCCAGAATGGCTTTCTTGGAAGGGGGCTGGGGAAACCGTTCTTTGGCCACAAAGAATGGTTTCCCCAGAAAATCTCCATTACTTCTTCAATCCCAAGATCCCCAGCAGGGAGCGGGTGAGGCTGCGGCCCACTTCGCGGCCGGCGCTGGTGGTGGCAGATTTGGTGAAGGAAGAGATCAGCTGCTCCGCCACGGTCATTTCGCTCTGCTTCTTGGCGACTTTCTTGGTCTTTTCCTTCTTTTCGATCACCTGCGCATCCTGCACGGGGGCATAGGTGGGATAGACGGGCTGCTGCGCGGGATAGACAGGCTGGGCCGGAGTGGGATAGACGCTCTGCTGCACCGGGGCCTGCATGGTGGGCATAACCCGCTCTTCATATTGCCCGGTCTGGGGATTATAGACCCGGAAGGCCACGGGCTGATAGACGGGTTCGGGGGCGGCGGCAGCCTCCGCTTCCACGGGGATGGGCCGCACCACCTGGGTTTTCTCCGCGCCGTTTTCGGTGAAATGCCGGGAGAGGATTTCATAGGCGCTTTCGGGATCCAGGGCGGTATCATATTTTTGCCCGATCATATCGGTTTCAATAAAGGTTTTCCGCAATTCATCGGAAATGGCGCCGATCTGGGACTGGGGCGGCAGAATGGTGGCCCTTTGCACGATGGAGGGCGCGCCATCCTCCTGCAGGAAGGAAAGCAGCGCTTCGCCGGTGCCCAGCTGGGTGAGGGTTTCCTCGGTATCGAAAGCGGGGTTCACCCGGAAGGTCTGGGCCACGGCGCGAACGATTTTCTGTTCCTGGGGCGTAAAGGCGCGCAGGGCATGCTCCACCCGGCCGGAAAGCTGGGAAAGCACGGAGGAGGGGATATCAGTGGGGGTCTGGGTGATGAAATACACGCCCACGCCCTTGGAGCGGATCAGGCGGATCACCTGCTCAATTCTCTCCAGCAGGGTTTTGCTGCAATCATCAAAGAGCAGATGCGCTTCATCGAAGAAGAAGACCATCCGGGGCTTATCGCTGTCGCCCTGCTCAGGGAGCAGTTCATATAATTCGCCCAGCAGCCAGAGCAGGAAGGTGGAATACATGGCGGGCTTGCGGAAGAGGGTATCCGCCGCCAGGATATTGATCATGCCGTTGCCGTTTTCATCCTGGCAGAGCCAATCGGAAAGCTCCAGGGCGGGCTCGCCGAAGAACTGATCGCCGCCCTGATCCTCCAGAATGGCGATGGCGCGCTGGATGGCGCCCACGGTGGATTTGGCCACATGGCCGTATTCCAGGGTATATTTGGCGGCGTTTTCGCCCACGTAAGCCAGCACGGCCTTTACGTCCTTCAAATCCACCAGCAGCATATGTTCGTCATCGGCGATGCGGAAAATGACATGCATCACGCCGGTCTGGGTTTCATTCAGCCCCAGCATCCGGGAAAGGAGCAGCGGCCCCATTTCGCTGACCGTGGTGCGCACGGGATGGCCCTTTTCGCCGTAAACATCCCAGAAGGTAACCGGGCAGGGACGGAAGGAAAAGGAGGGAACGCCGCAGGTCTGCAGCCGTTCGTCAATCTTTTTGTTGCCTTCGCCGGGCTTGCAAAGGCCGGCCAGATCGCCCTTGACGTCCGCCAGGAATACGGGCACGCCCAGTTGGGAAAAGCCTTCGGCCATTACCTGCAAAGTTACGGTTTTACCGGTGCCGGTGGCGCCGGCGATGAGCCCATGGCGATTGGCCATGGAGGGCAGCATGCATACCGCCCCTTCGTTGGAAGTGCCAAGCCAGATATTGCCATTGAGAAGCATGGGGAATTCCTCCTTAGTTTCTGGGGAAACCCACTTTTGAGGCAAAAGTGGGTTTCCCCAGGCCCCTTCCCGAAAACCAATCCGGGAAGGAAAAATATTTTGCCTTCATTCGTTGTTTCCCCGTGATTCGTAGGGAATATAATATTTGTTGATCGTTTATCCCTGGTGGAAAAGCACCGCCGCCGCCTGGGCGCTGATGCCCTCTTTTCTGCCTTCAAAGCCCATTTTTTCGGTGGTGGTGGCCTTGATGGATACCCGATCCAGGGGGATTTTCAGGCCTTTGGCCACTGTGGCCCGCATTTCATCCATATAAGGGGTCAGCTTAGGGGCCTGGGCGATGATGGTGACGTCCACATTGCCGATGGAGAAATCTTTCTCTTCCAGCACCCGCACCACTTCTTCCAGCAGCAGCATGGAAGAAATGCCCTTGTATTTTTCGGCGCTGTCGGGAAAAAGCTTGCCGATATCCCCCAGGGCGGCGGCGCCAAGCAGGGCGTCCATCAGCGCGTGCAGCGCCACATCGGCGTCGCTGTGGCCCAGCAACCCTTTTTCGTGGGGGATTTTCACCCCGCAGAGCCATAAATCCCGGTTTTCCACCAATTGGTGGGCGTCATAGCCCGTGCCCATCCTGGGCAGAAGGGAAGCATTCATGCGCAAATCCTCCGGGGAAGTCAATTTGATATTATCGTAGCCCCCCATCACCAGATGCACGGGGTATCCCGCCGCTTCCATCAGGGCGGCGTCGTCGGTATAGCGCTGGGCGGCCTTTTCATGGGCGGCCAGCAGATCCTTCAGCCAAAATCCCTGGGGGGTCTGGGCGTGCCAGAGGGCGGCGCGATCGGGGGTTTCCAGTACCAGGCCCGTATCATCCGTTTTTTTGATGGTATCCCGGGCAGGCACGGCGGCAACCCCGCTGCCGTTTTTTTCGATGCCGGCAAGCACATTCTGAATCGTTTCTTTTTTGACAAAGGGCCGGGCGCCGTCATGAATCAATACGGCCTGGCAATCGGGGGAGAGGGCCTGCAGGCCGCAGAGGGCGGACGCCTGCCTGTCCGCGCCGCCGGGCACGATTTTATCGGCGGCAAGGCCGTATTGGGCAAGGGCGGCGGAAAAGAGATCCTCCTCGCCTGCACGGGTAACCAGCACGATTTCATTCACCAGGCCGGAAAAAGCCTGAAAGCATTTCACCACGGCGGGCACGCCATCCACCTGCAGCAAGGTTTTATTGCCCTTTGCGCCCATGCGCGTGCCGCTGCCGCCGCAGAGAATCAGGGCGGCGGAAATCATGAATCTTCCTCCGTCAGCAGGCGGATCACCGTTTCATAGATTTCCCCGGCTTTTTTGGGCCATCTGGCCGCCAGCTGATTGGCCAGATCCCGGCCGGGCAGGGAAAGGGTCAGCCGCATCATATCCATTTCCTGCTCGATAACGGAAAGGGTCAGTTCATATTCGCCGCGGCTTTTCTGCCTGGTTTCATGCAGATACTGGGCTTCCTCCTGGAATTTCTGCTTCCAGGCATGGCCCGTTTCTTCCAGCAGATCCTTGACGCTCTTGGGAACCCGGCTGCCAAAGAGGGCAAGGGCCTCTCTGCCGGCCTCGGTCACTTCGTAAAGATAGCCTGCCCGCTTTTTGCTGCGAACGGCCTGTCCCCGGGCGCAAAGATCGCCCAGGGCAAACATCATATCAAAATAATTCATCAGATCATGCTCAAAAAGAAATTGCAGCAGCTGCAATTCCGTGCAGGGGCAAAATACATTCAGGGAATAAAGCACGATCAGGCGCTGCTCATCATCGGGCGCCCGGCGCGGGGGATGAAGGGTCATAAAATGCCTCCGTCAAATAAAAAAATATATCCGATATAATTATTCTGAAAAAAGAAAAAAAATCCTGCCGTTTTCCGGCAGGGAAGAAAAAAATACGGCGAATGGAAAAATAATCACGGAAAATGAAAAGGAATAAGAAATTTAAAGGAAAAGTATATGTTTTTTCTCGGCGGTTTGCTTGACAGAATCGCGTAAAAGGCCGTATAATGTTGATTTGGAGAAGAGGCGGAGAATTTTATCAATTCCCCGCTCCCATACATTAAAAGGAGGAATTCCACATGGCTACGAAATTGACCATCGACGGTAATGGTGCAGTAAGCCACGTCGCGTATATGTTCAGCGACGTCGCCGCGATCTACCCCATCACTCCGTCCTCCACCATGGCCGAATATGTTGATGAATGGGCCGCTCAGGGCCGCAAGAATCTCTTCGGTCAGACTGTGCATGTTGCCGAAATGCAGTCCGAAGCTGGCGCCGCCGGCGCTGTGCACGGCTCTCTGGCTGCTGGCGCTCTGACCAGCACCTTCACCGCTTCCCAGGGTCTGCTGCTGATGATCCCCAATATGTATAAGATTAGCGGCGAACTGCTGCCCAGCGTTTTCCATGTATCTGCCCGCGCTCTGGCCGCCCATGCCCTGTCCATCTTCGGTGACCACAGCGACGTGATGGCCTGCCGTCAGACCGGTTTTGCCATGCTGGCCTCCGGTTCCGTTCAGGAAGCCATGGACATGGCCCTGGTTGCCCATCTGTCCACCCTGAAGGGCTCCGTTCCTTTCCTGCATTTCTTTGATGGTTTCCGCACCAGCCACGAAATCCAGAAGATCGACGCTTATGAACTGGAAGAAGTGAAGAAGCTGGTTGACTGGGACAAGGTTGCCGAATTCCGCGCCCGCGCCCTGAACCCCGAACATCCCCATCAGGCCGGTACCGCCCAGAACCCCGACATCTACTTCCAGAATCGCGAAGCCGCCAACAAGTATTACGAAGCCATCCCCGGCATCGTGGAAACCTACATGAAGAAGGTTGCCAAGCTGACCGGCCGCAGCTACAAGCTGTTTGACTACTATGGCGCTGCCGATGCTGAAGAAGTCATCGTCGCCATGGGTTCCGGCTGCGAAGCCATCCATGAAACCATCGACGCCATGCTCAAGAAGGGCAAGAAGGTTGGCGTGATCAAGGTTCACCTCTATCGTCCTTTCTCTGCCAAGCATTTCCTGGCTGCCGTTCCCGAAACCTGCAAGAAGATCGCCGTGCTGGACCGCACCAAGGAACCCGGTTCCCTGGGCGAACCCCTGTACGAAGACGTCTGCGCTGTGCTGGCTGAAAACGGCAAGAAGGATATCGTTGTTGTGGGCGGCCGTTACGGTCTGGGCAGCAAGGAATTCAATCCCACCATGGTCAAGGCTGTTTATGACAACCTGGGCAAGGCTGCTCCCAAGAACCACTTCACCGTTGGTATCAATGACGACGTGACCAAGACCAGCCTCAAGCAGGGCAAGCAGTACAACGTGGCCCCCGCCGGCACCGTTTCCTGCAAGTTCTACGGTCTGGGCTCTGACGGTACCGTCGGCGCCAACAAGAACTCCATCAAGATCATCGGTGACCACACCGATAAGTACGCTCAGGCCTATTTCGCCTATGACTCCAAGAAGTCCGGCGGTCTGACCGTTTCCCATCTGCGCTTTGGTGATGTGCCGATCCGCTCCACCTATCTGATCGACGCGGCCGACTTCATCGCCTGCCACAACCCCGCTTATGTGACCATGTATGACATGGTGACCTCCCTCAAGGACGGCGGCACCTTCCTGCTCAACTCTCAGTGGGAACCCGAAGAAATGGATGCGCATCTGCCCGCTTCCATGAAGCAGCTGCTGGCCAAGAAGAAGGCCAAGTTCTACACCATCAACGCCATCAAGCTGGCCGCTCAGGTTGGCATGGGTGGCCGTATCAACACCATCATGCAGGCTGCCTTCTTCAAGCTGGCCGACATCATCCCCTACGAAGATGCCGACAAGTACATGAAGGCCTATGCCAAGAAGACCTATGGCAAGAAGGGCGACGCCGTTGTTCAGAAGAACTGGGATGCCATCGATATCGCCATCTCCGGTCTGAAGGAAGTTCCTGTTCCCGCTGAATGGGCCACCGCCACCACCGGCGCCACCCCCGCTCACGTGGAAGCCAGCGAATACTTCGATACCTTTGTCAAGCCCATCCTGGCTCAGGAAGGCGATTCCCTGCCCGTGTCTGCGTTTGATCCTGCTGGCTTCGTGCCCACCGGCACCACCAAGTATGAAAAGCGCGGCATCGCCGTCAAGGTTCCCGAATGGATCGTTGACAACTGCATCCAGTGCGGCCAGTGCTCTCTGGTTTGCCCCCATGCCTGCATCCGTCCCATGCTGGTGAAGGAAGGCACCGAAAAGCCCGCCGATTTCGTCACCAAGAAGGCCATCGGCAAGGAATTCGCCGGCTACGAATATCGTATGCAGGTCAGCCCCCTGGATTGCACCGGCTGCGGCAACTGCGTTGAAGTTTGCCCCGCCAAGGTGAAGGCTCTGGTCATGCAGCCCCTGGCCTCCCAGCAGAAGGAAGAAGGCAATTGGGAATTCGCCATGAACCTGCCCAAGCCCGAAGTGAAGATCAATCCCAACTCTGTCAAGGGCAGCCAGTTCCTGCAGCCCCTGTTTGAGTTCTCCGGCGCCTGCGCTGGCTGCGGCGAAACTCCTTATGTGAAGCTCGTCACCCAGCTCTTCGGCGATCGTATGATGGTTGCCAACGCCACCGGCTGCTCCTCCATCTACGGCGGTTCCGCCCCCACCTGCCCCTACACCGTGAACGAAAAGGGCCATGGTCCCGCCTGGGCCAACTCCCTGTTCGAAGATAACGCTGAATTCGGCTTTGGTATGAACCTGGCCACCACCCAGCGCCGCGCCAAGCTGGCCGATACCGTCAAGGCTCTGGCCGAAAAGTGCCCAGACTGGAAGGAATACCAGGAAGCTGCCAACGAATGGCTGGAAAACATGGAAGAAGCCGAAGGCTCCAAGATTGCTGCTGAAAAGCTCCTGGCCTGCGTTGAAGGCTGCGTTGGCTGCGGCTGCGAATGCGACGCTCTGTGCAAGGAAATCATCGATGCCAAGGATATGCTGGTCAAGAAGTCCATCTGGATCTTCGGCGGCGACGGCTGGGCCTATGACATCGGTTACGGCGGTGTGGACCACGTGCTGGCTCAGAACCAGGATGTCAACATCCTCGTTCTGGATACCGAAGTGTATTCCAATACCGGCGGTCAGGCTTCCAAGTCCACTCCCACCGGCTCCGTGGCCAAGTTTGCTGCTGCCGGTAAGCGGACCAAGAAGAAGGATCTGGGCATGATGGCTATGAGCTATGGCTATGTGTACGTTGCTACCGTCGCCATGAGCGCCAACCCCGCTCAGCTGATCAAGGCCATGATCGAAGCCGAAAAGTATCATGGTCCCTCCCTGATCATTGCGTATGCTCCCTGCATCAACCACGGCATCAATATGTCCCTGGCGCAGGCTGAAATCCGCAAGGCTGTGGCCGCTGGCTACTGGCCCCTCTATCGCTTCAACCCCGAACTGGACAATCCTCTCACCATCGACAGCAAGGATCCCACCGAAAGCTATCAGGACTTCATCCGCAGCGAAACTCGTTATCAGACGCTGCTGAAGATGTTCCCCGAAGCCGCCGAAAAGCTCTTTGCTCAGAACGAAGAGGACGCCAAGGTTCGCCTGGCCAACTACAAGAAGATGGCTGGCGTGTAATCGTCACAAATAATTGTGGGAGACGCTTCTCAGGAAGCGCCTCCCACTTTTTTGTTGCTGATTCCTGGACAGGCGTGGGCAGGGGGCTCCGCGCCCCCTGTACCCCGCGCCAGAGGAGATTCTCCTCTGGACTCCGGCCTGCGATGAAAATTGGCTGGTTGCACATTGGGATTTCCGCACAAAACTTGGGGAAATGAAAAGAAATTTATCCACGGGCAAACCGAAAACAAAAAAACGGCGCGGGAGAGAATGAATTCTCTCCGCTGCCGTTATTTTTGTTTTCCGGATGCTTTGCATCTGGTGGGCGGCATCAATGCCGCCCAGCCCGTGGATGTCGACAACAAAGTTTCTTTTTGAAAAAATGACAGGATAGTTGTCAAACGTTCCCTGCGCATCAGCGGGGAATTGTTTGTTTATAAGTACTCCCGTTCCGCTACCGGGTCCGGGGAAAATGTCCCTGATACCGGGTATGGGGTGAATAAACCCCGTTCGTTTCCTTTGCTTCACTGGTACGCATGTGGCTGAAGTGACGTCCGGCAAAATCCAGAATGGCTTTCTTGGAGGGGGCGGGGAGGGATTCTTTGGCCACAAAGAATCTCTCCCCGCAAATATCCCCCTCTTCCATGCTCAATCCATTTCGATCACGCCGGGGTAGTAGGTCATGATATCGGTATCCTGATTGAGGAAGGTGGATTGGGCCTGTTCCGGGGGCTGGTATTCCTTGCCCTCCACGGCGATTTTCACCTGCTTGACGCCGGGGAACTGGGCGGCGGTAAAGAGGACGGCCCTGAGGGCCTGCACGCCGTTTTCACCTTCTGCGGCCGCCATAAATTCCTTGGTGAAATTGATGGTGACCACGCCATTTTTCATGCTCACCCCAAGCAGACCGCAATCCTTGGGCAGGGGCGAGGAAAGGCCGCTGTCTGCCCGGGGGCCCTTGGCCAATTCCAGCATGGCGGTGGTGATATCCGCATCGGAAAAGACGGTGCGGGTGACCGGCACCAGCATGCGCCCGGTGGCGGAGGGAAAATACAACTGCACGGTATTGGCCCCGGCGGAGGACAGGGTTTCCACGCTTTCCAGATTCAGATTCTGCCCGGTGAATACGCCGCTGACGTCGGTGCCATAGGTGAGCTTGCTGCGCTTTTGCCCATCGAAGAGGAAGGAAACCTCCTGCACGGAATCAAATTCGCATAAGGTTTGGGCCACGGAATGCACCATCAGCATTTCCTGCTCCGCATTCTGGCAGGAAAGGGCCTCTTTGGATAAATCCACCCGCGCCTTGCCATCGGCAATATTCAGATCCAGGGTGGTGCCTTCGGGAATGGTGGTTTTCAGGCCCAGCCTTGCCGCCGCCAGATCATTGGCGCCGGAGGCCACCATCAGGGAAAGGGTGGCCTTGGCAACCCCATCCGTTTTATCGATCTGCCGGGTGACCGGCACCAGATAGCCCTCCCCATCCTGATAATAAACCACGGTGGCCTGGGTTTGGGCGGAGGAAAGGCGGGTAGTATCTGATAAGACGGGAATCTGATCCAGGGGCTCTTCATATTGGGTGGTAATAGCCTGATCCTGATTAAGTGCCAGGGCCACCACCAGCGCCGAAGCGCACAGAATCAGCATCCGTTCCACATCCACCCGTCGGATATTCAATTTCCATTTTGTTTTCGTCATGCTGCACACTCCTTCAAGATGTCCTTGCGCCTATATGTATGTGGCAGGAGGGGATGGGTATGCGTAATTCCTTGCAAAAACTTCATCCGTGTCTTTTCATTGTATTTTGGTATGATATGGGGGAATTTTACAAGTTTCGCTCCTCCTTTTCTATTGACAAACGGCTGAAAAGCCGATATACTTTTTTCATCCTTGGTAATGCTTGAAAGAAAGGGGATGCCATTTGATGCAGTTCGTAGCGGCCATGATGATGGAAATGCAGATGTACATGTGCAGCATGTGCATGCGTTGCTACGCGCTGAATCATGGCCGCCTCTCTTCCGCCCCGGTATAAGTTTATTGGCTATACGGGGATAGACAGCAGGAAGCAGATGCGCTTCCTGCTTTTTTTATAGCTGTGGAAAGGAAAGGGAAAGAAACGTGATCGAATTACAGCATGTCAGCAAGCATTTCGGCGGTGAAAAGGGCGTGCATGCCGTGCGGGATGTGAGCCTGAAAATCAACCGGGGCGAAATTTTCGGCATTGTGGGCTTCTCCGGCGCCGGCAAATCCACCCTGGTCCGCTGCATCAATATGCTGGAAAAGCCCACGGAGGGCAAGGTTTTCGTGGATGGCAAGGAACTTACCAGCCTCAAGGGCAGGGCCCTCAATCAGGAGCGGAAAAAGATCGGCATGATTTTTCAGCAGTTCAACCTTTTCGCTACCCGCACCGTGCTGGATAATGTTTCCTTCCCCCTGCGCTATTCGGGGATGAGCCGCAAGGCCATCCGGGAAAAGGCCGTTTCGCTGCTCAAATTCGTGGAACTGGAGGATAAAATCGACGCCTATCCCTCCCAGCTTTCAGGCGGGCAGAAGCAGCGGGTGGCCATCGCCCGGGCCCTGGCCAGCGATCCCAAGGTGCTGCTTTGCGATGAAGCCACCTCCGCCCTGGATCCCCAGACCACCACTTCCATCCTGAAGCTGCTCAAAAAGCTCAATGCGGAAACGGGCATCACCATCGTGGTGATCACCCATCAGATGCAGGTGGTCAAGGAACTTTGCCAGCGGGTGGCCGTGATGGAAAAGGGCAAGGTGGTGGAGGAAGGCGAGGTTTATTCCATCTTTGCCGGGCCTAAAAAGCCCATCACCCAATCCTTTATCAATACCGCATCCAATCTTTCCCGGGTACAGGAATTTATCGAGGAAAACCCCGCTTTTTCCCAGCTCAATCCCGGAGAAAAGATTATCCGCCTCAAATATCTGGATACCAGCGCGGCGGAAGCCCTGGTTTCCAGCCTTTCCCGGGAATTCGGGGTGGATCTGAATATTATCTTTGGCAATATCGATTGGATTGGCAATCATCTGCTGGGTGAATTGATCGTGATTGCCAGCGGCAAGACGGAAAATATCCCTGCCGCCATCGAATATCTGCAGAATAAGAACGTGGAAGTGGAGGTGATATCCCATGATGACCCTGCTTGAAAAATGGTTTCCCCATGTGGTGGATAAGCCGGCAAAATTCCTGGAAAGCATTCAGGAAACGCTGGTAATGACCGGCTGGGCCGGGGGGCTGATGCTGGTTTTCGGCCTGATTCTGGGGGTATTGCTGATCGTTACCAAAAAGGGCGGCATTCTGGAATGTCCCGTAGCCTTTCAGATTCTGGATAAAGCGGTGAATCTTTTCCGCTCCATCCCCTTCGTGATCCTCATCGCCTTCCTGATGAATATCACCAAGGCGATCATGGGCACCCGCATCGGCATCAAGGGCGTGATTGTTCCCCTGGTGGTGGGCTCCGTTCCCTTCTTTTCCCGCCAGGTGGAAAGCGCCCTGGCCGGGGTGAATCCCGGGCTGATTGAGGCCGCCAAGGCCATGGGCGTAGGCCCCGTCGGGATCATCTTCCGGGTATATCTTCGGGAAGGCCTGGCCGCCATTGCGCGGGGCGCTACCATTACCCTCATTTCCCTCATCGGCCTTACCGCCATGGCCGGCTATGTCGGCGCCGGCGGCCTGGGGGATTACGCCATTACCTACGGCTACAATTACAATCGCATGGATATCGTATGGGCCTCGGTGATCGTGATCGTCATCATCGTCACCGTCATTCAGTTTATCGGCACGCTCATCGCCAAAAAGGCAACCCACTAATCAACAAGAATTATTTGGAGGTATCATAATGAAAAAGGTATTTGCGTTCATTCTGGCTCTTTCCCTGATCTGCTGCTCTTCTTTTGCCCTGGCGGATGAAAAAACCAAGGTTTCCATCGGCGTGACCGGCGCTTTCTACGAAGATCTGTGGGCCCCTGCCATTGAAGCGCTGGCCAAGGAAAATATCATTGTGGAACTGGAACAGTTTTCTGATTTTGCCCTGCCCAACAACGCCCTGAATGATGGCTCCATCAGCATGAATGCTTTCCAGCATCACGCCTATTTCAACAATGACACCCAAACCAACGGCTATGATCTTTCCGTGCTGGCGGATACCTTTGTGATCACCATGAACATTTATTCCGCCAAATTCGATACCATTGAAGATCTGGTGGCTGCCGCCAATGAGGGCAAGAAGCTCACCGTGGTGGTGCCCAATGATGCCACCAATTACGGCCGCGCCCTGATCCTGCTGGCCAATGCGGGCCTGATCACCCTGAATGAATACGAAGGCACCCCCAACATTGAAAACATCGTGGACGCCAAGGTGGAACTGGAGCCCGTCAATGCGGCCATGACCTATCAGTTCCTCACCGAAGTGGACGCCGCCGTCATCAACGGCAATTATGCCGCCAGCTACGGTGTGGATCCCGAAAGCGCCATCTTCTATGAAGAAATTGATCTGACCAACGAATCCTTCATCTGCGTTATCGCCGTCCGTACCCAGGATATCGAAAATCCCGTCTACAAGCGGGTGGCCGAAGTATTCTGCTCCGATGTGACCGGCGAAGTGGCCAACACCGATTTCAAGGGCTTCTTCCACCTGGTCTGGGAAGCCGACAAGGCCGCGGAGTAAGGGAACGGAGGAGAGGGGGAACTCTGGGGAAACCATTCTTTGTGACCAAAGAACGGTTTCCCCAGGCCCCTTCCAAGAAAGTTATACTGGATACGGCTTGACTGCAGAAAATCCGCTTGTGTGCCAGTGAAGCAACGGAATGTTTTCTCGGGTCCCTTCCAAGAAAGTTATACTGGATTTTGATTGGCTGCAAAGAATCGACTTGTGTGCCAGTAAAACAAATTTCAATTCCGAATTCCGCATTTCGAATTCCGCATTTTTTCCGGAGGTTGTATGAATCGTTTATTTGATCTGATCCCGGATAAAGACCGGGTGCTCCTCGGCAATATTGAAGACAAGTATTTATCCGATACGCTGGGCCGGCTCAAGGGCACGGCGGCGGCGCTGGTTTTCCCTGTATCCACGGAGGAAGTATCCGCCGTGATGAAATTCGCCTATGAAAATCATCTGCCGGTAACGCCCCGCGGCGCAGGCACCAATCTGGTAGGCTCCACCGTGCCCCACGGCCAGGGCATCATCCTGGATCTGTCGCTGATGAATCATATCCTTTCCGTGGATGAGGAAACCTTCACCGCCGTGGTGGAGCCTGGCGTGATGCTGCAGGATTTCCAGGCCCACGTGGAAAGCCTGGGGCTTTTCTATCCGCCGGATCCCGGCGAAAAGCAATCCACCCTGGCGGGCAATATCGCCACCAATGCCGGCGGCATGCGGGCGGTAAAATACGGGGTTACCCGGGATTACGTCCGGGGGCTGGAGGTCGTGCTTGCCGACGGCCGGGTGATTCAGGCGGGCACCAAGAATGTCAAGGACGCCAGCGGCCTGGCCCTGAAGCAATTCTTTATCGGTTCCGAGGGCACCCTGGGCGTGATCACCAAGTGCATTCTCAAGCTGGTGCCCAAGCCCGAGGCCTCCCTTTCCGTGCTTTTGCCCTACGATGATCTGAAAACGGGCATCCGCAGCGTACACGCCATTATCAAGAGCAATATCGGCCCCACGGCCATTGAATTTATTGAGCGCAGCGTGGTGGAGCTGGGGGAAAAATACACCGGCGTTTCCTTCCCCTGTCCCCAGGCCCAGGCCTATATTCTGCTTACCTTTGACGGCTTTGCCGATCAGGTGGAATCCGCCGCCCGCCGGGTGGAAGCGGTGGCGAAAAATACCGGGGCCATTGAATGCATTCCCATGAAGGATCCGGCCTTGGCGGCAGATATCTGGCGGGTGCGGGGCTGCTTTGTGAAGGCGGTGGAGGCCGTGTCCGAGCAGGAGCCGGTGGATCTGGTGGTGCCCATTGATCAGACCGCGGAATTCATTTCCTTCGTTCATGAAACGGAAGAAAAAAGCGGCGTGAAGATGATTTCCTTCGGCCATGCCGGGGATGGCAACGTGCATCTTTGCGTAATGCGGGAAGACAGGGATGACGCGACCTGGGAAAAGGATCTGCACGAAGTGATGCATATCCTCTATGACAAGGCCTATTCCCTGGGCGGGCTCACCTCCGGGGAGCACGGGGTGGGCATTGCCAAGCGCCCCTATTTCCTGAAAAACACCGATCCGGAAAATCTTTCCGTCATGCGCGCCATCAAGGCCGCCCTGGATGACAGGCATATTCTCAACGATCATATTTCCTATTTGAAATGAGGAATTTCCGATGAAAAATCTTTCCAGCCGCACGAAAACCTTTACCGATTCCGTTATCCGCCGCATGACCCGGGTATCGCTCCAGTATGGCGCGGTGAATCTTTCCCAGGGTTTTCCGGATTTTGATCCGCCCAGGGAAATTCTGGATTCCCTTTCCCGCACGGCGGAATTGCCCCATCAGTATTCCATCACCTGGGGCGCGGAAAATTTCCGTCAGGCCCTGGCCAGAAAGCAGAGCCGCTTCATGGGCATTCCCATTGATCCGGCCTCCCAGATCGTGGTCACCTGCGGCAGCACGGAAGCCATGATGGCCGCCATGATGACGGTGGCGGATCCGGGGGACAAGGTGATCGTCTTTTCGCCCTTCTATGAAAATTACGGCGCCGACGCCATTCTTTCCGGGGCGGAGCCCATCTATGTGCCCCTGTATCCCCCGGAATTCAATTTCAATCCCGATGAACTGGAAAATGCCTTCCGTCAGAATCCCAAGGCCCTGATTCTTTGCAATCCCTCCAATCCCTGCGGCAAGGTGTTCACGAGGAAGGAACTGGAATTCATCGCTCATCTGGCGGAAAAATACGACGCCTATGTGATTACCGATGAGGTATACGAGCATATCGTCTATGCGCCCCATGAGCATGTGTATTTTGCTTCCCTGCCCGGCATGTTTGAAAGAACCATTTCCTGCTCCTCCCTTTCCAAAACCTATTCCATCACCGGCTGGCGGCTGGGCTATATCATCGCTTCCCCGGAAATTATCGATGTGGCCAGGAAGGTGCATGATTTCCTCACTGTGGGCGCGGCGGCGCCGCTGCAGGAGGCGGCGGTAACCGGGCTGAATTTCGGGGATGATTATTACAGGGCATTGCAGAAGACCTATACCGATAAGAAGGATCTTTTCCTGAACGGGCTGGATGCGCTGCAGATTCCCCATACCGATCCCCAGGGCGCCTATTATGTGCTGCTGGATATTTCGGAATTCGGCTATGAAAGCGATCTGGTTTTCTGCGAAGATCTGGCCCGGCTGGTGGGCGTGGGCGCGGTGCCCGGCTCCAGCTTCTTCAAGGAGGATGTGAATCATCTGATCCGGCTGCATTTTGCCAAGCAGCCGGAAACCCTTCAGGAAGCGCTGAACCGGCTGGGGGATATGCGCAAAAAGATGAAGAAATAAGCCGGCTATCTGCAAGGTTTATTCATAAGAAATATATTGAAAGACAGGCGGAACAGCGCCTGTCTTTTTTCTGTATTGCAGAAGGAATTGCATGATTGATGACGCGAAAATGCAAAAAAAGTGAGAAAAAGAATGAATAAACAGTAAAAATACATCCAAAAAGCAGGAAAATAATTGTATTGCTATTGTTTTTTTAAAAAAATTGTGTATTATATAATAGCGTTATAAAATGCACGATTATGGGCATTGACGCAAGATACTGCATTTCAGGCCCCCCGGTTTGGGCCGTAGATGCAAAAAAGAACAGGCGGCAGAACGAAAGAAAAATGCCGCTCAAAGGTGGTTAGGTCATGAGCTCCAAGATGATGTTTTATATCCTCAAGCGTATCCTGCTGGCAATCCTGACGATCTGGATTGTCATCACGGTTACCTTCTTCGTCATGCACTCTGTGCCCGGCGGCCCCTTCGTGGGTGAAAAGGCCATTTCCAAGGAAGCCCAGGCTGCCCTGGAAGCCAAATACGGCCTGGACCGGCCGCTGATGGAACAGTATGTTACCTATCTGCGGGATATCGTAACCAAGTTTGATTTCGGTCCCTCCCTGAAGCTGCGCGGCCGCATGGTTATCGATGTTATCATGGATGGCATGCGCACCTCCGCCAAGCTGGGCCTGATTGCCGCCTTTGGCGCGGCCGTGGTCGGCATTACCCTGGGCTCCGTGGCTGCCCTTCGCCGCAATACCGTGCTGGATAAGACCATCATGGTCATCACCACGGCCTTTGTATCCATGCCTTCGTTTATTATGGGCTCCTTCCTGCTGATTATATTCTCAGTGGCCTTGGGCTGGCTGCCGGCAAACGGCGCATCCCAGGGCGGGTTGATTCTGCCCGTCATTACCCTGGCCCTCTATCCCATGGCGTATATCACCCGTCTGACCCGCTCTTCCATGCTGGATGTGCTGGGCCAGGATTATATCCGCACCGCCCGGGCCAAGGGCGTGCCGGCCAAGAAGATCATTTTCGGCCATGCGCTGAAGAATTCCCTGATCCCCGTCATTACTTACTTTGGCCCCATGCTGGCCTTCATCGTCACCGGTTCCATGGTGGTGGAGCAGATTTTCGCCGTGCCCGGCATCGGCCGTCAGTTTGTTTCCAGCATCACCAACCGCGACTATACCATGATCATGGGCACTACCATTTTCCTGGCTTCCCTGATCGTCATCATGAATCTGGTCAGCGATTTGCTTTACAAGGTTGTCGATCCCCGGATCGAATTTGACTAAGGAGGGACGAAAAAATGTTAAATAAGAATAAGCCCTTCAGCCTGCATCTGGATCCGGATATGCTGCGTCCGGCCACGGCGGAGGAAAAGGAATATATCAGCAAGATGCGTCCTTCCTCCACCTTCTTCAAGGATGGCGTAAAGCGCCTTCTGAAAAATAAGGTGGCTACCTTCAGCCTCATCGTGATCATTCTGGTCACCCTGGCTTCCATCATTCTGCCCGCCGTATGGCCCTATTCCTACGATAAGATGCTGGGCGTTACCCCCGGCCGTCCCGTGGATAGCTCCTACAATAATCTGGCCCCCTTCACCTACGGCAAGACCGAGCTGAAGAAGATCGCTGCGGGCGAGGATGTATTCCCCCATATTTTCGGCACCGATTCCCACGGCCGTGATTATTTCATCCGCGTGGTTTACGGTACCCGGATTTCCCTGGCCGTCGGTTTCTTCGCCAGCATCATCGTGCTGTTGATCGGTATGACCATCGGCTCCATTGCCGGTTATTTCGGCGGCAAGGTAGACCTTGCCATCATGCGCGTGGTGGATATCATTTATTCGCTGCCTGATATGCTGGTGATCATCCTGCTTTCCGTGGTGCTGGGCCGGGTATTGAATGTAGAGGGCACCATCCTGGAAAAGATCGGCTCCAATATCATTTCCATGTTTATTGTATTCGGTCTTCTGTACTGGGTCAGCATGGCCCGCATGATCCGCGGCCAGATCCTTTCCCTGCGTGAACAGGAATATGTGCTCTCCGCCCAGGCCACCGGCGCCAATGGCAAGTGGATCATCATGAAGCATCTGATCCCCAACTGCATCAGCGTGGTCATCATTTCCACCGCCCTGCAGATCCCCAACGCTATTTTCACCGAATCCTTCCTTTCCTTCCTGGGCCTGGGCGTAAACGCCCCCATGCCCTCCCTGGGTTCCCTGGCCTCCGACGCCCTCAACGGCATCAATTCCTATACCTACCGCCTGATCATTCCTGCCTTGTCGATCTGTCTGATCGTGCTTTCCCTGAACCTGTTTGGCGATGGCCTGCGCGATGCATTCGATCCCAAGCTGAATGCCTGATGAAAGGAGTGCAGAAATATGGCAATGCTTGAAGTAAGAGGCCTGCGCACTTCCTTCTTCACCGACGCCGGTGAAGTCAAGGCCGTTGACGGTGTTTCCTTTAATCTGGATCACGGCAAGGTGCTGGGCATCGTGGGCGAATCCGGTTCCGGTAAATCCGTAACCGCCTACTCCATTATGCAGATTCTGGCCCCCACGGGCAAAATTGTGGGCGGCAGCGTAAAATTTGACGGCACGGAACTGGTGGGCGCGGATGAAAAGACCCTGCGCACCGTCCGCGGCAACAAGATCTCCATCATCTTCCAGGATCCCATGACTTCCCTCAATCCCACCTATACCGTGGGCCATCAGCTGATGGAAGCCATCCTGCTGCATACCAACCGCAATAAGAAGCAGGCCCGGGAACGGGCGCTGGAAATGCTGCAGCTGGTGAATGTGAATGAGCCCGAAAAGCGGCTGAAGCAGTATCCCTACGAATTATCCGGCGGTATGCGCCAGCGTGTGATGATCGCCATGGCCCTGGCCTGCGAACCGGATATCCTGATCGCGGACGAACCCACCACCGCCCTGGACGTGACCATTCAGGCCCAGATTCTGGATCTGATGCGCGATCTGCAAAAGAAGCTGGGCATGGCCATCATCATGATCACCCACGATCTGGGCGTTGTGGCCCAGATGTGCGATGAAGTGATCGTTATGTATGCCGGTTCCATCTGCGAGCAGGGCACTGCAGACGAAATCTTCTACAATCCCAAGCATGAATATACCAAGGGCCTGATGCGCTCCATCCCCACGGCGGAAAATAATGGCCAGCGCCTGCAGCCCATCACCGGTACCCCCATTGACCTTTTGAACATGCCCAAGGGCTGCCCCTTCGCCCCCCGCTGTGACCGGGCGCTGAAGATTTGCCTTACCCAGCGGCCGCAGCGCATGATCATCAATGACGAGCATTTCGCCACCTGCTGGATGAATATCAAGGAAGGCGTGGAAGAGGGCGTTATCACCCTGGAAAGCGCCGATGCTCAGGAAGGGGATGCGGGCAATGTCTGAAAATAAAAAGAATCAACCGCTCATCGAGGTAAAAGGCCTGAAGGAATATTTCGATATCAATATGGGCTTTTTCCGCTCCAAGCCCCTGAAGGCTGTGGACGATGTATCCTTTACCATCAATAAGGGCGAAACCCTGGGCCTGGTCGGCGAATCCGGCTGCGGAAAAACCACCGTTGGCCGTACCATTCTGCATCTGTATAAGCCCACTGCCGGCGAAATCTGGTATGATGGCAAGCTGATCAAGAGCAAGGAAGATATCCACGAATTCCGCAAGAAGGCCACCATGGTTTTCCAGGATCCCTATTCTTCCCTGAATCCCCGCATGACGGTATCCGATATCGTGGGCGAACCGCTGGATGTGCATCATCTGTATACCAGCAAGAAGGAAAGGGAAGAGCGTATTCTGGAGCTGATGGGCTATGTGGGCCTCAACAGCGAGCATGCTTCCCGCTACGCCCATGAATTCTCCGGCGGTCAGCGTCAGCGCATCGGTATTGCCCGCGCTCTGGCGGTGAACCCCGAATTCATGGTTTGCGACGAGCCCGTATCCGCCCTGGACGTTTCCATCCAGGCCCAAGTCATCAATATGTTTGATGATCTGCAGGATCGGCTGGGCCTCACCTATCTTTTCATCGCCCATGACCTGCTGGTGGTGCGCCATATTTCCGATCGCATCGCGGTGATGTATCTGGGCCGGATGGTGGAATTGGCGGATGCGGATGAGATTTACAATCATCCCCTGCATCCCTATTCCCAGTCCCTGCTTTCCGCCGTGCCCCTGCCCGATCCCAAGGCCGCCCGCGCCAATCAGCGCATCGTGCTCCACGGCGATATTCCTTCTCCCCTCAATGCGCCCTCCGGCTGCCCCTTCCGCACCCGCTGCCGTTATGCCACGGAAAAATGCGCGGAATGCATGCCTGCCTTTGAAGAAGTGGAAAAGGGCCATTTCGTGGCCTGCCATCGGGTGAAGGAAATCAACTGATCCTGAAAACAGGATCCCCTCATTTGCTTCATTGATACGGGTATAAACACCATCCGTATTTTTGAAAGAAATTTTTATAGGAGGAAACCCCATGAAAAAGCTGGTTGCTCTCATGATGGCTCTGGTAATGGCTCTGTCCTGCGCGACTTTCGCCGTTGCTGAAGACGCCCCCACCTCTCTGTCCGTGTGTCTGTCTTCTGAACCTGACACCCTGGACCCCGCCCTCAACTCTGCCGTTGACGGCGCTACCATGATCGCCCACCTGTTCGCCGGTCTGTCCACCTGGGCTCAGGACGAAAATGGCGCTCTGGTCATCGAACCCCTGTGCGCCACCGAACTGCCCGAACCCGTTGTCAACGAAGACGGCACCGTGACCTACACCTACACCCTGGTTGACGGCCTGACCTGGTCCGACGGCAAGGCCCTGACCGCCAAGGATTTCGAATTTGCCTGGAAGCGCGCCGCTTCTTCCGCCCTGGGCGCTGACTACGGCTACATGTTCGAAGTTGTGAAGGGTTATCCCGATGAACTGGCTGTGGAAGCCACCGATGACAAGACCCTGGTTGTTACCCTGAACAACGCTGTGGCCTACTGGAACGAACTGCTGGCCTTCCCCACCTATCTGCCCGTCCGTGAAGACGTGGTTGCCAACGAAGCCTGGGCCACCGATCCTTCCACCTACATCTGCAATGGTCCCTACAGCATCACCGCTTGGGAACACAGCAGCGTGATCACCCTGACCAAGAACGCCAACTACTTCAAGGCCGACACCATCAAGCTGGACGAACTCAAGTGCTTCCTGTCTGATGACTCCAACAACATGCTGGCCAACTTCGAAAACGGCGACTGGCTGCTCATCGACGACGTGCCCACCGCTGAAATCGCCAACCTGAAGGTCAACTATCCCACCGAATTCGTTATCGCCGGCCAGATTGGTACCTACTATGTCTGCTGGAATGTGAACGAAGAAATCCTGCCCGAAGGCAACACCCTGACCGGTGCCGAAGCTGAAGCCGCCAAGGCCGAAATCCGCAACGCTCTGGGCCTGCTCTTCGACCGCAACTACATCTGCGAAGAAATCGGCCAGGCTGGCCAGGTTCCCGCTTCTTCCTTCGTCGCCATGGGTCTGACCGATGCTGACGGCTCCGAATTCTACAAGAACACCGGCGTGTCCGAAGAATTCGTTGGTTACTACAACACCTCCGTTGACGCTTACCTGGACAACTGGGATGCCGCGATCGCTACTCTGAAGAAGTATTATACTTATGACGAAGCCACCGGCATGTTCACCAACTTCCCCACCCTGGAATACCTCTACAACACCTCTGACGGCCACAAGGCCATCGGCGAATACCTGCAGAGCGCTCTGGCTGGCGTGGGCATCACCATGACCCTGACCAACCAGGAATGGAACACCTTCCTCAACACCCGTAAGGAAGGCGACTACTCCATCGCCCGCAACGGCTGGCTGGCTGACTACAACGATCCCATCTGCTTCCTGGATATGTGGGTTTCCATCTCCGGTAACAACGACGTCCAGTATGGCAAGGGCGCTCATGCCGAACTGGCCATGTACAACCTGGATCTGACCGCTTATGGCTACGACGTGAAGGTTGAAAACGGCACCTGGGCTGAAACCTATGACGTGCTGATCAACACCATCAAGTCCTGCACCAACAACGAAGCCCGCTATGCCATGATGCACATCGCCGAAGATATGCTGATGGCTACCGGCTGCATCGTGCCCCTGTACTTCTATACTGACATCTACATGATCGATGACAGCATCGAAGGCTTCTTCTCCAACCCCCTGGGCTACAAGTACTTCATGTACTGCACCACCAAGTAATTGGTTGAGCGGCCCAAGCTGCTAAAAAATGGCGGCGTATACCCGTGCAAACGGGTATACGCCGTTTTCGCTTCAGGGGACAAAATATTTGTCCCCTGCGAAGGAAAATCTGCTCATGCAGCTTTTCCTTCGGTTTCATCACATTTCCTGTAAAAATGGGCCTTCAACGGTGGTTGAAAGCCCTATTTTTACGGCCGGAAATTGATATGGGAGGCGGCTTTCAGCCGCTCCTCGGCGCCGTACACGCCGCCGCCTGCGGATTTTTGATGAAGGCGCCTGGCCCCTTCATGCTTCCCCAAAGGATATCTGATGTTTTGAACGGCGGATAGCCGAGAAAAACGGATATACGCCGTTTTCGCATTTATTCTTGCTTTTCCGGGGAAAATACTGTAAAATTTTTCTATTCGCGTTAGAGGAGGCACGGGCATGAATTATCGCAAGGATAAATACGGAAATGATCTTTCCGTTCTGGGCTATGGCTGCATGCGTTTTCCGCAGAAAATGGGAAAGATCAACATGGAGGAAACGGAAAAGCAGATTCTGCAGGCCATTTCCGGCGGCGTGAATTATTTTGATACTGCCTATATTTACCCGGGCAGCGAAAGCGCCCTGGGGGAAATCCTGGAAAAAAACGGGCTGCGGGAAAAAATTCATATTGCTACCAAGCTGCCTCATTATCTGATCAAAAGCCGGGCGGGCATGGAAAAATTATTTGCCGAGGAATTGCGCCGGCTGCGCACCGATTATGTGGATTATTATCTGATGCATATGCTGACCAATGTGGAGGCCTGGGAAAGGCTCAAAGCCATCGGCATGCTGGAATGGCTGCAGGAAAAAAAGGCCAGCGGGCAGATTCGGCAGATAGGCTTTTCCTATCATGGAAATTCAGAGGCCTTCTGCCGCCTGGTGGATGCCCATGACTGGGATTTTTGCATGATTCAGTATAATTACATGGATGAAAACAGCCAGGCGGGGCGCAAGGGATTGCAATATGCCCATGCCAGGGGTCTGCCCGTCATGATTATGGAGCCGCTGCGGGGCGGGCGGCTGGTGAACCGGCTGCCGGAGGATGCGCTGAAAATTTTCCGGGATTATCCCCGGCATTTTACCCCCGCCCACTGGGCCTTCCGCTGGCTCTGGAATCAGGAAGAGGTCACCTGCGTTTTATCCGGCATGAATTCGGAGGAAATGATTCGGGATAATCTGGATACCGCGTCGGATGCAAAGGCGGGAGATCTGGGCGAAGCGGATGAAGAAATGCTGGCCCGGGTGGTGGGCGCTATCAATGCAAGAATGAAGGTGGGCTGCACCGGCTGCGGCTATTGCATGCCCTGCCCGAAGCAGGTGGATATCCCCGGCACCTTTGCCGCCTACAACCGGATGTATGCCGAAAATAAATTTTCCGCTTTCAAGGAATATTTCATGTGCACTGCACTGCGGAAAAATTCCACCGCCGCTTCCAATTGCATCGGCTGCGGCAAATGCGAAAGCCATTGCCCCCAGCATATCGATATCCGGCAGCAGCTGAAAAACGCGCAGAAGGATCTGGAAGGCCCCATCTACCGCGTCGGGGCCGCGTTGGTCAAAAAAATGAAGATCCATTTTTGATGGAGAGGGACGTATGGAATTTGTGGGGGAACCATTCTTTGTGACCAAAGAATGGTTCCCCCACGCCCCTTCCAAGAAAGTCATACTGGATATTTCGGCTGTTCTCTGATCCGCTTGGATGCCAGTGACAGAAGGTAAAAAATACCCGGAATATTTTTTCACTGGCACGCAAGTTTGCTTAAACGTATTTGAAATTTCCAGAATGGTTTTCTTTGGGAGAGCGCGAGAGGGACTTTCTTTTTTAAAAGAAAGTCCCTCTCGCAATATTCCCGTCCTCTCTGTGGTCACAGCGCGCTGACGTGGGGGCGGCCGGAGCCGGAGCGCTGCACGCGATAAAAGCCGATCAGATTGCCTGGGCGTGCGCGCTGATAGGCGTCCAGCACAGCCTGGGTATCCTTAAGCTCAAAACGAACCGACAGCCCGCAGCCCACCGATACATCCCGGGGCGTGGAAATAATCTGGGATTGCACGCCCGCCCTGCGCAGCGCGCTATCAAAGCGCATTACCTGCTGCCGGGATCTGAAAGCGCCGATGCCGAATGTTTCCTGCATGGTCATGCTCCTCCCTTCTTTCTCATATATTCTATGGTGAAAAGAGG
>SVHD01000078.1 GCA_015056015.1 Clostridiales bacterium
AGTAGGCAATATTGAGGATTTCCGGCGCATCCGCCCGGGCTGTGCAGCCGGTTTTCCCGTTTTTCGCCCCCGGGGTGGCCTGGGCAAAGAAGGCATATTCCTGGCTGCCGTAGGGCACGCCCCAGGATACATTGCCGTATTGCCCAGGCATGACCACGGAGGCAAGGGTGGTCACCCCGTCCTTGCCGGTGAGAAGGATGGTTTCCCCGGAGGAGGACAGCTTGAAATTGGCATAGAAGGTGGCGTTCTTGCCGGGACTCATTTCTTCCCCTGTGCAATAGACCAGCAGATAGCCCCCCGCCTTCAGGGTGGTTTTATCCGGGAAGGCCCATTTTTTTACGTTTTTCTGGCTGTCGGAAAGATAGCAGCCGCTTAAATTCACGCTTTTTTCCCCGGCATTGTAAAGCTCAATCCAGTCGTAGGCCTCGCCGTTTTTGTAAACGCCGTTGGAGGCCATCACCTCACTGATGATGATTTCGGCGCCGGCGGGCATGGCAAAAAGCAGAAAAAACAAGAGCGGCAAAAGCAGCTTTCGCATGGTCGCCTCCTTAATAATACAGCGGATTTTCCTTCTTCTTTTTGTCCGGATCGATGTATTCCACTTCCATCCGGTCAAAGGGAACGTCCTCCATAAAATGCTCTTTCAAAAAGCGGGCCTGGGAAAATTCCGCCCAGTCCCGTTCATGCCGGGGCAGCATCAGCGGCGAGGGCACATCCAGCTTGTGGCAGGCGTTTTCCAGGGCTTCCTGCCATTCATCATACATGCAGGGAATGGTAATATCCCGATCAATGCGGGTTTTGCGCATCAGGCGCACCCAGATTCCAGTCGCCAGGGCAATCCCCTCCTTCCATTTTCATTTATTATGGCACACCCCGCCCCGGATTGCAAGGGGAAAGATTGAGGGGGAAAGAGGGGAAAAGACGCGCCGATGCTGCCGGAGGATGACAATACAGACGGGTTTTTGTATCGTTTGGCCCCTTTTTATGGACAGCAAAAGGGGAATATGCTATGCTGATGTTGCAAAGGAGGGGAAAACCCATGAAATATTGCCATCGATGCGGAACGGAAAATGGAAATGACCAGCTGTTTTGCCAGGGCTGCGGAAAACCCATGCAGAAAAATGCCCGGGAAAAAAGCATGAAAATGGCCCAGGCAGAAACCGAACTGCAGCAAAAGCTGGAAATCCGCCGCCAGAAAATGGCGTATTGGCTGCTGGGTGGAATGTATCTGCTGCATTTTATACTGGGCTTTTGGTTGATCGTTACGGGCAAGGCCCGGGAAATGGATGTGGGCGTGCTGCCCGTTCTGCTGCTGATGACTCTTTTCCCCGTGTTTGGATACCTGGGTGTGTATAAGCCGGAAATTCTTTTCAAGATCCAGTATTTTTTTTCCATCCGCGATCTGGATCAGGCAGAACCCTCGGATTGGTATCTCATGTCCAGTCAGATCGGCGGTATTCTGATCTGGGTGCTGGGGGTTGGTTTGCTGATTGCCCCGTGGTTTATCTGACGAGCTTCAGAATAAAAATACCTTTACACTGGCACACAGGATGATAAGAAACGATCAGAAATATCCAGAGCCGGTTTTCTTTGGGAGAGCGCGAGAGGGACTTTCTTTTTCAAAAGAAAGTCCCTCTCGCAATATTTAATTATATCACAGCAAGCCTTCCACTTTTTCCAGGATGGGCACGGAAAGGCGGAGGAGGGAATCCACGGTCTGCTTGGGATCGCGAAGCAGGATGGCGGGCTCCCGGGAGGCGGAAAGCAGCAGCCGCTTATCCGTTTTTTCCAGGGCGGAATAGAGCTTCATGGGATCGGGGGAAGCGCCGGGGCTGAGCTTGAATACCATGGCCCCGGCCACATGATTGACCCGGGTAATGCCCAGGCGCCCGCAAATGCCCCGCAGATGGGCGATTTCGATCAGATTCATGACGGATTCGGGCACATCGCCGAAACGGTCGATGAGCTCTTCGATGACGTCCTCCCGATCTTCCCGCTTTTTGATGAGGGCAATGCGCTTGAATACTTCCATCCGCTGGCTTTCGCCCTTGACGTATTCCACGGGCAGATAGGCGTCCACCTTGATTTCCACCCGGGTTTCCACGGTGAAGGGAATTTCCTCGCCCTGGGCGCCCCGGGCTTCCCGCACGGCCTCTTCAATCAGCCGGCAATACATGTCATAGCCCACGGCGGCCACATTGCCGCTTTGCTCCGGGCCGAAAATATTGCCCGCGCCCCGGATTTCCAGATCGCGCATGGCAATGCGGAAGCCCGAACCAAAGGCGGTGAATTCCCGGATGGCGGAAAGACGCTTCTGCGCCGTTTCGGAAAGCATTTTATCCGGGCGCACGGTGAAATAGGCATAGGCCACCCGGGTGGAACGGCCCACCCTGCCCCGCAGCTGATACAGCTGGGAAAGGCCGAAGCGATCGGCGTCGTAGATGATGATGGTATTGGCCTTGGGCACATCCAGGCCGTTTTCAATGATGGTGGAGGAAAGGAGCACGTCAAATTTGCCCTCGTAGAAATCCAGCATCACATCTTCCAGCAGATTTTCCTTCATCTGCCCATGGCCAACCGCAATGCGCGCTTCCGGCACCAGCGCCCGCAGCCGGGCGGCAAACTGATCGATGGAGCGCACCTGATTATACAGGAAATAGACCTGGCCCTGGCGGCTGAGCTCCCGCATGATGGCATCCCGGATGACGGCGTCATTGTAATCCAATACGTAGGTCTGCACCGGATAGCGCTCTTCCGGGGGGGTTTGAAGCAGGCTCATATCCCGAACCCCTACCATGGACATATGCAGCGTGCGGGGAATGGGAGTGGCGGAAAGGGTGAGCACATCCACGGTTTTTTTGTAATTCTTGATGGCTTCCTTGTGGGCCACGCCGAAGCGCTGCTCTTCATCCACAATCAAAAGCCCCAGATCCTTAAAATGCACATCCTTGGAAAGCAGCCGGTGGGTGCCAACCAGGATATCCACCTTGCCCTCGGCAACCTTCTGCATGGTTTCTTTTTGCAATTTCGGGCTGCGGAACCGGGAAAGCACATCAATTTCCACCGGGAAATCCCTGAATCGCTTGAGCATGGTGTAATAATGCTGCTGGGCCAATATGGTAGTGGGGGCCAGCAGCGCCACCTGCTTGCCATCCATCACCGCCTTCATGGCGGCGCGGAGGGCCACTTCGGTTTTGCCGTAGCCCACGTCCCCGCAGACCAGCCGATCCATATTGGAATTGGATTCCATATCCCGCTTGATATCGGTAACGGCCTTATCCTGATCGGGGGTGAGCTCGTAGGGGAAGGCATCCTCAAATTGCCGCTGCCAGGGGGTATCCTCGCAGCAGGCGTGGCCGGGATTGGCCTGCCTTGCGGCATAGAGCGCCACCAGATCGAAGGCCAGCTTTTTCAGCCCGGCCTTGACCTTCTTTTTCTGCCGATCCCATTCATTGCCGCTTAAGGAATTCAGGGGCGGGGGATTATCCTGGCCGCCGATGAATTTCTGCACCCGGTCGAATTGATCGGTGGGCACATACAATTTATCATTGCCCTGATACTGGATCAGCAGATAATCCCGGTAGGTGCCTTCGCTCTGCAAGCGGACGGTGCCCCGGAAAATGCCCACGCCGTGGGCTTCGTGAACCACATAGTCCCCTTCCTTGAGGTCGGTAAAGGCTTCAATCTTTTCCCCGGCGGTTTTCCGGGTGCGGGTTTTGCGATAGCCTGCGCCGAAAATATCGCTGTCGGCGATGACGGCCAATTTGCATTCGGTGAGCACAAAGCCGTGGGACAGTGTCAGCGGCCAGATGGCGGCCATGGCGGCCGCGGCATTTTGATTTTCTTCCCAGGTGGGGGTGGGGGTTTCCAATTCGGAAAGGGCGGTTTGCAATCTCCGGCTGCGGGCCTCGCCCCCGGCCATGAGCAGCACCAGAAAGCCCTCCCGTTTCCAGGCGGCGATTTCCCCGGCCAATTCCTTGAACCGGGATACATATTTGGGGGCGTTCATGCCGGCAAAGCGGGTGATCTGATCGGGCTTCAAATCCCCCATGCCCCGGAGCAGATCCTGCATCAGCTTTACCGGGCGATTCTGCAGCGCCTCCGCCGCATCCTCCCAGGTGCGCAGCAGCGCCGCCTGCTCGGGCACGGCCTCCTGGCGTTCCAGGGTCAGTTTAAAATCCTCGGCAAAGCCGCCGAAGCGATCCTGGCATCGGGCCCGGGTGCGTTCCGGCTCTTCGATGAGAATGATGGGATCATCCAGATATTCCCACAGCCAGGCGCTTTCCGCCTGCACTGCCCCGGCCCACAGGGAAAGATTTGGATGCTGCAGGCCGCTTTCCAATTGATCGGCGTCCTGTAAAAGCCGGTCGATGCCGGTATCATAAACCCGGAAAGCAGGCAGCTTTTTTTCCTGTTTTTCTTCTTTTTCTGCTTCTTCCTTTTCCTCTTCCGTTTCGGGCAGAGGAGGAAGATTGGAAAGCAAGGGGCTATCGGGCAGGCGGGCGCTCTGGGCCCGGATCAATTCCCGGATGATGGGGGCATATTCCTCCGGCAGCAGCCATTCCACCGCGGGGTAGAAAATGGCCTCCTCCATCCGATCCAGGCTGCGCTGGCTGATGGGATCAAAGGCGCGGATGGAATCCACCTCGTCATCCCAGAATTCGATGCGGGTGGCGCCGTTTTCGGCGGGAGAAAAGGCGTCCACAATGGCGCCGCGCAGGGCGCACTGGCCCTTGCCTTCCACCATATCCACCCGTTCATAGCCCATCTTCACCAATTGCTCGATCAATTGGGCAGGCTCCATCCGGCCGCCTTCGGAAAGGCGCACTGCATGCTCCTCATATTTTTCCGGGGGCATCATGCGATTCATGATGGCGTCGGCGGGCACGCAAAGCACCCGGATTTCCCCCAGCCTTGCCTTTTGTAATACGGAAAGGCGCTGGAAGGAATTTTCCCGGCTGGCTACGCCCCGGGTGAATTGCAATTCCTGGGCGGGCAGCATGGCCGCGCCCCCGCCCAGCCAGGCGGCGCAATCATCGGCGGCGCGCATGGCCGCCGCATCGGAGGGCGCGATATAGAGGATCTGCCGGCCCGTTTTCCTGGAAAGCGCCGCAGCATAAAAAGGGCGCTGGCCCTCAGCCATTTCGTAGAGGGCATGCACGCCTTTATTTTCAGCGCCAAACGCCTCCCTGAAAGCTGGGGAGGCGCTTAAAAAATCCAACAGTTTATTCAGCATGGCGTTTATTATGGCGGTTCATGGCAAGGTCGATCCCGTGCTCCGCCCAGCACAGTGCCGCTTCCGCGGCCAGCATATAGGCGTCAAAGGCCGTTTTCCGGGCTGCTTCATCGGCATATTTGCTCAGCACCCAATCCGCCAGATCCCATTCCGGGGGCGGCGCGCCAACCCCTACCCTGACCCTGGGGAAATCCCCCGTGCCGGTGCACTGCACGATATGGCGAAGGCCATTATGGGTGCCCGGGCCGCCCTTGGCCCGGATGCGCACCTGGCCCAGGGGCAGATCAATATCATCCACGATCAGCAGCATATCCTTGGGCTCTGCTTTATACCAGGAAAGGGCGTCGGATACGGTAAGCCCGCTGAGGTTCATAAAGGTCTGGGGCTTGATCAGCACGATTTTTTCGCCGCCGAGCATCCCTTCGCCGATGGTGGCCCGGCATTTCAGCTTCTTCACCGGGATATCCAGCTTCTGGGATAAAATATCGATTACGTCAAAGCCCACGTTATGCCGGGTGTGGCTGTATTTTTCGCCCGGATTACCCAGGCCCACAATCAAGCGCATAGATTACTCCTTTTATGAGAATTTGCGGGAGGGATATTCTTTTCCGTTTCTTCGCATACCCATCGCTTCGCTTGCGTATGCTCTCTGCATTTGCGTTATAGGCCGTTGCCGCGTCACAAACCCTCCGGGTTTGTTCCTGCCCCTCCCGCGCCCTCCCTAAGAAAGCCATAGGGAAAGGGAATTGGGGGATTGTGTCCCTGTTACAGAAGGAAAAAAGAATTCGTTTCTGCCCGTGGCGGCTGCTTGCAGACGCCTAAGGGCTATACCGCCAACTTGGCAGGAGGCGGGAGCATACGCAAGCGCAGCGCAGGGTATGCGATGATTATTTGATCCAATCCGCCGGACGGATGGAAAAATCTGCTCCATCCCGCATATCGGAAAGCAGCATCAGGGCCTTTTCTCCGGCCATCACCTGCTGCTTTTCGCTTTCCACCGCCAGCACGAAGCAGCAGCCCACCACCTGGACGGAGAATTCCTTCATCAATTCAATCATGCCCCGGGCGGTACCGCCGCCCCGGCAGAAATCATCCACCAGCAGGGCCTTTTGCCCATCCTTGACCGCACGGCGGGAAAGGGCCATGGATTCGATGGAGCCGGAGCCGGATACATAAGAAATATTGACCGCGCTGCCCTCATATACCTTGGTGGAATGACGGGCGATGATCATGGGCACCCGCAGCGCTTCCGCCGTGGCCAGCGCCACCGGAATGCCCTTGGTTTCCATGGTCAATACAAAATCAGCGCCCACATCATAATATTGCCCGGCGATCAATTGGCCCATTCCGCGCACCAGTTCCGGATCGGAAAGAATATCCGAAAAATACAGATACCCGCCGGGCAGCCGCCGGTTTTCTTCCCGCAGCTTATCACAGATCATTTCCACAAAATCCCGGGAATAGGCCTTCATTCCGATGGGACGATAGCGCACGCCGCCCGCAGCGCCGGTAACCGTTTCCAATTGGCCCAGGCCAAATTGACGCATGGCGCCCTGCAGGATCGCCACATCTTCACTGACCGTGGATTTGGCCGTGGAAAACAATTCGCAGAAATGGGACAGGGTAAAAATCCGGTTGGGAGAAGCAGTGAGCACCTGAGTCATCACGGCCAACCGTTCATTGCGCTTGATCTTATCCATCAGAAATCTTCCTCCTTAGGGCTTTGCGGCCACCAGTTGTATAGTATATCACAGAAATACGAATATTACCAGCCCTAAAAACAACGAATGTTCGGAAATTTTTTATTTTTTTCCTGGTATTGGCAAAACAATCGGGGCATATGATGAAGCGGCAATAAAAAACCGCGCCATCAGGCGCGGCAAAAAAAGCATAGGGGCTTGGGGATGGAAATTACAGATCCTTTTTCAATTCATCCAGGCAGCGCTGGCAGATCAGCTTATCCTTGTAGGGCACCACATCCCGGGCATCATTGCAAAAAACGCAGGCAGGATGATATTTCTTGAGGATGATTTTATCATCTTCCACGAAAATTTCCAGAGTATCCCGCAGGCCGATATCCATCGTTCTGCGCAGTTCAATGGGAATCACGATCCGTCCCAGATCATCCAGCTTCCGGACGACACCAGTAGATTTCATAATAGAATTCCTCCTGCATAGCGGCAATATTTTTCATAAGTCACAATTATTCTACAATTAACAGCTCTTTCTGTCAAGAGAATTCCGCCTTTTTTGTTGTTTTTTCCTTGTGTTGAAGGGTGAAATATGCGGGCTGATGAGGAAGAGGAAAGGGGAGAAAGGAATGCTTCATATTCTTTTTGGCGGTTTCATGGGGATGGCGCTGCTTTGGGGGCTGATTCAGGGGGAAGGGGAAAGGGTGGTATCGGCGGTGCTTTCCGGGGCGGAGGATGGGATCACCACCGCCCTTTCCCTGGCGGGGGGCTTTGCCTTTTTCTGCGGCATGATGGAAATTCTGGCCCGGGCGGGAGGCATGGAATGGCTGAAGCGGCGGGCGGCGCCCTGCCTGCGGATTTTGCTGGGGAAAAGCCTGCCGGATGAGGCGCTTTCACCGGTAGCCATGAATCTGGCCGCCAATCTGCTGGGCCTTGGCAATGCCGCCACGCCCATGGGCATTGAGGCGGCCCGGCGCATGGCCCGGGGGGATACGGCCAGCAATGCCCTGTGCATGTTTCTGGTGATCAATGCCTCTTCCGTGCAATTGATGCCCACCACGGTGATTGCCCTGCGGGCAGCGGCGGGATCCGCATCCCCGGGCAGCATCACCGGCCCCACCCTGCTGGCCACTCTTTTTTCCACAATGATCGGCATTCTTTCCTGCAAGCTGCTGGAGGGAAGGGCATGACGGCGCTGCTTCCGGCGTTTTTGCTGCTGTGCCTGCTGGCGGGCGGGATAAAAAGGGTGCCGCTGTATGACGCCTTTTTATCCGGGGCAAAGCAGGGCCTGTGCACCGCGAAAACCATTCTGCCCGCCCTGATTGCCATGCTTTGCGCCATCCGCGCCTTTTCCGCCTGCGGGCTGATGGAGGAATTCTGCCGCTTCTGCGCGCCGTTTTTTGCCCGCTTCGGCATACCGGAGGAAACCATTCCCCTGATGCTGCTGCGGCCCGTATCGGGCTCGGCCTCCCTGGCGGTGCTTCGGGAAATCCTGGAAAATTACGGGCCGGACAGCCGCATCGGGCTGGTGGCCAGCGTGATGATGGGCTCCAGCGAAACGGTATTTTATACCTGCGGGGTGTATCTGGGGGCGGCGGGGGTAAAAAAATCCCGGCATATCATTCCGGCATCCCTGCTCGCCTGGCTGGCGGGCAGCCTTGCCGCCGGCTGGCTGATATAGAAAACGAGCATCAAAAGAACAGCTTCCTCATTGACAAAAGCGCTCTTCCTTGGTATGCTGAAAGGGATTTCCTGGAAGGAGGCTTTTTTGTGAGCCATGTTGTAATTCCGGCGGGGTATCAATCCACCCTGTCTCTCTATGATACGCAGGAGGCCATTGCCCTGATCAAGAAAACCTTTCAGAGCAATCTTTCCCATGCCCTGCATTTAAAGCGTGTTTCTGCCCCCCTGTTTGTGGACGGGGCTTCCGGCCTGAATGATGATCTCAACGGCGTGGAGCGGCCCGTTTCCTTTGATATGCTGGAAACCGGCGATGTGGCCCAGGTAGTGCATTCCCTGGCCAAATGGAAGCGCTATGCCCTGCAGCGGTATCATTTCCCCGTGGGCGAGGGCCTCTATACCGATATGAACGCCATCCGCAGGGATGAAACCCTGGATAATCTGCATTCCGTGTATGTGGATCAGTGGGACTGGGAAAAGGTCATCGCGGAGGAAGACCGCACCCTGGATACCTTAAAGGACGCCATGCAGCGCATTGTTACCGCCATTTGCGTCACCCTGGATCTGCTCAAGTGGGAATATCCCCAGGTGCCCGTATCCCTTTGCCGGGATATCACCTTTGTGACCACCCAGGAACTGGAGGATCTTTATCCCGGCAAGACCGGCAAGGAAAGAGAAAATCTTTTCGTCAAGGAACATAAAACCGTGGGCATTTTGCAGATTGGCGGCAAGCTCAAATCCGGCAAGCCCCACGATGGCCGCGCCCCGGATTATGACGATTGGGAAATGAACGGCGATATCATGTTCTGGGATGACGTGCTGGATTGCGCCATGGAAATTTCCTCCATGGGCGTGCGCGTATCCCCCGAATCCCTGGATCGGCAATTGAAGCTTTCCGGCAAGGAAGAGCGCCGCAATCTGCCCTTCCATCAGGCGCTGCTGAGGGGCGAATTGCCCTTCACCATCGGCGGCGGCATCGGCCAGAGCCGTATGTGCATGCTGCTGCTGGGCAAGGCCCATATCGGCGAAGTGCAATCCTCCTATTGGGATCCCGAAACCAAGGACGCCTGCGAAAAAGCCGGGATTGTGCTGTTATAAAAGGCGTGTAATTGAATGCCTGCCCGGAAAACAAAAATGCGGAGAGGAAGCGTGCTTCCATCTCCGCTTTTTATTGTTTGCTTTAGCGCAAAAAAACCACCAGCAGAGCTGGTGAGAAAAAAAGACTTTAGATATAAGTAACCT
>SVHD01000079.1 GCA_015056015.1 Clostridiales bacterium
CGCCGGAGCGGCCCGCCTTCTGATCATCGGGGGGCCAGTGTTTCCCCGTAGGCAGAAAGGCCGGTAATCACCAGCAGCTGGCAATACTTGATCCTTGATCCCAGCTCCAGGCCGCTGCCCGATCCCAGGGCGGCGGCAAGCCCGTTTTCCGTCTGAGAAAGCAGAGCGATCACATTCTGCACCGCAGGGTGGGCATTTTCCCCAAAGAGGGCATGCAATCGATTTTGCAGAGCGGATACGGTATCACGCATGGAGCGCAGGGCCGAAACAATCGCTTCCTTTCCCATTGTATTCTGGTCCAGCCCCTGGGAAAGGCTGCTCAATTGCAATTCTGCCTGGGAAAGCGTGTCGTAGGCGTCGGTAAGCGCAGTCAGCTGCGCCGTCTGCCCGCTGATCTTCATGGTAATTTCCTGCCGGGCTATTTCCCAGATATACGCCTCCACCCCATGCTGGCTGCGCAATTGATTCTGCACCATCTGGGCATCGGCGCGGCTTTCATAGGCCGCCGCCAGCACCCGGTAATTTCCCTGCTGCGTAACCAGTGCGCCCGCACCCCGTGCACGGAAGGATTCCGCCAGTTCCCGGGCGGATTCTTCATTTTCAAATGCTCCCAGCTGCAGCGCAAACCAGCTTTTTCCGGGCAGGGTGACGGTGCGCGTATCCTGTCGGCTTTCCGATGGGGAAAGGGTGGGAGAAGGAGAAATCAACAGGCCCTGCATGCTGTCCCGCCCCCCAAAAAGAATGCCCAGCACCATTGCCGGCAAAATCACTGCCAGGAAAAGCCAGCCCTTTGAATTTCGCCGCGTTTTATAACGCTTGATCTTCAGCCTGCCTGCCCCCATCATTTCATCCCCCTTCACAGGGGCATTGTATGCGCGGTGCAGGGGAAAAATGCCGGATTTCCTGCCCCCTTTTATAACCCATACGCAGGAGGAAAAAAGAATGTCGGAACTGAATCGTCGGGATCGGAATATCGGCTTTATCACATTCTTTCTCAGCGGCATCTGCACCATCTCTGCCGGGATCATCATCAGCATCCTGCAGGAAAAATACAGCCTTACCTACAGCACCACAGGCAGCCTGCTTTCCTTCATGAGCGCGGGCAGCATGTCCGCCTCCTTCCTTTCCGGTATTCTGCCCCGGAAGCTGGGCGTTCGCAAAACGGTGCTGATTCTCACCTCCGGTTATTTCATCGGCTATCTGCTTACCGCCTTTATCGGTCTTCCCGGAGTACTGACTGCCGCCTTCCTGATGATCGGCATGGCCAAGGGCTGCGCCCTGAACCGCTGCACCGTGCTGGTGGGCAATAACAGCGCCGATCGTCCCCGGGGCTTGCAGATCATGCATGCCTGCTATGCCATGGGCGCGCTGCTTTGCCCCTTCCTGATTACGGCACTGAGCAGCGTGGATCTGATCATGCCCATGCTGGGTGTTGCCCTGTGCGGGCTGGTTTTCTGGGGCGTTTATGTATACGCCCGCCTGCCCAGGAAGCAAACCGAAAAGGAAAAGACCGCCGCCCCTTCCTCCCACGGCTTCTTGCGTTCTCCTCTTTTCTGGCTGCTGGCCGCATTGCTTTTCTGCCAGAACGGGGCGGAAACCAGCGTCACCGGCTGGCTGGTCACTTATTATCGGAATCAGAATATTTTAAGCGGCGCCCTGAGCAGCTATACCATGACCATCATGTGGGGCGCCACCCTGATCGCGCGGCTGCTGATCGCCTTTGTGGTTCCCATTAAAAATCAATTCAAGGCCCTGTTCCTGATGGGCGTATGCTGCACGGTGCTTTACGCCATCCTGGTGCCTATCCATGCATCCCTGCCCGCCATTATGATGCTCTTTGCCTTCGCCTTTGCCATGGCGGGGGTGAATCCCATGTCCACCGCCTGCCTGGGCAAGCAAATCAGCCAGGAAAGCATGGCGGTGCTTTTGCCCCTGGGCTCTGCCGGGGCCATCCTGATGCCCCTGATCATTGGCCTGGTGGCCGATCATGCCGGGCTGCAGGCGGGCATGATGGTGAATCTGATTCCCTGCGCCGGCATCGCCGTTTTCAGCGGCATCCTCTGGCACAGAAACAGCAAAAAGAATCAATCCTCCGCCTCGTAATTTTCACCGCGCTGCCTGCTGCGGAATATACAAAAGGGAGTGGATCTTCCATGCGTTATCATATCGATACCATCCCGGTCTGGGATGCCGTAAAGCTCCAGGGAGAATGTCCTCTGTGCGCCCTGCGCCGCTATAATGAACTGATCGATGTGGATCGGTTTCTGGGCGGCTCGGTGATGGAGCCGGATACCCGGATCAAGGTCAATGCCAAGGGCTTCTGTCCCCGGCATCAGGTGATGCTCTATGCCCAGAAAAACCGGCTGAGCCATGCCCTGATGATGCATACCCATCTGAAGGAAACCATGCAGAAAATGACCCCCGTCATCGCCAATGCCCGGGCCGCCGCGCAAAAGAGCGCCGATACCCCCGCCCTGAAGCGGATGGTGGGCAAAACCGCCGGCAAGGAAGATCTGAAGCAGGCGGCCAATGATCTGCGCGCCCTTTCCTCCCATTGCATTCTTTGCGAAAGCATTGAGGAAAATACCCGGCGCTATGCCTATACTCTTTTGCATCTGTATAAAACGGATTCCTCCTTCCGCAAGGCTTTTGCCGAATCCAGGGGCGTATGCCTGCCGGATATGGCGCTGCTGATGGAAATGGCGGAAGAGGCCCTCTCCGGCCAGGTGCTGGCCGATTTTATCAATGATCTTTGCAATACCGTAGAAAAGAGCCTGGTAAAGCTGGAAGGGGATATTGAAGGCTTCACCCTGAAATTCGATTACCGGAATCAGGATAAGCCCTGGGGCGACAGCAAGGATGGCCTGGAACGCACGGTGAACAAGCTGCGTTCCTGGTGCGTGGGCGCGGAGCCCAACCCCAAATGACGGCCCGCCTGCGCCGCCTGGCGCCGCTTTTCCTCTGCCTGATGCTGCTTTCCGGCTGCGTGGCCTCCCCGCCGGATACGCTGGTGCGCACGGAAAATTCCGCCGCGCTCATCAGCGCCAGTACCAGCGCCCTTTCCGCCGATACCCATTCCGCCACCCTCTATTTCCGCTATGATGAAAGCCCCTATCTGGCGGCAGAGGAAAGAATTCTTTCTGTTGACCGGGATGAAAGCCTGGAAAAAGCGCTGATTCAGGCGCTGATTGACGGGCCCCTGGTTACTTCCTCCCTCCTTTCCCCCCTCTTTCCCCAGGATGTGGAGGTATTGGCCGTCAGCCGTCAGGGCGATACCCTTTTTGTCACCTTCAATGAGGCGCTGCTCGGCCGCTATGCCGATGAACCGGGGGATATTTCCCAGGAGCCCTGGAAAACGGAATTTCCTCTGCGCCGCCGGCTTTGCATGGATTCTCTCACCGCCACCCTGACCGAGGCCGGCCTTTGCACCCAGGTGCAGGTACTGGTATACCGGGAGAATATCCGTTCCAATTCCATGCGGCTGCATGCGGGGTATTTCAGCCGTTCCCAGGATGAAACCCTGCTGCCGCCCCTGACCCGGAATGAGGCTGCACTCTTTACCCCCCATAATGCCGCGGACGCCCTGCTTCGCGCCTGGATGACCCAGGATTTTTCCACACTCTATTCCCTGGTGGCCCGGGAAAACGCCAATGACCCCCGGCCTGGCGAGCAGGAAAGCATTTCTGCCTTTGCCGCCGGAAAAGCCCTGACCGGCTATACCCTTTCCTCCGGCCAGGTATCCTTTGATGGCCAGCGGGCCGTGCTGTGCGTGGATATGTCCCTGCGGGGCAGCGGAAATGATCTGACGTTTTCCGGCTATCCCCTGCATCTGAGCAGGGAAGAAGGATTATGGAAGATTTCCTATTCCAGCCTGCTTTCCATGATGAATCAAGACTGAGGTAAGCCTTTATGAGCAAGCGTTTCCTGCGCCTTATCTGTCTGTTTTGCATCTGCCTTATGCTTTGCGGCTGCGCAAGCAGGCAGGAATCCCCTGCCGTCAGCGTCACATTGCCCCCGGTAAGCAGCAAGCTGACGCCCCGGAATCATGATACGAATCAGGATTATCGGCAAACGGTGCTTTTATATCTGCCCTCTCCGGATGGCACCCGATTGGTCGCCGTGCCGGAAAATGCCCATTTCACTGCCTCCCGCCATGCGGCCGAGGTGCTATGCGAAATGCTCTTTTCCCACAAGGGCACGGATGATGCGGTTCCCCTGGGCGGCAGTGTTTCCCTGCGCCTTTCGGAAACCGATCCCATTGAGGTATCCGGCAATGTGGCCACGGTCAATCTGACCGCCTCTGCCCTGCGGCTTTCCCACGCCCAGCTCCATACCCTGGGCCAGGCCCTGGCCAATACCCTTTGCCAGTTCGGAAATCTGGATTATGTGAATATTCTCATTGCCGGGGTGCAGCCCGGCCTGGATATTGCCGCCACATTGCCTGCGGGCAGCTTCCAGCCCAATACCCGGGAGGATTTATCCGCCCTGTGGGCCCGGGCGTCGGCCCCTCAGTCCGGCGCACGGCGCGCCTTTGCCGCCACCCTCTATTATCCCGCGCCTTCCGGCAAGGGTATCCTCTGCGAAGCCCGCACCCTTTCCTTCTCCGATCTTTCCATCGCCGGCATGGCCCGCACCCTGATGGCGGCCCTTTCCGCCGGCGCGGAATATCTGCCCGCCCTGCCCAAATGCCCGGATCTCAACGGCATGCTGCTTTCCGATCCCGTGCTGGAGGAAACCGGGGGCATGCGCCGGCTGATGCTCCATTTCGATGAGAACCTCAATACACGGCTGATCGATGCGGGCATTACCCGCTCGGTGATGGTATCTTCCCTGGTCTGCACCCTGACCACCTTCATTCCCGGGCTGGATGGGGTGGAAATCCATATCGGCAATGAGCCCATCAACGCCATCACCCCCTCCGGTACCTTTTCCGGCGCCGGGGAAACCATTTTCTTTACTGATGGCCTGATGCAAAGAAAGAATTTCATTCCCTTCCTGCTGGCCCATTCCTCCCTGTATTTTGCCAATGCCCAGGGGAAATTGGTGCAATCCGCCCGGCCTGCGCCCTTCTATGAGGCCTATAATATCCGAACCATCATTGGCCAGCTGATGCAGGGCCCCCAAAGCTATGACAGCATCGGCAATCTTTCCGCCACGCTGCCCCAGGGCCTGCGGGACGCCGATCTGCTGGGCGTTTCCCTGGAAAATGAAACCCTGGTGCTGAATTTTTCCCAGCAATTGATCAAGCTCTGCCAGGGCATGACCGCCCGGCAGGAGCAATTAATGGTCTATTCCCTGGTCAATACCCTGTGCGAATTGCCGGGGGTAAATCGGGTGGCCTTTTTCATCATGGGCGAGCAGCCCGAATCCTTTGCCGGCAGCGTTTTCCTGCCCGGGGATTTCCTGCCCAATTATCATCTGATCCAATAAAACAAGCTTTTTTGCGCGAGGGGATTTCTTTTTCAAAAAGAAATCCCCTCTCCTGCTCTCCCCACATAAACGCCGGATTGGCGCACCGCAGCCGCATGGAAAAAAATCCGGCTCCCGGGAAGGGGAAATTTTCCCCGCGCCGAATTTTTATACCATTCCTTTTTTCATTTTCCCATCAATTCACAAAGGATGCGATAGAATATGTGGATCTGCTCCCGCTGCCATACAGAAAATCACGAAAATCAATCCGTATGCGAAAGCTGCGGCGCGGCCCGCTCTGCCGGGCGTTTTTCTGCCCCTGCCATGCAGGGCCCCGCCCGGGCGCCCCGGGTTTCCCCCGCCGCTTCCCAGCCTGCGCCGGAAATGCGAAGGGCAGCCCCGGCCTATCAGCCCCCTGCCACCGATATGCCCCCTGCCCGGCCGCCCCGGCGGCCCCTGCAATTTTTCGCCCGGCTGGTGGGCATTTTGCTCTGCCTGCTTTTGCCGCTTGCCAATCTTCTGCTCCTGCTTTCGCTGAGCGATCTGCTTTCCTCCATTCCGGGTGCAGCCTCCCTCTTTGGCGATATGGCCCCGGGCTGGAAAATCCTTGCGCAGATTTTCATTGGGCTGCTCTCCCTGCTTCTTTCCCTGCTGCCCGGGCTGTGGACGCTGCTTTTATGCGAGCCCCGTCCGCCCAAATACCGGAGGGTGAAGAAATGAAAGGTATTCTGGTGGTAAACGGTTTCTGGAAAAGCGCCTCCATGGAGGAAATGGCAAAGCAGTTGATCCGGGCTGCGGAAAAGCTTTCCATCCAATTGGAAATCTGCACCAACGATCAATTGCTCTGCACGCTTCCGGATACGCAATTGCTGGAACCGGAAGAAACGGATTTTTATCTTTTCTGGGATAAGGATATTCGTCTGGCCATGGCGCTGGAAGCAATGGGTAAGCGGCTTTTCAATCCTGCCCGGGCCATCGCCCTTTGCGATGATAAAACGCTCACCCATCTGGCGCTGGCGCAGGCCCATCTTCCCACCCCGGAAACCATCCTCTGCCCCATGACCTTCCCGGGGCTGGGCTATCCGAAAACGGAATTCATCGCCCGGGCCGGGGCGCGCCTTTCCTGGCCCCTGGTGATCAAGGAGGGCTGCGGTTCCTTCGGCCAGCAGGTCTATCTGGCGCAGAATGAACAGGAAGCCCTGGAAATTATTCAGAAAGCGGCGGGCAATCCCCTGCTGTTCCAGCGGTTTATTCAGGAAAGCGCGGGCACGGATCTGAGGCTCTATATGGTGGGCGGCAAATGCGTCGCCGCCATGCGCCGGCGGAATGATAACGATTTCCGGGCCAATATCCAGATCGGCGGGCACGGAGAAATCTATCCCCCCACGGAGGAAGAAATCGCCCTGGCTGCCCGGGCCTGCCATGCCCTTTCCCTGGATTTTGCCGGGGTGGATATTCTGCATACGAAAGATGGCCCCGTGATTTGCGAGGTCAATTCCAACGCCCATTTCACCGCCCTGGCTGCCCTGACGAAAACGGATGTGGCCGGAGCGATTATGCAACATATTCAGGAGGCTTTATGCGCGGCTGGCTGATTTATGAACCGGATAATATTCCCCGGAATACCCGCTTTATTGAATTTTTCATGGCAGCGGCAAAAAAGCGGCAGGTGGAACTTACGCTGATCACCACCCCGGAAATTGCCTTCGGCGTGCGGGGCGGCGAATTATTCCTGCGCCCCGGGCAGCCCGATTTTGCGGTGGTGCGCTGCATGCGGCCCGATCTTTCCCGCCATCTGGAGAAAATGGGCGTGAAGGTATTCAATAATGCCCGGGTATCCGAAATCTGCAATGACAAGCAAAAAACCCATACGTTCTTCGTGGAAAACGGCTTTCCCTGCCTGGATACCGCCTTTGTGCGCCCCGATTGCCCTGCCCATCCCTTTGATTTCCCGGTAGTGGTGAAGGCAAGCGGCGGCTGCGGCGGGCGGCAGGTGTATCTTTGCCAGAATGAAGCGGAATATCTGGAAAATCTGCAGAAAATCGCCCCGGATACGGCGGTGGTGCAGCCCCTGTGCGATACGCCCGGCCGGGATGTGCGGGCGTATATGCTGGGAGACCGACTGATCCAGGCCATGGAGCGCTATTCCGACGGGGATTTCCGCAGCAATTTCGGCCTCCACGGCCTGGCCCGGAAAACCGAACTGACGGATGAAATGCGTTTTTATGTGGAAAAGGCCGCGCGCCTGCTGAATGTATCCCTGGTGGGGGTGGATTTTGTATTCCATCAGGGCAAAGCGTACTTAAACGAAATCGAGGACGCCGTTGGCACCCGCATGCTCTATCAATTCACCGATGTGCAGATCGTGGAAGAATATATGGATTTTATTCTGAAGCAGTTTGAATAACGGGCGCAAATATTTACGTGCCTTTTGCATTGTTGATGGCACTGTTTTGAATACGGCAATAAACGCTTTGTTTTAATGGAAGATTACTTTCAGCGGGAAACCTCTTCAAAAAATACACAACCGCCCATTTTCGGAATAAGTCTTCTGGGGAAAAATGGTTGACGCAGATAAATCCATATGCTATATTGCCAACAGGAGGTGGATGCAAATGAAACGTTTGTTAATTCTTGTCTTTACTCTATTCTATGCGCTATCGTTGACTGCATATGCCAGTACGGACGATACTGGCTTCGAGCATGATCTGGTAAAGAACGAAGGCATGATTGTCAAATCGCTGGATCATTTTGTCAGGTTTTTCTGGCCGGATTGGCCGGTCAAATGCGATAGGCTTGATGTAGGTGAAAACTGGTATTGCTATCAGTACAGGCATTATGGCCTGAAATGGGCAAACAATGGCGGCAAGGACACGGACAAACTTCAGGTGTGGGAGTCCGCAAAAACCTATGTAACGGCGTTGTGGGCAACGGGATATTTTGATATCATCAAAACCGATATCAAGGATAATGAAGCTTTCTATATTCTGAAGTATATCGGTCCGGGAGAAGTGAATGAGACTTTCCGTGTCAGGAAAAATGACCCGAAGGGGAATATTGTTGTAGCTTCATATCTTGGCCATGTTCAGATCTATTACTGCACGGACATTGTCACGGCTGATTTGCAGGAAACCGCCAAACGCCTGGATGTCGATTTCTCCAGCACCGACGATCCGGATGATCCCTGGGAGCACGATTGTATCGTCTGCGGATTTGATGGGAAATGCAACAATTGCAATGGCACCGGTAAGGTTCGCAAGCTGGTTCCCGGAACAAGGGATTATCTTTGGCAAACTTGTACCAGCGTGAATTGTCAAAACGGCAAATGCACGGTGTGTGATGGCGACGGAATGAAATAAAAATCCTTTACCTAATAAAAAATCCTGCACCAACGTGCAGGATTTTTTGTTTACATATCTACTTTCCGCAGATGCGCCTTTTCCAGGATGCGGGTGAGCCGCTCCCGGGGCAGCAGCCAGTTGATCAGCAGCGAAAGCGCCACGCCCACGCCGGTATCAATCATGCGCCATACGGAATAGCTGACGTAGGTTTCCACCGGCGTATTGAACAGAATGATGCACAGCACCACGCCGCCCGGCTGCACAGCGCCCGGCCAATGGAATATCTGGCTGGCAACAATCAGAAGCACCACGCCGATGAACAGCAGCACCAGCAGCAGGAAGGAATAGCCGCCCTGGGGATAAAAGCAAATATACAGCCGGAACAGCAGCATGCCCAAAATGCCGCCGATAATCGTGCCGAAGAAACGATTGCCGCCATTCAGCCGCGAATTTTCCATATCGCTGCCCATGCCGAAAATCGCGCCAATGCACGCAAAGGTGGGGTTACGGCCGATGATGAAGTAAAGCACCGCGCACAGCGTCGCCGCCAGTGCTGATTTGATATTCCGCTGACCGACATGCAGGCGCTGTCCAATTTCATTCAGATTCATCATGATATCGTCTCCTTGATCCTGTACAGATTTTCCGGTAGGTTGCAGGGAAAGGCGCAACTTATTTATTATAGCACAGATTCTATCTGATGGCGCAGCAATTTTAAAAATTTTCTCAAAGGAGCAGCCCTGCGCAATGATCGCCTTCCATTACCCCCAAACTGCACTGAATCCTGCGTCCCTACCAACACCAGGGAGAGGCGCGCTCGCTTTGGCAGAAAAGCAAAAAATCCCCTTTCCAGCCTTGAGGGACCGCAATTCTTTTCATTCCGGAACGGCACCGATTCGTTTCAGGATTTTTTCGAAAAGACGAAAATTTCTTTTTTTCCTCTTGCAATTTGTAAAGAAACATGCTATACTATTTCAGCGCTTGGGGCATTAGCACAGTTGGTAGCGCGCTACATTCGCATTGTAGAGGTCACCGGTTCGAATCCGGTATGCTCCA
>SVHD01000080.1 GCA_015056015.1 Clostridiales bacterium
ATGGGGCTTCCGCTCATACCCTGCACGATGCCGCCGGTAATTTTCAGCAATTCCGGATCGGTCACCCTAATCACCATGCTCTTGGGGGCCGGGGCACTCTGCCGATTGACCTTGATAATTTCCACGCTGTATTCCCGAATGCCGTTTCCGTCAACCGTGGAAAGAATGGTGGCCGGGCCCGTTTCCACCGTTTCCTGATATCCAACCGGCAATCCATCGGGATACAGCGGATTCACCGGCGCTTTTTCCATTTTTCCGTAAATGCCAAGGCCGGTATTTTTTTCGATATTGCCCAGCATCACTTGATTGCGCAGGAAGGATCCCCGCAATTCCCCCGGGTTTCCCTTTTCCCCTTTGTGCACATCCACGATCTCCGCCTGCAGAAGAGATCCCATGCGGATGGGCAAAAGCAGCCCCGTATCCCCATCATGAATGGCATGGCCCAGGGCGCCGTAGCTCTGATTCTGGGGATGATAGAAAGAAAGCGTCCCCACCCCGGCCGTACTGTCCCGTACCCAGGCCCCGATTCGCCAGAGACCGGATGCGGGATCCATCAGCGGCGCAAGGGTGGCCTGCCGCTGCTGACCATCCCGCCGATAGGCGATCTTCATTGGGTTGCCCGCCGCAGCGGTCACCAGCTGACTCAATTGCTCGCTGCTGTCCAATTCCACCCCATTGATGCTTTCAATCACGTCCCCCGCCCGGATTCCCGCATGCTGGGCCGGGCTTTTTCCGGATACATCCGATACCCCCACCACCAGCACGCCCTTGGTGGCCAGGGCCACGCCCACCGCCTGGCCGCCGGGAATCAGGCGGATTTCTTCTCCAATATCCACCTGCATTTTCCGGACGGGAAAAAGACCGAATAGATTGATGGTTACTTCCGTCTGCCCGCTTTCTATACCGGATAAGGTGTTTTCTTTTGAAAGCAGCCGCTCATCCTGGGAGGATAAAACCGCCACGCCCGTATTGAGAAAATAGGATTGACCGATACTGATGCGATAGGTGCCGGGCAGGGCGCGCAGTGCCTGTGCGGTGGGCGAAAACGCCATCCATGCCACCACCAGAAGCAAAAATCCGCCTGCAATTCTTCGGCCCCAGCCGATTTTTCTTTTCATTTTCTTTCCCCCGTTTTTTCATTCCTCCCTTCCAATATGGCGCATTTCAGGGATCACTATGCTGGAAATGGCCGCGAATCATGGGGAAACATGGAAAATCAGGTGGCAAACATTCAAAATAATGCAAAGCATAAATGTTCGTGTTTTTTCATCTCTTGGGAAAATTTCGATTTTTTTTCCAATATTCCGCAAGCGTAACATTTTAAAAACCGAACGTTAACAAAATATTGAGAAAAATAATTCAGCATTTCCTTGCATATTCCACCTTCGCATGCTATAATAGATATGGTTCGCCTGAAAAAGGCGGCATATCTTTTTCAAAGGAGCATGAATTACCGTGAAAAAGGTCGGCATCATCATGGGTAGCGACAGCGATCTACCCATTATCCGGAAGGCGACGGATCTGCTTTCTCAGTTGGAAATTCCCTTTGAAGTTCATATCTATTCCGCTCATCGCACCCCCGATGAGGCCCGGGATTTCGCCCGCAATGCCCGCGCAAACGGCTTTGGCGTTTTGATCGCCGCTGCCGGCATGGCTGCCCATTTGGCCGGCGCCATCGCCGCCAATACCACTTTGCCCGTCATCGGCATTCCCTGTAAATCTTCCGTTCTGGATGGCATGGACGCCCTGCTTTCCACCGTGATGATGCCCACCGGCATTCCCGTTGCCACGGTCGCCATTAACGGCGGCGGCAATGCGGCGCTGCTGGCGGCCCAGATCATTGCCCTTACCGATGATGATCTGGCCAGGCGCTTGGATGAAAAGCGGGCCAGCGATGCGGCGAACGTCCTCAAGAAGGACACTGCCCTGCAGGCAGAATTCCAATAACACCATTTCTTTACGCCGCTGATTTTCCATCTATAAATCACGGCAAATACATACTTCAAACGGAGGCATTATGGGCGGTTTTTTCGGCGCCGTATTGAAGCACGACGCAATTTCCGATGTATTCTTTGGAACCGATTATCATTCCCATCTGGCTCCCCGGCGGGGCGGCATGGCGGCATTCGATCCGGAGATCGGATTGCAGCGGGAAATCCACAATATCGCCAATTCTCCCTTCCGCACCAAATTTGAGCATATTTTTGATGATATGAAGGGCAATTCGGCCATCGGCTGCATTTCCGATTCCGATCCCCAGCCCCTGCTCATCCGCTCCAAGTTGGGCACCTATGCCCTGTGCACCATCGGAATTATCAATAATGCTCAGCAATTGATTGATCAATATCTGGTGTTCAGCGGCGGTCATTTTGACGCCATGCAGGGCGGCAAAGTCAATTCCACCGAACTTGTAGCCGCCATGATCAATCAGAAAAGCGATTTTACCGATGGCATCCGCTTTGCCCAGCAAGTAATCGAAGGTACGGCCTCCATTCTGATTCTCAAGGATGATGGCCATATTATCGCCGCCCGGGATCGCCTGGGCAGATTGCCCGTACTGATCGGGAAAAACGAAGGCGGCTATTGCGTTTCCTTTGAATCCCATGCCTATCAGAAGCTGGATTATGCGGCGGAAAGGGAACTGGGCCCCGGCGAAATTGTGGAGCTTTCCCCCGACGGCCTTACCCAGCTTTCTCCCCCCGGCAATGAAATGCGCATCTGCTCTTTCCTGTGGACGTATTACGGCTATTCCACCGCCTCCTATGAAGGCATCAACGTGGAAACCATGCGCTATCGCAACGGGGAAATCATTGCAGAGCAGGACGAAAAAAACGGTTCAAATCAGGATGTGGATTATGTAGGCGGCGTGCCCGATTCCGGCACCCCCCATGCCATTGGCTATGCCAATCGCAGCCATATCCCCTTTGCCCGTCCCTTCATCAAATATACCCCCACCTGGCCCCGCAGCTTTACCACCAACAGCAAGGCCCAGCGCAGCCAGGTAGCCAAAATGAAGCAGATCGCCGTGCATGATCTGATTCAGGATAAGAATCTGCTTTTTGTGGATGATTCCATCGTCCGGGGAACGCAGCTGCAGGAAACGGTAGAATTCCTTTATGATAACGGCGCCAAAGCGGTGCATATGCGCTCTGCCTGCCCGCCCATCATGTATGGCTGCAAATATTTGAATTTTGCCCGTTCCACCAGCGATACCGAGCTGATCACCCGGCGCACCATCCTGGAGCTGGAAGGGGAAGAGGGCTTGAAGCATCTGGATGAATATTCCGATGCCAAAACCGAACGCGGCCAGGCCATGCGTAAGGCCATCTGCGATAAATTCCATTTTTCTTCCCTGGAATTCCAATCCCTGGAGGGGGTTATCAAGGCCATCGGCCTGCCCGCCTGTAAATTATGCACCTATTGCTGGAACGGCAAGGAATAATTTTCACGCCCGACGCAAAGAAAGGAAGGAAACAACATGCATTCCAATTCCAAATCTGACAGCTACGCCGCCGCCGGCGTGGATATTACCGCCGGCTACAAGGCCGTGGAACTGATGAAAAAGCATATCGCCCGCACCCGTAATGAAGGCTGCCTGGATGACGTGGGCGGTTTCGGCGGCTGCTTCGGCCTGCCCATCGAAGGAATGGAAAAGCCCGTGCTGGTTTCCGGCACCGATGGCTGCGGCACGAAAGTAAAGCTGGCAATTCTCATGGACAAGCATGATACCATTGGCATCGACGCGGTTGCCATGTGCGTCAACGATATCATCTGCTGCGGCGCCCGTCCCCTCTTCTTCCTGGATTATATCGCCTGCGGCAAGAATATCCCCGAAAAAATCGCGGAAATCGTTTCCGGCGTGGCGGAAGGCTGCGTGCAGAGCGGCGCTGCCCTCATCGGCGGCGAAACGGCAGAGCATCCCGGCCTTATGCCCGTGGAAGATTACGATCTGGCCGGCTTCGCGGTGGGTATCGTGGATAAAAAGAAGATCATTGATAATACCCGCATGCAGGAAGGCGATGTGGTGATCGCCCTGCCCTCCACCGGCATCCATTCCAATGGCTTCTCCCTTTGCCGCAAGGTATTTGATATTGACAACAATCCCCCTTCTCTTTATGAAGCCAAAGAAGAATTGGGCGGCAAGAGCGTGGCGGAAGCCCTGCTCACCCCCACCCGCATTTATGTAAAGAGCATTCTGGAATTGCTCAAAAAGGTAGACGTCAAGGGTATTTCCCATATCACCGGCGGCGGTTTCTACGAGAATATTCCGCGCTCCATTCCCGATGGCCTGGGTGCCAAAATTGATAAGAGCGCCGTGAAAATCCTTCCCATCTTCGATCTCATCGCCAAAACCGGCAACATCCCCGAACGCGATATGTTCAACACCTACAATATGGGCGTTGGCATGAGCGTGGTGGTGCCCGCCGGCGAAGTGGATACCGCCATCGAAATCCTTAAGGCCAACGGTGAAGACGCCTATGTCATCGGTGAAATCATCAAGTCCGAAGAAAAGGTGATTCTGGAATGAAAAAAACGCGCATTGCCGTACTGGTATCCGGCGGCGGCACCAATCTGCAGACCCTGATTGACGCCCAGCAGCGCGGGGAACTTGGCGGCGGCGAAATCGCCGCGGTGATTTCCTCCAAGGAAGGCGCCTACGCCCTGGAGCGGGCCGCCAAGGCCGGCATCCCCGGCTATGTATTGCCCCGGAAGAATTTTGATTCCAATCAGGCTATGACCGTGGCGCTGGTGGATATGCTCAAAGATCTTTCCATCGATCTGATCGTGCTGGCGGGCTGCATGGTGATTTTCACCAGCGAACTGACCGAAGCCTACCCCAATGCCATCATGAATGTGCATCCTGCCCTGATTCCTTCTTTCTGCGGCAAGGGCTTCTATGGGCTTCATGTGCATGAAGCGGCGCTGGCATACGGCGTGAAGCTCTCCGGCGCCACCGTGCATTTCGTCTCCGAGGAATGCGATGGCGGCCCCATCATTGCCCAGAAGGCCGTTCCCGTCTTAAATGGCGATACCCCCGAAACATTGCAAAAGCGCATTATGGAAGAGGCCGAATGGAAGCTGCTTCCCCATGCCGTCTCTCTTTTCTGCCAGGGCCGCCTTTCCGTGGAAGGCCGCACCGTCATCATCAAAGAGGAGGAATAATTCCCATGAATGTATATGAAGTGAACACCATGAAGGATCTGCTCTCCAATAATGTCTATCCCGGCCGCGGCATCGTGATGGGTGTCACCGAAGACGGCAAAAAATCCGTGGCCGCCTATTTCATCATGGGCCGCAGCGTGAACAGCCGCAACCGCGTCTTTACCGGCGAACCCGACGGCATCCGCACCGAAGCCCATGATCCCTCCCTGATGGTGGATCCCCACCTGATCATTTATCATCCCGTGCGGGAATGCGGCTGTGGCCTGATTGTGACCAACGGCGATCAGACCGATACCATCTGGGAATATCTCTCCCGGGGCGAAAGCTGGGAAGCAGCGCTGCGCACCCGTCAGTTTGAGGATGACAAGCCCAACTGGACCCCCCGCATTTCCGGTCTGCAGGCCAAGGACGGCAGCTACAAAATGTCCATTCTCAAGGCCGCCGATCCCGATGGCAATGCCTGCGCCCGTTTCTTCTATGAATATCCCGCCACGCCCGGTCTGGGCCATTTCCTGCACACCTACGTCTGCGACGGCAATCCCGTCATTCCCACCTTCCAGGGCGAACCCGAACGGGTAAAGATTCCCTGCTGCATTGATGCTTTCACCGATGAACTGTGGGAAAACCTGAATGAAGCCAATAAGATTTCCCTGTATGTGCGCTACACCGATCTGGAAAGCGGCGAAAGCGAAGAACGCATCATCAACAAGCACGAATAATTCAATTGATAAAGGAGAGGGAATTACCATGAAAGAATTCGAACTGAAATACGGCTGCAACCCCAATCAGAAGCCTTCCAAGATCTACATGCATGATGGCAGCGAATTGCCCATCGAAATCCTCTGCGGCCGTCCCGGCTATATCAATTTCCTGGATGCTTTCAATTCCTGGCAGCTGGTCAAGGAACTGAAGGAAGCCCTGGGCATGCCCGCCGTTACCTCCTTCAAGCATGTTTCCCCCACCTCCGCCGCCGTTGGCCTGCCCCTTTCCGATACCCTGAAGAAGGCCTGCTTTGTGGATGATATCGAAGGCCTGGATGAATCCCCCCTGGCCTGCGCTTATGCCCGTGCCCGCGGCACTGACCGGATGTGCTCCTTCGGCGATTGGGTAGCCCTGTCCGACGTATGCGATGTGACCACCGCCAAGCTCATCAAGCGAGAAGTATCCGACGGCGTCATCGCTCCCGGTTATGAACCCGAAGCCCTGGAAATTCTCAAATCCAAGCGCAAGGGCAATTACAATATCGTCAAGATCGATCCCGATTTCATTCCCGATCCTCAGGAACGCAAGCAGGTTTTCGGCATCACCTTTGAACAGGGCCGCAACAATTTCAAGATCAACAAGGAACTTTTGCAGAATATCGTTACCGAAAATAAGGATATGCCCGAATCCGCCATCCGCGATCTGATCGTGGCGCTGATTACCCTGAAATATACCCAGTCCAATTCCGTGTGCTACGCGGTGGACGGCCAGGCTATCGGTGTGGGCGCCGGCCAGCAGAGCCGTATCCATTGCACCCGTCTGGCGGGCGGCAAGGCCGATACCTGGTGGCTGCGCCAGCATGAAAAGGTACTGAACCTGCCTTTTAAATCCACCCTGGGCCGTCCCGATCGCGACAACGTCATCGATGGCTACATCAACAAGAATGAAGAAGATGTATGCGCCGATGGCAACTGGCAGAAGTATTTCACCGAGCAGCCCGCTCCCCTCACCGATGAGGAAGCCAAGGCTTATCTGGCTACCAAGGATAACGTGGCCCTGGGTTCCGACGCCTTCTTCCCCTTCGATGACAATATTGAACGGGCGAAAAAGAGCGGCGTGAAATACATCGCCGAGCCCGGCGGATCCATCCGTGACGATGTGGTTATCGAATGCGCCAACAAGTATGGCATGGCCATGGCCTTCACCGGCATGCGCCTGTTCCATCATTAATTGAAAAAACTTTTTGCGGGAGGGCACTTTTGGGTCAAAAGTGTCCTCCCGCACCCTCCCGAAAACCAATTCGGGATGTTTTTATGTTTCTCTATCCTTGCATTTTCCCCGATATGCGTTAAAATAGTATATGTAAACTCATTTTCCCTCGTTGATCTGCAACGAGCATGGAGGATTTGATATGAAGATTCTGGTGGTTGGTTCCGGCGGGCGCGAGCACGCCATCATCAAGGCCCTGAAAAAAAGCCCGGAAGCGGAAAAAATCTATTGTCTGCCCGGCAACGGCGGCATTGCTCAGGATGCCCAGTGCGTGAATATCGGCGCCAAGGATATTGACGGCATCGTGAAATTCGCCGCAGATAACGCCATTGATTTTGCCGTGGTGGCCCCGGATGATCCCCTGGCGCTGGGGTGCGTGGACGCCCTGGAAAACGCCGGCATTCCCGCCTTTGGCCCTTCCAAGGCGGCGGCCCGGATTGAAGCCAGCAAGGTATTTTCCAAAAATCTTATGGAAAAATACGGCATTCCCACCGCCTCCTGCAAAATTTTTACCAATCAGGAAGACGCCCTGGAATACCTGAAATCCGCCCCCATTCCCATCGTCATCAAGGCTGATGGCCTGGCACTGGGCAAGGGCGTAATCATCGCCCAGACCAGGGAAGAAGCCAACGCCGCCGTCATTGATATGATGGAAAACAAGGTATTCGGCGACAGCGGCAGCCGAGTAGTCATTGAAGAATTCCTGGAGGGCCCCGAGGTTTCCGTGCTGGCCTTTACCGACGGCAAAGTATTGAAGCCCATGGTATCCTCCATGGATCATAAGCGGGCGCTGGATCACGATCAGGGCCTGAATACCGGCGGCATGGGCACCATCGCCCCCAACCCCTTCTATACGGAAGATGTGGCCAAGCGCTGCATGGAAGAAATCTTCCTGCCCACCATCAAGGCCATGCAGGCCGAAGGGTGCCCCTTCAAGGGCTGCCTCTACTTTGGCCTGATGATCACAAAGAACGGCCCCAAGGTGATCGAATACAATTGCCGTTTCGGCGATCCTGAAACCCAGGTGGTATTGCCGCTGCTCAAGAGCGATCTGCTTTCCATCTTCCAGGCCTGCCGGAATGAAACCCTGGAAAACTGCGAAGTGGAATTTGATGATGGCGCGGCCTGCTGCGTGGTCATGGCCTCCAATGGCTATCCCCAGAAATATGAAACCGGCTTCCCCATCACTCTCGCCCCTGATACCGATCTGGTTACTACCTACGTGGCCGGGGCCAAGATCAACGAAAAGGGCGAATTGGTTACTGGCGGCGGCCGGGTGCTGGGCGTGACGGCCAGGGGCAAATGCCTGCATTGCGCGGTGAAAAACGCCTATGAAGCCGTGGAAAAAACCAGCTTCGCCAATGCTTACTATCGCAAGGACATCGGCCAAAAAGCACTGAATAAGGAGGCCTGAATCATGGTTTATCGCGTTTATGTAGAAAAAAAGCCGGGCCTGGATCATGAGGCCCAGACCCTGAAAAATGATTTAACCGGGCTTTTGGGCATCGAAAAGCTGACCAACGTACGCCTGCTCAACCGCTATGATGTGGAAGGCGTGGATGACGCCCTGTTTGAAAGCCTGAAAACCACCGTTTTCGCCGAACCCCAGCTGGATACCGTCACCGAAGATATGCCCTGCGCCTGTGACGCCAGGGTATTTGCCGTGGAATTCTTGCCCGGCCAGTTTGATCAGCGGGCGGACAGCGCCTCCCAGTGCATTCAGCTGATCTCCCAGAAGGATCGTCCCCTGGTTCACAGCGCCAAGGTATATTATCTCTATGGCGATATCACCGAAGAACAGGTGGAAAAGATCAAGAAATACGTTATCAACCCCGTGGAAAGCCGGGAAGCCTCCCTGGAAAAATTTGATACCCTGAAAATTGATTATGATATGCCCCCCATGGTGGAAACCCTGCATGATTTCCCCCATCTGGATCAGGCGGGCCTGCATGAATTTGTGAAGCATTATGGCCTGGCCATGGATGATGATGATTTGAAATTCTGCCAGGATTATTTCAAATCCGAAGGCCGCGCCCCCACCCTCACCGAAATCCGCATGCTGGATACCTACTGGTCCGATCATTGCCGGCATACCACCTTCCTCACCCATCTGACCGATCTTTCCTTTGATGATCCCGCTGCGGAAAAGACCTATCAGAAGTATCTGGAAGTTCGCAACGAGCTGAAGATCAAAAAGCCCGTAACCCTGATGGATATGGCTACCATCGGCGCCAAATATCTGAAAAAGCAGGGATTGCTTCAGAAGCTGGATGAATCGGAAGAAATCAACGCCTGCACCGTGAAAATCGACGTGCAGACCGAGGACGGCCCCGAAAAATGGCTGCTGCTCTTCAAGAATGAAACCCACAATCATCCCACCGAAATCGAGCCCTTCGGCGGTGCTGCCACCTGCATCGGCGGCGCCATCCGCGATCCCCTTTCCGGCCGCAGCTATGTCTACGCCGCCATGCGCGTCACCGGCGCTGCCGATCCCACCGTGCCGCTTTCCGAAACCATGCCCGGCAAACTGCCCCAGCGCAAGATCGTTACCACCGCTGCGGCGGGCTATTCCTCCT
>SVHD01000020.1 GCA_015056015.1 Clostridiales bacterium
GGAGGTTACTTATATCTAAAGTCTTTTTTCTCACCAGCTCTGCTGGTGGTTTTTTTGCGCTAAAGCAAACAATAAAAACTGCCCGGGATAATTCCCAGGCAGTTTTTTATTGAAGTCTTATTTCCCGCAATGATCGCCGCAGGTATGGCTGCCGCATCCATGATCGCCGCAGGTATGGCCCTCATCGTGGTGATGGTCATGATGATCGCATTTTGCGTTGGGATCATAATTCAGGCGATTATTGATAAGAGCGGCCACAGCAAGGTCTGCGCTGCCCTTTACGCCACCGTAGAGCTTGATACCGGCCTGGGAAAGGGCGGTCTGGGCGCCGCCGCCAATGCCGCCGCAGATCAGTGCATTGACCTGCAGCTGGGCCAGCATGCCGGCGAGCGCGCCGTGGCCGCTGCCCTGGGTATTTACGATCATGCTCCTGGCAATTTTTCCATCTTCGATATCATAGATCTTAAAAGCGCCGGTGTGACCAAAATGCTGGAAAATCAGGCCGTTTTCATAAGTAACTGCAATTCTCATATGATTTCCTCCTTGAAGATCGTTGGTTTGATGATGCTGGGTATGTCTTGGGCAATGGCTGCATTTGCCATGGCTGGGGGAACCATCACACAGCTGATAATCACCGCCTTCGATGGTAATGCCGCATCCTTCTACGAGGGCTTCAGCCAGCTTTTTCCTGGCAGAGGCATAGATCTGCTGAACGGTTGTTCTGGCCACGCCCATCTGCCGGCTGCACTGTTCCTGGGAATAATCTTCAAAATCGATCAGACGGATCGTTTCGTATTCATCAATTGAAAGCGTAACAGAATCCGCAAAAGCCTGATCGCAATGGGGAATGAATTCCCGGGTGGAAGGCAATGCGCATACGAGACGACATTTTCTGGGACGGGACAAGGCAAATTCTCCTTTCAAAGAGCTTCCAAGGATACCCTTCAATACTATTATACCTCATAAATGGCATATGTCAATAACTAAATGCACTTTTTAAAAAAATGCTGAAGATGGGTTGAGCATGATTTTGCCATTATTTTGTTTGGATTGCGCTTCTATTTTAGCTTATGATATCAATGAGCGAAAGGATTGCATACAGGGGAGGTTTGAACAATGAATGAAGTGAAAAAGCCTAAAAAACCGCTCATATTCTATTATCTGATTGCAATTACCGTAATTATGCTGATTAATACCCTTTTGATGCCCTGGCTTGCCAGGCAGCGGATCGTTGAAGTGGATTATGGTACCTTCATGAACATGACCGAAAACCGCGAAATTGGCGGCGTACAGATTGAATATAATCAGATTCTGTTTACCGACAAAGAAAATACGACAGTATATAAAACGGGTGTTTTGGATGATCCAAACCTTGTGACAAGGTTGCATGCATCCGGCGCGGAATTCCGGAGCGAGATTATCGAGGAAGCTTCGCCCCTCCTCAGCTTCTTGATTTCCTGGATTCTCCCGATGGTTTTTTTCATTATCATCGGTCAATTCCTCTCCAGGAAAATGATGGATAAGGCCGGCGGCCCCAACTCCATGATGTTCAACATGGGGAAATCCAATGCCAAGGTCTATGTCCAATCAACGCAGGGAATCAAATTTGATGATATAGAGGGCGTCGATGAGGCAGAAGAAAGCCTCCAGGAAATCGTAGATTATTTACATAATCCTGATAAATACAAGCAGATTGGCGCTTCCATGCCCAAAGGTGTGCTGCTTGTTGGCCCGCCCGGTACCGGCAAAACCATGCTGGCAAAGGCAGTCGCCGGCGAAGCCAACGTGCCCTTCTTTTCCATGAGCGGATCCGAATTTGTGGAAATGTTTGTAGGGATGGGGGCAAGCAAGGTGCGCGATCTGTTCAAACAGGCGAAAGAAAAAGCGCCCTGTATTGTTTTCATCGATGAAATCGACGCCATTGGGAAAAAACGCGACGGCGGCCATATGGGCGGCAATGACGAGCGGGAGCAAACGCTCAATCAGCTGCTGACGGAGATGGATGGTTTTGAAGGAAACAACGGGGTAATGATTCTGGCTGCCTCCAATCGCCCGGAATCACTGGATCCAGCGCTGACGCGGCCCGGTCGCTTTGACCGGCGGATTCCCGTAGAATTGCCTGATTTACAGGGACGTGAAAAGATTCTGATGGTTCATGCCAGAAAAATCAAAACGGAAAGTAATATCGATTATCTCCAGGTAGCACGGATGGCATCCGGGGCTTCCGGCGCGGAATTGGCCAATATCGTGAATGAAGCGGCCCTTCGTGCCGTCCGGGATGGGCGACAATTGGTCTCTCAGCAGGATCTGGAAGAAAGCATTGAAGTGGTTATCGCCGGATATCAGAAAAAGAACGCCATTTTAACCGATAAAGAAAAACTGACCGTTGCTTATCATGAAATCGGGCATGCGCTGATTGCGGCGAAACAAAGCAATTCGGCGCCGGTACAAAAAATTACTATCATTCCGCGCACGTCCGGCGCTCTTGGCTATACCATGCAGGTGGAAGAGGGCAATCATTACCTGATGACGAAGGAAGAAATTGAAAACAAAATCGCCACCTATACCGGCGGCCGTGCGGCAGAGGAAATTGTATTTGGCGTTGTATCTACCGGCGCCGCCAACGATATTGAGCAGGCAACGCGCCTGGCGCGCGCCATGGTTACGCGCTACGGCATGAGCAAGGATTTTGACATGGTTGCCATGGAAACGGTGAATAATCAGTATCTTGGCGGCGATACGTCCCTGTTCTGCTCTGCACAAACCCAGGCAAGGATTGATCAGCAGGTGGTGGATCTGGTCCGGGAGCAGCATCAGAAAGCGCTTGCCATCCTGGAAGAAAACAAAGATAAGCTGCATGAGTTATCCAAATATCTTTACGAAAAGGAAACCATTACCGGTGAAGAATTTATGAGAATTCTCGGTCAATAAAAAACAGGCTCCGCATTTTGCGGGGCCTGTCATTTTGCGTAAAAATCAGTCGCTGGTATAATTATCGAAATAGCCCTGGATATATACAAAGGGCGTGCCCTTATCGCCGGAGCCGGAGGTCAGATCGCACAGAGAGCCGATCAGATCGGTAATCCGCCGGGGAGTGGTGCCCTGGGCGGCCATCTGGCCTACCAGACTGCTGCCATCCTTATGCTGGATCTTATCCTTGATGGCGTCGCGGAGGGCTTCACCGGAAAGATTGGCGAAATCATTATCCGCCAGATACTTCAGCTTCAATTCATTGGGCGTGCCTTCCAGGCCGGCAGTGTAGGCAGGGGAGACAACAGGATCAGCCAGTTCCCAAATTTTGCCCACAGGATCCTTGAAGGCGCCATCGCCGTAAACCATAACTTCCACATGTTTCCCCGTCTTTTTCAGCAGACGATCCTGAACATCCTCCACCAGATCCTGGCATTCGCGGGGGAAGAGCTTGATTTTATCTTCCGTGGATTTATTGGAGCCCAGCAGGCCATATTTGGGGTTGTAGCCACTGCCGTTGATGGGCGCGTTCATGATTTCATCCATGCCGAATACTTTTTCGGCCCCGGCTTCCCGAAGCAGCCGCTTGGTGCGCTGACGGGAATGAATATCGCAGTTGAGCACATTCTTGGTATACTTCAGGATCACCCGGGGATCATTGGCAAATACGAATTCCACGTCAGCGCCGCATTCGCGAATCAGGGATTCATAGTATTCCACATAATCCATGCCGGTGAAAGGATGCTTTTCATAGCCGAAAAGCTCGCGGTATTTTTTCAAATCCAGCACGTCGCTGTAAGGATTGACGCCGGATTCATCCACCTTATCAGGATGTACAAGATTATTGCCCACTTCATCGCTGGGATAGCTGAGCATCATCACGATTTTCTTGCATCCCTTGGCAATGCCGCGCAGGCAGATGGAAAAGCGATTTCGGCTGAGGATTGGGAAGATAACGCCCACGGTTTCCCCGCCAAATTTATTGCGTACATCAGAAGCGATATCATCCACCGTGACATAATTTCCCTGCACGCGGGCAACGATGGATTCCGTTATGGCAACCACGTCACGATCACGTACAGAAAAATCACCGTTTTCCACGGCCTGCATGATGCAATCCACAACGATCTTGGCCAAATCTTCGCCCTCACGAATAATGGGCGCACGAAGACCCATGGAAACAGTACCGATCATTCGGCTCATATAAAACACCTCTACCCGAATAAAGAATGTGTTTCGGCGCATAGCGCTTTTACTGAGATATTATAATACAATCGCATCGATTTGTAAAATCCTTTGGGGAAATTTTTTTTGTATTTTTTTCTTTTCTTCACATTTTCCAGATTTTTCAAAAAAACTTAGGCAAATTTTGATGCTTTTTCTGTCGGCGAGCAAAGCGGCCGGCTTTCGGAGAAAAACAAAACTGATACTTGCAAGGATCATTCTTTCAGCTTATAATGAAAATATCATAAATGGGAGGAATTTACCATGCGTTTGGGCGTAATTGGCTGCGGAAATATGGGCGGCGCAATGCTGCGGAAACTATTGGCTTCTGAAAAATTTGCTCCGGATCAGATTATTGCTGCAGATAAAAATGCAGAATTGTTGAAAACCTTGGAAAGCCAGCTGCATATTTGCATCACCACCAATAATGCGGATGCTGCCGCGGCCGATGTGCTGCTGCTTGCGGTAAAGCCCCAGTATCTGAGCGGTGTGCTTGCGGAAATTGCGCCGCACTTGAATCCCGATGCGCTGGTAATTTCGATTGTGCTGGGGTATAGCCTTGCCAAACTTGGAGAAGAGATGCAGAATGAAAAACTGCATATCATCCGCGTGATGCCCAATACGCCTGCTTTGGTTGGCGAAGGCGTTATGGCGGCCTGCCGCGGAAAATATGTGACGGATGCGGAATGGGAATATGCGCTTTCTCTGCTTTCCTGCATGGGGCTTGCGGAAGAAATTCCCGAAAATCTGATTGATGCGGTGACCGGCGTCAGCGGCAGTTCGCCCGCATTTATGTTTCTTTTCCTGGAGGCCCTTGCCGACGCCGGTGTTCGCGCCGGATTGCCAAGGGATACATCCATCCGCTTTGCGGCGCAAACCATGCTGGGCAGCGCCAAATTGGCGCTGGAAACGGGTAAGCATCCCGGCCAGCTCAAGGATATGGTTACGTCTCCCGCCGGCTCTACTATTGAAGGCATCGCTTCCCTTGAAAAGAATGCTTTCCGCGGTGCTGTGATCGAGGCGGCTGACGCAGTCGTTCGCAGATCCAAAGAATTCAGTAAATGAAATGTAAAGAAGAATCCCCGCTTCCAAACGGAAACGGGGATTTCTTTTTTGATTTAATCAGATGCGGAACCAGCAGAAGGAGGTGCACCCGGGCAGATCCCAGATGGTGAGGGGATACTTGCCTTCATCAATCATGAAATAGTAGAAATCATTGACCTGCACATGCTCAAAATGAGGCGCCACATCCAGGGGTACGCCAAGAATGGAAACTTCAACGCCGCCATTGGTGGTTTTGCATTTGCCATAGAGTTCGGGATTTTCGGCAATCACCTGTTCATAGATTTCGCCATATACAGGACTGGGGCCGCAATGAATGACCAGCGGATAATCCAGATAATCGGCCAATTCAGGGATTTCTTCCGCAGTAAAGCCATAATCGGCCAGGGTGCCGATATACATCATGATGTGGCGGGCACCATGCTTGCCAACCAGCAGATCGCCCACAATCAGATGATCCTTCAGTTCGTCATAGGGGGGCATTTCGTTGCCTTCGCGGTGATTGTAGAGATGATTGCCGTTGCGTTCATATTCCCACTTCAGAATCATGTTGGACAGGGAATCGTGGGCGGGATAGCCGGCCTGGGCGTAGATCCACTGGGTATAGCCGGAGCAATCCAGACCGTAGATGTAAATAGAATCCTTACGGTAGAACTTGGTGGTTTCCCAGCACTTGCGGATGGCGAAATTGGGGTATTCAGACATGAAGCGTTCATCGCCCTTGCCGCCGAACATGTAGGGGACGCCATGCTCGAATTTCGCTTCCACATTGGCGCCGGTGATTTCGTTATAGCGGCGAAGGAAAATATTATCCGCTTCAATCAGCGAAAAAGCGGCATCCAGCAGGGGAGTGCGTTCCACTTCCGCCATGGCCGGAGTGACCGTCAAGACGCAAAGAACAATGCAAAGCACCAGTAAACCTTTTTTCATTTTTTACCTTCTCCTTCAATCATGCGGATTTGTTTTTCCAACGAATAAACCAACTGGCTCATCGGGACATGAAGCGCTTCTGCGATCGACCAAATGGTTTGAAAATTTGCCTTTTTCTTTCCATTTTCAATCATTGCCAAATGACTTCTGGAAATCCCGGCGAGACCGCTTAGCACCTCTTGCGTAAGCCCGCGTTCTTTTCGGAAATCCCTGATTATTTTTCCCAAAACCACGCAATCGTAATGCATTTCATATTCCTCCTATTTTATTTTAGATCATAGCGCCTCGATTCGTGTCTATAAAAAGCGACATTTCCCCTTTTGGAGGCAAATAATGTATATCAGATCTAAAAAACAAAAGACGAAAATATAAATACAATATTTGACGCAATGGGAAATCTATGCTATAATAAATTGTTCAATTATGATTACATCCTTTAGGAGGGATTTTCAAATGTCCGGACATTCCAAATGGCACAATATTCAGGCGAAAAAGGGCAAGACTGACGCTGCGCGCGGCAAGATTTTCACTAAGATCGGCCGTGAAATCGCGATCGCTGTTCGTGAAGGCGGCGCGAACCCCGAATCCAACGGTAAATTGCGCGATATCATCGCCAAGGCCAAGGCCAATAACATGCCCAACGATAATATCAAGCGCTCCATCGCCAAGGCTGCCGGCGAAGGCTCTGGCGCCACTTATGAAGAAATGATGTATGAAGGCTATGCCCCCGGCGGCGTGGCCATCATCTGCCAGATCGTTACCGATAACCGTAATCGTACTTCCAGCGATGTGCGCCACATCTTTGATAAGAACGGCGGCTCTCTGGGCACTCCCGGCTCCGTCAGCTACATGTTTGATAACAAGGGCGTTATCGTCATCGAACGCGAACCCGGTATGGATGAAGACGAAATGATGATGACCGCTTTGGACGCCGGCGCCGAAGATATGAAGGCGGAAGAAGACGTATTTGAAATCTACACCGCGCCCAATGATTTCTCCATTGTCCGTGAAGAACTGGAAAAGGCCGGCTATGCTTTCCTGTCCGCCGATAAGCAGATGGTTCCCCAGAACACCGTCGCTGTGGACGATCCTGATACCATCGCCAAGATTCAGAAGCTGCTGGATATGCTGGATGATAATGATGACGTCACCGAAGTGTATCATAACGCTGAGCTGCCTGAAGAAGAGGAAGAAGAATAATTCAAATTCGCTTTTCAAGCGGGATTGGAATGAACATGCGCGATTTTCTCAAACGGATAACGCTTTTGCTTGCCTGTTGCGTTTTCATGTTTGGAAACGCGCATGTTTCTTTTGCGGATAATTTGACTCTGATGGAGGCGTTTTTCACCCGTCAGGAAGGGTATTCCGGCTGGGTTAGCGTTCCCGGCAAGGGGGAGATGCGCTATTATGCCCAGAATGATCCCCTCTGGGGAGCATTGGCCTATGAAAAAGCCGATACCGATTCCAGGCGCCCTTTCCGTGATTCCGGCTGCTGTCCTTCCGCCGCAGCCATGGCCGTTGCTGCCTTGATTCCCGAAGCTGATTTATCTGATATCAGCAATTACGCCAGGCGGCCGTATTCCCTTTGCTCCTGTTCCGTAAATAAAGATCGCTGCAATCGGCGTCACAGCCGCTATATTCTTTCCTCCGATCGCGATTTTTCCCGCTTTCTGCCGCTGGTTTTCGGTGATTTTGCTACCGGAAATAATACTTATGGGGTATATAGCCGGGCTGTTTCAGCCGGAACCGGAACAGGTTTTCTTTATCCGATCGCAGAAATCTACGGGCTCAAGCTTACATTTACCGCTCGTTATTCCGATGCGCTGGAAGCGATGGATCGGGGTGCGGCAGTGGCCGCACTGGCAGGAAAAGGCGGTGCTTTTACTGATACGGGGCATTACGTATTTCTGGCCAATTATGATGAAGACAGGCTCTATGTGCTGGATCCGCTGCTGCGCGAAGTATACAAAACCAATTACAGCAGTAAACTGGAACTCATTCAGCCAGGGCTGGTTTCCATTTTGCATGATCAGGTTTCTTTTGCGCGATTCAATAATTTTCTGATCTTTGAGAAAATAACGGAAAATCCATAAAACGGTCAGGCATTTGCCTGACCGTTTTCCTTGCTTAAGATGAGCAATTTGAGTTCGGTATTGGGCGTCTGTAAAGCGGCATTACATATTTGTTCTTCCTCGATCATTCCGAGAGGCTTTATTCCGTCATCGGAAAGCACGATAATCCGATGGTATTTTCCGCTGCTGAGGCTGCCAAGCAAAGAAATGATGTTCATGTTACCGCCGGCGGCAATGGTTTCTACCGGGATGATCTGATTTTTTTCCAGCCGCTGACGCCTGGCAATCAGCGAGGAAATATAGCGCATGGTTCCCTGCTTTTGCTCGATTGCAGCTGCGTAAATCAAATAGAACCCGGCAAAAGCAGGGGAGAGATTGATCTGCCCCTGAAGAGCGAAATAAAATGATAATGCACAGAGAAATAATCCAAAGATAACCCCGAGGCCCGTCAGGAGTTTCGTGGCGCGGCTGTATGGAAAATAGTGAACGAGGATTGATCGCATCATGCGTCCGCCATCCATGGGAAGGGCCGGAAACAGATTGAGAATAAACAGAATCAGATTTCCCCTTGCAAATCCTTGGGCAAAAGCGTAGGAGACCATTTGCCATTTTGCGATCAGGATTGTAAGCAGGCAGCCGAACAAACTGAATAAGGGCCCGGCTGCAGCCAGAATAAAGCTGGAAAGAGGAGCGGCATTTTCCATATCGGTTATACCAATCACGCCGCCGTAGGGGGTGATTTCAATATTTTCCACTTGCATTTTCAGGTGTTTTGCTGCCAGAAGATGGCCGGTTTCGTGAAGCATCAGCGCAAGAAACGATGGAATCAGCCCGCTGCCTGCGCCGGTTATCCAGACAAAAAGCCACAGCACCGGCAATAATACATGGATTTTCAGATTGATCTTGCCAAGCCGGATGCTCACAGCGCTTCCTCGCCCCGGGGAAGAATCATATGCCCTGAATCGATGGGCAGTCCATTTTTTCTCACTTCCACATAGAACTCCGCTCCAGGATCCGTTTGGGCAATACAGCTGGTTTCCGTTACCAGATCGCCTTCTTTTACCGATACCTCCCGCAGCTGATAATAGACGGCTTCGTATCCCGCATCATGACGGATTCTGATGATTTTTTCTTCAGCATTTCCATTTGCAATGCTCATCACCTGCCCGGATGCCAGGGCGTATACCATGCCATTTTCGTCGTTTTGATAGCCCAAATAAGGCTCATTTTCCTGCCATGAATGAGAAAGCTGCCCGAAGCAAGGCGCGATCAGAACGGGCGCAAAATCGCTTTCAAAGAATACGGCAACGCTTTCCGGAAAAAGATTGCTGACAAAGCTGATTTTGCCAAGATTGTCATCCCAGTTTTGATCAACCATTTGCTGCACGCCGGTGAGAATCGTTTTGCCGCTGGGCAGGCGGGCATCTTTCACCGCTACGATGGTCAGAACAAGCATCCCGGATAACGCCAGGTTTCTGGCGAGCCTTTCCCGCCAGGAGAATTTCGGCTTTTCGGGAAAATACTCAAGCTTGATTTCCCGATCATCATTCTGATGCCCGATATTCTCAGAAATCTTTTTAATCATGCGTGATCCCTTCCTTTCACAGCTACTGTATGACAGAATAATGATCATCATGAGTCAAAACTTTCTTTTTTCGGCAATTGCTTTTCTATACAAGTTATGGTATAGTATCAGGGCAACTGATCCCAAATGGAGGATGAAACACGCAATGAGCGAGGCTCTCAAGGCAGTAGACATTTTTACGGATGGCGCATGCTCCGGCAATCCCGGTCCCGGGGGATGGGCGGCCATTTTGCGCTATGGGCAGCATGAAATGGAAATCAGCGGCAGCATGCCGCAAACCACCAACAACCGTATGGAAGTATTCGCTGTTATCAGTGCCCTGGGAAAACTAAAAACCCGCTGCCAGGTGACTGTGCATTCCGATTCTGCATATCTGATCAATGCCTTTAATCAGCATTGGATTGATAACTGGCAGAAACGAGACTGGAAAAACAGCGAAGGAAAGCCGGTAGAAAATCAGGATCTCTGGCGTCTTTTGCTTTTGACCATCAGAAAAAAGAACCACGTGATGATTTTCAACAAGGTAAAGGGGCATGCGGATCATCCGGAAAATATCCGTTGTGACGCCTTGGCCAGGGAAGCTATTAAGCAGTATCTTTCCCGCAATCCCGATCTGGGGGATCCAGACGATATGCATATCATTCATTCCCAGGATTAAAGAAAGGCAGAGAAACATTGAGCGTTTCTCTGCTTTTTATATTATTTCTCTGCTGAAAGAAGATATTCTTCAAGACATAAATGCTTATCATGGATCTCTCGTGCAGCTTCCTTTCCAACATAGCGGATATGCCATGGTTCAGCTGTGATTCCGGTCAAATATTCTTTTTCAGCCGTATAGCGAATGATAAAACCGTATTCGTGACAATGATCGCTCAGCCATTCTGCCTGTGGAGTCAACCGAAAGGACTCACCAGGGACGGTCAAATCAAGCGCCAGCCCGGTGTGATGCTCGCTGCAGCCAGGCTTTGCCACTCGCCGGGATACAGCTTGTAACGCCTTTTGTTCCGATAATCCGTTGACAAATCGATATTTTTGATATTTTTCATCCCAAATTCTTTGCTGCGCCTCAACAGACCGGTAGCCTTCGCTGATTTGCCAGGTTGTAATCCCATCGGCATGGGCATCCGCCAGCATTTCCAACAATGGCGAAACACATATGGAATCAATCATCATATATTCTTCCTTGACGGAAAACAAATGGGTATCAATTTCGCTTAAAAATATCAATCCTGATAGATCATAAGCATCTGGCAGGGGATGATCGGCATTCACAAGAATCGGCAATCGAGCAGGAGGCGGCGTTTGAATTGGTTGTTCAGTTTCTGGCTCATCTGGAAAAAATGGATGCATAGCCTCTGGCGCTAATGTATCGGTTGCTGTATTTTGTGCCAGAACGCGATCAGTATACGCATGAAAAAAAGGAAGGAAAAGAAATACCAGGAACAGCAGGACAAAAACACCGGCAAAAATCAGCAGGGGAGAGAAACCGCGCTTTTTCTTCCTGAGCATTGATCCAGGGTAACTCTTGTATTCTTGACAATTTCTTCGATTCATGGTATTCACATCCTTTGTAAAAATTTGCTTTCAATCAATAGACGGATTCAAAGGCGAAAAAATACCTTAAAGAAAAGAAATTTACATTTGTAAAGTGAACCTTTATGCGAACGAGCAGGGGGACGAATCATCAGCAAAGAGCATTTTTATCAAAATTTCACGCCGGGGCAGGGGATTATTCCCCATCCAGACATTTATATAACTATTCGCAAAAGAAAACTTTTACGAATAGTATTGACTATAAGGGGAGGGAAATGGTATAATATAGATGGTTTTAAGGGATTTTCCTCTACTTATCTTGCTTGCATCGAGTTTTGATAGCTTCTGCACGACTTCTTGAATCTTACCATTTATTCTTTCAAATCTATTATATTTCGACCGGAGTTGATATTTTATGCCTGAAACGATGAATTATCACGCACAAATGGATGCCAAGCGTATGGATCGTTTGCGCCTTTTGCAAAAGGAATTGCCTGTCGCCTGCACGGATTTTTTTCGCTCCATTGCACAGACAACCTCTACCCTGACGCGCCTTGCCTATGCCTATGATTTCAGGCTTTTCTTTCAGTATCTGACCAGCGAGAATCCTTTCTTTGCAGATATTGAGCCAAAGTTTATGACGGATCAGCATTTTGAGATGATAAAACTCCGGGATATCGATGGATATCAGGATTATCTGAGCCAGTATTATGTAACGGATGAATCCAGCGGCGAAGCGCATCTGGTGCAGAATCATGAACTGGGAATTATGCGAAAATTATGCTCTTTAAGATCACTTTTTGAGTACTTGTTCAAAAATGGTCATATTTCTGCCGATATAACCAAATTGATCACTTTGCCCAAGCTTCACGATAAGCCCATTTTGCGTTTGGAGCCGGATGAAATGCAAAAACTTCTGGATACCGTATCCACCGGCGATGGATTGACGCAGCGCCAGCAAAAACTGCTCAAATTCACCAGAACCCGGGATACGGCCATGCTGCTTTTATTTCTTGGCACCGGTATTCGTGTCAGTGAATGCGTTGGATTAAATATTGAGGATCTGGATTTTGATCTGAACGCATTTCTGGTGACCCGAAAAGGCGGTGATCAGAGCATCCTGTATTTTCCTGACCAGGTGGCGTCTGCACTGCAGGAATACCTGGATGAGCGGGAAAAAATCATTCCTCTGGAGGGCCATGAAGATGCGCTTTTCCTTTCCCTGCAAAAGCGCAGGATTACCCAGCGCGCCGTTCAGAATCTGGTCAAGAAATACGCACTGGTTGCCGCCCCGCTGAAAAAGCGCATCAGTCCCCATAAATTACGTTCCACTTTTGGCACCAATCTTTATCAGGAAACCGGTGATATCTATCTGGTTGCCGATGTGCTGGGCCATTCCGACGTAAACACTACCCGGCGGCATTACGCCGCCATGAGCGACGCCAATAAGCGAAAGGCTTCGCGCTCGGTCATTCTGCCGCAAACCGAAACAAAAGAATAAGCAAAAGCCGGGCAAATCGCCCGGCTTTTTTTACAGCAGCTCCAGTTGAGAACGGATTGCTGCGCTCTCCTTCGGCTTTTCATCATATACTTTATTTTTATCCTCAAGCTTCCGGAATTCTTCGTAATACCGCAATCCAAACTCCCGAAGGGATTTGGAATTGAAATGAAGATTGTCATCATTCGCTTCCAATCCCTTTGCAGAGGCGAAGCCAATCAGAGGATCGTTCTGGGCAATCTGCATCAATTGTTCATTGACTTTCTGAAAATGCTCAGCCATCCATATATACTGTTCCAGTGTTAAATTGACAAGATAGTCCCCCAGTCCGCCCAGAATCCACGGCACATCCGGAAGATTCAGTTCTTCCCGGAAAGCCTGCATAATGGTCAGGAATTTTTCCGTATAATGCTGGTATAATCCCTCGCGGCTGTCAGATTCGCCCTGATGCCATAAAATGCCCACGATATGGGATGTTCTTGAAGCCAGCCGGCACTGACAGATGGCATTGTCGAACAAAATACCGTGCACCTGCCATTGATCCAGCGTCGTTCCGCCGTCAGAGCAGGGAATCAAGCCCACTTCCACACCGGGATGATCATTGGCATAGGCCAGGGCAAAGCTTTCCGCCAGGCTCACGCCTGCAAATATTCGATCTGTCGAAACAGGCGTTCTCATGGGTAGCCAGCGCCCGTTTCGCAGCATTTTCAGCCGCTTATCTAGAATCGGTTCCACTTCCGAAGCGACTCCTCGTCCGCTCATATTGGATTGGCCGATCAACAGAAAAGAATGAATCATTTGACGCACTCCCTTAATTCAGTTTTTTCTTTTCAACAGGTGCCTGAATTTCATCGATGAGTATCCCCCGGTATTCCTCATCTCCCTTCACGCATTTCATGCAGTTATCACAGATCTTGTCCGGATCCAGATCGCAGCGATCACATTCGCCGCAATCGATGCAATCCCGTTCATACAATACGCATTTCATGGTAATCTCCTCCTGATTTTCTCTTGCCAAACACTTGTTTGCATGATATAATAATTCTGTAGTTTCTGGAAAGGATGTGCTGCGTGATGCCCAGGCGGCCCCATGGCGATACACAACAACGCATACTTGATTATATCGAAAATTACATCGAAGTCAATGGGTATCCGCCTTCTGTCCGCGAAATTGGCCAGGCGGTTGATTTAAAATCCACTTCCACCGTCCACGGGCATCTGAACCGGCTGGAAAAAAAGGGCCTTTTGCATCGCGAAGCTATGAAGCCCCGCACCATCGACGTTACTCGCAACGATAAGCCACAGATGGTAAAATTGCCCATCCTTGGCAAGGTGGCCGCCGGCGTTCCCATCCTGGCGGAAGAAAATGCCGATGGCTACGAAATGCTGCCGGACAGCATCGTGGGCAACGGAGATCATTATATCCTGGAAATCCGGGGTGAAAGCATGATTACAGCCGGGATTATGAACGGCGATTTTGTAGTGGTCAAGCGCCAGCCCACCGCCCAGAATGGCGACATTATTATCGCCATGATTGATGATGAAGCCACGTGTAAGCGTTATTTTAAAGAGCCTGATCGCATTCGTCTGCAGCCGGAAAATCCCAGAATGCATCCCATGTATGTGCGATCTGTGGAAATTCTCGGTAAGGTTGTGGCGGTTTATCGGAAATATGGGAAATGATTTCCGCGCATCTTCCAAAGGAGAAACGCATGCCCGAAAAAGAACCGGTGATTCAATCTCTTGATGGCGTCAGCTTTCGTTTGGCTGCGCCTTTTGATTTTGCCTTTCTCCATGATTTCGGCCGTGTTTTTCAGGTCTATGACGATCAGGATTCCGGCAATATTTGCTTTGGAATCGATGACGGAAATCAGCGCCTGTTTATCAAATTTGCCGGCGCGCCCACTGTTCGTTACGCTGGAGAAACGGAAGACGCGGTGAATCGCCTTGCGCAAAGCGCGAAAATCTATCAGGATCTGCAGCATGAATTTTTAATTCGTCTTCGTGGTCACGGTCCGCTTGGCGGTGGCTATATCGTTGTATTTGATTGGTTCGATGGCATCTGCCTTGGCAAACAGTATCCTGAGCAAAGAAAAACATTTTTAAATCTCCCCCAATCCGCCTTTTTGCAGGTATTTGACGCCATCGTTGCCTTTCATCTGCATGCGGCCAGTAAGGGTTATGTTGCCATTGATTTTTATGATGGCAGCATCCTCTATGATATAAAACGCAATATTCCCTGCCTCTGTGATATTGATTTTTACAGGAAAATGCCTGTTATCAATGAAATGGGCCGGATGTGGGGTTCCTCACGATTCATGTCTCCGGAAGAATTTACACTTGGTGCACAAATTGATGAAATCACCAATGTATTTCTGATGGGCGCCACTGCATTTTCTCTTTTCGGAGGAGAATTGGATCGATCTCGGGAAAAATGGCGGCTTTCCGAGCAGACTTATCAGGTTGCCCTGAAAGCCGTCTCCCCTGATCGCAGCAAGCGCTATTCATCCATCTCTGCCTTTATGCAGGCATGGAAAACGGCACTGCAGCAAGATAAATAGATAAACGTCTCAGGATTTTTCCTGAGACGTTTTCTTTTGTGCATTGTGACAAAGCGCGGCCTGTAAGCCGGGTTCTGTTGAAAATGGCCATCTATCTAAACGCGAAGTCGCCAGCGCGCTTTAGCGATACTGCGGGAACAGGACGGGCAGCCCTATGCGTTCCCTACATCTTGCACCGGATGGGGTTTACATGACGGCACAGTCGCCAGGCCGCCGGTGCGCTCTTACCGCACCTTTCCACCCTTACCGTAATTGCTTACGGCGGTATATCTCTGTTGCACTTGCCTTGGAGTCGCCTCCACCAGCCGTTAGCTGGCATCCCTGCCCTGTGGTGCCCGGACTTTCCTCATACCTTGCGGCACGCGGCCATTCAGCCGCCTTTGTCACGATGGCTATTATATCTCTTTTTTCGGTTGCAGTCAATCCTGAAAAGCATCAGAAATTGGATTCATCCGGCCTTCGTCCGCCTTTGAAATGCTTTTGCAATTTTGATATTTCCTTTTGCCGCTTGGCCCGTTCATTTCTGCCATCGCGCGTTTTGCGTTTGGCTTCTTTTTCCAATGCCAGATATTCATCCAGACGCGCCTGGGTAAGGCAGCCTTCACGAATCGCCTGCAGAACGGCACAGCCAGGTTCATGGGTATGGGTACAATCATGAAAACGGCACCGTTCTGCCAATTCCGGAATGTCTGCAAATGTTTCCTGGACGCCTTCTTCGGCTTCCAATAGTCCCAATTCACGCATGCCGGGTGTATCAAGAATCCAGGCGCCGCCATCCAGACAGATCATTTGCCGATGCGTGGTGGTATGCCTTCCTTTGCTGTCATTTTCCCGGATACCATTCACATCCATGATTTCCTTGCCGGCCAGGGCGTTGACCAGTGTGGATTTGCCAACGCCGGAGGAGCCAAGAAATACCGATACGCTGCCAGGCGCCAGATAGCTGTGGATATTGTTCAGCCCCCATCCGGTTGCCGCGCTGATGGGAATAATTCTGCAATCCCCCACCTCGGCCCGGGCAAGATCAACGTAAAGCCCGATTTCAGGGGCAAGATCGGCTTTTGTGATCACCACCGCATAATTTGCTCCGCTGGATCGTGCGGCCGCCAGATAGCGCCGCAAACGCTTTACATTGAAATCATGATTGGCAGACGTGAGAATGAATACAGTATCGAAATTGGCTGCAATCGCCTGCCCATGAGGATTCCAGGGATCATAGCGCTGGAAGTAACTTTTTCGCGGCAGCGTATGCAGAATCAGGCTATCTCCCTGGGGATTCAATTGATATTCTACCAAATCACCGGCAGTCGGGAATTTTTCATCGCTGTCGTGAAGATAGCTTGATGATTTGAGTCTGGCAAAGAACTCTCCATGGATTTCATTGAGCAACTGATATCTTTCCTTATGTACCGCAATGACACGGGCAATTGTTTCGTTCAACTGGTTTTCCTCCTTTGATCATTCAAAAAATGACATGCTTTTTTGTATGCAAAAAGCCCACAAAGCAGCCTTACGGCTGTCTGTGGGCCAAATTGCTCAAACGCACGTCAGGTTACCGGAGAGGGCACTGCAAATAAACCGACACAAAATGCCGTTTCATTTACGCCCGGAGTATGAGATTATACCAACAGAACCACCGAATCCATCATTTTCAACATAATCACATTTCCCCTTTCACCTGTAAATTCTTTGAAACGCGGAGGAACGATCCGATCAGACGATGATCAAAAGCCGTCCGCAGGTTTCACATTCCACAAATTCCCCGGCCTTCACCTTGCGGGATACCGCAGAAGGAAGGGACATATTGCATCCGCCGCACTGATCGCCAAAGAGCCGGGCCAGCGGAGGCACGCTATGCAATTTGATGGTCTTATATTTTTCCATAAATTCGGGAGAAATCGGCTTGGCCTTTTCGGCAGCTGCGGCGCGCAGCACCTCCAGTTCCTTGCTCTTTTCCTTATATTCTTCGTCATAATCGACCTTCAGCTTATCAAATTCAGCCTTGGCCTTGGCAGCGCGAACCTTCACATCATGCTGCTGACGTTCCCGATCGCCGGCGTCCTTGCGAATCCGCTTGATTTCCTGCTCATAAGCATTCAGATTATTCTGGAAGCGCCGAACGTCGCTCAGGAATTGCTGCACGCTTTCGCTATCCTTGGGCGGATCATTTTCCATCTTGCTTTGCAGGGAGCGCAGCTGTTCTTCGGTCATTTTAACCGCATCCTTCAGCGCTTCCAGCCGATCGGACATGGTGAAAACTTCGCCCTCGATCCGCTTCATAACATTCTGCTGTTCCAGCAGATAATCCCGATATTTCACCAGCTTCTGCCGGGTGGGAGAACGCTTGATGGAGGCTTCCATCTTATCGGCTTCCACATCAGCCTGCTGATATTCCCATAAAAGGTGCAATTGATCCATGGTATTTGCCCTCCTTTATTTTAAACGCCGCCAAAGGGCGCGCTTAGAGACGGATAAACCCGTACATTCCATTTTACACCATTAACCTCATTTTGTAAATAGGCGCACAATTCTGTTACAAGGGGCGCTTCCGTTCCCCAGTGTCCCCCATCCAATAAAACAAAATCATTCATAACGGCGCTCAAAGCATTATGATGGCGAACTTCGCCCGTCAGCAAGGCATCGGCGCCCAACTGCATGGCCTCCGCCCAGCCTTCATCATATGCGCCGCCGGCAATCGCCAGAGTAGAAATGATTTTATTCTCAGCGCCATAACAGCGCACAGGGAATTGCAGCTGCTTTTCTGCTTCTGCAGCCAATTCTCTGGCCGTAACAGGCGCAGGCAATTCGCCCAGAAACAGAAAGCCTTCCTGGCGAAGATTCTGTAGCTTCAGCATTCTGGCGCAGCAGGCGCTGCCGCTCCATTCTGTGCGATCAAGATTGGTATGCGCGCTGATCAGGGAAATATGGCTGCGGATCAATTCGCACAGAATTTTCGCTTCCGCATCCTCTTCAACCAGATTCTTTCTGGCGTGGAATAAAAGCGGATGATGGGAAATAATCAATTCAGCGCCAATGCGCTTTGCTTCTTCCACCACATCCAGGGTAACATCCAGCGCAACCAGAATCTTGCTGACGGGAGCATTGTTTTTACCGACCAGCAGGCCTACGTTATCAAAAGCTTCCGCCGTATCAAAGGGCGCCAGCCGTTGAATGATTTCTTTAATATCAGCGACGGTTACCGACACGCTTGTATTCCTCCTCAAGCCATTTCAGCTGCCTGGCTGCCGTTTCGGTGCGCTCGCATTTGGTCACGCCAATCCGCCAGGCCAGGTATTCCGGATAATTCTCTTCCTCGGTTTCCATCAGCTGCGGCCCAAGGAAGAGGGCGCGGTCATCATATTGGATAGCGCCGTATTCGGCGCGAAGCACCACATAAAAACGCCCGGCCGCATGAGCGATTTTTTCTTCCGTAATATGATAAGAAAGCTGCATCAGGGTTTTGCGAACCAGGGGCAATTGCGTATGGGCGGAAAGCACCAGCGTGGCTTTTGCCAGCCGATCCTTTCCCCTTTCCAGAATTTCCGAAAGGGTATGGCCGCCCATGCCAAGAATGGCGATCGCATCAGCGGGCCTTAAAAGGGCTTGCAGCCCATCGCCCACCTGAATATCGGCGCGGTCACTCAGCCCGTGAAGATTCAGCAGACGCCTTGCCTTTTCAAGAGATTCTGCACTGATATCTGCCACGCACATTCTTTCGCATTTTCCGGTTGCAAGCAAAAAACAAGATAACCGCCCGTGATCAGCGCCAATATCGGCGCCGTATGCACAGGCGGGAAAAAGCGCGGATGCGCAAGATAAACGTTCGTCCAAAGATGGTAGTCGCATATTAATCCAAATAGTCCTTCAATTTTTTGCTGCGGCTGGGATGGCGCAGCTTCCTCAGGGCCTTGGCTTCAATCTGACGGATGCGCTCACGGGTAACCTTAAATTCTTTGCCCACTTCTTCCAAAGTCCGCTGGTGCCCATCATCAAGACCAAAGCGCAGGCGCAGCACCTTTTCTTCTCTGGGGGTCAGGGTGTCCAGCACATCCCAGAGCTGCTCCTTCATCAGGGCATGGGAAGCGGCTTCGGCAGGGGCCGGCGCATTGTCATCCTCGATAAAATCGCCAAGATGACTATCTTCTTCTTCGCCGATGGGGGTTTCAAGGGATACGGGCTCCTGGGCGATCTTGATGATCTCCCGAACCTTGCCTTCACTGATGCCCATGGATTTGGCAATTTCATCGGGGGTGGGTTCACGGCCGTATTCCTGAAGGAGCTGACGGGAAACGCGGATCAGCTTATTAATCGTTTCTACCATATGAACCGGAATACGGATGGTACGCGCCTGATCGGCGATGGCGCGGGTAATGGCCTGGCGAATCCACCAGGTGGCGTAAGTGGAAAATTTATAGCCCTTACGGTAATCAAATTTTTCTACAGCCTTAATCAGGCCCAGATTGCCCTCCTGAATCAGATCCAGGAACAGCATGCCGCGGCCCACATAACGCTTGGCAATAGAAACCACCAGACGCAGGTTAGCTTCAGCCAGCTTTTTCTTGGCTTCTTCATCGCCCTGCTCCATCCGCTGTGCAATTTCGATTTCTTCGTCAGCGGTCAGCAGCGGAACCCTGCCGATTTCCTTCAGATACATGCGAACAGGGTCATCAATGCTGATGCCTTCGGGCATGGAAAGATCCAGATCTTCAGGCAAAGGCTCCACAGCGGGCTGGGGCGCGCTTTCGGCATCCCGGGTTACGGAAACGCCAAGCGCCTCAAAAGTTTCCAAAATATTATCAAACTGTTCGGGATCAATTTCATAGGCGGATAACTTGGAAATGATTTCATCGTAAGTCAATACGCCTTTGCTTTTTCCCAGTTCGTAAAGTTCATTCAGCTTTGCCAGCTTCGCATCCATTTGCGTGCTCAATGGCTCCACTCCTCTCTTCCTCTCAGCGACCCTGCTGTTTCAAACGAGCCAATTCTTTCGAAAGCGCCGCAACCTCTTTGAGGGCATTACCCCGTTGCTCCGGGGATTGTGCCGTTTTCATCAATTCGGTCATGGCATTGATTTCTTGCTGCAATCGTTGTATCTGTAAGTTGCGCAGGCAATCCCATGCGATAACAGCGGCATTTTCTCTTTCGGAATCGGAAAGCATGGTGAATGCCTCCCCTGCCGCCTGACGAATCGCATCTTCCTGTGCGTCATTCATAATTTCCGCCGGTGATTTTCCATCCAGCAGCTGCTGGGCGATCATATACAGCGTATGATCGGAAAAATCATCTGCTTTCACCATGCCGGACGGCAATTTCCCGGTTCCAAGCAGTGCCAGCAGCGTCTGCTCCGTCCGATAGCCTTCCGGAAAACGAACGCGCTTTGCAGATAAGTTTTCCCGTTTGGGCGGCTGATTATTCTGCTGCCCCATATTCTGGGGAGCGACGCCAATCTGCGCCAGCAATACTTCCCGGGAAAAACCGGTCTGCACGTGCAAAAGATCAAGATAATTTTCCAAATCCACCGGATCGCGTACCTTTTTTAGCAATTCAGCGCATGCCTTAGCGTATTCTGTGCGCCCCTCCTGGGTTTCCAGATCATGCTTAAGGCGAAGCCGCTGCATCCGATAGGATACGGCACTCATGGGCTTCATGGCCTTGAATGCCTCCAGCCCGCGCTGCCGGATGAATTCATCCGGATCCAGCTTATCCGGGAAATACAATACTTTTGCGGGAATTGCTTCGCTTTCAAAAATGCTCAGGGCCCGTTCAATGGCCATTTGTCCCGCCTCATCCCCATCATAAGCCAGATGCACTTCGGGGGCATACCGCTTCAGCAGCCTTGCCTGCTCATTGGTAAGGGCTGTGCCCAGAGTTGCCACCGCGCCGGTCACGCCGGCCTGGGTGATCGCAACCACATCCATATACCCTTCCACCAATAAAACGCGCTTGAGATCCCTGATCTTGCGCAGGAGATTAATGGCATATACGCCCTTGCGTTTATTGAACACGGGGGTATCAGATGTATTGAGATACTTGGGTTTTGCATCCCCCATGGCGCGGCCGCCAAAGCCCAGCACATTTCCATGCTGATCGATAATGGGGAAAATTGCCCGGTTTCGGAACATGTCATAGGCGTGATCGCCTTTAACCACCGAAAGGCCTGCTTGTCCAAGTTCTTCCAGGGTGTAGCCCTTATCCTGAAGGAAACGCGTCAGATCATCCCATCGTTCGGATGATGCGCCCAAGCCGAATTTTCGGATGGTGCCGTCATCCAATCCTCTGGAATAAAGGTAGTCAAGAATTTTTTTTCCTTCAGCCTTCCAGAGCATATCATGATAGAATCTTGCAGCCTCCCGATTGGCGGCATGCATTCGTTCCCGCTGGCTGCGCTTGCGCTCATAATCCGGATCATCCGTAAGTTCCGGCATGGGAAGATGGATCCGATCGGCCAATAATTTGACGGCGTCAATAAATGGCACCCGTTCCATCTCCATCACAAATTGCACCACATTGCCGCCGGCCTTGCAGCCGAAGCAATAGTAGAGATTCAGATCGGCATTCACGGAAAATGACGCCGTCTTCTCATTGTGAAAAGGACACAGCCCCCAATAACGGCGGCCATCCTTTTTCAGGGTAAGATAACTGGAAACGACAGAAACGATATCCGTCCGGGCATATAGTTCATCCATCCATGCCGATGGAATCCTTCCCGCCATTGAACCAGTCCCTCCCTTCGTACGTCGTTAGATTCGCGATCTTTGGCCAATTTCCTGCAAAAAATCTGAATTTTTGCAAGATCAAATTACAGGGAACGATTCAGGCACGAAAATCTTCTGATAAGTGCGCAGGGCATACCGATCCGTCATGCAGGCAAGATAATCGGTAACTGCCCGCTCCGTTCCGTCACGATAGGAAATCTGCACATACTCCAGCGGCATTTCCCCCGGATGTTCCGAAAAATATTCAAATAGCGCGGTAATAACATGGTCGCAGCGCATTTCTTCCCCTCTGCGCCAGTCATCCATATAAACCTTTTCAAACAGGAAGGCGCGCATTTCATCGCAGGCTTCCTGAATCCGGCTGCTCATTTTTACGTAGGGCTGATCCATGCTGTTTTCCACGATATCGCTGATCATGGTATTGATCCGCTGACCGTGGGTTTCTCCCAGGATCCGCAGCAATTCATGAGGAATTTCAAATTCTCTGAGAACGCCCGCCCGGATGGCGTCGTCAATATCGTGATTGATATAGGCAATTCTGTCTGCCCGGGCCACGCATTCCCCTTCCAGCGTCGCCGGCTTCAGCTTTCCGGAGTGATTGAGAATGCCGTCCCTTACTTCCCAGGTAAGATTCAGCCCTTCTCCGCCCTCCAGCGTTTCCACCATCCGAAGACTCTGCTCGTTATGACGAAATCCTCCCTGTGTCAATCGATCCAGTGATCTTTCGCCGCTGTGGCCAAAGGGGGTATGGCCCAAATCGTGGCCAAGGGCGATGGCCTCCGCCAGATCTTCATTCAATCGCAGGGCCCGGGCCAGGGTTCTGGCCACCTGGGATACCTCCAGCGTATGGGTAAGCCGGGTGCGGAAATGATCCCCCTCCGGCGCGATAAAAACCTGGGTCTTGAATTTCAGGCGGCGAAAGCTTTTACAGTGAAGAATCCGGTCCCGATCCCGCTGAAATTCCGTGCGCATGGAATCCGGGGTGATGGGATATTCCCGTCCCCTGGTATCGGCGCTGCAGACGGCATGAGCCGAAAGGAACAATCTTTCACGCTTTTCCAGTTCCTGACGAATGTTCATACATCCGCCTCCTTCCCTTACTGTGTAATAATACAACGTCCCCACCGATAAATCCTTTTTTTCCGGTGATAATTGACACAGATTCTGGAATTGATTATCATAAGAACTGAGGTGATTGGGATGAATCAGAAGAATTTCCTGCAGAAGCATACATTATTGCCGCCTGCGGATGAACAGGCGCTTTCTGCAATGCTGGAAATGTTTCAGCTACTGGATGAAATTTCACCCGATGGCGCGGAAACGGAATCTGACTTCAGTCCTCTGCGCCCGGATATTCCCCAGGAAATGATAGCCCCCAATCAATTGTCATCCCATTTTTCTGTTTTTTCACCGGATGGCATTGAGATTCCCTGCATTCTGCCGCCCAAGGAGGAAAATGATCATGACCGTGCATGAGGCCTGTCTGGCGCTGGCTGGAAATGTACCGGGGTATGCGGTCATTGATCGGATTCCGGAGGATACATTTTCAGCGAAAAGCGGTCCGCTTTCCGGTATTCCCTTTGCCGTCAAGAATAACATCTGCATAAAGGATTTTCGGCTTACCTGCGGATCCAAATTGCTGGAAAACTATATTTCTCCGTATACCGCCACGGCTATCAAACAATTGATGGATGCCGGGGCGATTCCGGTATGCACGGCAAATCTGGATGAATTCGGGATGGGCTCTACCGGGGAATACAGTGCCTTTGGAATTGTCGAAAATCCCGCTGCCCCCGGCTTTTGCACCGGCGGCTCTTCGTCCGGCTGTGCAGCACTGGTTGCTTCCGGCTGTGTGCCGCTGGCGATGGCATCCGATACCGGCGGCAGTGCCCGGCTTCCCGCAGCGCATTGCGGCGTGCTTGGATTGAAGCCCACTTACGGCGCTTATAGCCGCTTTGGCCTGACGGCATATGCATCCTCGCTGGAGCAAATCGGCATCATTAGCAGCGATATTTCTCTTATGCGCAAGGCGCACCGCTGCCTTTGTACTGATAAAGATCCCCTGGATGCCACGCATCGGGGCTTACCTGCACATTCTGCCTCCTTTCACTTTGCCAATCAAAAAATCGCCATTTTAACCGACGGAACCGATAGGCTGGATTCTTCCGTTTCGGCTGCTTTATTATCTGCCCAGGAAACAATGAAGCATCTTGGGGCGTCATTTTGTTCCTGTACATTTGAGCGCGGGCATCTGATCTCCCCCGCCTACTATGTGATTGCCTGTGCAGAGGCAAGCGCCAATCTGGCACGTTTTACCGGCCTGCTGACCGGCAGCGCGCACAATGATTCAGAATATACCGACTGGGAGCGCCTTTATTCCGCCAACCGGGCTTTGCTTGGCAAAGAAGTGCAAAAGAGAATCGCCCTGGGTGCATATGTACTCCGGGAAGGCGCCTATGAAAAATACTATCTCCGCGCGCTGCAGTACCGAAAGATGCTGACTGCCTGGTTTGAACGTCTGTTCCAGGATTGCGCGCTTCTTCTTCTGCCTGTAAGCAGCACGCCTGCGCCGGGAATAAGCGAAAAGCACGCGGATTCACTCTTTCATTACCATGAAGACCAATGGACGGCCTGCGCCAATCTGGCCGGTCTTCCCGCCGTTTCCGTTCCTTGGGGCAAAGATTCCCTTGGAAGGCCTGTGGCGATCCAATTGATCGCCCCTGCAGAGCACGACGAGGATTTATTGGATGCTGCCGAAAAATTATTGGAAGCAAGGAAGAAATAATCATGGAAACAGTTGTCGGTCTCGAAATTCATGTAGAATTAAAAACAGAGAGCAAAATGTTTTGCGCATGCCAAACGCGCTTTGGCATGCCGCCAAACAGTCAATGCTGCCCTGTTTGCATGGGCCTGCCGGGCGCCTTGCCAACTGTTAATCAAAAGGCTGTTGAATTAGGCGCGCTTGCCGGTATTGCGCTGCATAGCCAGGTTCAGGCGCAATCACGTTTTGACAGAAAACAGTATTTCTATCCGGATTTGCCCAAGGGATACCAAATTACCCAGCGGATGCATCCGCTTTGTATCGGCGGTTTTCTTTCATTGCCTGATTCCGGAAAAAGAATTGAAATTGAAGAAATGCATCTGGAAGAGGATGCGGGAAAAATTACGCATCGCGGCGCTTCATCGTATGTTGATTTGAATCGCTGCGGCCTGCCGCTGCTGGAAATTGTGACAAAACCCATGCTTTCAAACGGGCAGGAAGCCTATGTTTTTCTGAATTTGCTCCGGGATACGCTGATGATGCTGGGCGTTACCACTGGGAAAATGCAGGAGGGCGCCTTGCGCGTGGACGTGAATGTATCCGTTCATGAAGCGGGAACGCCCCTTGGCGACCGCACAGAAATGAAGAATTTATCCAGCTTCAAGGCTGTCCGGGCCGCCATCGATCACGAAGCGGCGCGGCAAATGAAAATCATCGCCAGCGGTGAAAAAATCGTTGGCGAAACCAGGCGCTGGGATGAACGGGGCGGATATTCCGTATCCATGCGAAAAAAGGAAGGCGAACAGGATTACCGCTATTTTCCGGAACCGGATCTCCCATGGCTCCATCTGGATCCCACCGGGCTGGAGGAAATGATAAATCGCCTGCCGGAATTGCCGGAAGCCATCCAGCTTCGCCTGATAAAAATTCCCGGAATGGCCGCCGAAAAGGCGATTCAGCTTTCCAATGCCCCTGCCCTTCTTGCCTGCTTTGATGCAGCTGTCAAAATTGCACCGGATGCCAAGAAAATTCTTAATTGGCTGCTGGGGGATTATCGGGCGATCGCGAAAAAGAATGCCCTTCTCCCTGATTGTCCGCCATTTACTCCTGATCAGTTCGCCGCGCTTATGCATCGCGTAGTCGCTGAGAATCTTCCTTACAAGGATGCACGGGCAGAATTGGAGGCCATTTCGAAATAATTCCCTGGAAAAAAGCCGTCGATCATGAAGATCGGCGGCTTCTTTTTAATAAGATTCATTCTTCTACTTGTGCCTGGAAAGGCGCTGCGATCAGCCCATCCTTGTTATAGAGATTTACCTGGAAGAAATTCTGATTGCCCATGCGCACCTGAACCGGAATTTCGATGGCCTCATTCCAGGCATACAGGACGTTTTCGTGAATTTCATACTGCGCAGGCAGGAAATTTTCGTCCGCACCGCAGATTTCAAACTGCGAGGGCATCTCTTCCCTGATTTCAAGGCCGCTTTCGGCGTGATCAAAACGAATTTCTACCCTCCCGCCTTTCCGCAGCGCCTCCTTAAAAATTGGCCCCGAATACTCAACGTCCATACCATAGACGGTATTTTTTGCCGCCAGGAAAAGCCGATCGGCAAATTCCTTTTTCCTGACGGGATGAATATTATCGGTTTCCCCCAGATCGGAAGATGTGATCATCGCCACACCGGGAATTTCCCTGCTGGCGCTGATTTGCTTTTCGATCAGCGGCATCCAGATATCGGGAATTCCAATGGCAAAGGGCGCCAGCTGCACGGTCAGGAAGGGCAGGGTATCATCCTGCCATTTTTCCCGCCAGACGCGCACCATTGCCTCAAAAATATCCTTATAGTGGCCCATTGCCCCGTTGTCAGCCGCATTGCTTTCCCCCTGATACCAAAGCACGCCCTTGGCGGCATAGGGAATAATCCTTTCCAGCATGGTGGCATATAAATGTCCGGGCCATTTATGATGATAGGGCCCCATGGGCGGCTCCATCGGCTTCACACCGATAAAGCGGTTATAATCCCGGGCTGAAATATTCCGGGCAGCGCTTATGCAGTCAAGATACCGGCATTGCAAATCGCAGCGGCGCAGATATTCGCGGAATTTTTCATCGTATATCTGTAAATCAAGCGTGGAAAGAATATCTTCCTGCAGCTTTCGGGCAAAAGCAAAGCATTCTTCCTTTTCGATGCTCTCCTGAGGAACCCAGGATTCCACGGGCGTAGCGCCGTAATTGCAGTTGATAATCCCCACCGGAATATCCAGCATTTCCTGCAATTGAGCAGCAAAGAAAAAACCAACGGCGCTGGTATGCAGGGCATTCTCCGCAGTGGCAATCTGCCAGGGCGTATCCTGAATCAACAGTGATTCGAATTGCCATTTCATGGTTTCGACGCCGGGATTGCAAAAACGGGGCACGTTAAAGATGCGCACGTTGGCATTCTGCAGCTTTTCTGCCCAGTCAAAACCGTTTTCAGCAGCCATCACCGGATGCTCCATATTGGATTGCCCCGCAGCAATCCACACTTCGCCAACAAAAACGTCGCTGATTACAATGGTTTCGCCATCGCCGGAAACGGAAATTTCATAAGGGCCGCCGGCTTCCATTTCCGGGAAAACAGCCATCCAGCGCTGATCCTTGACAGACGCAACGATTTTTGCACCATTGAATTGAACGGAAACATCCCCTTCAGCTTCGCCCCAGATGCGAATTGGTTTATTCCGTTGCAAAACCATATGATCCGTAAATATACTGGCTAACTTCATCGGCACATGCCTCCATAAAAATGATCTATAGATTTTTTATAGGATACTACTGGAAAAACACTTTGTCAATGACAAAAACAAATGGAAGCTCGACATATATTGCTTATGTCAAAATCATGCTTATCAGTAAATAGAAAAACAAACTTTGGTATTTTAAGAATTCTAAAACCATACTCCGGTATGCATGTCAGGTATTAAACTAAAGTCTGATAATTCAAACCAAAGTTTGTTTTATTTTCATGACAAACCCATCCGCCATTGAACCATAAGCCCCAGACATTTGGCCACGTTTTACAGCATATCCATTTAAAAACAAAAACGCCATGCAAACCAGCACGGCGTTTCAAAAAATGTACTAAATTTCGGATTGAGTCAATTTATGTTTTATCTTACCAGCGGGGCATTTCCCCCAGCAAATGCAGCAGTTCCACAGCCCAGAATGTTAAATCGCAATTCAGGCCGTGCCTGTTCTGGCGATAATCTTCTTCCAGGCGCACATCCGTATACGCCGATGGATACTCGATTTTCTTGGGCGAGTAGCGCGGATTATGCGGTACAGAAAAATTCATCCGAAGCATGCCGTTTTCATCCATCGCCGTCAGGATATTTTCCGCGGATTCTCGAAGGACATCCACTTCCTGCCCAACGCCCAGCATGGCCATTTCCGTCAGCATCCTGCGGTAGGTAATGCTGTCAATGCAATTCGGATGAAAGGCGCGAAAGGGCCTGATAAACGCGAAACACGGGGCGTAATATTTCCCGGCAATACGGACGTGCATATTATTCTCGTCCGTCATAATCGTGTTTATACGATTGATTGCCCTGGCCAGCATACGAATATTTTCTTCGCTGCGCCAGGATTGCGTGTAGGCGAGCATGGCAAGGGTATATACGTCCGGAAAATATTCATGAGCTTCTATATAAGGATAATTATATTTCTGCTTTGCGCGGGTGCTTGTTTTCGTAATATCCGCCAGAGAATCCATTTCCAGGATGCGCCGGAATCCTTTCAGACAAATCTCCTGAAAGGCGATCAGATCGTCAAAATCGTCACCGTACCCCAGCATTGCCTGCATTGCATACATCATCGCCATCAGGCAATTTCCATTATTCAGGCCAATAAAACGATTCTGATACCTGGGAATTTCCGGCGGAATATAGGAAAATTCCTTTTCCAGGACGGCGTCATTCCGCATGGCTGCAACGAAATTTGTAACCAGCGGATGAGCTTTGGGGATCCGATAATAGGATAGCAGCCGCGCTGCATTTTCGCCATCCTGCAAAGGCGTTTCATGCAGGATTTTTCCGCGCCAGTTGCTCCAGGAATGCATGCCGCTGCCAATATAGCCATTTTCCTTGGCATAGCTTTTCACCAGTTGAAAGTATGGCAATTCTTCAATTGTGCGCAGGCAAGCCTCTTCCTGCTCCTGCGAAATATTCTGCAGAACGTCCTTTCGGAGCCGATATTGGATCACGGGGCCGGCATGGCAAAGCAGATATTCAATGGATTTTTCCAAAAGATTTGTTTCCACTCGTATCCTCCTTTGCTTTAAACCGGATATCACATGCATAATTCCATTCAAAAAGGCAGAAATTCGTGCAGGGATACGGTCTGTTTCATTATTTCAGCTTAAAAGCCTTCTTTTCCTTGTCGCTGAGATTGGCTTTTTCCAATAAATCGGGCCTGCGGGCGATTGTTACCTCAATTGCCTTTTCGCGCCGCCAGGCATTGATCTTGGCATGATCCCCATTGAGCAATACGGCGGGAACTTCCATCCCTTCAAATACTCTGGGACGCGTATACTGCGGATATTCCAGCAGGCCAGCGTCCGAAAAGCTCTCATCTTCCGGGCTTTCCGCGCTTCCAAGCACCCCGGGAATCAGCCGCGCCACGCAATCCGCCAGCACCATTGCCCCCAGTTCGCCGCCGGTCAGCACATAATCACCAATCGATACTTCCATATCGATATATTTATCCAGCACCCGCTGATCAACGCCCTCGTAATGCCCGCAAAGCAGAATCAACTCGTCTTCTTTGGCCAATTCCTGGGCCAGCTTCTGGGTAAGCGGAACGCCGCGGGGAGATAAATAGATCCGCTTGCAGCTTCGGGGCATCTGAACGTCTTCAGAAGCCCCCTGATCATCATTTTCCGCTCCGTTTCCAAGAAACATACCAGATTCTTCACAGATTTTATTGGCGACTTCGGTCTGTTCTTCAAAATTGACGTTGGATTTGCATGGAATTCCCCGCTTTTCGCATACAGCCTTAATGGCGTCGGCAATGGGCTGGGCCATCATCAGCATCCCTGCGCCACCGCCGAAGGGATAATCATCCGTATTCTTATGCTTGGAGGCGGAATAGGGCCTGATATCCGTGGCTTCAATGGTGATCAGACCATTGGCCCGCGCGCGGCCAAGAATACTGGTGTTGAGTACGCTTTCAAACATCTCTGGAAAGATGGTCAGAATATCGATGGTCATTTTTCACACTCCTGAACGAGATTGTTGCGTTGCTTCGCGATTCTTACATACCGATAGATGGGCTCTGCTACCGTTTCAAATTTCATGTTGAACAGTTTGAGATACGGAAATAATTCCGTATCGATTGTTATATGATCCATTTTAAATGAACTGATAATGTAAATTGATCCATCGGATTTCAAAACGCGCAAACACTCTTTCACGACATGCGGAATAATGCCTGTCAAGTGGCCAATTGCATTATAAATAACGATCGTATCGAATGATTCATCCGGAAACTTCATTTGTCGAGCATCCATGCACGCAAAATGGATCCGCTCATTTTCCCTGGCATCCGTCATTAACCGTCTTTCATCCAGGTCGATACAATGAACCGCCCGGGCGGTATCGGCGGCGGCGATCGAAAATTCGCCGCATCCACATGCCACTTCCAGGATTACCTTACCATCAATATCGCTATTTATTTTTTTCAGAACGCGATCAATTCTTCTCATGCGTTTTCCTCATTCCCGGTAAATGAAATGCTTCACTCCCTGATCCAATTGCGCAAGAAAAGCTTTTGCATCTTCCGGATAGATTTCCAGTTCCGGAATCTTTTCAAGGTCAATCCAATGGAAATGAACGGATGCTTTGATATCGCCGGCTGCATCCAGTGCGGTTTCAGCCATCGCCTGGATTTTTTCAGGTTCCAGTGTATCCACAAGATAATACAGGCAAATCTGCTGGCAGGGTTTGCTTCCCCAAGGGAAAAAGATTTCGCCCACCCATTTCAGATCGCCCACGCGGATTTTCAGCCCTGTCTCCTCCAGGAATTCCCGTTCCAGCGTCTGCTGATGGGTTTCCCCATAGGCCACATGGCCGCCGGGGAAAGCATAGCCAGGATCGTTTCCTGCGGTCTGAAGCAGAATTTTCCCTTCATGAATGAGAATACCTGCCACCCGATAGCTAAAAATGAACTCATCCGTTTTAAACAATAAATCCTTCATTTCTTTTTCTCTCAATCCGTATCCGTAAGAATTCGCCTGGCTTCGGCATATTTATCCCGCCAATAGGCCAGTCTTTCCGGCGACAGATCAGATCCGATACAGCGGCTCTGATCCGAATTGTGATCAAGATCCGCCAGTTTCACGCATTTGGCCACGGGATGAGCCTTGATTCTTCGAACATAATCGAAATAATCCTCATCTTCATCATGGGTCAGCAGCGCCACGGCTTCTGTCACTTCCGGCGGGAATTCTTTTTTCAGTTCATCCAGCGTTACGCGTGTATCCTCAACCGTATCATGCAAAAGGGCAACGGTGCAGGTAATTTCATCCTGCATTTGTTCCGCCAGATGAACCGGATGTAAAATATAGGGAATGCCATTATAATCCAATTGCCCATGATGCGCCTGATAAGCAATTTTCATGGCTTTCATCGTCATTGGCGTATAGATCACTCTTCATCCCCCGCTTTTCTTATTCCCAGTCGCAGACAGCCACTTCGGGCAGCCGCTTTTCATCGATGATCATCAGGCCCTTTTCCACATCAATTTCGGGCACCACATGCTTAAGCGCAGGCAGCAGCATTTCACCCTTGGGCGTTTTGATTACATAGACGTCATTTCCGCCGGGCTGCAATACATCCTTCACCACACCGATTTCATTGCCGCTCAAATCAACGGCCTTGCAGCCGATCAGATCGCAGATAAAGGTTTCGTTCTCTTCCAGCTCGCGTGCATGGGCACGATCCACATAGAGCATCATTCCCCGCTGCTTTTCTGCCGCATCGCGATCATTTACGCCGGCCAGGCGAAGATAAACCCCGTCATCCCGAACGCTCACATCCGCGATTTCCGCCTTTTCATAGGCGTCGCCCTTCTTTACATATACCCAGTCCAGTTCCTCAAAACGATAGGGATCATCCGTGTCCGGGCGAACCTTCACCTGGCCCTTGATTCCCTGCGGACGAAGCACTTCACCAATCAGCAAGTATTCAGCTAACATTCCATAGACCTCCAAATCAGGATAGTAAAAGAGAAAAAACGGGCGGCATGATTTTGCCGCCCGTCTGGCTTACTGGATTTCCACAAACACAGGCTTCGCATTCTTATCCGTAGCGGCCTTTACAACCGTACGGATCGCCTTGGCGATACGCCCTTGTTTGCCAATGACCTTGCCCATATCTTCCGGGGCAACAGAAAGCTCAAGAATGATCGCTTCAGGGCCTTCCGTTTCCATTACCTGCACGGCATCCGGCTGATCGACCAGGGATTTAGCCAGAAATAGGACGAGTTCCCGCATGGATTTCCCTTTCTTTGCTTACGAAGCAGATGAAATTAGCCTTCGATGGCGCCGGACTTCTTGAGCAGAACGCGGACGGTATCGGTGGGCTGAGCGCCATTCTTCATCCACTGAGCAGCCTTTTCATTGTCCACCTTGATTTCGGCGGGCTGCTTCATGGGATCATAGTAACCGATTTCTTCGATGAAGCGGCCATCGCGGGGGCTCCGCACATCCGCAACAACGATGCGATAGAAGGGGTGCTTTTTCATGCCCATTCTCTTGAGACGAATCTTCACAGCCATGGTAATTGTTCCTCCCTGATTTTGAAATGTAATCTATGGTAATCATACTGAATATGATGACCGCGGAATGATTGAAGCGGAATTATCTGAAATTCATATTCCGCATGGCGCGCATGGCGCCGCGTTTGTTGCCCATCATCTGCTTGACCATCTTTTGCATCTGTTCAAACTGACGGATGAGGGCGTTGACATCCTGCACGGTAACCCCTGCGCCGGCGGCGATGCGCTTGCGGCGGGAAGCATTGAGGATGCCGGGGTTCTTGCGTTCCTTCAGGGTCATGGAGCAGATGATAGCTTCCGGCTTTTTCAGCGCATTTTCATCTACTTCCACATCCTTGAGCTTGCTGCCGATGCCGGGCAACATGCCGAGCACATTCTGCAGCGGGCCCATCTTTTTGATCTGACGCATCTGATCAAGGAAATCGTTCAGATCAAAATCGGTGGGATTCTTCTTGGCTGCCAGTTTTTCGGCCGCTTCCAGATCGGCGGTTTCGGTGGCCTTTTCAATCAGCGTCAGAATATCGCCCATGCCCAGAATTCTGGACGCCATCCGCTCGGGATGGAAAGGTTCGATATCCCCCAGTTTTTCGCCGGTACCGGCAAATTTGATGGGCTTGCCGGTGACGGCCCGCACAGAGAGCGCGGCGCCGCCGCGGGTATCGCTGTCCAGCTTGGTAATGATCACGCCGTCGATGCTGAGCTTTTCATCAAAGGATTTGGCAACATTCACCGCATCCTGACCGGTCATGGCGTCCACAACCAGCAGAATTTCCTGGGGATGAATGGCATCCTTGACGTCCTGCAGTTCCTGCATCAGCCCTTCATCAATGTGAAGGCGGCCGGCGGTATCGACGATCAACACATCCCGGCCATAATACCGGGCGTATTCGATGGCTTCCTTCGCGGTTTTTACAGGGTTCTGGGTGCCCTTTTCAAAGACGGGAACCCCGACCTGTTCACCCACCACCTGCAGCTGCTTGATAGCGGCAGGACGATAAATATCGCAGGCGGCCAGCATGGGCTTTTTGCCCTGCTTGGTGAGAAGTCCGGCCAGTTTGGCGGCCATGGTGGTTTTACCGGCGCCCTGCAGACCGCAGAGCATATAGATCGTGGGAACGGCGGGAGACCAGGTGAGCTTGGCGTTGCTGCCGCCCATCAGGGCCGTCAATTCCTCATTTACGATCTTGATAACCTGCTGCCCGGCATTCAGATTGGCCAGAATCTCGGTGCCGACACAGCGCTCGGTTACCTTCTTGATGAAATCCTTGACCACCAGGTAGTTGACGTCAGCTTCCAGCAGCGCCATGCGCACTTCCCGCATGCCATCCTTGATGTTCTGCTCCGTCAGCTTGCCTTTGCCGGTGAGCTTTTTAAATGCATTTTGCAGCTTTTCAGAAAGCCCTTCAAACGCCATTTATTCTTCCTCCTGAAATAGCAGTTGGGCAATCAATTGCCGCGCGCTGTCGAGGTGATGTTTGCTTTCGCCGGTAGCGGTAATCTGCTTTAATTCTTCTTCGCAGGCCCTCAATCCCGTTTCCACGGCCTGAAACCGGCGAAGCAGCCCCAGCTTTTCTTCCATGTTTTCCAGTTGTTTTTCCGTGCGATTGACTGTATCATGCACGCTTTGACGGCTGATGGAAAATTGCTGGGCAATTTCTGCCAGGGAAAAATCCTCTTCCCAGTAGAGCCGGGAGATTTCCCGCTGGTTTTCCGTCAGCATTTCCCCATAGAAGGCAAGCAGCCAGGAAAGGGATACCTTTTTTTCCATCGTAGAAAGCCCTTTCCGTTCCATGCCTACCTCCTGTCAAGGCGAATTACCTGACGCCTCATACATTATACACGTTTTCACGTGAATGTCAAGCACTTTTCCTTGACAGTTTCACATTTTTTTGAATCTTTTTTACGTATCCGAGCAGCCATTCATCTGATCCACAAATTCCTTTGTCCGGGCTGTCATTTCCACCCAGGCCGGCCGGAAGCCGCATTTGATGGCATTGCGGACAGAGGCAAGATTGCACCAGGCTGCGCAATAAAACGGCACCTTGCCAAGGTTTAAAATCTCCAGTGCCAGACGACTGGTAAGGGCCGATGCAATCCCCCGCCTTCTGTATTCAGGCAGCACGTCAATTCCAATCTGATACATCTCTTCGCAGTCGGCAGACGCACCGGCAAGCCCGATCAGCTTTTCTCCGTCGTAGGCCCCCACGCCAATCATATCCAGATGTTTCCTCTTGGCGCAAAGGGCATTTTTCCAATGCGCGCTGTCATACAGTCCCGAAAAATCCTCGGGAAATAAAATCTTTAGCCTGTAATCGCAGGGCAGGGGTTTCAAAGCATCCGGATCAGGAAGAAAGTATTCCGCCATAAAGCAGATTTTCATGCCAAACGGCTGGAGCATATCATCCAGTGCATGCAGATTGGGCGTTTCAAAACAATGGGCCACGGGATAGGATTCAATGTACTTCCGTGCAACTTCCTCAAGGCGCGGGCTGGTCTGTGCCACCACGCAGCTGCCATAGGAGGTAAAATTGCATTCAAAGGGCAGCGGCAGATATTTCCGCGCCTGTGGATGCTCCGCCGAAGGAACTACAATGCTCCGTCCGGATAAAAAATCTTCCGGGGTGCAATTACAGTCAATGGCAGATTGACGCAAGGCAATTTCCCAAATTTTTTCATTGGTCATGGATGCGTCTTATTCCTCCGTGAATACCCGCTTGATGGCCTCCAGATAGCCATAGCCATACAGGTCATCCGGCTGCAGATAGCTGGTTTCCGTCCATTCATTCCAGCTATTGATGGTCACCAGGGGCGGCTGATTGGGATGGGAATCCACATACTCCTTCGCCATCCGCAGTGCCTTTTCAATATTCTCCGGCGTACAATTTTTCATCACCCGAGGCTTAAAATTGATAAAGCGCGGATTATTATCCCAGCCTACCGAAACATGCGGGAAATAGGGAATGGTCAGCTTCGTTTCAAGGCGTTCCCATTCCTTTTTTACATCGGGAATCACTTCTTCATAATTCCTGTCCACATTGGTAAAATGAACAAATTGATAATGGCTGGTGCTGTCAAAGCCCAGATCGCAGAAGCGTTCCGCCGGGGTATCCTTGCCTCCGTCCACACCGCTGATATTGCTGGCCTTATCGCTCCAGACAGTAAATTGCAGATGCAGCCCGGGAAGACCCTGGCGGATACATTCTTCCTTAAACCAGGCAATGGCTTTTCTTGTGTTCTCAACTCCGCCCAGGCCTTTTACCAGCTTGGGCACATCATAAATCATAAAAACCGGCTTTCCGTCGATCGTGTAATAATTGGGAAGGTGGAAATATTTTTCAATTACCCTGCTCATAGCGCGCCTGAATTCTGTCTCATCCACGCCGCCGCCCCATACCACGGTGTCGCCATCATGGCTGTTGCGCTTATCCCACAGCATCAGGGCGTCATGATTGGCCCACATCAGGTAAAAGCGCATCTTCTGATTATTCCGCGCCTTTAAAAAGCCGTCATTTAAACAGTTTTCCAGGAAAGGCCGACGGTCATACCAATACCAGTCATAAATGAATACATTGACGCCATGGGAAACGGCTGCCTCTATTTCCATTTCCATCACAAACGGATCGGCTTCATTTACATAGCCCCAAAGGGGTTTCCTGGGCCATTGATGCCCAGGAAACTTGGCCTGGGCCGAGCGAACGGATTGCCATTCCCCCATGCCTTCCGGCCAGAAAATCCGCGTTCTTTTCTCATCGCCTGTGTAAGCAGGCCATATATATGCTGCCACATCATATTTACTCATGAATGTTACCTCCCTTATCAATGTCTACGCTCATTATAACAGGGATGAATAAAAAAAACAAGAAACGCTTGCCGGACGGTCAATCATGCATTGCAAATAAAAAATGCGCGAAATTGATAAATTTCTTATTGATTCTGATATTTTTCTTTTTTTCAAATCATGCTATACTGTAAAATATGAACGAATTAAGGAGGCAACATATGCGCTATCTGGGACAGATGAAAACCTATCATTCCCATGAGATTCCCGCCGATTGTTCCGTCGGTATCGGCTTTGAATGCATTGACCGGGATATGATCAAGCCGGAAAAATGCTATAATCCATTAGCAGCCTGCGGCGCAAAATACGCCCGCTGTCAAACCGGCTGGGCCAAATGTGAACGCGAAAAGGGCGTTTATAACTGGGGCTGGCTGGATGATATTGTAAATAATCTCCTTTCCCGCGGTGTGATTCCCTGGTTCAATGTTGGCTACGGCAATCCTGCCTATATGCCCCATACGCCTAATCCTACCGGCGTTGGCTGCATGCCGCTTTTGTATGAAGATTATGTGGTGGAAGGCTGGAAAAACTATGTTCGCGCACTGGCGGAGCATTTCAAAGGACGCGTCACCCACTTTGAAATCTGGAATGAACCGGATATCGTCCATTTCTGGTATCCTGGTGAGCCCGACGCAGCGGCATATGCAGAACTGATCAGGTTGACTGGCGGCATCATTCGTTCTGTGATTCCTGATGCCCGGATCGGTGCCTGCACTTCCTCCAATCCCAAACATGAATATGTAAGCAAATTATTTGAAAATCTCTCCCCTGCCGATTTGGATTTTTATTGCTTCCACACCTATAAACAGTATCCTGAAGAATTAATCAACACCGGTTTTTACAGCAGCATTATCGCCATCGCGAAAGAGAAAGGCATGAATCATCTGGATTTCTGGATGGGCGAAGGCGGCCATGCCTCCTGGCATCCGGTGTATCACCGCGCCTGCAAGGGCGGCGGCGGCAGCGAGCATCGCCAGGCCGTATGGCAATTGCGTCGGTTCCTGCTGGACTTCAAGATTGGATTGAAGCTCACCTCCCAATTCCAAATCGCCGATATGATGGAACGCCCCTATCAGATGGCAACCAGTTTGATTCAAAACACGCCTGCGCGTCAGGGCATCCTGAACGGCCTGATCTATACCCCCAAGAAGGCCCATGATACCATGTCCCGGCTTTCTGTCATCCTCAGCGGTAAGCGTGAAATCATCGAAGATCAGCTTCAAATTTCCACGCCGAAGCACGATTATGATCCCATCATCCTTTCCTATCTTCGGGAAGGCAAGGAAGTCAACATCTATTGGCTGCCCATTCCCATCGAGGAAGAACGGCCTCTACTGAAAAAAGCCACGCAGGTCAAATTGCTTTCCGATGCCATCAAAAATCCCATGGTGATTGATCTGTTTACCGGCATCGTGCTGGAACCCGAGGATTGCGAGTGGAATCCCGAAACCCGCGTCATTTCCGGCCTGCCCATTGGCGAATATCCTATCCTGATTTGCGATAAGGATACGTTCGAAGTGGAATAACGCCATTATTCTACAATGCTACTATGGCGTAAAAAAGAAATAAATAAACGAGGAGGAAATTTTTATGCGCTATCTTGGGCAAATGAAAACCTACCATTCCCACGAAATCCCCGCTGACTGTTCCGTCGGCATCGGCTTTGAATGCATCGACCGGGATATGATCAAGCCGGAAAAATGCTATAATCCCCTGGCTGCCTGCGGCGCCAAATATGCCCGCTGCCAGACCGGCTGGGCCAAATGCGAAACCGAAAAGGGGGTTTATAATTGGGGTTGGCTGGATGACAACGTTGATAATCTGCTTGCCCGGGGCGTGATTCCGTGGTTCAATGTGGGCTACGGCAACCCCGCCTATATGCCCCACACCCCCAATCCCACCGGCGTCGGCTGCATGCCGCTTTTATATGAAGATTATGTAGTAGAAGGCTGGAAGAACTACGTCCGTGCCCTGGCGGAACATTTCAAGGGCCGCGTAACGCATTTTGAGATTTGGAATGAATCGGATATTGTTCATTTCTGGTATCCCGGCGAACCCAGCGCCAAGGCCCTGGCCGAGCTCATCAAGCTCACCGGCAGCATCATCCGTTCCGTCATTCCCGACGCCAAGATCGGCACCTGTACTGCAGGCAGCAAGCCGGAATATGTATCCGAATTATTTGAAAATCTGACCCCCGATGATATGGATTTCTATTGCTTCCACACCTATGATCGCTATCCGGAAAAGCTTATCAACAATGGCTATTATGCCAATACCATCGCCATTGCCAAAGAAAAAGGCATGGGCAATCTGGAATTCTGGATGGGCGAAGGCGGCCATGCCTCCTGGCATCCGGTGTATCACGGGGCCTGCAAGGGCGGCGGCGGCAGCGAGCATCGTCAGGCCGTATGGCAACTGCGGCGATTCCTGCTGGATTTCAAAGTGGGCCTGAAGCTCACCTCCCAATTCCAGATCGCCGATATGATGGAACGCCCTTATCAGATGGCCACTAACTATATCCAGAATACGCCTGCACGTCAGGGGATTCTGAATGGTCTTATTTACACCCCCAAGAAGGCCCATGATACCATGTCCCGCCTTTCCATCATCCTCAGCGGCAAGCGCGAACTCTTGGATAATCAGATTGAGGTTTCTGCACCCAAGGATGACGAATATGATCCCATCATCATTTCCTATCTCCGGGAAGGAAAGGAAATCAATGTCTACTGGCTTCCCATCCCCATCGAAGAAGAACGCCCAATGCTGAAAAATTCCACGGAAGTGAAATTGCTTTCTAATGCCATCAAAAATCCTATGGTGATTGATTTGTTCACCGGCATTGTGCTGGAACCTGAGGCTTGCGAATGGAATCCCGGAACCCGGGTCATTTCCGGCCTTCCCATCGGCGAATATCCCATCCTGATCTGCGATAAGGATACCTTCCAGGCAGAATAACCGCATAAAAAAACCCCGCTCCTGCAAGCGGGATTTTTATTTGCCTTTTAACTCAGGCGAAGATAATGATCAGTCCAACCAAAACGCCAATAATGGAAAAGAACGCGGGCAATTTGCTGTGATACATGAGGATCGCCTGAGGAAATATTTCCCCAAACACCACGTAGAGCATAGCACCGCTGGCAAACCCGAGACTCAATGCCAGGCCAACAGCCCCGATATCACCCAGGAGATACCCCAAAAGCGCGCCAATAATCGTGGGAATACCGGAACAGGCGGTCAGCAGCACCGCCTTGCCTTTTCCCATACCGCCGCTGATCAGGGGAACGGAAACGGCCATGCCTTCCGGGATATTATGCAGCCCGATCAAAACCGCCAATACCAACGCCGCGCTGCCCATCACCCCGTTATTGCTGGCGTAGGATGCGCCGATGGTCATCCCTTCAGGCACATTATGCAGCGCAATGGCGCATGCCATAACAATTCCTGCAATAAACAGCGCAAAACGATTGTCTCTTTGGGAATAATGCTGCCCAAGATGATCGCTGTGAATCAGTTCATCCAGATCATCGGCCGTTTTGGGATGATCCGGGCCAATATGCGGCACTTCCGGGTTGGTTTTTTTGTCAATCAAATGATTCAGAAGAAAAATGATGCCAACGCCCAGCGCGATGGAGCCGATTACAATTGGCAATCCAACATTGGTTTCAATGGCCTCAATGATCAGATCAAAGCATACTACGCTCAACATGACCCCGCCGGCAAAACTCAAAAGCAGGCTCACTGTGCGATTGGAGTTTTTCTGCATCAGCGCGCCGATCAATCCGCCCACGCCTGTTCCTACAACGCCGGCAATGGCTGTGGTTAACAATAATGTTTCAATAACGCCCATAATTATCTCCTGTACCTCATCAATCGACAAGTTTTTCACATACGTCATGTATTATATCATTACAACAATATGAAGTCAAAATAATCTGCAGATTTCTTCCTAAAAGTACACCTAAAATACATATCTCCGTCGGGTTAAAACTGCCAGCATTTTGCGAACAAACAAAAAACCGGCTTGCCACTGCAAGTCGGTTTGATGGTCTGGGTGAGAGGATTCGAACCTCCGGCCTCTTGAACCCCATAGGTCGGGACTGCGTCCCGTCCAGCTTCAAGC
>SVHD01000081.1 GCA_015056015.1 Clostridiales bacterium
CTGGCCGTAAAAGAGGGCATGGATTTTTTCCGTCTCCCCTACGATGTGATCGATACCATCAGCCCCGGCGTCAGCGGCCTGGCACGCAACTCTGCCGGCGGCCGGGTGCGTTTCCGTACCGATGCTGCGCAAATCCATCTGCGCTGGATGGTGGGCAATCTGCCCTTTGCCGCGGATCATATGGGCTGTATGGCCAAATCCGGCGTGGATTGCTATGTGGATGGTATTTACCGGGGCAGCCGGGCGGCTAATTATAATGTACAGCCCTTTACCTGCATGGTGCCCAAGCAAAAAATGATGCAGGATGTGGATTTGTATCTGCCCACCTACAATCGGCTGATCATGCTGGAAATCGGCGTGGATGAAAATGCCTGCGTGGAAGCGCCCCGTCCTTATGCCATTGAAAAGCCCATCGTTTTCTACGGCTCTTCCATCACCCAAGGCGCATCCGCCTCCCGACCCGGGGTTAATTATGTGGCCCGTGCCGCCCGGGCGCTGAACGCCGATTTTATCAATCTGGGCTTTGCCGGCAATGCCCGGGGCGAAGCCAATATGGCGGAATATATCGCTTCCCTGGATATGAGCCTTTTTGTGCTGGATTATGATCATAACGCCCCCAGCGTTGAGCATCTGCAGGAAACCCATTATCCCTTCTACGAAATCATCCGCAAAGCTCAGCCCGATTTGCCCATTCTGATGATGAGCAAGCCGGATTTCGACGGCCGCTATACAGAGGTCGCCTTTGAGGAGAATACGAAGCGTCGGGCCGTTATTATGGAAACCCTGCGCCGGGCACAGGAAAACGGAGATCAGAATATCCGCTTTATCGATGGGGAAACCTTCTTTGGCGATTCCGATCGGGATAATTGCACCGTGGATGGTTGCCATCCCACCGATCTGGGATTTTTCCGTATGGCGGAAAAGGTGATCCCCGTACTGAAGGAAATGCTGAAATAAGGAAAACGTGCAATCGTCATTTTTTCTGCCGCATGCTTTTATGCGGCAGATTTTTATATCATTTTGCTTGCGCGGGCATAGCCCGTCGGCGAAAAGCCGGTCAGCCGATGAAAGGCATTGCTGAAGCTATAGACGCTTTTGTAGCCGCATTCAAGCGCAATCTGCTCTACCGTCCGCCGCCCCTCGCATAGCAATTGCTGGGCTTTTTTCATGCGCAGCTGCTGCACATAGCGCAGCGGCGATATGCCGTACGTTTCCGTAAAGCATTTCCGGAAATAAACCTCGCTTACCGCCGCCTGCCGGGCCGCATCGCTCATTTTCAGTTCCGGATGATCAAAATGTGTATCCAGATATTCCACGCCCCGGCGGATGATGGATGAGCCGCGTTTCATATTGCTGTCAAGAATCCGGGCCAGTAATTCATACAGCAGGCTCATGCGGCGCAAATTGCTGTTTTCATTTCCGATCCGCCTGGCCAGGGATACAATTTCAGCATCTGTCCTCAAGCAAAAATTGCATAATGGCTCATTCTGCAAATTGCAGTCAAAATTGATCAGCAGGCTGCAATCCTCCTGCAGGCAGCGCGATGAATAAGTGGCGCCTTTGGGCAAATAAATCACATGCTCCGGATCGGATATGACCCGTTCTTCCCCGGCCGCATACAGATAGCTTCCGCTTTGCACGATCACAATCCCATGCCGCTCACGGTTATGCATGTTGACCCTGTCACCGCGACCATGCCAGACGAAACGGGTTGGCTTCACATGATATAAAACAATATTATCAAGCTGCATGAAGGCTCTCCTTTTTTCATTGCTCCTGATCCTATTATAAAGTATCATTTCAGCAAGAACAAGCTAAAATATTAAATAATCCGCCCTATTTACATATTTTTGTATCGGAATCATTAAATTCATTCGTTTGAAGCATTGCCATACCGAAATCCGGCGGTATAATGATCCCATACAGAATGAATATTGAAAGGAGCGCGCAAGAATGGATTTCACCGGAAAAACTGTGATCGTTACCGGCGCTGCGGCGGCTATCGGCCGGGCAACGGCCCTGCAATTTGCCGAATTGCATGCGAATCTGGTATTGGTAGATATGGATGAGGAAAAGCTGAAATTGATTCATCAGGAAATTATGGATATGGGCATTGATGCGCTGGCATTTCCCATTGATATCAGCAATGAGGCCGATGTGCATGAGGTGACCAGGCAAGCACTGGCGCACTTTGGAAAAATTGATATTTTGATCAATAATGCCGGCCTTTGGCGCCGCTTTATTCCTTTTGTTGAAACTACCAGTGATATGTGGAAGCGTTTTATCGACGTAAACATTCTCGGCACAATGTATTTTTCTCATGCGGTGCTGCCCAATATGCTGGAAAATGGTTATGGCCGCATCATCAATATCGCTTCGGTGGCGGGCGTATATGGCAATGCAAATATGGTGGATTATTCCATGACCAAGGGCGCGCTCATCGCCTTCACCAAGGCATTGGCCAAAGAAGTGGTAAATCAAGGCATTCTTGTAAACGCCGTCTCCCCCGGCAGCGTCAGCTCTGCCGATTCTGATCGGGATGGTTTTGCGCCATCGGAACTGGCGTTTATGGGCCGAACGGGCACGCATCGCGAATTCGCCAATACCATCTGTTTCCTGGCCAGCGATGACGCCAGCTATATCTCCGCCCAGAATATTCAGGTGGATGGCTGCCGGAAAAAGCAATAAGATCATAGAAAAAATCGTTCTCCGGCTCTGGAGAACGATTATTTCATTGATTCAGTTACCAGCTATCGCTTTGGCATACATTATCATGAATCAGTATCTGCATCTGAAAATGGAGGGCGCGGTTACCCTGCTGCAGATATGGAGCATGGGCTGCGCAGATCCTTCTTTGCCATACGCCGGAAATCTTTTCACAGAAAAACACCCCATTTGTCAATCCAGGAGTTTTCCTGCTCGGCAAATGGGGTGTTTTTCAATTGTTATTTTTCAGGCACATCTTATACGTTATAAAATGCGACGTACCAAATAACCGTGAGGACAATTCCAATGAAAAGGAAGATGAGCCCTGACACAAGAACATAGTGATTGCTGCTCTTTTTTGCGTTGCTGAGTTTGCGCGCCCGGTAATCGGCATATACTTCGTGCTTTGCCCGGCCCATGGGAATAAAGGAAAGGACAACATTTCGAAGGACAAAGCCGATGCCGATAAGGGCGCCCTCTCCGCTGACATACATCATGCCTGCAAACAGCGTCATCAATACGCCCGAGACGAAGAAGGCGTCGGATAAGATCTGAAGATTTACCGCCAGGCTATGGGCGAAAAACCCCTTTGACCAAATCACAAGGAAGGCAATCAGCACCTCAATACCAACGCAGATACCATAATTCTTTAATGCGGCTTTTGTTTTCTGTTTCACTGTTTCAAACCGTCCGTCCAGTTACTTGAGCTGCTGCTTGTATTTTTTCTCTTCAACGTCATTGCAGTGCACGAAATGGCCCGGGGCGATTTCACGGAAGGAAGGGGTATCCACCGTATAATCGTGCTCCGCAATGGGATTGTAAATGATTCTCGTGCGCTGCTTCTCATACACGGGATCGGGCAGAGGAATCGCGGAGAGCAGGGATTTCGTATAGGGGTGAAGAGGATTCCTGAAGAGCTCATCCGAATCAGCCAGCTCGACCAGCTTACCAAAGTACATAACGCCGATCCGGTCGGAGAAGTATTTCACAACCGACAGGTCATGGGCGATAAAGAGAATGGTAAGGCCCAGCCGTTCCCGCAGGTCATTCAGCAGGTTGATGACCTGCGCCTGAATGGATACGTCCAGCGCGGAGACAGGTTCGTCAGCAATGATCATCTCGGGCTGCATGATTACGGCACGGGCGATACCGATGCGCTGACGCTGACCGCCGGAGAATTCATGGGGATAGCGATCCGCATGCTCACGCACCAGACCGACCATTTCCAGAATCTCGTATACCTTCTCGTTGATATACGCCTTATCGGTAATGCCCTTGATCACCAGGCCTTCAGCAATGATATCGCGGACGGTCATGCGGGGGTCAAGAGAAGCGATGGGATCCTGGAAAATCATCTGGATCTGGGTAATAAGCTTGCTCTTCTTTGCCACGCGGCAGCGGTTCTTGTATTCTTTCTTGAGGGCAGCCAGTTCCTCGGTATTGCCGGCGGCAGCCTCGAACTTCTGGGTATACTCATTCTCCAGCGCCTTGAGCAGGGATGCAACATACTTCTTGTCAACATCCTTGTTGTTGGCCCTGGCGTTCCTGATCAGCGCGCGGTTCCTGTCAACAACATCGCCAAGTTCCTTATTGATTTTCTTGATCTCTTCCTGGATCTCGGCCTTCCTGAAGCCATCCGCATCCTTTTCAGCGCGGAGGGCCTTGATCTTGCTGGCAGCATCGGCGCGGGCGGCAGAGATGGCGTCCTGATAAGAACGAATGCCGGCGCCGATTCTTTCACCCTTGAAGTAAACATTGCCGGAGGTAATGTTATACAGCTTGATGATCGAACGGCCAGTCGTAGTTTTGCCGCAGCCGGATTCGCCAACCAGGCCGAAAGACTCACCCTTCTTGATTTCGAAGCTTACATCATCAACGGCCTTCAAATCCTTGCGTCCTAAACGAAAATACTGACAAAGGTGGTCCACCTTCAACAATACTTCATTATGCTCCATGGTTGACCCCCCTTTCCTTCATTCGCCGGATACGCTCGGTAATGATCTTGGGCATTTCCACCTTGGGTGCATTGGGATGGAGCAGCCAGGTTGCAGCGTAATGCGTGGGCGAAACCTCATACATGGGCGGCTGCATCTCAAAGTCAATTTCCATTGCGTATTTATTTCTTTCGGCAAATGCATCGCCCACAGGAGGATAAATCATATTGGGGGGAGTACCGGGAATCGCATCCAGCTTCTCGTTGGTATCCAGGTCAGGCATGGAGGAAAGCAGCGCCCAGGTATAGGGATGCCGAGGATCATAGAATACTTCTTCAGCCGTACCGTATTCAACGATCTTGCCGGCATACATAACGGCGATTCTATCCGCCATATTCGCCACGACGCCCAGGTCATGGGTAATGAAGATGATGGAAAGATTGCGTTCCCGCTTCAGGCGGTTAATCAATTCCAGGATCTGGGCCTGGATGGTCACGTCCAGGGCCGTAGTGGGCTCGTCACAGATCAGAATATCGGGGTTGGCGGAAAGGGCGATGGCAATCACGATGCGCTGGCGCATACCGCCGGAGAACTCGAAGGGATACTGACGGTAACGCATTCTCGCTTCAGGAATACCGACCTCTTCCATGAGCTTGATGGCCTTTTCCTTGGCGATCCGCTTGGTCAGCGTATAAACCACCTGAGAGGCCTTTTCCTTGAGGAAATCAACGATCTCCAGGCAGCGCTTATCCGCATCAAAGCTGCCGACAGCGGCAATATCTGCCTTGAATTTATTCATTACGCGGGAGAGGACGGAAACGATGGTTTCGATCTGAACTTCAGGCTCGATAACGGACTTGGGAACGATCTTCCAGTCCACCTTCTTGCCCTTGGCCAGCAGGGCCTCTCTCTGGGCGGTCTGACGGGCGAAGCGGGCTTCTTCCTTAGGATTGTTCTTGATGTAGAAGAAGTACTTCTCCACTTCTCGCTCAAAGGCACTGCCAAAGGTATAGGCCACGTTATCCTTGACAATGGCCAGGGGATCGATGGCAGCGGCCACGCTGTTGTTTACGCGCTTGCAGACCTTTTCAGCCTCCTGCGCGGTAAACTTGCCGTTTCTGAAGAAGCTGATCGCCTCTTCGATATCCTCCACAGCGTGCTTCTTGTTTTCGATGGTCTTTTCAAAGGAATACTGCACGGCCAGCTTGACAAGCACCATGAAGGAATCCATAAAGTCCTCATTGAGGAATTTCATGGCCATTTCGTTGGCTTCATTGGCGGGCATCTGGCTCAGATCCGTTTCGGGATGCTTGTACACATAATAGCCGATCCGGAAGAAATTGTACTGGGGCCGCCCCAGCATTTCCTGAGCGGTTTTCTTCAGCGCTTTCAGGGTTTCAACCGTTTCGGGGGATGCTTCGCGCTTGGAAATATTGTTACTCAGGAAATTCTTGGCAATATCAAGCACAGATACCTTGGCGCGTTCAGCCCGGGCAACGCCGTCAACGGCAGCCGCATGTTCCTTCAGCACATCGGTGTATCCGGCGGCGAAGTATTTGTCGTTGATCTCCTTGAGTCTGCTCTTGACCAGGCTCAGGGAAGACACCACGTCGACCTTCTGCTTGTTTTCAGTCATGAACAGCAGATCCTCGATCACGGCGATCATTTCTTCCGCCGCGGTCCGGGCCGCATTATAGCTGTTTTCAAGCTTGATGGCCTGAATATTGAAATCATCAAAGGTCTTGATATATTTGTCGACTTCCGCAGCGGAAACGCCCGCCTGGGGATTTTCGGCAAGGGCCTTCTTGATGGTATCGGACAGCACCGCCAGCGTCTTGTTGAAGGTAACGCGGCCTTCCTTGCGGTTTGCCTTGTTCTTCAGCAGCATTGCCTCGGTGATCTGCTTACCGATGCGCATGATGGGGTTCAGAGAGGACAGAGGATCCTGGAAGATCATGGCGATCTTATCGCCACGCAGCTTATGCATCTCTTCCTCGGGGATACGGGTAAGATCCTGGCCGTCATAGAGAATTTCGCCGCCCTCATAGATCGAGTTGCCGGCGGAAATGCCCATGATAGCCTTGGAGGTAACAGATTTACCGGAACCGGATTCACCCACGATGGCCAGGGTTTCACCCTTGTAAAGATCGAAGGAAATGTTTCGTACGGCCTGAACCTTGCCGGCGTCCGTACGGAAGGAGATCTTCAGATCATTTACTGACAATTTAATTTCTTTATTCATGCTTAATCCTCCGTTCCTCTCAGAGAAGGATTGAACGCATCGCGCAATCCATTGCCGAACAGGTTAAAGCTAAGCATCAACAGAATCAGGAATAGGCAGGGGAACAGGGCCACATAGCCGGCGTTGGCCATGATGGATTGCTGGCCCGCTGCAATCAGAGTACCGACAGAAGTGGTATTGCCGGCTTCCAGATTAATGATACCCAGATAGGTGAAGCTAGTCTCAGTGTAAATCATCGAGGGAATGACCAGTGCGACGCTGGTAACGATGGTGCCCAGGCCGTTGGGGAAAATATGCTTGAACATAATACGGGAGTCCCGCGCGCCCAGGGTTCTTGCCGCCAGAACATATTCCTGGTTCTTAAAGCGGTAGAACTGCATACGGGTACGGCCCGCCATGCCGATCCATCCTGTCAGGAAGAACGCGATGAACAGCACCAGCACCTGGCTGGAGGCGCCCATGTGATACTTCAGCAGGGTGATAACAATCATCGAGGGGACAGAACCCAGGATTTCAGCAAAGCGTTCCATGGTCAGGTCAATCTTACCGCCGCAGTAACCGGAGATAGATCCCCAGATAACGCCGAAAATAAAGTTGGCAAGGGCAACGATCGTTGCGAACATGAAGGAGAAACGGGCGCCGTACGCCAGGCAGGCGAAGATATCCTTACCGGTCTGGGTGGTGCCAAAGATGAAGGTAGGCTCGGTGATGCCATCCTTGAGCACTTCATTATGCCGATAAATATAATATTCATAGTATTCGGCTCTGACCTCAATACCGCCGTCCACTTTTCGGCCATAAGCGTAGAAATACTGCTTGCCGTTTTCCTGGAAACCATCCTCGCCTTCCAGTCTGAGGGAGGTGTATTCAGGAATGGTGGAGCTGGCTTTGCCGGCTTCATACTTCCAATAGTTAGGAATGATGTTGCCTTCCTTATCCAGCTTGGGACGCAGAATGGAGGCCTTCTTATTCTCTACTACATAGTAGACATTGGCGTCATACTTATTTTTTTCAAGGGTAGGTCTGTCAGAAGATTTGACAACAGGATACAGAACCTGTCTTCCGGTTCTGTTCTGATATTCCTGGATGTCCTTAAATTCTTCCACAGAGATGGTCTTATACTTACCAAAGCCGACGCCGTAATAGGTATCGTAGCGGTAAGAATAGACGGATCCGTCCTCGCTGACCTCGTATTTGCCATTCTTGATGACCTCTCTGCCGGTTTCAGTGGCAAGGGCCAGATCCTTGAGGTAGCCGACGTAGTTTGTATTCTTCTCCTTGCAGCCATCCCAGAAATTGATATTGCTTTCTGCAAACAGATTCACCTTGGGATACACGTATGCGTAGACCATATCGTAATACGCGGGCTTGAAAGGAGTGAAAAAGGGGCCGAGGATCGCGAAAAGCACCAGAACGGTGATGACCACGCCGCCAACAACAGCGCCCTTATTCTTGCTGAAGCGCTGGAATGCCCCCTGGAAATAGCTTGCGGGTTTGGTTTCAAATTTGCTGTCATGATACAGGTCATTCCTGGTAGCAAATTGAAATTTCTCAATGGGAATATTATTTGTATTATTGTCCATCATTACTTCGCTCCCATTCTGATTCTCGGGTCAATGAAACCGTAGCTGATATCAATTACGATACCTGCAGTCAGGCTGACCAACGTGTAGAAGCCGGACAACAGCATGAAGAAGTCATAATCCTGGAAGGTAATGGAGTTCAGATACAGACCGCCTACGCCGTTGACGCCAAACATTTTTTCAATGATCAGCGAACCGGACAGAACGGAAACGAACTCGCTCAGAATGGAGGGGAAAATGACGACCATGGAGTTGCGCATTGCATGATGATAGATGGCCTGCCGCTTGGTAAGGCCCTTGGTTCTCGCCAGCAGCATAAATTCGCCGGTCAGAACCTCGGAAAGCTCGGCGCGGGTGTAGCGGGCATAGCCGGCAATAGACCCCAGGCACAGAGCAAATACAGCAGGCAGCATGGAACGGAATACCGGCCAGGTAAAGTATTCATTGCTGACTGACATGGTCAGCGGGAACCAGCCCAGCTTAAAACAAAACACATACTGAATCATCAGCGCCAGAACAATGGAGGGAACGGAGATCAGCAGAATGATGAAAATATTGATGACCTGATCCTGCCACTTATTCTTCTTCAGCGCGGCAATAATACCCAAAGCCAGACCGATCGGCACGCCGATCAGGGTGGAATAGATATTGATCAGGATCGTGGGGGGCAGATGATTGACAAACACCTGCCACAGATTCATGTTGAGATATTCGCCGTAGGTGGTAGCGATACCAAAGTCGCCCTGGGTCAGGATTCGCTTGATATAGATACCAAACTGAATCATGATGGGCACTCTGTCATAAGTCCAGACACCGTTGGAACCCTCTTTTATGTTGGTGATCCAGCCACGGCCCTCCAGCGTTTTCATGACAATCTCGGGATCTTGTCCGGGAAGCGCAGTTGTGGGGATGGGCAGAAGCTTGATCAGTACAAAGCACATCGTAAAGATGATGCTGAATGTGAGCAGCATCAAACCCAA
>SVHD01000082.1 GCA_015056015.1 Clostridiales bacterium
AACACGAATCAAGGCGGTGAAAACATGAAAATTACCTGGTATGGGGAAAGCGGATTCCGGGTGGAAAGCGCAGGAAAGGCCCTGCTGCTGGATCCATATTTTTCCGATGCGCTGGGAAAAAAGCGGGAGGATCGGCATCGCCTTTGCCCCGTTGATCCTAAGTGGATTCAGGCGCAAGCGGATTATCTGCTTTTCACCCATTGCCATATTGATCATACCGATCCGGAAACGGTGGAATTGCTTTTATCCGCCCATCCCGGTCTGATTCTGGCGGGGCCGCCCTCTTCCCGGGCGCTGCTGCCTTTCGCGCCGGTATTTTTCGAATTGCGGGCGGAGGAAAAGGCCCAGTTGTATCCCTTTGAAATCGAGGCCCTGCCCGCCGTTCATTCCGATCGCTGGTCTTTGGGCTATGCGGTGCGAGCGGAGGGAAAGACCCTCTATTTCTCCGGGGATACCGCCCTTTTGTGCGGCGTGCAGGATCGGGTGCCCAAGGAAGCGGATGCCGCCTTCCTTTGCTTCAATGCGGGCGTAGGAAAAAATATGAATGAGCAGGATGCCCTGCGCATGGTCAAGGCCATTTCGCCCCGGCTGGTGGTGCCCTTCCATTACGGCGTGCTGCCCGGCGGCGTAACGGCGGATGAATTCATGGCCGTTATGGGGGCGGAAAATATTCCCGTACGGAAGCTTGAAATCGGAGAAACAATGGAACTATGAAAAAATATGATGTAATTGTGGCCGGCGGCGGCGTGGCGGGCATTTGCGCCGCCATTGCTGCCAGCCGCTGCGGAAAAAAGACCCTGCTGATCGAAAAGCAGATTCTGCTGGGGGGCCTGGCCACTCTGGGCCGTATCCATTGGCTGGAGCCCTATTGCGATGGGCTGGGCCGGAAGATTCTGGGCGGTCTGGCGGATGAATTTTTCCAGCGGGCCATTGCCTGCGGCTATCAGAATATCCCGGATGGCTGGCAAAGCGGCAATGGGCGGCTGGCCAGCTGGTTTTCTCCGGAAGCGATGATGCTTGCCCTGCCACAGTGGCTGGAAGAAGAAAAGGTGGAATTGCTGCTGGATGCCCAGGTAATCGCGGCAGAACGGACGGAAAAGCGGATTCGTTCCATTACCATCGCCCATCTTGGGGGAACAGAAAAAATTGAAGCGGACGCTTTTGTAGACGCCACCGGCTCCGCCCAGATTTTTTTCCTGGCGGATCTTCCCTGCGTGGAAGGAGAAAACTATCATACCATGATCGGCGATACCGTGCGCCGGGAAAACCTTCACCGGGCGCTTTCGGAAAATACCCCCTATCTGGTACGAGGCAGAAAGAATTACGGCGCATCCCTGAATGGAAAGAATCAGCCGGAAAACCTGCCCCCCTGCGCGGTTTCCGACGGATGGCAGGAAACGGAATGGATTTTGCAGGCCCAGCGGCTGATGCGGGAAAAGCTGGCGGAAGAAAACCCCAAGGAAAGGGAAATCATTTCCCTGCCCGCCATCGCGCAAATCCGCATGCTGCGCAGAATGGTGGGCGATGCCACCTTCCGGGCTGCGCCGGATGAAAATACAGAAAATACCATCGGCATGATTCCGGATTTTCTGCAGAAAAAGAATGTATACGTCCTGCCCTTTGGCAGCCTGTATCATCCGGACTGCGAAAATCTTTATGCCGCCGGCCGCTGCATCAGCGCAGAGGGCATGGGCTGGCATGTATCCCGGGTGATCGGCCCCTGCTGCCTTACCGGGCAGGCGGCGGGATTGGCCGCGGCTTTCCACGGAGATTTCGCCCTGGTGCAAAAAGCCCTGCAGGAAAGCGGCGTCATGATGAAAGCCGAATAAAAATATTCCGGCATAAAAAGGAAAGCTTCCTCAAAGCGAGGAAGCTTTTTTTATGGCCGGCTTTGGTGCATTGCCAGGCGCAAAAAACAGCCTTTGGGCAGAGGTTTTTTCATCGTTCATTGCGCGCACCTGCAATTTATGCTATACTTTTCATGACTTGATATTGTATACAAGAGGTAATCATCATGAGCAAAGCGTTTATTTACGATCTGCGAATCAATGATTTATATGCGCCCATGGGCATCGACCGGCCTTACCCCAGCTTCAGCTGGAAAATGCAATCCTCCGTAATTGGCGCCGGGCAAAGGGCTTATTGGATTGCCGTTACAGATGAACAGGGCGAAACGGCATGGAATACCGGATGGGTGGAAAGCAATCGTTCCGTCGGTATCCGCTATGCGGGATATGCGCTTCAATCCGCAACAACCTATCACGTATCCGTAAAAATCAAGGATCAAAACGGCGAAGAATTATCCCCTGCCCAATCCACCTTTGAAACGGGCTTTCTGGGGGATGATCCCCTGGCGCCGGCCCAGTGGATTACCATTGATGAAAGCGCCATTCCCCGTGAGGGCAATCTGCCGGCTTACCGCAGGGCGTTTTCTCTTCGGGGCCCCATCGCCAAAGCCCGGCTGTATACCACCGGCCTGGGGGTATATGAAAGCTATATCAACGGCGTGCGGGTAGGCCGGCTGCTGGAAGATGGGAAAATCCGCTATGAAGAATTAAAGCCCGGCTATACTCAGATGGAGGATCGCAAATTTTACAGCACCTATGATGTTACCGCCATGCTGACAAGCGATGCGGAAAACGTATTATCCGCAGTGGTTACCAGCGGCTGGTGGAACGGCAACGTGGTGCAGTATATGATGCCGGATCATCTGATCTTCCGGGAAAATGCCTATATGGCCAAGCTGGTGATCACCTATCGGGATGGGCAATGCGAGGAAATCAATACGGATGGGCGCTGGTCGGCCTGCCGTGCTTCCGCAGTGCAGGAGGGCACGGGAATTTGGGAGGGCGAAGTTTATCACGCCGGGGTGGATCAATCCTGGATGCTGCCGGGATATGATGCCAGCCGCTGGACTCCTGTCAAAATCAATAAGGAATTCACGGGCAAAATTTGCGCCTGGAATGGCGTTCCGGTTACCGTGCGGGATGATCTTGAGCATGCGCCGAAAAAAATCACGGTCTATCAGGGGGCCATCGGGGCCAATGAGGATGGCTATGGCAGAATCAACAGAATAAACACCTGGGATGCCCTGGACAGCGAAGGCGTAACCATCCGGCCGGGCCAAACGCTGCTGGTGGATTTCGGCCAGAATTTCGCCGGCTGGGAATATCTGCAGCTTAAAACCCTGCCCGGCGCAAAAATTTCCGTCCTGCATGGCGAAATGATCAACGATAACAACGGCCGCTTCTCCCGGAAAAATGACGGCCCGGAGGGCAGCCTTTATCGATTCAATTATAATAAAAATACCGGTACTGTAGGCCGGACGATTTACTATGCCAGTGGCTGCAAGCAGGGAGAATGCTATCATCCTTCCTTTACCTTTTACGGCTTCCGGTATATTGAGCTTACTGCGGATCAGGAGGTCACCTTCTACAAAATCACAGGGCAGGTGGTCACTTCCGCCCATCGGGATACCGGCCATCTTATCACCTCGGATCGGGACGTCAACCGCCTCATCGCCAATGCCCGCTGGGGGATGTATTCCAATTATCTTTCTGTGCCCACCGATTGCCCCCAGCGCGATGAGAGGCAGGCCTGGACAGCCGATACCCAGAATTTTGCCGAGACGGGATGCTATCTCAACGATTCCAAGAGCTTTTTGGAAAAATACATGGTCGATATCCGGGACGCCCAGGATCCGCGCACCGGTTCCGTTCCCGGCGTTGCGCCCACCGGCTATAAATACGGCGCGCGCTGGGGCGTTGTGGGCTGGGCAGACGCCATTGTGCTGATTCCCTGGTTCCTGTATCTGATGTACGGCGATACTGCCGTTATTGAAGAAAACTGGGACGCCATGACCCTGTATATGGATACCTACATGGCCAATACCCATGGCATGGGCGGAAACTATGGCACGCTGAACAGCCCGGAAGGGCCAAGCGTGGAGGCCTATGGGGACTGGCTCTCCCCCGAGGACAGCAGCCAGGCGGTATCCGATCGGCTGAGCGTTGCTTACTATGCCTGGGACGCCCGGATCATGGCGACGCTTGCCCGGGCGATTGGCAAAAAACCGGCAGAAATTGAAAAATACGAAGCTCTTTATCAGGCGGAAAAGGCGCTTTTCCAGCGCAATTATGTAAATCCGGATGGCACGCTGGATAAAGATGTGCAATCGGTATGCCTCCACGCGCTGTATCTGGATCTGCTGCCCGATGATGCATCCGTGGCCGCCGTGACCAGGCAGCTGGTCGAAAATATTCAGCGCAAAGGCAATAAGCTGGGCACCGGCTTTCTGGGCACGGAAATCATCATGCATACCCTGACCAAGATCGGCCGCCCGGATCTGGCATACAGGCTTTTGCTGCAGCATGCCTATCCCTCCTGGCTGTATTCGGTGGATCAGGGGGCCACAACCATCTGGGAAAGATGGAATGCCTATACGGTGGAGGATGGTTTCTACGGCCCGGCGCCCCATAATAATTCCTTTAATCATTACAGCTATGGCTCTGTTGTGGCCTGGATGTTCCGGGGAATGGCAGGCATCAGCTATGATGAAGGCCGGCCCGGCTTCCAGCATTTTCTCCTCAGGCCCCGACCGGATCAGGCGCTGCCCAAGGTGGAGGCTGCCTATGAATCCATCTACGGCAAAATCATCAGTCATATGCATTACGAGGAAAACGCCTGGCATTATGATGCCGTGATCCCCGCCAACACCAGCGCTTCCATCTTCCTGCCAGTACAGAATATGGATTTGCTTTCCATTAATGGCCAAAAGGGATACCAAAATGTAGAAGGACTCACCTTTGCCGGATATGATGAAAAAAACAAAATCGCCATTTTCCATGGTGTGGCCGGCGCCTATTCTTTCCAATCCACGATTCATTGACAAAAGGAAAATGATTCATTATAATTCAAATCATGGTAAGCATCGCATTTCAATCCTATCAATCACATGGAGGAAAAATATATGAAAACATATCGTATTGCAGTCATTGGCGGCGATGGCATCGGCCCGGAGGTCATTGCAGAAGGCATTAAGGCGCTGGAAACGGTCGCCAGGCTTGACGGCGGTTTTCAATTCGACTTTGAGCATTTTCCCTGGGGCTGCGAATATTATAAGCAAACGGGAAAAATGATGCCCGATGACGGCATCAGTCAGTTAGAAAAATTTGACGCCATTTTCCTGGGGGCCGTGGGCGCGCCCGGCGTGCCGGATCATATTTCCCTTTGGGATCTGCTGCTGAAAATCCGCAAGAGCTTTGATCAGTATATCAATTTACGGCCGGTAAAGCTTTTGAAGGGCGCGCCGCAAAGCCTGAAGGATGCTGCCCCGGAAGATATTGATATGATTTTCGTCCGGGAAAACACCGAAGGCGAATATGCCGGCAGCGGCAGCTGGCTGTTCAAAGGCAAGCCCAACGAGGTCGTGATCCAGGATGGCGTTTTCTCCCGGGTTGGCTGCGAACGGGTCATCCGTTATGCGTACGAATTGGCCAAAGCCCAGAATAAAACCCTTACCAGCATCAGCAAAGGCAATGCGCTGAATTATTCCATGGTATTCTGGGATCAGATTTTCAAAGAAGTGGGGAAAGAATATCCCACAGTGAAAACAAATTCCTATCTGGTGGATGCGGCCTGTATGTTCATGGTGAAGGATCCCAAGCGCTTTGAAGTGGTGGTCACCTCCAATCTCTTCGGCGATATCCTGACGGATCTGGGGGCCGCCATCGCCGGCGGTATGGGCCTGGCGGCAGGCGCCAATCTGAATCCCGAGCGTCGTTTCCCCTCCATGTTTGAACCCATCCATGGCAGCGCGCCGGATATTGCCGGCCAGGGCAAGGCCAACCCCCTGGCAACAATCTGGTCCGCCAGCCAAATGCTGGAATTCCTGGGCCATTCCGCCTGGGCTGATCGCCTGATTGATTGCATTGAGGAAATTCTTTGCGAGGCTGCCGTGCTGACCCCCGATCTGGGCGGGCATGCAACCACGGCGGAAGTGGGCGACTATGTTGTGAAAAAATTGCAGGGCTGATGCACATCCACGCCCTGAAAAAGCAATAAGAATAAAAGCAGCGTGCCATTGGGCACGCTGCTTTTTTCATTCTGTCAGGGAAATATCATCATGGCGTTATTGCCATTGCGCAAGCATTTCCTGCATCCAGGCGTATACATCCATATCATATACGCTGCGCAGATTTTCCGGGGTCAGCACATCATTGATTTTCCCCTGAGCGGCGCATTTTCCCCGATTCATCAGCGCGGCATGCGTGCCATAGCGGCGGGCCAGGCTCAAATCATGCACAACGGACATCACCGCGCGGCCAGGCGCCTTCAGCCACTCCGCAATCAGGGAGAAGATATGCTTCTGATACACCAGATCCAGGTGATTGGCAGGCTCATCCAGAATCAGCACCTGGGGATTCTGGGCAAATACCTGGGCCAGAAAGGTACGCTGCAATTCGCCGCCGGAAAGGGTGAGCACGCTGGCGCGGCGAAGATCGGTAAGCCCGGTTGCCTCCAGGGCTTTTTCCACCTGCATTTTGCCGTCGTCATCGCGGGAAGAAAGAAAGCCGGATGTATAGGCATAGCGCCCAAGGGCCACCACTTCCTCCACGGAATAGCCATAGCCCACGCTGTTTTTCTGGGCCAGCACACCGATTTTGCTGGCCAGCTGGGCAGGCTTGTAGCGGCGGACATTTTTCCCCTCCAGCATGATATCGCCGGTGTATGGCACGCCCTGGGAGATGGTTTCAATCAGCGTGGATTTTCCAGCGCCATTGGGCCCTACCAGCATCAGCCACTGGCCTTCATGCAATTCAAAGTTCAGATCGTCCACAACGGTATGTTCACCGTAGCGCACGGTGATGTGATTTCCTTTCAGCATCCGCATCACCTGGCCTTTCTGGTGCGGTAGAAAATGGTTACGAAAGCCACCGCGCCTACCAGCGACGTGACCACGCCGATGGAAAGCTCAATGGGCCGCAGGATAGTACGGGCCACCAGATCGGCCAGCAGCAGGAAAATCGCCCCGGAAAACATGGACGAAGGCAGCAGCCGTTTGTGGTTGGGACCGGTGATCATCCGGGCCATATGCGGCATTACCAGACCCACAAAGCTGATGGTGCCGGAGATGGATACGCATACGCCAATCAGCACAGAAACGGTGATGAGAATGATCAGCTTCACTTTTTTTACATTCACACCGATGTGACGTGCGTTGTCCTCGCCGATAGCGAATGCATTCAGCTCCCGGGCATAGCGCAGGATCACGCCGCCGCAAAGCAGTACCGCAATGCCCAGGATGCGCGTATGCCCGAAATTCGTGCCGGCCAGCGATCCCATGGTCCAGAAGGTGATGGATTTGATGTGATCCTCCGCAAAGGAAATCACCAGATTGATCACGCTGGAAGCGAACATGGAAAAAATCACGCCGATGAGGATGATGCTGTTGGTTGTCAGTGATCGATCCAGCGCATAGGCCAGGCCCAGAATTGCCGCCAGAGAAATGAAAGCAAACAGCATGGCCATGATCATGGTGCCCCCATAGGTTGTGCCGGGAATGGTAATGCCCAAGGCCAAGGCCAGCACCGCCCCCAGGGATGCGCCGCTGGATACGCCCAGGGTGGAGCCATCCGCCAGGGGATTGCGAAGCAGGCCCTGCATGGCTGCGCCGCACAAAGACAGGGCCGCCCCCACCAATGCCACATTGAGCACCCGGGGCAAGCGCACATTCAGAATGATACTACCGGAGATGCCTGCCGGGATTTCCCTCCCCCACAGGCCATTCCACAGGGCGGTGACAGTATCCTTGAGCGGAATATTCACACTGCCCACGCAAATGCAAAGCAGCATGGCGGCAATCAGCATAGCCACAAACAGGAAGTATGTCCGCCAGGAAAAGTGTTCAGAAATCTTTTTCATTATATCTCAGGAAATGGGCAGCCGATCAAACCGGCTGCCCGGATGGTTGATGTGCTTTACTCGGTAACGCCGTTGAGGAAATTATAAAGATTTACAACCGCTTCCGCCAGCCGGGGGGCCGGGCGGGTCATGGCATAGGAATCGGCATTGTAGACGGTGCCATTCTTAATGGCGGTGATATTTTCCCAGCCTGCGCGGCCCATCACTTCATCCACGGCGGTTTCACCCATGCCGGTTACCAGCACGATGTAATCGGGATTGCGCTCAATCACCTGCTCCTGGCTCACCTGCTGCCAGCCTTCGATATCGGCAAAAGCATTCTTCATGCCGCAGATTTCGGCCAGTTCATGCATGAAGGTGTTGGCCCCGGCGCTCCACAGGCCCCATTCCAGTGGCATGACCTCAAAGTAGATGGTTTTTTCGGTCTTTTCGCTCTTGGCCGCAACATCAGCAAAGGTTTTCTGCATATCGGTGATGACTGCCTCTGCTTCTGCTTCCTTGCCCATGATCTTGCCCAGCAAACGAATATTTTCATATACCTCTTCGATGTTGTTGCCATCTGTCACGATGACCTTTACGCCGTTCTGCTCCAGCAGAGTAACCTGTTCCTTGGTTTGGGCCATATCAGCCATAATGACCACCTGGGAATTGAGCGCCAGGATTTCTTCCAGATTAAGCTCCTGGCCTGCCTGAACAGCAGGCACCTCCAGTACGGCGGCAGGATAGTCGCAATACTTGCCGCGACCAACCAACGCATCCCCGCAACCGAGGGCGTACAGGATTTCGCAATCGCTGGGCTCCATGGCGATGACGCGGGTGACAGGGCCTTCGATGGTGATTTCCCGGTCGAACATATCGGTCACGGTGATGGTGTTATTTTCCGCCGTCACATTTACCATGCTGCAGATCATCAGCAGCGCCAGGAACAGAGAAACGAGCTTTTTGGACATGTTAGTCCCTCCTCAATTTTGATCAAATGAATCAGCGAGAGGGCGTTTTTTCAAAGAAAAAAGCGTCCCTCCCTGAGGAACACTAACCAGGCAGACAGCCTTTTCTGCGCGCCGAAAAAAGCCGTTAACCCAAATAGCATATCCCACCCCCAGGGGAATGATTGATTTCACGGTGTAAACAAGTCTCCCGGCTTAGCTTCATTTTACTTGCACGCCTTCCCGCTTTCGCAGTGGCTTCCTTCGTGCGTTCATCAGCTTCACGGTTACTGGGATAGCCCGGAACTTTCATCCGATTCCTATAACTTGATTTCAAAGAAATCAAGCCGCGCATCGCTGCGCAGATACACCGGCTATTCATTTGTCGAATTCATTATAGCGCACAAATTCCTTTGCGTCAATTATTTTTGCCTGATGAATCCCGCGTCCCCATGCGAAAGCATAAAATCAAAACCACCAGCTAAGCTGGTGGTATGCACCATGCCTTCAAGGCAATAATACCAGCTGCGCCTGAAGGC